>NZ_JBFAHL010000006.1:450833-527710 GCF_040654155.1 Amycolatopsis sp. NPDC050768
CCGCGGGTGGGCGCTACCCGGGGCGGCTCGCCCGGCCTCGTCCCCCCCCACCCCGCACGCGGCCGCCGCCGGGGTGTTGGGGGCCCGCTTCGACGGACCTCGTCGGGCGCTCAGTAGGCGCCGTCCCCGCCGACGACGGCCCGGAAGGTCTTCCACATGATCACCAGGTCCAGCGCGAGCGACCAGTCCTCGACGTAGCGCAGGTCGAGCCGGATGCTGTCGGCCCAGGACAGGTCGCTGCGGCCGCTGACCTGCCACAGGCCGGTGAGGCCGGGCTTCACGAGCAGCCGGCGGCGGGCGTCGGGCGCGTACTGCCGCGTCTCCTCCGGCAGCGGCGGGCGCGGGCCGACGAGCGACATGCGTCCCGCGAGCACGTTGAACAGCTGGGGCAGCTCGTCGAGCGAATAGCGGCGCAGCAGCCCGCCGACGCGGGTCACGCGCGGGTCGCGCTTCATCTTGAACAGCGGCCCGGCGCCTTCGTTGTCGGCTTCGAGGTTCTGGCGGATCTTGTCGGCGTTCGGGACCATCGTGCGGAACTTCAGCATCGTGAAGTTCTTGCCGTCCTTGCCGACGCGGCGCTGCCGGTAGATCACCGGGCCGCGGTCGCCGAGCTTCACGGCGAGCGCGATCGCCAGCAGCAGCGGGGAGAACAGCGTCAGGAGGAACGCCGCGCCACAGCGGTCGACGACCTCCTTGACGAGCCGTCGGCCACCGGTGAACCGCGGCGCCGTGACCCGCAGCAGCGGCATGCCGAGCACACCCGAGACGTTGAGCCGCGGCCCCGCGACCTCCATCAGCACCGGCGCCACGACCAGCTCCGCGGCGGTGCCTTCGAGGTCCCACGCGAGGCGCTGCAACCGCTTCGGCGTCCAGTACTGGTCCGCGGTGATGGCGACCACGCGGTAGCCACCGCGGCGCACGTGCCGGGAGAGTTCCTCGAGCCGGCCCACCACGGGCACGCCGTCGATCTCGCCGCTGCCGCGGTCCGTGCCGCCGTCGACCGTGCAGACCGCTTCCACGCGCCAGCCGACGTGCGCCTCGGTCTTCGTGCGGGCGATGAGGTCGGCCACCGTCCCGGGGCTGCCGGCCGCCATCACGGGCAGCAGGCACAGGCCGCGGCGGCGCTTGCGGTGCAGGACCTGGCGCAGCAGGTAGCGCTGGGGGAAGGCGAACAGCGCGATCACGGGCACCACGATGAACACCCACGGCTGCACGTCGAGCGCGCGGAAGAGCAGGCCGCCGAGCGCAACCAGCACGGCGGCGGTGATGAGGCCGCGCCCGAGCGTCCGGTACTCCTCGGGTCCTTCGCCGAGCACGCGCGGGCTCCACGCGCGGCTGACCGGCAGCGCGCACAGCACCGCCAGGGCCGTGCCGAACGCGTGCATGTCCTGCGGTGCCACGCGGTCGATCACGAAGGCGCTGACGCCGATCACCACGAAGGCGGCGACGATGTCACTGGCGATGACCCAGGCGCGGTAACGCTTCTCCCACGAAGCGGGATGCGATTTGGCCGTGGTCGACTCGACGGGCGCGGGCCGGGTCGCGTGCGAGGCCCGCGCGGCATCCGCGGCCGTCGCGGTCTTCACCCTCCCGGCGCCGGCGGGTTCGGGAATCGCGGGGATCTCCGGCATCGCCTGGAGGTCGATGTGCGGCGGCGGTTCGCTGACCGTGGATGTGGGCCGCACCGACTCTTCCATCAGACCTCCCAGGAGCATGGTTCGAAGGTCTCCGCCGGCACGCTGCGTGAACGAGTTTGATCTCGGAGCGTGATCAAGACCCGTACCCGATTCAGCCACCAAAGGAGCGACACACGCCAAGGTATCGGCGGCTATCCGGGACTCGTTACAAGGATTCCAGCCACATCCTGCTGCTCTTTCACGCAAATGAATGGCTTGATGATAACGGGATGATGACGATGAGTAATAAGTGGCAACCTACCGATAACTACGGAATGTAGTCACTCTTCCACCATCCTCGGCGCTGTGGCCGGGGCGTCCCGGCCACCGGGATGTTCCACTGTGGACACTCCGGTCCGGACGCGTCCACTGTGGATTTTCCCGGAGTTCCGGCGGATCGGGCCGCGCCGGGGGTGACATTCTGCTTCACGGTGTCACGGCGTCGGGTTTTCGTCACACGCGAAGTCTCGGCCGGGCCCCATACTCCCCCGGGGTGCGCGCGCCGGCGCGTCGATCACGCCGTGCTCCCACCGCGGGATCGCCTCGTTCACCCGTCTTGCCGAACCGCGCCCGCCGGCGCACGAGGTCGTTGGGGCGCCTCGGAAGCGCGGCAGATTCACCGGAACGGCCGCGCCTCGGACGGAAACCTTCGAACGTCGGCGGACTGCGCAGCCGACCCGCGGTCGGAGCGCCGGCGAACTGCGTGCGGCCGTTCGGGTGGTCCGAACACCGACGTGATCGAGAAAGTGCTCAGGATCACATTCTCGGCGCCGGCGCGGGCCCGCTTGCCACAAAAATGCCGCGACCCGTACGGCGAATGTCATTTGTCCGCGTGCGACCTGCAAATTGCAGGTCAGGAACCTGTGCCGAGACCGTTGTGGAGCTGTGATCGACCGGATCGGACCGGGTCTCCCGACCGCCGGGCCGGGTCGCGCCACCGCGAGGTGCTGACCTGCGAAGATTCTTGCGCGAAAAACACTCGAGGCCCCGGATCGTGGGATCCGGGGCCTCGATGTGGTGGGCGATACTGGGATCGAACCAGTGACCTCTTCGGTGTGAACGAAGCGCTCTCCCCCTGAGCTAATCGCCCGCTCGTGGAGTGAGGACAACTCTACAACACGACTTTCGAGGGCCTGCAAACGGGTGGTTGGCGGCGAACACCCTGCGTCTACCAGCGAATACGGAGCGAACAACCCCGAGCTAGCCGGGGTTGTGCCGCGGTGGGGCCGCTCGCGCCCGGCTTCGTCATCCGTGCGACGGTGCTATCGCGCGACGGTCGAACCGCGCAGTATGTACGTGTGGTTGCCCAGCGGGCGCCCGCGGAGGGCTGCGCGGCGCGGGCGACGAAGGACGGAACGGTACTGCCGACCACGGACGGGTGATCTCCGGAAAACCCGCGACGGAATCGGCTTTCCGGAGCGTCTCATCGTCGTCCTCGGTCGTCCGGGCCGGGAAGGGAGACGAAGGGTAGGACGATGCGCAACGATCACGTGACGCTCCGCTCGACGGCGGTTTTCGACCTGCTGGCGCCGCGAACCCCGGCGGTTCCGGTCAAGGTTGAACTGCGCTACGACACTCGCGACCCCTACGCGGTCGTCGCCGCCTTCCGCACCGGCCGCGCGGGCTGGGTCGAGTGGGTCTACGCCCGCGACCTCCTCGCCGACGGCCTCCTCGCCGACGCCGGCGACGGCGACGTGCGAATCCGCCCCTCCGTCGAAGACCCCGAGTCCGTGCTCATCGAGCTCAACTCACCCTCCGGGCACGCCATGTTCGAGGCCTCCGCCCAGGAGCTCGCCGACTTCCTCGACCGCACGTACGACGTGGTGCTCCCCGGCAACGAACACCTGTGGGTCGACGTCGACGACGCCCTGACCCACCTCATCCCCAACGATCTCGCCTGATCACAGCCCCGCAACCGGGAGATGGCCCCCCGGTGACGGGGCGGTTTTCGGGGTCCGATATGGTTCTCACACACCACGGCGACGGGGTGCCGGGCCACAGGCCGGGCATTCGGGACCCGCGGAGAGTGCGGACGTAGCGCAGCTGGTAGCGCATCACCTTGCCAAGGTGAGGGTCGCGGGTTCGAATCCCGTCGTCCGCTCGAAAGGCTCTTTCGAGGCCTTGCACGGTGGAGTGGCCGAGAGGCGAGGCAACGGCCTGCAAAGCCGTGTACACGGGTTCGAATCCCGTCTCCACCTCGCGCGATTAGCTCAGCGGGAGAGCGCTTCCCTGACACGGAAGAGGTCACTGGTTCAATCCCAGTATCGCGCACCAGCCAAAACCGCAGGTCAGAAGCCCTGTCCCTCCCCGGAGGGGCGGAGCTTCAGTCGTCAGACGGCGATGATCCGGCGATGGCCCCAGGCCCGGGCCCGATCGTCCGTCGAGACCGCAGGTGCGGGAACCACGACACCAGCTTCGCCCGCTCCCCCGGATACAGCGAAGCCAGCGACCGCAGCCAGCGCTCCTCCAACGCATCCAGGATCTCGTTCACCATCGCCGGAGTCACATGGTCGTAAACCCGCGCAATCCCCTTCATCTTCTGCCCCAGCCGCGCCCGCCGCGCCACCTCCGGGATCCCGTCCTCGGTCAGCCACGTGCTGTGCGTGTGCCGGCCCTCGTGGAAAGTGAATGTCGGCAGAATCGGCGGTCGCCGCTCCCCCGCCCCAGCGTCGTCCAACTCGATCCCGTCCCACGCCGGCCGCCAGAACCGGATCCGGAAATTCGACCGCCGCCAGGGGCGCCCCTCCGGCGTGGACAACACGAAGGGATCACGGTGGCTGTCCATCAGCTCCTCGTAGAGCACCGCGATCCCCGACGGCAGCGCCACGAACCGAGTCCCCGCCGGAGTCTTCGTCCGCCCCTTCTTCGGCCGGGTGTTCCCACGCCTCGTCGGCGGCCGCGAGCGACCGTCCAAGTGGTGATCATTACTCTTCCGGCCTCCCTTGTAGACCTTCCCACCGACTTCCTTCAGCGGTGTCCGGATCTCGATCCCGCGGCGTTCGGCGTCGTACTCGTGCCGCTGCTGCCCAACAAGTTCACCCCATCGGGCACCGGTGTAGAAGTCCATCAGGCACAACACGAACCCCGACATCCCCAGACCCATCTCGTAGAGACGCATGGCAGCCCGCAGCGCCTGGGCCGGACTGGCGACCAGCCGCTCGGTGTCGAACTCGCCACTGGTCACGCGGACCCCGCTGCACGGGTTGGCTGGGATCATCCGCGCACGGACAGCGCCGTTGAGGATGGTCGAGAACAACGCGAAGTACGACGACACCGACGACTCCGCGTAATCCTCATGCAGCTCCGAGAGCCACCGCTCGATCTCGACATAGCCGTTGAAGATCGCGATCAAGGGCCACGCCTGCCACTGCGGGAGCAGCTGGTTGTCGAGGAACGATCGGTACTTCGCGGCCGTGTTCAGCTCCAGCCGCGGACGCACAGCGTCCAACCACGCCTCGGCGAAGTCGGCAAACCGGGTTTCGCCATCACGCGGATCCAGCCACAGGTTCCGTCGGATCAGCGCCTCCTGCTCCACGCCCCAGTCCTCGGCAGCCTTCTTCGTGGGAAACCCTGACCTGTTCCCCCACGTCCCATCGGGACGCTTGTACCGGGCACGCCACTCACCCGTGCCGGGCTCTTTCTGGCCGAAGGCCATCTCAACTTCCTTTCTCTATTACTCCGCCCCGCTTCACGCGGCGCGGAAGTCCTGCGCAAGGCCCTCCAGCGGCACCCGCCGTCGCGCCCGCTTCACCTCGGCGGCGCCCAGCCGCACGATCTCGGCCACATCCCCGCGGGTGAACCGGTAGTGCTTGCCAAACCGGTGATGCGGCAGAACACCGGCGGCAGCATGGTCCTTCAACGTCCGCGGCGACAGCTGCAGCAACTCCCCCACGTCTTCCGCCGTCAGCAACGCATCCGGGTCCGCCGGCGGATCCGGCGCGGCTGCACGCACCGCCGCCGCAACCTCTCTGATCGCGGCAGCGACTGCGACGCAACCATGGGCACGGTCTACCCCACTCTCGACTTCCATCACACACTCCAACGCAATTTTGAGTTGCCGCTCACAGCCTCTTCAGGGAAGTGTTCGCCGCAGCACACAACTATTCATGCCAACAATCCAACAAGCCGTCAATAGTACCTCGAAAGAAAAATAGAGAACCTCGTCCTGACAGATACCGGTCACGTGAACGTAATTTCGGGACGTTACTATTCAACGAACCGACACATCACCGGACAACTCAACTAAGGGCGATACAGATGGCCAAGAAAGTCACGATCGAGATCTCCGACGACACCGACGGCTCCCCAGCCGACCAGACCGTCCCTTTTGGACTTGATGGAGTGACCTACGAGATCGACCTCTCCGCCTCGAACGCAGAAGCACTGCGGTCAGCACTACAGCCGTACGTGGCGGTTGCCCGCCGTACCGGAGGCCGCCGAGTCAAACTCGCAGTCGGTCAGTCATCCGAGGACACGAGCAAGGAACCACAACCCGCCGACGCGCACTCGACAACTCAGCATATTCGCTCGTGGGCACAGAACAATGGCTACGCCGTCGCCACACACGGACGGATCGCTCGCCCGGTCGTCGACGCATACCAGGCGTCGCGCGCGACGAGTAGTCCGAGGACCTCGCCAAACACTCGAACCCGAGCGAAGAAAAGGCAACGATCCACGCGCAGCAAATAGCGCTCGACGTACGAGCCATCATCATCCTCCGCTAGTAGCGTTTCGGCGCCGAACGCGGCTTCTTTCACCCGTTTAACTCCGGAAATCCGCTCGCTTGGAGACAAGTTACGACCAACTTCTCGGCTCCTACGCCGCCGGCTGCGGACAGGCCCCACTCCGCCCACCCGCCGTCCATCGAGGTATGTAGTCCAGAGCAGTCATCCGTGTACCGACCCGCAAGCCACTGGGTAAATCGCTCACTCAAACGACCTCGCTGTCCGACAACACCGCGACCTGAGTACTCGATCGAGCGAACCAAACTCACCTTCTGTAACAACACGTAGTCGACGCGCGATCTTTCTGGCGATTGATCGACTTACGACACTCCAGAGCCTCCTCGGGCTGCTGGAGTTCGCCGGGCAGGTGGGGGCACAGTGCGATTGACCTCGGTCGAGGCGCGGAACTTTCGTTCGTTGCGGGATCTTCGAGTTCCGATACGTGAGCACTTGACGGTGGTGATCGGCGAGAACAACGGCGGCAAGTCGAACTTGCTGGATGTCGTGCGGCTGCTGACGGATCCGCTCGATGGACGCCGCGACCGGTACTGGGACGTTGACGATGTCGCGCGGATGCCCGGGGGCGGAGCAACCGAGCTGAGCGCAACCTTTGCGCTGACTTCTCCCGATCAGCTCGGCATCTACAGCCAAGGCGTCCTCGACGACATGGCGTCGGTGCGGTACCAGGTCGCCTACACGCAACCCGTCGGCACGGAAACCCGAGGCAAGTTGACGTGGGTCGCGGGCGAGAGCAGGTCGAGCGACCGCGACCCCGAGCCCGAAGCACGCGGACGCTTGCGGCACGTCTACCTCCCACCGCTTCGCGACGCGCAACGGGAGCTGAACTCGGGATCAGGCAACCGCTTGCGAGTGATCCTGAACTACCTGCTCAACGAGCACGCAGTCCCGATCGAAGATTTCGTCGGCGCCGTGAAGAAGAACCTGGACGCCCTCAGGTCAACCAAGGAAACGGGTGTGGTCCTCGACGGCGCTGAGAACGCCGTACGGGCTCCGCTTTCAGACGTCACCTCGGGCGCGAGTCCGCAAGTCGCCGACATCTCGTTCGCCGATCCCGACCTGTTGTCCATCGCGCGGTCGCTTCGAATCCGTATGAACGACCGGGGACTGAGCCCTCGAGACATCCGAGGATCCGGGCTCGGCTACGCGAACCTGCTCTACATCGCGACCGTGGTCGCGGAACTTCGTGCTGCACGCGATCACGACCTGACGGTCTTCCTGGTCGAGGAGCCCGAGGCTCACCTGCACCCTCAGCTGCAGAGCCTGCTCGTCGAGTATTTGCGCGACGCCGCTGAAGCGTCGGCGAGCGCTCCGGCCTCCGCCGACTACGCCGGCCGCGTCCAAGTGGTCGTCACGACGCACTCACCGCTGATAGCCGCTTCAGTGGCGGTCGAGGATCTCGTGGTTCTCAAGCGTCACCCGTTGCCGGTCATCGCGGAGGAGGCCACGGTCGTTCCGGCGACTGGTGAATCGTACGAAGAACCACTTGCGGCGGCTGAGAGTCGCTACGAATCCAAGGCGATCGCTCTGGCCGAACTCGATCTCGACGGTGGCCATGGGAAGTTGAAGCGTTACCTCGACGCGACGCGCAGTGCCATGCTGTTCGGGCCCCGCGTCGTCCTGGTCGAAGGTATCGCGGAGTCCCTGCTCCTGCCGGTGTTCGCGCGGAAGGTTCTGCCCCGTCCTACCGCCTCGCCGTTGTTTCGTGCCCCTTCAGTCTCAGCTGCCGAAGCGAACGATGCCGACCTCGCCCGCGCGAGCTGGGCACGGTTCGTCGGTACCACGATCGTCGCGATCGACGGTGTGGACTTCGCCCCGTATATACGGGTACTGCTCACCGACGCCGGCTGCGGCCGTATCGCCGAGAGAGTTGCGGTGATCACCGACAAGGATCCTGACCTTAACTACGACCGTCGGGCGAACCTCTTGAAGCTGGCCAAGAGCCTCGGCGCCGAGGACCGGCTCGGTGTCTTCGTGGCGGACCCGACCCTGGAGCCCGAACTACTGCGCGCGGGTCCCGCGAACGTGGCTGTCGCGGAGCAGGCCTTCAATCGGCAGAAGCCCCAAGTCGGCCCGAAGGTGTGGACCGAGATCAACGCCATGGCCGACAAGGAGGAACGCATCACCCGGTTCCAGAAGGAGTTCAAGGACAAGGACCTTCGCAAGGGCGACTTCGCTCAGGACTTCGCCGAGCTCAGCATGCAGACCGAGGACGTCGTCGTCCCCGCCTACCTGAGGGCGGCCATCACCTGGATTGTGGAGCTGCAGTCGTGACCGGACCAGACCCGCGCACGGCGGCCGCAACTCGGCAACAGGAACAGGCGGTTCGACACCCGGCGCCACTCTACGTTTCAGCCTGCCCCGGCGCTGGAAAGACCAGAGTCATCGTCGATCGGCACTTGGCCGACCGGCGAGGCGCTCGAGGCCGGGCCGTCTTGTCTTTTACGAACGTCGCTTGCGATGAGGTCGCACGGCGTTGCCGCCAAGCCGGCAAGCCGGAGCTCGCCGCGTTCCCGAACTATGTCGGGACCATCGACACCTTCCTCTGGCGCTACCTCGTCCGGCCGTTCCTCACGCCCGGCAGGATCTGGCACCGTATCGAGTCCTGGGATCGCATCGATGCCACTGTCGAGGTGGGATTTGGCACGAACCAGCACAAGGTGTTCCTGAACGACTTCAACTGGAGCCGGGACCCGGACGCGCGACAGTGCACCGCACAGCTTCAACCAAAGAAGCGGGCCATCAAGAGCTATACCGCCCTGGCCAAGCAAGGCCGCCTCGATGAAGCCGCTCTGGCGGTGGTGCGAAAGAGAAAAACCCTCATCGACCAGGGCTACGTCACTGGGCATGAAATCAGAGTTCTCGCCCTGCAGACCTTACGGCGGAGACACACCGAGGCCGTCGCGATGCTGTCCGGGCGATTCGACGAGATCGTCGTCGACGAGGCTCAGGACTGCTCGGCTCATGATCTCGCCATCCTCGGCTTGCTGCACGACGCCGGGATCCCCTTGGTCTTCGTGTGTGATCCAGACCAGGCCATCTACGAGTTTCGCGGAGCGCAGCCCGCCAATATCCGCGCGTTCGGGGAGTCACTCGGCGCACGAGTCGACCTCCAGGGAAACTGGCGCAGCAGCCCGGCCATTTGCGGCCTTGCCGCCACACTTCGGCCCGCGACCGTAGCGAGGCCGGCCGACTCACCCGTTGGACCGAACCGCGACGAGCCGGCGGGTATCTTGCTCATCGGCACGAAAGGTTCGCAGCCCGACGAAGCGCTCGCCGTGTTCAACGATCACGCCGACAAACTGGGCATCGCCACCGAGAGACGCGTGGTGCTGGCACACGCCGGAACGACCCTGCCCTCGACGACGGCTACACCAGCCACACAACCTCCCGCCAACTACCCGGCCCGAGTGGCATGGGCCGCGACAATCGCCAAGTCGAATCACAGGAACCCGTCCTTGCGCCACCTGGCGTACGACATCCTCCAACGGGCAATCCTCCGCTACTGGTACACAGAAGCAGACACCGCCGATCGCTCCGTCGAGGCAATCTGTGCCAGCGTCGACGTTGACCCTTGGCGGCTCCGTCAGCTCGCGGGAAAACTGGCAGTAGCCTTACCCGACGTCGACCACGGCACCTTCGCCGACTGGTGCCGGGAGGCAACCAACCAGCTCAAATTGCTGCCGCCAGCCCCCGGCATGTTGCGGCTGGACACGTCCGGCCGCTTGAGCGCTGTAGCCGCGCTCAAAGACAAGACCCCCCGCGCCGCGGCCGGGGTTATCTCGTCGGATTCGATGACCCCAGTACGGACGAGCGTCATCCATCAGGTCAAGGGTGAGGAAGAAGAGGCCGTACTCGTCATCGTGCCTTCGAATGCCCGCACCGATGGCCTCGTCGACGCGTGGATAGCTGGCAGCCACCCGCCCGATGTCGCAGAGAACCTGCGCGTACTCTACGTCGCCGCCACGCGGGCACGACGCCTATTGGCGATCGCCATGCCCGAGGACGCTCAGAAACGCGTTGCAGCACTACTTGAGCTGAAAGACGTGGCGTTCGAGCTGACAACGACCTGATGCGAGCCGATGGCAGAACACGTGCTCATCAGCCTTCCCCAGTGGGCGAGATCGCCGAGGCGGCGTCACAGGAGACGGTTCAACCAAGGCTGACCAAAACGCCGGCGATGGTGAAAATGGCCGTGATGCCCTCCTGCCGTCAGGTCCCGGCGGTCGGCAAGCTGGCGCGCGAACACGCAGCGGCTCGAGCATCAGGCGCACGCCGCAACGTTCGATGGCCCCGTACTCGGGTACCTGTGCAGAACGATTTCTTGACCAAGCGTCGTTGACAAGTTCCAGCAGCGTGAAACGGATCGCCGAGATGCTGACGACGAAGTGGTCAGCGGCATCGGTTCGCCTAAGCCCTGGGTCGGAACGAGGTCGCCAGGTACCTCCCGCTGGCGCCAACGAGCCACGCTGAACCAGGTGGCCTCGTTGATGTGCGGGCTCGTCCGAATCTGCGAAATACTCAACTCGTCGGCTCCAGTCTTACGCACTGGCCGCCGCTTCAATTCTGATATCATCCGTGGGCGATGAAGATCAGCTCTGGGAGCAGGACCGACGCACACGCCACGACGCGTTGTCTTTACGAGGTGACAGCGTGACGTCACGTTCGGGGCTCCTGCTGGTGGGAGCGATCGTCCTCGCTGCGCTGGCCGTGACCATGTTCGTCGCGTTGTCGCCCGCCAATCCGGGTAGAACCGACACGACACCAGGTTCAGACAGGGCAACCGCTCGCCATCTTCCCGGTCACTTGCCGACCATGCCGCCGGCATCCGGTACGCCCGTTCACCTAATGCCGCCCGGGAGCTGACACCAGGTGCGTCGCGCTGCCGACGGGCGCATTGACAAAGCTGGGCGACGGCCATCCTGCGGTCGTCGCCCAGCGGAAACACTCCTGTCTTCAGCGCTGATCGTCGGTAGATTCAGCTGAGGTAGCGCCGGGCGTACTCGTCTGGACCGACGACCACACGGGGTTCGGAGGGTTCGTCTACAGGCCAGACCTGGATGCGGTGCTTCTCGATCGACATGTCCGTCGGCGGGCTTTGCCGGGCAGCTGCGAGGCGATCCCGCACCGCGACCCGGACACGGTTCCAGCCGGCTCCGACAGGAACCGATTCGGGCGTGTCGAGAACGTACAGTTCGCGAAAGTTAAGGCCTTCATCCTCGACTTCAATGTCGCGTTCGACCACCATGTCCCACCCCTCTTCCAGGGTCGGCATCGAGGCCATCACCTCAATTGCTATGTCCACAGTTCCAAACTCCGCACCGCAAATTATTGCGATCCAGTTGTCTTCTCCTGTGGTCAATCCGTCAACTGACTCCGGCCACATGTTCTCCACGCCCGGGCTTGCTCGGACGTGATACTGGCCGTCCCGAGGTCGGAAGGTTAGAACCGTCGAGTATAGATTTCCACCAGGCAATTCACACACCGCTTACCGGTCGTTACCAGACTTTCGTACCGTCTGGCAACACAGCCTGCACCCAGAACGGGTCACTGTCAAGGATCCGATAATAGTCGTAATACCCTTGGGTGAGCCCGCCTTGACTATCATTGGCCGCTTTCGGCACGACGGCGGTCGAACGATCGTTGGCAGCAGAGGCAGGGCCGCCCTGGTAGGTACTGGCCAACGGGTACTCATCACAGCTCGTAACGCCTGGATCAACAACCACTCCCGCGCACGCAAATGCGCGGTTGGCGTCGTCTTTCTTGCCATCAGTGAGCCGAGTCAACGGATGGCTCAGAGACGGATTACCCCAATGGCTCGGAAGTGTGCGAATTGCAGTGAATACATGCTTCGCCACCTCTGTCACTTTCGGGTTGTCGATTGAATTATACTCCACATATGCCGGACCGTTCTGGTCTACACATCCTTGCCCATAGTTGTTTGACAGACTGTCGCAACGGCCTACAAGAGTGTTGGATTCATGATCAGCTATAGTAGTAGAAGCACCCGGGACCGCGACCTCGAGCGCCACGCCCAGGTTGCCATTGAGGACGGTGGTCTGGCCCGCCTGTGGAAGATCCGTGTACTGGGTGTATGTCTTGTTGATCAAGGCCTGCGGGGCAAGCTGGACAGGCTCATTCTCCGCATCGGTTCCTTCAAGCTGCGAAGTAATGCATTTGTCAGGATGATCCATGCACCCGGTCCACATTTGCGCCGTTGTTCCATCCTGCAGTGTTCCCTCGGTATCGGGAACGAAAATCTCAGCGTTGAGCTCCCAAGATGCAGCGCGACTCTGATCAAAGTCAATCGAAGAGTAGATATTCAAGTCAATCCAACCAACGACTTCGTCTACACCATCAACCTCATGTATATGGTTGACGGTCCAGCCTTCGTACGAACATGAGACGAACCGATCAGGATTGGAAGCGTCTGACAGACACGCCTGAGAAACCCCGTTATTCGGCGACGCCTTTCCTCTCGGAACAAGATTACCTACAGGACCAGCCATCGTCGACGCCTGGTAATTCTCTTGCCTCTTCTCCGTGGACCTTTTCACTGCGACGAGGCAGTCAAGGACGCCGGCGTAATGTGCCGACCGTTCCGCTTGCTGGCGACACTTCTGAAGCTGCAGCTGTGAGCCTGGGTCGCGGGAGATGGCATCCAACCGGCTTCCCGATAACACACTCGCGGAAGCGGTAGCATAACTCGAAGCCGACAGGGCAGCCACAACCAGAATAGCTCCAATTAGGACCAGGGCAGTCGAGGGCGATCTTCCTTTACGCATTTTCTCCCCATTTGAGTACCCGCGCGAATTTGCGGACCGAGCGACGCTATCAGGAGTGCAACGGTGAAATCTTGATCCAATCGGGTTGACAAACACTCTGAGGGAAACACGTACACTTTGGGCGGTTTGCGAATATTCCCGAGGAACTTTTCACGAAATCGGCTATATTCCCATCTACAGACTGCGCAAAACTTTGACAAAACCATGAACATCTCCCGATTGCGCCGCGTCAAAACATTCCCGAGGAGCGGAACAGGGGGTGACAAAATTCGCCGTTCCCGATCATCGGAACACGCAGTCAACGAAGGGGGCTTCGAGCACGCAATCCTGGCGGAAACCGTCGCGGCTCGCGCGGCGTGGAGCGCGCAGGAACGGATGCCGGAGCTGGAGGAGTATCGGGACCAGTGGGATCGCGACGAACGAGCAAGGCGCCACGCCGCACGGAATCCCTGACGGCGGGCGACGCCCTTGGCCCTGGTGTGCACCATGCCT
The DNA here is from genome assembly GCF_040654155.1 of Amycolatopsis sp. NPDC050768. Lineage (NCBI taxonomy): Bacteria > Bacillati > Actinomycetota > Actinomycetes > Pseudonocardiales > Pseudonocardiaceae > Amycolatopsis > Amycolatopsis sp. NPDC050768. The sequence goes on from NZ_JBFAHL010000006.1 coordinate 464,529, forward strand.
TGCCCTCGTAGATTGAGGACGTCCATGACCGCTCGACACGATCCTGACGCGAGCCACGAGCCCGACCAGCCCGAGGCCAAGGAAGACGTCTACTGGTCGGCCCGCGCCCTTGCAGCGCTGGCAGCCGGGGTACCCACCGTGGTGTGGGACGAGGCCGCGTGGCAGCTGGAATCAGGGGCCGACGAGAACGCCCAGGCCGACCCGAGACACGCATCGCTTCTCGGTCCGGTTCATTGGTCCGGACGTCGGCGGGACCCGCGCGCTTGTGGGTGCGCAACTATCACGACTCCGAGGGCGGCTTCCTGCCCGCCGACCTTGGGACGACCTCATGGCCCACCTGCCTGGTGTGTCGTTCGCAGATGTCCCGGATACTTCAAGAGCGACCACATCAAGGCTGACGCAGAAGATGGGCGGATCGACGCGCCTCCTGCGACGACGAGGGGCAGGCAATGAGCGATTCACACGGTGGCGCAGAAAGTGGTCCGTCCGGGAACAGTCTGGAATTCGACCCGATCGTCAACGGTGTCGACTTCCTCGACAGCGCGATCTCTCATCTGGCCGAATCCGCGGATCCGCGCCGCTTGAAGTACGCGGTACTGCACCTGCAGGCCGCGATCGAGATCCTCGTCAAGGTCCGCCTGCAGCGCGAGGGCATCGAGCACATCTTCGAGGACCCCTACAGCGCCGACGAGAACAAGCTAAGGCAGGGAGCCTTCCGCAGCGTCACGCTCAACGCAGCGATCAAGCGGCTCGCCAAGGTTGCCGGCGTCCAGCTTACGGCCACTCAACGCGACGCCCTGGACTTCCTCAACAAGGAACGCAACAAGCTCCAGCACTTCGGCTCGACCAGCAACCACGAAGTCGTGACCGCTCGCGCCGCTGCAGCCCTTGACGTGCTGTCCGAGTTCATCCGGCAACACCTCGTTCCGGACGCCCCGGACGACGAGATCGAGCACCTCGAGCAAGCAGAGGAAATCATCGGCGCCGCGCTCACGACCATCGCGGCGGTCAACCGGGCAAGGCTGGACCGACTCGCCCCCGAACTCGAGGCGTGGCCGAGCATCGTCATCCATTGCCCCGAATGCATGCAGGTGGCCTGGACCTTCGCGCCCTTCGAGGAGACCTCGCGCTGCCTGTTCTGCGGTCAAGACTGGAGCCAAGTCGACGGCACCGATGCCGCGGAAGACTACGTCACATCCGTCCTGGGCGAATCACGCTACCTGGCGGCAAAAGGTCGGAGCGGATGGTCGATTTCCGACTGCCCGGAATGCGAGCTCGAAGCGCTCATCGCCGTCGCCACCCGCACAGACCCCAACAGCTTCCTCACCCACGCCTGCTTCTATTGCGGCTTCGTCACGGATGCGGACCTCGGCTCCTGCGGACGGTGCGGTCGTACCACCTCCGACCCCGACGACGTGATCTGCACCGACTGCCTGAACGACCTGGTGGGCGAAGACTGAATGACCGACGCTCGCCGAGCAAGATCGTTGATCTACAACCTGCTGTGGTCTACGCCAGCGTCTCGCCACGGACGGTGCCAATGTGGTGCGGACCGCAACCTTTGCGCGTCGAGTGGATGCATGCCCATCGGCAACCTATGATTGCCGATCTGCTCAATCAGCAGCCGGTTGGCCGTCGGTGGAGCAGATCGAGGTCTAGACGGCGGCGCGGACTCGTCGCCGCTGAATCCGCCGCCCTGCCACCAAAGATCCCCCGCTTCGCCTAGTTGGGTGTTTTCAGGATTTCCCTGAAACTGCTGATAGGAAGGGTTAGCCTCATTGACGGCGGAGGTGTCCAGTACCACGGCCGCCCAGCCCCGTAACTTCCTCGAGACGGGACTTCATGACCGACGACGACACGGTCGAGGCCTTCGGGCCGGCCTGCGCAGCTGTTGCCGATCACCGCGGGGCAGTTGCGCCGGCTGTGGGAGGCGACGCCCGAGGACAAGCCGGTGCTCGTCGGGCTTCCCGACGACGCTGCCCGCGATCTTCTGCTGAGCGGGCTCGACGTCGAGCATCTCGGTTGGGGACGGGGCGCGGGGATGGCAAGCGAGCACCGCTCCCTGGCCCTGAGCACGGTCCCCACGCCGGAGGGGTTGCCGTATTACTTGCGAAAGAACGACGCGATCGCGACCGCCTCCGACGCTTCCGCGGCAGCGTCGGAGGAAGATCCTCAGGCGCCGCCGTTCGCAGAGGCGACCCGGGTGCGAATCGCCCTCGCAGCCCAGTTGGCCGAGCTGTCGGATCTGGACGCCAGCTTCGTCCCTATATATCGCGACGCGTCGCGCGCCGACGGGTCCGCACCCTTGGCCGCTGGACTATCGCCGAGGCTGCTGGGCTCGTGTCCCAGGCACGGGGGGGTGATGGAGCAGGCGGTGGTGACGGCGCGTCTCCGCGACGTGACCTGGGCCGAGGTCGGCCAGGCGCTCGAGGTGACCCCGCAGACCACGCACGAACGCTTCGGCGACGATGTCTCCCGGTTCCACGACGAGCTGCTCTCCCCCGAAACCCGCATTACAGCGGGGAGTTCGGGGAGATCCGGTATCGCCTGGCGCCGGCGGCGCTCGACCCCGCCGCGGCCTCGGCCGAGCTAGACGCCTGGGTCCGCCGCTGCCAGGCCGCGCGGGGCGAGGTGCCCTCGCCGACACCGGGTCCATGCGGGCCGGCCCGCACGGACCCGCAGACGGAGCGGCGCTCGGTCAGCGACCGCTCCCACCGCCTGTGGGCCCTGGCCGAGGCCTCTGGCACCCGCGTGCCGGCGCTGGTCGACCGCCTCGCCCTCGACGAGCGCACCGTCGGAAGCTGGGAACAGATCGCTGCTGGGCAACAACGCATCAGCCGCCCCGTCCGCGACGGGCTCACCATCGCGCGCCGCAATCTCGCCGAGCTCCAGGACCAGACGGCGACCGTGCCGCACTGTTCGCCTGGGCGGAGATCGGTCGTGAACCGGGCTGATCAGTTCGCGGTGTTCGGGCAGAAGGAGGTCGCTCGTGGCTGACCCAACCCCGTTCCCATCCACCGTCACCGGGGCCAGCGCTGGGCTTGTTGCGATCGTCGGCGGTCTGCCGGTCAACCGCTTCGTCGGGCTCGACAGCGAGCAACAAGGAGCTCAAGCCGTGCTTGAGCATGCCGAACAACGTCTGGCCACCGCAAGGGCTCGTGCCCGGGACGCGCGGCAGGAATGGACGTTGTTCTGGATTGCTGACTTCCTCGCGAACGCAGACGTGCTTGCCGCGATCCAGGCCGGGACCCGGCAAATGGACGTGCTGGTAAGCACGGTTGACGTCCTCAACCCGCTCACCGCGAGCGAGCTGCAGCCACACTTCCAGGCGGCCGGCGACGAGTACGACCGCGCCCGCGAGTTCATCGATGCGGAGTTGGAGCCAGCCGAGTTGCTGAGCTCGCAACAATGGCGCCAGGTTGATTGGACGGATTTCCGCTCGCTCATGCGAGACCGGTTGCCGCAGATCGAACGTTCCTACATCTGGGAGACCGCTTTTAGCGCCCTGGTCGATGCACGTGCGGAGGAGCGAGGGCGGCAGGAAGAACAAGAACGGGAGGAACGCCGAGGTGCGGGATCGGTTCTGGGCTTCGCGGCCGCGAACATGGCCTACTTCCCTTCGCCATCCACGATCGGCGACGCCGTCAGCCGCACGCTGAACTCAAATCAGGCTGCGCGGCGGGTGGAAGACGTCCGCAGCCGGCTGGCAACGGGCACGGAACGCGCTGACCAGCAGAGGGAAGATGCAGAGGCGGAGGTCGTACGGCTGAGGGAACGCCGCGACGCGATCGTGCGCCCAGACACGCAGTTGTGGATCGGTTTCGGTGTGCTGCTCTACCCCACCATCGTGAGCATCGTGCTGCCGGTGCTCGCCATGAGCGGCGGACCGACCACGTTCACCAGTGGAATCAAGGCACTCGGCTGGCTTTTCGGGTCCTCGTTGCTCGTGCTCGTGCTGTACATGGCACACCTCGCCACCAGGCTGTCGATCCGCGGCCGACGCCGCGCGGCACCCCGCTCGACGGGAGCTGCGAGCATTTCAGCGAACGAACTCTCGGGCCCAGCAGCGAGCGACGATGCGCCAGAAACCGTCCAAACCGATGGAGACGAATCGGACGCTCCGACCAGCCAGACGGCGTCGTCCGATTCGTAGTGCTGGCGTTCCGCCGACCGACGAAGGTGCTGTAACGCGAGCACGGGTGCGGCCCGAACAGACGTCGACTTCGACCGCCTGCTGTGGCAGCCCGCTGAGGCCCGCTCCTTCAGCAACGACGTTCTGCGAGTCGCCGTGCGCCACGGCGTGCGGACGCGGACGGGCATCGTCATCGACACCGCGGAGTTGGGCTCTGCCGACGAGCTGCGCAACAGCCAGACCGCCTTGGACGAGGCGCAAGCCAAGCTCCACTCAAGCACCAGCAGCCGTACGACGGAACAGCTGATCCCAGGCTGGGCTGAGGAGAACGAGCGGCTCGACGAACCGATCCGGGCCGACACCGAGCACGCGCCCGCGAGCTGGACGAGGAGTTCGGCGCGGTCCTCGCGGCTCCGGCGCGGCCGGCGCTGGCCGAACATTGGAAGCGGCTCGGTCGTCGCTACCCGGACTGACCCGCAGAACCCGGCCGGATCCGAGCGAGCGGGAACCACCGTCACGCCCTGCTGGCCGACCGGTGGATGTGAAAATCCCGACTGGTTAGAACCACCCGGCCGGCGGTGGTGGTCAGAGACTGAAAGAAGGCGTCGTGACCTGGCGAGCCGGGCACGCACCGCGCCGGTCATGACGTGACCCCGTTGCTGGCCTGGGGTGAGGGGTTGTGGTCATGGACGGGACCCACGCATGCTCAGAACCGGTGACAGTGACCTGTTCACAGGTACGCGTGACACCCCTCGACCTTTGGCGTTGCCCGATGGGGGACGGGATCGTGGCAGCGCCACGACCGTTCGGAGGCCTGCACTGTGGAGACGATCGGCCACGTGAGCAAGCGCCGTTATAGGCCGCTGGCCAAGCGAGCGAGCAAGCACCTCGAGGACCAGGCCGCCAGTCAATTCGCGCTCGGGGACATGGCACTGGAACTCGAACCTATGCGGTCGCAGTCTGGTGGCAACGGTGGTGTCTATGAGGCGCTACAGGTCTTCGCAGACGACATCGGGCTGGAGTTCCGTACCCTGCTGGACTACCGCGCGGTGGCCGCGGCCTGGCCCCAACAGCGCCGCTCGGTCAAGGCCAGCTGGAGCGTGTATCAGCGGATGGCGTACCTGCCCGACCGGTTCAAGGTCATCAAAGACCCGCCGTTCAACGACCGGTTGGGCACGCGAACCTGGACCGTCAGCGCCGCTGAGCGTGCCGCGAACCGGGCGCCGCACCGACGACCGGAGGACAAACCCGAGGAACGGGCGGCGCGTGTGCAGGAACTGACGCGGGACGAGCACGTGGCCTCCGCAGTAGCCGGGCAGCTGCTGCGGAGGCCGGAGGTCGCCGGACGGGTGATGGCCAACCCCGACACCCGCCGCCAGCTCTATCGAGCCCAAGCCGACCACGATCGTGCGGCAGTTGGAAACCGGCGCATCGACGCGGGCAGGTGAAGCGGTCCAGCCCTGAAGACGAGACCGGGAGCCTCTGGCGCGCAACGGCCCCGCCCCTGATTCCGGGCGGGGCCGCGCGGCACCGTGCGGAAGTGGTGTCAGGACGTGCGGGCTTCGCGGAGGTATCCGTGCGCCCAGCACCTCGTCAACGTGCTCACAGCGGCACCGTCCAGCTCGTATATCTGATCAGCACGTGCCGGTCAGGCGGCCCAGTGACCGGGCCCGATCATCCCGTACTCGTGATGTATGGAAATCGGACGCGCCGCTCCCGCGGCTGAACGCTGGTCGACGACATCCTGATCGTCCGGAGCTCGCAGGACGATCACGTCTTCGTGAGTGATCAGGTGCAGCGGTAGCCCTGCCGCGCGCTGTTTACGGATGAAGTCACGTTGGAAGAAACTGCCGCGCGCGATCAGCTCGGTGTCCGCGGCCCGTGCGAGCAGGGCAACGCACCGCTCAGCCGGAACCAAACCGGCGGCGATCCCACAGGCAATGACTTGTGAAGGCAGGTCGATCAGCTCGGAGTGCTCGCGCCACGGCCTCACCGTGATCACCACGTGGCCGCTCGGGCGCAAGACACCTGCGCACGCGGTGAGGATGCGGGTGAAGCCGGCCAGCAGGCGGTGGTGACCGATGTTCGCGAGGTTGCCGCGGTCGAGCGCGCTCCCGTACCGGTAGTGGTGCTTGCGGACCTTCCCGTCGTCGGTCTGTTCGCCCGTTGACACCAGCCCGTGTGCCGACGGTCCGTACGGCGGCGACGTCACCACCAGCGCGACCTGCCCGACGTACTCCGGCGGCAGCAGCGTCTGGAGCTGGCGGGCGTCGCCGCGAACGACCCGGGCGTCGTGGTCATGACCACGCTGGCGGGCGAAGCGGAGATTCGCCCGGGCGATGTCGGCCCAGTGCGGCTCGTATTCGACGCCGACCGCGCGGCGGTCGAGGTCGATCGCTTCGACCAGCGTGGTGCCGATTCCGCACATGGGGTCGAGCACGACGTCGCCGGGCCGGGTGTAGTGCGCGATGGCGTGCGCGGCGACGGCGGGCAGCATCTTGGCCGGATGTGCGGTCGACTCCGGCACGTATCGGCCTTTGCGCTGCGCGGCCGGCGACGTCTGGGCGGTCGCCCACACCGACACCGGTGTCTCGTCCCAGTCGGTCGGCGCGGTGGCGGGCGGGGTGCTGGTCGTGTCCGCGCGCTCGGCGGGTGGGGCGGTGTCGAGGGCGTCGATGAACGCGCGTGGGAGTGGCACGGTCGGCTCGTCGACCGTCGACTGCGGTGTGAGGGGCGTGATGGTCATGGCGCGGTACCTGGCTTCCGGTCGTTCGGTCATCGGAGTTCCTCGGGCTGTCCGGCGTCGGCGTGCGCTTGGGCGAACACGAGCACGTCGCCGTGCACGCGGACGTGCGACGTCGGCGATCCGACGTCGCGAGGCACTGCGGTTTCCTCGAGCAGACGTACGCTCGCCGCGGGCGGCTGGAGCCGGCCGTTCCGGATGGGTGTGTGCAGGGTGACGATGTGCTGGAGGTAGAGCAGGTCCGCGTTCTGCGCGGCGGCGATCATCAGCCTTGACGGGTCGTGCAGTCGCCCGGTGGTCCAATCGCCGTGCGTGTAGACGGCGAAGATGCCACCGAAGGTGAGCCTGCGAGCGGCCGCGAGCGCAACGGCCTCGATCGAGGGATCGTTTCGGCGGTCCGCGGGTAGCGCCGTGACGATCAAGTCGACCTGTTCCGTGGCCTCCGGGCACGGCTGCTCGCCATCGTCAAGTTCCGCGTGTTCGTCGTGCGCCGTGGTGCCGCACAGGTAGGTGGCGTCGCTCGCCGACGAGGCGTTCGGAGACCTCGCCACGACGAGCTGGGTGACCGCGACGTCTCGCCCTGCTGCGCGCACCGCGTCGTGTGCGGCGGCCAGCTCGCTGTCGCCAGTCATATCGCTCGTCCCGGTTTCCGCGGCTGGCCAGGGAGCGAGCAGGACACGAGAGCCAGGCGCGCAGAAGCTTGTGACGATTGACTCGATGATCGGCGCGGGCCACGTCGCGGCCGGGTCGATCTGGTTCGGGCCGATTGTCCACACGGTCGGCGGGATCGGCGGCAGCTCGCGTGCATTCGTGGAGAGCGTCTTCGGCTTCGCAGAGTGGCGTGGGCGGCGGCTCGATGTGCCGGGTTCGGGTGCTCCCGGATACGGGGTGCCGTTGGCCGGTCGGGTGCGTTGTGGACGGGTCGAGTCGTCTCGGTTGGACGGGCCCGTGTGCGGGGACGGTGGACGTCGATTCACGAGCGGAACCTCCGGAAGCGGGTTGCCGACAGACCGGGGTCGGCGATGTCTGCGCTGTCGCCGGCTAACTCCGAAAACGAGGTCTGCATGAGACACGTCGCGACGCCGAACCCGAGTTCTCGTCGCCCGCCAACGCGATCGTCCAGTTCGCCTACCCACGGCCGGGCGATGGCCACGATTTCGTAGGTCTATACGCAGGCGTGACACGCCGTTGAAGCGACTTTGACACGGCTCTGACCTGCGTTTGAAGCAGTTTTGATGCGGTCCGACCGGCTTCCTGTCGACATCACATTCCGTCGTTGAGGAGTGCCGTCATGGACTTGCCGTCGTCACCGAAGAAGGCCGCAGCAACGACCTCGTCAGCACACCGCCTACGTGATCGCCGAGCCGAACCCGGGGTGTTCGACACCGCCCGCACCGCGTTCGCATGGCTGGTCACCGGGCCGCATCCGGTAGCCCTCGACGGGCGCCGAATCCGTGGCTTGCCGCCGCGCCTGATGCCGCTGGACGAGGTCGGCGCGCTGCTGATCACCAAGGGGTGTCCACAGGAGACCCGAGATGCCGTCTGGACAGCGCTCGTGACGCGCTCGCGTGCCGAAGCGGGGACGTGGACGGTCGCGTGTGTCGGGCTCGCGCTGCCGGTGCTGGTGCCGGTTGCCGCCAAGCTGACCAACCGGTTCCGCGGCGACGTTCACGATGTCCACTCCGCAGTCCTCACCGGATTCTTGGAAGCCCTCGCCGACGTCGACCTCACCCGGCCGGCGATCCTTGTGCGGCTGCGGTGGGCCGCCTACCGCGCCGGCCACCGCGCGTTGCGCGACGCGCTCGACGCCGCGTCGCCGGTCGCGGATCTCGGTGCTCGGGCATTAGCACCCGAGCACGCAGGCGGACACCCCGACTTCGTTCTGGTCGCCGCCGTGAAGGCCGGCGTACTCACCCTCGCCGAGGCGGCGTTGATCGGCGAGACCCGCTTCGGTGAACTCTCATTGGCCGACGCTGCGCAAGCTCGCGGCCAGAACTACAAGGCGACGCAACAAGCACGCCATCGGGCCGAACGGCGGCTCGTCACCTACCTCACGTCCCTTCGCGACGATCAGAACGTAACGCCCACTAGACCACGCGGCACGGCCGGCACCCACCCCGTGAACCGCACTCGAGCCAACGGCGCGGCCGAGAGGGCACGACGTCCGGTGTCTCCCCGCACCGCGAAACCCGGAGTTGGTGGCTGCGGGGCTCGCTCGCCCGAGCGCCCACGCCCGTCCCGGCCCGAGTCCGGACCGCGCGATGTTCAGGAGGCGTCCTCATGCGACTGACTCACCCGCGTCGCACCCACCACCACCGGCTTCGCCTACGCCCGCCGACCCGCCGCCCCGACCACGACAGGCTCGGCTCGCCCACCGCCTCCCCCACCCGCCGACGGCGCGGTCGCGGGGCAACAGGGCACGTCTCGTGTCGCGACAGTGCCCGTCGCTCGGGCGCATCGCCGCGACCGCCGGATGCCCGTCGCGGCAGGTGGGTGGCGCTGGCAGCGGTCCTGGTGGCGCTGGGGGTGCTGCTGAGTTCCTCGTCGGCGCAGGCCGCCACGGTGCACCTCGCGCTGGCCAAGACCGTGGACGAGGTCTTGAACAACATCCGTAACTGGATCTTGGGGATCCTCAGCGCGATCGCGGCGGCGTTCCTGACGATCGGCGGGCTGCGCTACTTGATGGCCGGCGGCGATCCCGGCGAGGTCGAGAAAGCCAAGAGCGCGTTCAAGCACGCGGGCATCGGCTTCTGCCTCGCCGCCCTCGCCCCGATCGTGGTCGACGCCTTCAAGGCCATCGTCGGCGGCGGGGTGTGAACGATGATCCCGCACATCACCAACCTCGTCGCACCCACCTTGCTGTCGATGCACTCGCGTACGAAGACGCGGCGCCCGCGGCGCCGCTGGTTGCGATCGGCCCCCGTTCTGCTGGTGCTCGTGGCCGCGCTTGGCGGCATGGCGGCGCGCGCCGAGGCCGCGACGGCTCGGTCGGTCGACGCGGCCCCCGCGTTCGCGCCCGCGCAACCGCCGCCTCCCGCGCCGCCGATCCCATTGCCCACGACCGACCCGTGTGAACCGGGCTCGACCGACCCGGTGTGCACGCTGCCCGGCCCGCCCCCGGCGCCGCCGACCGGGTTACCGAGCACACCGCTGGTGCCAGTTCCAGCACCCCCGGCGCCCCCGTCGGCGTCGTGTTTCCCCGGTGCTATCACGTCCGAATGCACACCGCCCGGGCCGCCGACGTCCGCGCCACCGCCATCGTGTGACGGGCCGGACTGCATCCCCCAACCGGTCCCGCTCTACCCGACGCCGGGCCAGTCGCCCGGCCCGGCGGCCGGAGACGATGATCAGTCCGATGACTGCGGCCTGACCGACCTGCGCGCGTGTGTCACTGAGGCGTTGGGCAGCTTCTTCCGCGGCGTGGTCACCGACGCACTGAACCCGCTGTTGGATCTGTTGGGAAAGACGCTGCTGGCCACCCCGGACCCGGCCTCGGTGCCCGGGCTGGCGCAGCTGTGGACCGAGTCGTGGCAGATCCTGCTGGCGGTCTACGGGATCGTCGTGCTGCTCGCCGGGTTGATCCTCATGTCGTATCAGACCCTGCAGGCGCGCTACAGCGTCAAAGAGATCGCGCCGCGCCTCGCGGTCGGGTTCCTCGCGGGCACGTTGTCGTTGTTCATCGCGGGCAAGGCGATCTCGCTGGCCAACGGGCTCGCGCAGGCGGTGATGGGCCAGGGGGTCGATCCCGAGGCCGCGAGCACCGCGTTGACCGACATGGTGTTGAAGACGCTGCAGGGCGGCGGGTTGTGGCTGATCTTCATCGGTCTGGGACTGCTGGTAATGATCGTGGTCCTGCTCATCACGTTCATCGTGCGGGCGATGCTGACGATCCTGTTGATCGCCGCCGCCCCGGTCATCCTGATGTGGCACGCGCTGCCGCACACCGAGGGCATCGCCCGCACGTGGTGGAAAGCCTTCGGCGGTCTGCTCGCGATCCAGCTCGGCCAGTCGCTGGCCCTGGCCACGGCGATGCGGGTGTTCTTCGCTCCCGGCGGATTCACCCAGTTTGGGCCGTCGGCCTCGGGGCTGATCAACCTGCTGATGTGTCTCGGGCTGGTGTGGGTGCTGATCAAGATCCCGTTCTGGTGCCTCGCGCCGGTGCGCGGCAGCGGGCGCTCCCTGTTCGGCTCGCTCGCGCGCGGGCTGCTCGCGTACAAGACGATGGGCTTGCTCGGCGGCGCCAGTTCCCTGCTCGGCGGCGGGGGCCGCGGGCCGCGCTCGGGTGACGAGCGGCCCCTGGCCGATCCCCCGGCCACGCCCACCGGCCAGTTCATGCTGCCGATGACACTGCGCCGCCACCGGCCCACGCCCCGCTCCCCGCGCCTGAGCGACGTGCTTGACACCGCCCGCGGCACCGACCGCCGGCCCGGGCCCGGGCAGCAGTCGCTGTTCACTGCGAGCAAGCCCGGCGGTGCGCGCCGCACGGTCGCGGTGAACCCGCGCGCGGTGCAGCCGAATCCGCTGCCCGGTGCCCTGCCGGCCGATCAGCTCGGGTTCCCGATCACCACCCGCCGCGACCCCGACGCCACCGGACGCCGGTCCCTGGCGGAAGAGCTCGCCGAGCGCGGCGACCGGCTGCCACCGCCCGTGGCGCAGCCCGGTCTGCTCACCGAGGACGGACGGATCAACCGCAACGCCCGTCCGCTTGCGCAGGTGCCGAACGCGTTGATCGCACCGGAGTCCGGGATGCTGCCGCTGCACCTGCGGCCTTCCCTCGCCCGAACGCCCCGGCGCACCGTGGCCGACGACCTCGCCGCCCCGGCACCGCCGCCCACGCAGACCGGGCCTGCGCTGATTACCCCGTCCGGGCGGATCAACCGTGCCGCCCGCGCGACCCGCCGGCACCCGCGCGACGCCTACACGGGCAACCGGCCGATGGCCTCGGGCCAATACCCCCTGCCTCTCGGCGTCCGCCGCGGCAGCACTCCCACACCGCCGGCGGACGCCCCGACCCCGCCGTCTCCGACACCGACACCATCGACCACACCCTCAGGCCCGGCCTCGGGTGCGCCGGTGCCGCGCAAGCGGGTCGGCATCCAGCTGCCTCTCGATCTGCCCCTGCGCCGGGGCCCGAAGAAGAAGTGAGGTGCTCCCGCGATGACCACTCCCGTGCGGGTTCCTGCCGACGTCGACCGTCCCGACAGGGTCCTCGGGCCGCTGACGGCCCGGCAGCTCGCGATCCTCGGCGTCACCGGGGTGCTGCTGTATGGCTTGCACGCCCTGACCCGCCCACTCGTGCCGCTGCCCGTGTTCCTCGTCGTGGCCGTACCGCTCGCCGTCGCCGCGGCGGTGCTCGCGCTCGGGCACCGCGACGGCCTACCGCTGGACATGCTGGCACTCGCCGCGATCCGGCAGCGTTTCTCACCCAGGCACCGGGTCGCCGCCCCCGACGGGGTACGCCCCGCACCGGCCTGGCTGACCGCCCGACAGCACGCCGACCGGCGCGGACCGGGAGCCGTCGAGACGGTGTCCCCGGTTCCGCTGGAACTGCCCGCCGACAGCGTCGACGACACCGGCGCACTCGCCGGGATCATCGACCTCGGCGACGACGGGCTCACGGTCATCGCCACCTGCTCGACGGTCAACTTCTCGCTGCGCACCCCGTCCGAGCAAGAGACCCTCGTCGCCTCCTTCGCCCGATACCTGCACAGCCTGACCGCGCCGGTGCAGATCCTGGTGCGCGCCGAGCGGATCGATCTCGCCCCGCAGATCGCAGCGCTGCGCGCTCGCGCCGGCGGGCTGCCGCACCCGGCGCTCGAGGCCGCCGCCCGCGACCACGCCGACTTCCTCACCGAGCTGGCCGCCCAGACCGACCTGCTGCGCCGACAGGTGCTGCTCGTGCTGCGCGAACCCCTGCGGACCGCACCGCCGGCCCAGGAGAGGGTGTGGCCCTGGCGCCGCCGTGCCGAGGCCGCGCCGCGCGCAGCGAGCGCCCGGCAGGCGGCCGAGCAACGGCTGGTGCGCCGCCTCGGCGAAGCCACCGACCTGCTCGGCGCGGCCGGGATCGTGATCACGCCCCTCGACGCCGCCGCCGCGACCGGGGTACTCGCCGCGGCCTGCAACCCCGACACCCTCCTGCCGCCCTCGGCGGCACTCGCCGCCGCCGACGAGGTCATCACGTCCACCACTTCGTTCTCCGACCTCTACGGCCCCGACCCCGACACCCCGACCGCAACACCACGCACACCCCGGCCAGCACAGCCCGTGCCACCGCAGCGGCCCTCGGCGCCAGCCGTGCCGCCGGGGCGTGGCGGGCCGTGGCTGGGCGAGGACGACGACTGGGACTACGACGACGAGATCGAGAGCAGGTAGGTCAGCCATGGCACGCACCCGCACCTTCCCCGGCCCCGGCCCGTCCGGCTCGGCGGCGGCGTTCACCCCCGACTCGCTCTCGGTCGGCACCCGGCACCTGGAGGTCGGCAACGAGTTCGTCGCCAGCTTCGGCGTCACCGGCTACCCGCAGGAGGTCTTCCCCGGCTGGCTCGCGCCGCTGCTTACCTACCCGGCGCGCCTGGACGTGTCGGTGCACATCCAGCCGGTCGACCCGGCCACCGCCGCCAGCGGGCTACGCCGGCAGCGCGCCAAGCTGGAATCCTCGCGCCGCCACAACATCCGCCACGACCGGCTCGACGATCCCGACCTCGACGCTGCCGCCGACGACGCCGCCGCCCTGTCGCGCCGGATCGCCCGCGGCGAGGGCAAACTGTTCAAGTTCGGCCTCTACCTCACCGTGCACGCGCCGGACGAACAGACGTTGGCCGAGGACGTGTCGGCGCTGCGGTCGCTGTGCGCGTCGCTGCTGCTGGACGCCAAACCCACCACCTACCGAGCGCTGCAAGGCTGGGTCTCGACCCTGCCCCTTGGACTCGACCAGCTGGGCCTGACCCGCACCTTCGACACCCCGGCCGTTGCCGCGGCCTATCCGTTCACCTCCCCCGACCTACCCGCGCCCGCCACGACCGGCAGCGCGCCGGGCGGGGTGCTCTACGGCTACAACCTCGGCTCCTCCGGGCTGGTGCACTGGGACCGCTTCGCCTGCGACAACTACAACTCCGTGATCCTAGGACGCAGCGGCTCGGGCAAGTCCTACCTGGTCAAGCTCGAGATCCTGCGCAGCCTCTACCGCACCGTCGGCGACCACAACCAAGACGCCGAGGGGGTGCAAGTGTTCGTCGTGGACCCCGAGGACGAATACGCCCGCCTGTCCGCCCAGGTCGGCGGCACCTACCTGCACCTGGGGGCCAACGGGATCCGACTCAACCCCTTCGACCTACCCGTGTTCACCGACGGGCGCGGGCACCGCACCGCCCCGCGAAACGCGCTCAAACGCCGCAGCCTGTTCCTGCACACTGTGCTCGGCGTCCTGTTCGGGGCCGAGATCACCGCCGCCGAACGCACCGTGCTCGACACCGCGATCACCACGGCCTACGCCCACGTCGGAATCACCGACGACCCGCGCACCTGGACCCGCCCGGTGCCGCTGCTGCGCGACCTGCGCGACCGCCTCGCCGAAGCCGGCCCGCACAACCCGGTCGCCGCCGACCTCGCCGCGCGACTGCACCCGTTCGTCGACGGCGCCTTCAGCGACCTGTTCGACGGGCCCACGACCGCCACCCCCGACGGGCACCTCAACGTGTTCAGCCTGCGCGACCTGCCCGAGGAGCTGCGCCCGGTCGGGGCACTGCTCGTGCTCGACGAGATCTGGCGCCGCGCCGGCAATCCCGCCCACCGCCGGCCCCGCATGGTCGTGGTCGACGAGGCCTGGCTGCTGATGCGACTGCCCAGCGCGCTGCGATTTTTGCTGCTGTTCGGGCTGTCCGGCCGCAAGCGCTTCATCGCGCTCATGCTGGCCACCCCCAACGGGCTCGATCTGCTCGCCGCCGCCTTGGGCAAACCCATCCTGGACAACTCAGCCACCGTCATCGTCATGGGCCAGCAGCCCCAGGCCGCCGCCGAGATCGCCGCCGCACTGAATCTCTCCGCCGGGGAGCGCCATTTCATCGCCACCGCCGGGCGGGGGCAGGGCCTGCTCGTTGCCGGCACCCACCGGGTCGCGTTCGAGGGACTGGCCTCCCCGGCCGAGCACGAGCTGATCACCACCGACCCCGCCGAGCTCGCCCGCCAAGCCGAGCACGACCCCGGCTCCGTCGACGCTTCCCTGGCCGAGGCCTACCTCGACCTCGGCCCCGCCGAACCCGCCCCCGACGGCGACAACCTGGTCGCACTCGACACCCACTAACCGAGCCCAGCCAGAAGACTTTTGTGTTCTCCCACTGGTTTTCGTTGGGAAGTGACCTCGCCATGCAACTGCACACCGCCGCCGACCCGGCCGAGAATGGCTGGGTGGGGGACTACCTGCACGACCCCGCCCACGCCACGCTCAGGCTGCTCGCTGCGCTGCGCGATGCCGCGGCGCAGTACTCTCCGGTCGCGATTCCCGTTGCCCTGCTGGTGATCGCGGCCTGGGTCGTCACTCGCCGCTGGTGGCGGGCGCGATGCCGGGCCGCGCTGCAGATGGACGCGCGCCGGATCACCGTGCTCGCCCCACCTCAGGTCGACCCCGCCGGCGGCGCCGCCCTCTGGTCCAACCTCGTCGGGTTGCTGCGCCCGGCCTGGCGACGCTGGTGGGCCGGCCAACCGCATCTGGCCCTGGAGTACGTGTTCGGCGAGCACGGGGTAACCGTGCAAGTCTGGGTCCCCGGCGTCATCCCGCCGGGTCTGGTCGAGCGCGCCATCGAATCCGCCTGGCCCGGCGCGCACACCCGCACCCACCCCGCCGCCTCGCCCCTGCCCGCCCTCACCGTTGGGCACCGGCGCCTCACCCTGGGCGGGCACCTGCGCCTCGCCCGCAGCGAAGCCCTGCCCCTCCGCACCGGCTTCGACGCCGACCCGATCCGCGCGCTGCTCGGCGCCCCGGTCGGGCTATCGCGCGCCGAGCACGCCTGCGTGCAGATCCTCGCCCGCCCAGTCACCGGCCGCCGCGTCGCCCAAGCCCGTCGCGCCGCCCGCCGCGTGAACCACGCCAGCACCGGGCGGCTGGCCGGGCGGATCCTCGACGCGTTCACCCCCGGCGCCTCCGCCACCCGCCGTGGACGCACCCCCGAGGCGCGGCGCATCAGCCAGAATCCGCGACTGTCGCTGGAGTACTCCGCACAGAACAAGGCCATCGTCGCCAAACAACGCGGCAGCCAGTACGAGACCCTCGTCCGCTACGTCGCGGCCACCGATCTGCCCGCCGACGCCGGAGTCGAACGTGCCCGGCAAGCCCGCGCCACCGCCCGCGGCCGCGCGCACGCACTCGCAGCCGCGTTCGCCGCCTACACCGAGCACAACCACTACACCCGCAGCCGGCTCCGGCACCCAGCCACGGCGCTGCGTGAGCGCCGTCTCGATCGCGGGGATCTGCTGTCTGTACCCGAGCTCGCGGCACTGGCGCACCTGCCCACCGACGCCGAAATCCCCGGGGTCGAACGCGCCGGGGCAAAAGCCGTCGCCCCGCCGCCAGGGGTCGCGGTACCCGGCCCCGAGGTCCTCCCGCTCGGGCACGCCGACACCGGGGACCGCAGGCCCGTCGGGCTGCGCGTGTCCGACGGGCGCCACCACCTGCACGTGCTCGGCGCCACCGGCAGCGGCAAGTCGACCCTGCTCGCCGGCATGGTGCTCGACGACGCCGCCCACGGCCGCGGTGCCGTGGTCATCGACCCGAAAGGCGACCTGGTCACCGACATCCTGAGCCGACTGCCACGCGCGGTCGCCGAGCGAGTCGTGCTCTTCGACGCCGACTCCCGCCACCGCCCGCCGATCCTCAACCCCCTCGACGGCCACGACACCGACCGGGAGGTCGACAACCTCGTCTCCGTCTTCCGCCGCATCTACTCCGCGTTCTGGGGACCACGCACCGACGACCTGATGCGCGCCGCCTGCCTGACCCTGCGCGCCCAGGAAGGCGTGGCGACACTGGCCGACCTACCCAAACTGCTGACCAACGAGGCCTTTCGCACCCGCATCACCGCCGGCCTGACCGACCCCGTCCTCGCCGGGTTCTGGCAGTGGTACGACGAGCTCACCGAAAGCTCCCGCTCTCAGGTCATCTCCCCGCTGATGAACAAACTCCGCGCGTTCCTGCTGCGACCCTTCGTCAAAGAAGCCATCGCCGGCGGACGCTCCACAGTGGACATGGCCCACGTACTCGACGACGGCGGAATCCTCCTGGCCCGACTCCCGAAAGGCTCCCTCGGAGAAGAAACCACCCGACTGGTCGGCTCGCTGATCGTATCCAGCACCTGGCAGGCCGCCACCGCCCGCGCCCGCATCCCGCAACGGCTGCGCCACGACGCCAGCCTCACGATCGACGAGATGCACAACTTCCTCAACCTGCCCTACCCCATCGACGACATGCTCGCCGAAGCCCGCGCATTCCGCCTACGCATGGTGCTCGCGCACCAACACCTCGGGCAGCTCACCCGCGAACTCAAAGAAGGCGTGTCCACCAACGCCCGGTCGAAGATCTACCTCTCCGCCTCCCCCGAAGACGCCCACGAACTCGTCCGCCACACCGCGCCCCGACTGTCCGACCACGACCTCTCCCACCTCGACGCCTTCCACGCCGCCGTGCGCCTGGTCGTAAACGGACAGCAAACCGAACCGTTCACCATGACCACCACACCCCTACCTCCCGCGATTCCCGGACGGGCACGCGAAATCCGGGCCGCGCACCGCGCACAACGACGAACAGCGCAGCAGGCCGCCCCTATCACGCATGTCGCCACGGCCCCCGCCGCCGCGACCGCGACCGCGACTACACCGTCCCGCCCGGACGCGACCCGTCGCGTGGCGCCGTCGAGGCCACCCACCACCGACCCGCGCCGCAGCCGCCCCTGACCAACCGGACCACCGACAGCCCCGGGAGGCGCTCGTGATCACCACCACGACCCGACAGCACACCCTGCGCGCCCACTTGCCCGGGCGCCCGAGCAGCCGCAGCGCCGGATCCATCGAACACCAAGCCATGCTCGCCGCCCGCCTCACCCACCGCGACAAATGGCTGCTGGCCCTGCTGCACGAACACCGCGTGCTCACCAGCCACCAGATCCAGAACGCCGCCTTCCCCTCCGGCCGCGCGACGCGGAAACGGCTGCGCGAGCTTTACCTCTGGCGCGCGATCTCGCGGTTCCAACCTTTCCAACAGCTCGGCTCCGCCCCGATGCACTACGTGCTCGGCCCAGCGGGCGCCGCCGTCCTCGCCGCCGAACACGGCCTCGAGGTTCGCGATCTCGGTTACCGCCACGACCGGGCCATGGCCATCGCCCACAACCAGCGCCTCGCCCACACCATCGGCGTCAACGACTTCTTCACCTCCCTCATCGCCCACGCCCGCCACGCCCACACCACCGAAACCGCCCTCGCCTGGTGGTCCGAAGCCCGCTGCGCACGCCACTTCGGCGACCTCGTAATCCCCGACAGCTACGGACGCTGGCGCGCCGGCACCCACCACGGTGTCAAGCCCGTGGCCGAGCTCGAGTGGTTCCTCGAGTACGACACCGGCACCGAATCCCTCCCCAAACTCGGCCGCAAACTGGCCGGATACAGCCGCCTCGCCGAGGCCACCGGCATCGCCACCCCCGTGCTCGTATGGCTGCCCACCACACGCCGCGAAGCCGGGGCCCGCACCGCCCTCGCCCGCGTCCACGCCGGCCTCGACAGCCGCCACCTCGTCCCAGTCGCCACCGCGGCCGCCGCATTGCTCAACCCCGCCTCCATGCTCCGCAGCCCTGCTGATGCAGTGTGGCTGCCCCTCACCGCGGAACGGTCCGAGCGGGGCGGCCCCCGATACGGCCTGGACGAGCTCACCCGGGTCTGGCCCGGCCTCGCCCCGCCTGCCGAGCCCGGCGACGAGGACCGCGCCGAGCCACGCGAGGCAGCCGTGGCCACGCCGTACCGACTTCCCGCTCCGCTTCCAATGCCGCCGGCGGCCACACCGAACCACCTCACCCGCCACGAGGCCTGAAACCCACGACGCGGCCCGCGCCGCCGTGGCTCGCACCTGCGGCGTCGCCGCGAACGGAGGACCCGCATGGCAGACAAGATCCCCGCAGGGCTGGGCGCTCTCTTCGTTATCCTCGCCACGCTGTTCGGTAGCGGCGCCGGCGCGGTCCTCCAGGCCGCGAGTGACACCACACCCTCCGCATCATCGGAATGCACGCCCGACGGATCGCCGACCGGCACCGTGCCGGACCTCACCGCCGAGCAGCTGACGAACGCCGCCGTCATCGTGGCAGTCGGCAAGAAACAGGGCGTGCCGCCACAAGGATGGATCATCGCCGTCGCCACCGCCCTCCAAGAATCCGGGCTGCGCAACCTCATCTACGGCGACCGCGACTCACTGGGGCTGTTCCAGCAACGACCGTCCCAGGGCTGGGGAACCCCCGCCCAGATCACCACACCCGCCTACGCCGCCGCCGCGTTCTACCAGCGCCTCGCCACCACACCCGGATGGCAGCAGATGAGCGTCACCGACGCCGCCCAAGCCGTCCAACACTCCGGATTCCCAGGTACCTACGCCAAACACGAGCAGCGCGCCCGCGCGATCGTGGTCGCCCTCGTCGGCGTCCGGTGCCAACCCGCACCCACCGGCGGCTCCTCCGGCCGCAGCTGCGACGCAATCCAGGCGCCCAACCCGGCGGCGCTGGCCGCGATCAACTACGCCTGTGGGCAGCGCGGCCTGCCATATCTGTGGGGCGGCAACGGGCCCCAAGACCACGGATTCGACTGCTCCGGGCTCACCACAGCCGCCTACCGTGCCGCCCGCATCACCCTGCCTCGCACCGCCGACGCCCAATACCGCACCGGGCCTCAACTGCCGGCGACAACGCCGCTGCTCCCCGGCGACCTCGTTTTCTACGGCACCGTTGCCCACGTCCATCACGTCGGCCTCTACCTCGGCGGCTCGACGATGATCGATGCACCCGACGAAGGCCAGGTCGTGCAGATCCAGCCCTACCGGCACTCCGGAGACGACTACCTCGGCGCGACGCGGCCCGCCCGGTGAATGCCGCATTACTACACAACACTTTGCATGGTTCATCGCACTACGCCGTCCGCGCGTCCACACGAGACAGACGTCTTGTTTGGACGAATCGCTTGACATACAGCCACGCACGGAGCGTCCATAGTGAACGTGGCCGCCGAAGCGCCCGTCGGGCAAGACCCCAAGCCGGGCCACGAATCGTCATCACATCCGACACCTACATGGAGTTCGCCATGTCCCCCAACAATCACGCCACCCACGGCACAGCCTCGGTCGCGACCACTGGGCGCCACCTTCGTGCCGTGCCGCAATCCGGCCAAGACAACATGTCGAACGCAGAAAGCAAAGTGTTGGCGGCCCTGATCGCCAACCCCGACTCCACCTCAGCCACATTGGCGAAGGCGGCACAGGTCGGCCGCTCCACAGCGGGGAAGATCCTGGCACGCTGGGACCACGAGGGCCGCGCTCTGCGCACCTCCGGCGGCGACAAAAACTCTCCCGGCACCTGGAAAATCGCGCCCACGGCAAGCCCCGAACCCGCCGTCGGGCCCATCGATAAATCCGACGCCAGCTCCGCAACCGAGACCGACGACGGGCCCGTCGAAGCAGACGACCACGCGCCACCCGTGACGGCCGTATCGTCCCCCGGCGACGGCATTCCCGTCAGCAGTCCGCTCCCTTCCACCGACAGTGACAGCACCACACCATTGCCCGTCGAATCATCGGGCGGCCCGGCCGATGGCAGCACCACGGCCGTATACCCGGCTGGCAATGCGCCCGCAGATTCGACGGGCGACGGTCCGACTACCAACGGCCGCCTGCCCAAGGGCGCCCTGCGGGCGCTGGTCCAGCAATACCTGACTGATCGCCCTGGCCAGGACTTCGGACCCGCCAAAATCGGCAAAGAGCTTGGCCACTCGGGCGGCGCCGTGAACAACGCCCTCGAAAAGCTCGCCGCCGACGGATACGCATTCAAAACGTGCGAGGCGCCGAAACGCTTCACGATCAACCCGGGCAAGACCGACGTCACGCAACCCGCCATCGTCGCCGACGACGACAAAACGGCCTGACAATACGAAAGAACAGGGTAGGGCCGCCACACGATGTGGCGGCTATACCCCGTTCTTTCGTGCCGACGCGTGGCATCACCACAGCGGAACGGGTTACGCAGAAGGCGATGTGGCAGTTACAACGACGGTGGGTGCGAACGGCGTGTCAGCCGTTCGCACCCACCGTCGCGGAGCCAGGCGGTGCGCGAGGCCTTCTCACTCAACGGTCCGGCGACCCAGGACCGGTTGTCCTCCGTGGCCGTTCTGATACTCCGGAGACCATGGGAACCGCCCGGCCGCGTCGGCATACACCAGTTGCATCGCACGGACTGTGGGGCCGTAGATCGCCACCGCGACGTTCAGATGAACCGACGGCTCCGCGAGGGCAACGACCTCCACCTCCGCCACGCCACGCACGCTGATGTACTCGCCGGGCTGCAGAGGCCCGTCACTCACCACCCTCTCGGCCGTCGTCGCCAGCAGCGTCTGTCCTTGTAGGGGCGACAGTCCGGCCACCACCAGCTCGGGCAGCTGCCAAGCCGTCAGTCCGATCGTGTACGTCCAGGACGGGCGAGAACCTGTCGTCAGTACATGCTGAATGCACCACCCGTAGTCATCGACCCTCGCGCGTACCTTCTCGATGTACCTCGACAAATCCGATCCTTCTTGACGTGCACACATCGGTCGCTCTTCCTCTCTTTGTCTGCAATCGACAGTGCTGGGCCTTCAGTGTTCGTCGCGGCTGTCTCGTCCGGACCTGCGCGGCGTTCGTGCGGTTCATCGTCGCGTTCGGCGCGACGTAGCAGGTATGCGACGATGACAACGGGGGTCCAGGGTCCGGGCAGCGCCATAGCCAGCAGTGCCCAAACGAGGCGGTGTTTCCGGTCGCGCGGCGCCGCTTCCGCTGTGGCGGTCTCGGCACGGCAACGACTCCGTCGGGACTTACGCCTCATGCTGTGCCAGGTAATCGATCAGTTGTCCATCACCGTCGACGAAAAACACCGCTCCCGCGAGCCCCCAGGGGAACCGCGCCCAATCCAAGCCATCCGAGGGTTGCAGGTCAGCAATGTTGCGCACGGACCGGGACGAGCTCGCGACGAACGGCCTTGTGCTGCGGCTCGTTAGAGTCCGTCCCGACGGACGTCCACCATGTAAAACTGCTTGAAATTCGGCTTCCATGGTTGTCACACCTCGACGTGCTCGGGGATGCGTCCATTGCTGCGGGCGGCGAGCAAGTCACGGTGGATTCGGTGCGCGAAGGCGCCGAACGAATCGCAGGCCGCCGGGTCGTCGGAGCGGCGTTCGCCGATGGACACGCCTGGCGTCCAAGTTTCGTCGAAGAACATTCGTCTTCCTCCTGGTATCGGTGAGTGTGTGGAGGGTCAGTCCCAGAACGCGTGTGTTTCGGCCACGGTGGTCACGGTTCCGGGGCCGCGCCCTTCCAGCAGCAGGTCAGCGACGAGGTCGGGGGCGACGACGCGGGGAAGCAGCCGGAAACGGCGGTCGTCGCGGTCGTGAGGGTTGGTCCAGTCGAGCGCGGCGGCCGCCGCGAGGATCTCCTCGTATGCCTGGAGGTCGCGCGGGGCGGGGTTGGGGCTGTTGTCGGCTTCGTTGTCGAGGTTGTAGATGTAGAGGCAGATCTCGTCCCTGGCGGTGTTGGCGACGGCGGCGTATCGGGCTTGGGCCCAGACCGCTGACGTCGGTGTGCGACTCAGGCGCGTCGCGTCGTTGACGATCCACACGGCCAGCGCCTGTAGGTCGAGGGCAGCGGTGTCGGCGTAGAGCGAGCCGTATACGCGGTCCACGGGCGAAAGGCTGACGCGAGGCCGGCGTTCCGCGGAGAGGGTGACGATGTGCCAGAGTCCGCCGTTCGTGACGCCGTACCGATCGGGGGCGTGGTAGAGGACGCGCCCTTCGTCGAACGTGTACCCGTGCCAGTGCAATCGGAGGTCGCACCGGTCGTCACCCCGGGGCGCGACGTCGGTGAGCGCCCGCAGGGCGTCGGGGTCGGCGTGCTCCGGCGCCCCGCCCAGCCCCGCCGCCGCCCAGACGGGGACAAGGGTGTCGACGGCCTCGTTGAACTCCTCGACCGTCGATGCTTCGAGCATGCGTCGCCCGGCGGGCAACACGACGAGAGTCGACGGGTCGGGCGGCGGGTTGAAGCCTTCGGCGGCGATCACGGCGCGGACCGCACTGGCCGTGGGGCCGCGTCCGTTGAAGAACCCGGCTCGTTCGCGGGAGTCGGTGCCGCGTTTGAGCGCGGGTTGACTGTTGTTCTCGGCTGTGTCGATCACGAGGTTTCCGTTCGAGGGCAGGCGGGTGGTTGGTCAGCGCGGGGTCCGAGTCGCGTCCCGCAAGCGTTGGGCGATTTCGTGCACGGGTGCCGTAAGGATCATGGTCAGCACGACGACGGCGGAGCCCTCGTCTCGCGGGCGTACGGGTACGCCGTCGATGCAGACGTGGTTGCCGTCGGCGGCGACGATGCGCCAATCGGTCTGGCGGATTCGCTCGACGCAGCAGTAACTGTCGACGAAGGCGCCCTCACGGGTGACCGTGCGATAGAGGACCCGTGCGCGTCGGCGCGATCGGCAATAATCGTGGTCACCTGGCAGCCGTTCTCGGTGGACGTGCGTGCCACCATGTCGACCTCACCGTCGTAGTTCGTCATCACTGCTCCTTTTGCATTTGTCGTCGAAGTAAAATCCGCAAATGGACTCGCCGGCCGAGGCCATCGAATCGCCACCAGGCGGCGCGCCCGGCCGACGTCGTTGGTCGGTGCGCACGGGGTCTGGTGCGGTGGTCCCGCCCCGGACCCCGTGCGGTCAGCGGGCGGCGCGCAGGGCGGCGGTGGCGGCGTGCCCGATGGCACGGGCGGTCGTCGTGTGGTCAGTCAGTACGTGGACGGTCGCCCCGCTGAGCGGTTTGTCGTTGGCGCTGGTGGTCAGCCACAGCGCGGCGCAGCCGGACTCTCGGAGCCGGTCGAGCTTCTTCTGGCCCTTGCGGCGGGGTTCATGCCGGTATTCGCCGTCGGACACGATGACCACCAGCCGTGCCGCGCCGGGGCGGGACAGGCCGAGGGCGCCGTCGAGGGCGTCCAGCGCCACGGGGATGTCCTCCCAGTTGTCGTTGGAGTAGAACTCGGTGACCTCGGCGGGCGGCCTGCCGGGGTGGGTCAGCGGGCGGACGTGGCGTCCGAAGATCACGCTGGCGGTCTGTGTGGGCACCCTGGTGTGGCGGGCGGCATTGGCCAGAATCCACGCCGCTGAGGCCACGTGTGCTCGCGCCCATCCCATTGATCCGGACACGTCGCACGCGATCCCGACCCGCAACGGCGGCACTATGACGGGGGTCCGGGTGACGCGGGTGAACGGTTCGGCGGTCACGACGGCCCCGGCGGCGCGCTGGGCTTCGGCGGCGCGCACCCCGCGCATCCGCAACCGTCCCGGGGGTACCTCCGAAGTGGACTTCGTCGCGACGCGTTCCCGGATTCCGGCGGTGTCCAGCGCCCGGGCCAAGACTCGTGCGGCGGTGCGCTCGTCCTGTTCGGGCGGCCGGGTTCCCGCCGTTTTCGTGCCTCCTCGGCGGGGGCCTCCGGCGGCGAAGACCAGCCGCGCGGACTTCCGTGCGGTCCGCTCTGCGGCGTCCTCGGCTGCCCTCTCGGCGGCGGCGACGGCGGCGGGGTCCTCGGGTGCCTTTTCCTGCGCAACGTTCGCGGCGACTTCGTTGAGGACGGAGGCGATCGCGTCGGCCAGAGGCGAAGGGTCGGCCGTGGGTCCATCGGGATCGGGGGTGCCGGAGGGGTCGGGGGGCGTGCCCGGTTCGGCGGGCGTGTTGGGGTCGGTGCCGAGGATCTCGCACCATCGGCGGCCGAGGTCGAGCATGGTCGTGGCGTCGTCGTCGGCGGTGCACAGCGCTTCCCGCCACACCGCCCGCAGCTTGTCCAGTACCTCCGCCCCGAGGACGTCCTCGACGACGCTGGCGACCTGGGCGACCTCTGCGCGGGTGAGCACGCCACCGTCCGCGCGGCCCAGTAGCAATGCGGCGGTGTGTGCGGCGTCCGCAGGAGTCAGCTGCGGGGCGGTGGCGGGGTCGGCGAACAGGTGTAAGTCGGCGGCGACGATGCCCTTCACACACGCCCGCAACCAGTGCCGGTCATCGGGTCGGCGCCGCACGTGCGCGGCCTCCATGCGGGGCTCTTCCAGCAGCATCGCAGCGGCGACCACGGCGGGCGGTGCGTCGTGCGGGGGTTCCCACGCGGTGTGTTTGGCGTGGCCGCATTCGTGGGTCAGGGCGCCCCACGCCGGGGCGTAGCGGGCACGATCGGACAGGTTGGCGGGGTCGATGGTCGCGGGGTCCACGCCGAGGTGGTTGCCGTCGACCTCGATCAGTGCGCGGGCGGGGTAGAAGCAGGCCGGGGCGCCGCCGCCCGCGCCGGGAGCGACGCTGACCAGCAGGTCGTCGCGGTCGGCGATGATCGGGACTTCGTCGGCCAGCGCCACGGACAGGGTCAGCCATTCCGGCCGCGCGGGGAACACGGCGGGTCCGGTGGCGGTCGGGTCGATGGTGATGTGGGTGGTCACGTCTGAGGTCCTTTCGCGGCGGTTGTGGGTCGATTTGGTGGGGTGTCAGGGTTTGGTGGTAATGCGTGCGCCGAGGGCAAGGGGCTCGACGGTGCGGCCGAAGGCATCACGCACGACGGCGGCGACGGTGGCGCGGTCCTCTTCGGGTGCGATGCCGACGAAGTTCCCGGCGGCGGCGTCCGCGCCCAGCACGGCGGCGATCTTCTTGAACGCCAACAGTTCGCGTAGTTGTGGCGCCCACCCGACCTCGCCCCGTTCCTGCCGGGTGGCGAGGTTGCGGGCTACGCGCACCGCTTTTTTGTCCACGCCCAGCTGGTCGGCGAGGTCGTAGTCGCTGGACACCTGAACCTGCACGGAGAACCGGGACGCCAGGGCATCGGTGAGCACCGCCCCATGTACGCCGGGGTTGTGACCGGCGACGACATAGAACCCGGGCGTGGCGTCGACGACCTCGCCGCCGTTGGCCTTGATCACGATCTGACGACGTCCGTCCATCGCGGGGTAGACCACGGCCAGCACGGTCGGCGGGATCAGAGTCGCGTCGTCAATGAATAGCGGCGCCCCGTCGCGCATCGCGCGGACCAACGGGCCGTGCACGAACACGAAGTCACCGTCTGGGGTTTTGGTGTAGTCGCCGACGAAGTCGGCTACCACGGTGTCGCCGTCCCCCTGAACCGTGATGCAGTCGGGAAACGCCGCTTCCACCACCGACGTCTTGCCCGTGCCCGGCGGCCCGTACAGCAGCGCCGCAACGCTGGCGTCCCGCAACCGCCGCAACGCGGTCACGTCCGGCACGCCGGACAGTAACCGGGGGTGGTAGTCCATGCCGTTGGGGCGCATAACGGGACCGGTCACCAGGTGCGCCGCGCTGGTGGTGGTGACGCCCGTGCCAGTCGATCCGGGCGCGGTCGCTGCTGCGGCACCCGGCGCGCCCGTCGGCGGCCGTGACGGTGTCGCGCGGGATTTACGGGACGCGTGGGGTGCGCGGGGCGACCCCGGGGCGATCACAGACGCGGCGACGGCCGCCGTGGTTGCGGTCGCCCGGTACATCAGCGGCGTGGCGGCGGCGATCGCAGCTTCCCCCCGGTCCGCGAGTGCCTTGCACGCGTTGCCAACCGCCCCGGATGACCGGCGCAGGACGTTCGCGATCTCACGCGGTTTCAGTTCGGTGTGTGCGTTGTCGGCCAGGACTTTGGCGACCATGGCGCGCAATTCACCGTTGCGCAGTCGGGTTGTTGCGCTGCCCGCCGGTGCAGCGGGCGCGGTGACGGATGATGAAGCGGGCGGCGTGGGCGTGGTCATCCTGTGCGTTCCTTTCGGCCGTGTCCGGTGTGCGGTGGCGGGTCGGGTCATTGGTGTTGCATCGTGTGAGCGGGCCGGTGCGAACGTTCACGCGTCGCGGTCGGGAAGGAAGGGGAAGTTCCTAAGCCGCCCGATGATCGCCGTCCGTGCCCGCTTCGGCGTCTTGGCGTGGTCCTGCAGCCAAAAGCAGCTACAAAACGCGGTGGCAGTCCCGTCGGGGTTGGTGATGGTGTCGGAGTAGCACATGGTTTCCCCGTTCCGTGATGCGTTTTCGGGATGACCTGTCGCGCAGCCCGATTCAGAGGCGGTGGCTATTTGTTTTCCGGCCCGGTGACACATCAAACGTAACTCGACCCCGGGCGGTGCACAACAGTTTTCCGCGACCAATTCGGGGGATTTTTTCGAATGTGGATATCGATTTCCATTCTGTTTACGCAGGTCAGGATGGATCAGCTTCGCTCGACGCGGGCGGGCCGGCCTCGAACAGGAATACATAGAAACAATTGTTTGAAATAGGAATATGACGCCATGAGGAGGAGTCAGGGAAGGTGATTTGAGTGCCGTGGTGATGACCACCGAGCGACCG
Organism: Amycolatopsis sp. NPDC050768; assembly: GCF_040654155.1. Lineage (NCBI taxonomy): Bacteria > Bacillati > Actinomycetota > Actinomycetes > Pseudonocardiales > Pseudonocardiaceae > Amycolatopsis > Amycolatopsis sp. NPDC050768. The sequence goes on from NZ_JBFAHL010000006.1 coordinate 492,008, forward strand.
CCACCCCCCTGCTGCGGCGACGCCGGGGTCAGATGTGTTCTCCTGCTTGGTGTCAGGCGAGTCTGGGACACCGTTGGATCCCCGATCGTGCACGGTGACCTGCAGAAACGTCGCGGATGGGTGGATCCGCCTTAGGCGGTCGCTGGAGCGGGTACCGGGCCGGTAGGGGTGCCGGAACCCGCGTTGGCGCCTGGTCCTCGGGGCGGCGGGTCGGCCGAATTTGCCTGCGAGGGCTGGCCACGGGAGCGAGTTCGACCTAGGGCGAATGGCACAGCGTCGGGGCGCGATACGCAGCGAGCCCGACGTGACACATTGATGAGGACGAGTCCCTGACGTGCACAGAGAAATGGGGAACGTCGTCGTCGACGGCGAAAATCGAATGGAGATGGTGCCACAGTTTTCTTTTTCTTCACGGTCGACGGACGCTCGCGTATTGACGCTAGCATCGTCTCGCCGCGAACAGCGGGACGATATCGAGGCATTTTGGTGTTTCTCGAAAATGCCTCAATCGAGTCGGTCGAGTTCAGCCGGATACTTCTCGGCAAGAGACGGAAGGGAGTGTCCTGCCCGTTCAGGCACAGTGGGGCGGTTCGGTCGTATCCGTGAGCGGGAGTCCCTGGGCGTGGTCGCGCAGCCGGCGTGCGAGATCGATGGTGTCCGCGGTCGGTGCTGTGTCCACTTCGGTCAGCCGGGTCTCGAGCAGGCTGAGGGTGCGGGAGATGGCGTCGTGGCGACCGAGTGTGTGTTGCAGGCGCATGATGTCGCGGTAGAGCAGTTCATTGTGGGGGTCGAATGCACGCGCCGTCTCGAGCAGGTCAAGGGTGTAGTCGGGGTCGTCCGCGACGCGAGCGCGCGCGAGTGCGGCGACGGCGTCAAGTGCGTCGCGACGGGTGGCTTCGCGGGCGGAGACGAGCCATTCACTGTCGAGCCCGTCGGCCAGCGTGCCACCGTAGCCGGCGACGACCATCTCGCAGGAGTGGGTGCGGTCGACTGGTGCGGTCGCGGTGCGGCGGCGAGTGACGGCGGTGGCGAAGCGCCAGTAGTCGACCTTCACGAGGTCGGGGTCGAGCCTGTAGCGCCCGTGCTCGATCAGCACCAGGTTGCCGATGGCGCCGTCCGTGGCGGTCGCCAGCGCCCGGCGGATGCGGGAGAGCACGGTGCGCAGGACGCTGGCCGGGTTGCGAGGTGGGTCGTCAGGCCAGAGGGCGTCGACGATCGCGTCGCGAGCGACGCCGGCGGGGTGCACCGCGAGGAACACGACCAACTCCAGCAGCCGCGCGGAGAGGGCGCTGGTGAGGTCGGTGGTCGCCTCGGGGTGCTCGGTGCCGGTCCGCCAGCGCAACGTCGGGGCCCCGAACACGGTCAGCTCGATCGAGGCGTCGGACACCGTCGCGTCGGGGATGGTCGGGGGCACGGGAGACGAAGGCGACGCGGGGCTGGTCGGCGAGTGGGAGTCGTGCGAGCCGGCGGTGGTTTCCAGACCATTGGAAGCTTCGGCGGGTTCGGGTGTCATGGCCGGTGCTGCGGGCGCGCGCGGGCTGGTGTTCGGGGGAGGGTCGGCCGGTTCGGTGGCGGTGCGGCGCTGGACCGCGTGCAGGAAGGAAAGCAGGTCGCGGGCGGCTGTGTCGGGCAGGGTGAAGGCTCGGGTGCCGCGCAGCGACTCGCCCGGGCCGGGATCGGTGGCGGAGATGATGCCCGCGGCGGTGACGTAGGCGGTCACGCCGGGGCGCCACTGGCCCAGCAGCACGGCGGTCATTCCGGCGGTGCCGTGATTGTCCAGCAGCTGCTGCAGGCGCGCTTGGCGGCTCGCCTCCTGCGGCGGTGTCGCGATCAGCATGCGGGGCCGGTGTAGCTCGGCGGGGTCGGTGTCGAGCCGGGTCAGAGCCGCCTCGAGGTCGGTCGTGACGGTGATAGCCCGGGGCAGGCTCGTGGCGGGTATCGGCAGGCCAGCCACGCGAGTCAGGTCGGCGGCGGGGAGCAGAACCTCCGGCGCGGCGTCCCCGGCGGGCGCCGGCGCGGTGAGGAGAGTGAGCAGCAACGCTCGGGCCGCGGCATAGGCGCCGGGCCCGACGAGTCCGAGCCCGTGCACCTGGGCCAGGTCGAGCGCGATCTGCATTCCGCCGCCGAATCCGGCAGCCCCCGTCTCGCCGCTCGTTCGCGCGCCAGATGCGGCGACGGCAAGGTCGACTGCCGAGGGCACTCTCGTCGGGCCGGCTCCTGCGCTCGCGCCGACCACCCGTCGAGCTCCGGTCGTGAGCACCTGCGCGGCGCCGCTCCCCTGGCCCCCCGTCAGCTCCGATCCGGCGACGGACTCGTTGTCGCCACAGTGCGGCTCAGCCGGGGGACGTGTGTCCAGGGCAGGATCAATGTCGTCGTCGCCGGGGTCCGCTGGGTCGGTGACCTCGAGGTCGTTGTCGCGCTGGGCGCGCAGGTGGGCCTGGCGCAGCCGGTAGACGATCGGAGCGGCCGGAAGGTCGTCGCCGCGGTGACCGCTGCCGGGCTGGTAGCGCGCGTGGCGCCGCCGGCGGGCGAGCAGCAGCAGCGCACTCACTGCGGTCGCCAGCCCGAGCCCGATGAACACCTCGCCCTCGCCCCAGGTCACCGCTCCCCCGCTGTGCTCGGTGCGCGCGATCTCCGGGCCCGGCGCGGCGTCCGAGGCGGGCGGCGCGACGGCCTGCGGGGATGGCCCCGTCTCCGGGCTCGGGAGGGTCGGTGCGAGGTGGTGCGGAGCGGCGGGTTGAGCAGGAGCGACCGGGCTGGGGGTCGGCTCGGCGGCGGGCAGGCGAAGAAGGTCACCCGGGTGGAGCAGGTTGGGGTTGCGCAGAATTCGTCCGTCGGGTTGTGTGCTGCCGCGGTTGAGCGCCCAGATCTCCGGCCATCGGTCGCCGTCACCGAGGCAGCGCTGCGCGACGCGCCACAGCGAGTCGTGGACCCCGTTGCCCGGCTCGCGCACGCGTTCAGCACCAGGACCCGCGGGTTGCGCCGGCCGTGTTGCCTCGGTGTCTGCAGCGGTGGCGCGGTCGACCGCCGCAGCGGCGGACGTGGCGTAGCTCTGAAGATGTCCGGGCGAGGGTGTGCTGGCGGGTGCCGCGTTGGCCGTGCGGCCGAGCAGCGCGACCAGCAGGGTGCCGACCAGCGCGGCAGCGACGCGGCGCACGGGCCCGCTGTCCTGCGGCCGGCGCGCGCCACGCACCACGTCCACCGCGCACGCGGCGACGTCGAGGATGAACACCGTCCACAGCAGCCACGCCACGCAGGCGAGCGCGTTGAGCAGGAAGGTGCTCGACATCGGTGTCCGCAGCAGCGCTTCGAGCTCGTCGAGGCTCGGCACGTGATCGGGCAACGGCCACCCGACGCCGTAGATCAGCACCAGCGGAAGCCCCGCCAGTAGAGCCACGAGCAATGCGGTCGCAAGCAGGCCGCGCACCGTCCAACCCAAGAACCGGACGGTGCTCGCGGCACGGTGACCAGGAGCGAGCATCAGCTGGGTTCCGCGCCTGCGGCAACAGGATCCGCTGAGCTGAGCTGCGGCGGCTGTGCGGCGGTTGGCAGGCCGTTCGTCTTCGGGTCGGTGCGCTTGCGTTTGCGGCCGCGGACGGGCTTGGCGGCCTGGCCGTGCCACCGGGCGAGGTCGGCTGCGGGGATGTCGGTGATCTGGGCCAGCTCGGCAACGTCGATCACGTCCGCGGCTGAGGTGAGGGTGGCGCCGAGCTCTCGTTCGAGCTCGGCGAGCTGGCCGGCGAGGTCGCTGTGGCGGCGGGCCAGCTCGCCGATCATGTTGGCTGCCTCGGCCCGACGGGCGCTGCGCGCGGAGTCGGTCTCCTCGATGCGACGGGCGATCTCCTGTTCGGAGGTGACCATGCCGGTTCTCCCTTCGTTCAGTGGACTACTCGTGGTGTAGGTCAGGGCTCGATGGCGGTCACGCCGCGTTGGGGGTGGGCGGTGCCGCGGCCGTGCGTGCGGATGTCGCGCACGCCGACTAACGACATCAGCTGAGTTCGGTAGGTGGCGGTGACCTCAACGGTCACGGTGTCGTCGCCGACCTCGACGCTCCCGGTGGCGCCGACGCCGGCGAGGTAGGCCTGGGCGAGCTGGTGCGCACGGGCAGGGTCGAGGCGGACCTGACCGGTGGTGCGGTAGGCGGTGAGGTCGAGGGCTTGGGCGCCGGCGCGGGCGGCGGACTCGGCTTGCCCGCCGGCGCGGACCTTGCCGGCCAGCGCGAGGCCGCCGTCCAAGCTCAGGCCGGCCAGGGCGAGCAGCGCGACAAGCAGGACGACCACCAGGACGGTCACCTGGCCGCGTTCGGCGCGCCACCAGCAACCCCATCCGCCCTCGGACTGGCGGGTCATGGTGTGGCTCCGGTGGATTGGGAGCGGAAGGTGTCGACGACTTCGCTGGCGGTGGAGATAAGCGTCCTCGTGGAGGGGACGCCGAGGAGCGCGGCTTGGCCAAAGTCGACACTGCAGCGCACGGTAGCCGTGACGCTGCTAGCCGGGGCGAGGGTGCCAGTCAGGGATGTGGTGATTTCGCGGCACACGATCCCCGCCTCGGCGAGTGCGTGGCTGGCGGTGTCGGCCGCCGCGGTGGTGGCGGCCGCGATGGTGCGTTGCAAGGTGGCGGCGCGGGCGGCCTGGTGGGCGGCGTCGTCCAGCCGCAGCCGCGCGTCAACCCCTCGGTGAACCACCACGGCGACGAACACCAGCAGCATCACCAAGAACGGGGCCAAGATCACCGTCTCGACGGTCACCGACCCCTGCTCATCGGCCCACCACCGCCGCAGCCGCCAGACGGCAGGGACCAGGCGGCTCATGGTGATCCCCCGTTGTCATCCGCACCTCCGGTGGCGCGCCGAGAGGTGACGCCGCCGGCGTGTGGCCAGGTGGAGCGCGGCCGCTCCCACGGAAAGCTGCCGGCGCCGGTGACGTCGCGGGCGGCGGTGATGTAGGCGAACACGCGTTGCGGGAGTTCTTCGGCGACCTCGGCCAGCTGGTGCAGAAGGTGGCTTCCGGGCAGTTCAGCGAGAGCCTGGTCGGTGCGCGTGGTCAGCTCGGCGGACCGGGCTTTGGCCTCCCACGCGCGGGTCAGCACCAGGCAGCCGTGCAGGTGACGGGCCACCTGGTCCAGGCCGTCATCGATGACGGCGACGGCCTCGCGTGCCGCGGCGACGAGCGCGCCGGTGTCGGTGTCGGGCTCGGCGGTGAGTTCGGCGGCGAGGCTGCGGGCAGCGCGGATGCGGTCCAAGCAGGCCAGGGTCTGCCACACGAGGTGATGCACCTCGGCGCAGAGCTGCGGGTCGAGCCAGACGCGCGCCGTGGTGCGGTGCAACTCGTCCACGCCGGCGATCAGATTCCGCACGAGCAGGTGGCTGTCGGGGCCGAGGTCGGCGAAGTCCCTGCTGCGGAAGAAGAATTCGCCGCGGACGCGGTCAAGACGGCACGGCCGGGCCGGCGGATGGCGGTGGTCGGTGGGCATGCGCAGGAACCGGCCGACCCCGACGGCCAGGACGACCCCGGCACCCACAGCGGTGAGCACGCTCAAGTTCGCGATGACCTCGGCCCATCCGGGCGGCGCATGGATCACGTCCGGCGCGGCAGCTCCGACAAGTCCGATGAGGAGGGTCTGCGGCAGCAACAAGGCACGAAGGCGTTCACGGTGCCATCGGCGACGTGGTGTCTGCGGGTTGAGCAGCAGCGTATCGGGTCCGTCGTGGAAGGTTCCGGTGCGCACCGGCGTGGTGGTGATTCGTGTGGTCATGGCATCTTCCGTTCGCGTGCCGTGCCGCTTGTGTGGCTGCGGCGTGAAGAGTCAGTGGGCTCCCGGGATGTCGGGGACGAAGCGTTCGACCACGCCGGCGGCTTCGGCGTGGACGTGCAGGTGCAGGCCGGGCACGACCGCGGCGGCCTCGCCCTGGACGACGACCGACACAGCCGTCGGTCCGCGGGACACGGTCAGCTGCGGGTTCTGCAGCGGTCCGTGGGCGAGGTCGTCGAGCAGTTGTTGCCCGGCCGTGCGCCCGGTGTCGGCGGTGCCATCCTGGGTGCGCGCGGCGGCGAGGGCTTGGGCAGTGGCGGCCTGGGCGACGTGAGTGGCGTGGGACCACAGCGCGAACTGGATGATCGCCATCAGAGCCAGGAACAGCACCGGGATGACGATGACCAGCTCGGCGGTGACCTCGCCGCGGTCACCCCGCAGCGCGCGCTCGAGGCGCGCAGTCACCGTGGGCGGTGACGCGGTCAGCTGCCAAGGTCGATCGAATTCGCTTTCGCGGTCAGCTTGGCCACGATGATCGCGACAATGGCGATCGCGGCGAGGGCCAGCAATGCGGTGACGATGACGGTGGTGGTGATCTCCCCGCGCTCCGGCTCGGCCCGCAACACCGTGATGCGTGCGCAGAGGACTGTCCACAGGGTGTGCATGTGGCTCCACATCAAACTTCCTTCGTTGTCGCGATGCCTTTTGTCCCAACAAGATGGCGCCGTCACAGCTAGAGTCCATTGAGGACTTGGAGTACTGCTGGGTAGGCAATGAAGGTCAAGAAACCGAGGAACAGCAGAGCCACGGGCAGGGCCATGCGTTCGGTGGCGGCTTGGGCCTCGGCTTCGGAGTCGGTGAGCTGGTGGGTGCGCAGGGCCCGCGCTTTCGCGGCGAGCGACGCGCGGATACGGGCGCCTTCGGTGCCGGCCAGCGCGAGCGAGGCGGCGAGCTCGGCCAGCTCGGTGATGTCGAGTTCTTCGCCGAGCTGGCGCAGGCCGGCCCAGGGGGTGGTGCGGGTGAGCTGGGCGGCATGCAGGGCGTGGCGGACCTTGCCGAACGCAGGTCCGTGGCCGACGGTGACGGCGTCGATCAACGCAGCCTCGACACCGGCGCCGCCGGCGAGGGTGATCCACACCAGGTCGAGGAACGCCGAGAGCGCAGCACGAAACTCGCGCCGGCTGCGAGCCGCCCTCGCCCGGACATCGAGGTCGGGCAGGAGGAAGCCCAGCGCGGCCAGGACGATCCCTCCCGCCAGCGACACCTCGGTGCTCAGCGCCGTCCCGGCCGCGGCGAGCAGGGCCTGCAGCAGCCCCGGCGCCAGGAGCCCGGCGAGGGCGAGGAGGCCTTTGACGGCGAGGTGGGTGTCGGCGCCGCGGCCGACGATCCGCAGGTCGGTCTCGATCGCAGCGCCGGGCAGGCCCAGGGCGCGCAGCGCCGGCACGACCAACCGACCCCACCGTCGGACCCACGCAGCGTCACGGGTCGTCGTGATCGGCTCCGCGGATGGTGGTGCGAGCGCGGCGAGACGTTCGCCCAACGCAGGGTGGGGCGGCAGGACCCAGGCCAGCAGCAGCCAGAAACCGCCACCTGTGCCGACGCCGAGCAGGAGCGCGGGAATCATCGGCGGTCACCCCCGTCCGGCCGTTCCTCGGCCACGCTCGGGATCGGTGTTTCCAGGGTGAGCGGGCGATTCTGGCCCGTGCTGGTGGCGATTTGCGTGAGCCAGGCGAACCCGGTCGCGAACACGGCGCCGATGAGCAGGAGGACAAGCTGGCCGCCGGCCGTGTTGTAGACGTCGAGGTAGGCGCGGTCGAACACCACGACGCCGCCGGCGAAGACCAGCGTGGTGGCGACGACCACGCGGACCGAGGTGCGGATGCGGGCGCGGCCGGACTCGATCCGCATCCACGTCGCCGCCTGCTCGCGCGCGGTGGTCGCGAGCGAGCTGAGCAGGTCGGTGAGCTGGTGGGCCTGCCGCTCGGCGGCCAGCACCAGGGCGGCGAGGACGAGGTCGGCCATCGGATGGTCCAGTTCCCCGGCCAGCTGCCGCAGTGCCGGCGCCAGACGCTGCCCGCTGGACAACCTGGCGGCGAGGCTGGTGATCTCGGGGCGGATCGGGGGCGGGGCGAGGCGGGCGGTTTCGAGGATGGCTTGCTCGAGCCCCGCGGCGGCGGACAGGACGTCGCGCAGCATCTCCGTCCACCCGGCGATCGCCTCGATCCGCGCCATCCGGCGCGCGAGCACGCGGTCGGGGCCGACGAGCCGAGGGAGGAACCAGACCGCCGCCGCGGCCAGCACCACGCCGACCATCCAGCCGGTCACGGCTGCGGCCACGATGCCCGCGCCCAGCGCCACGGCCAGGCGCAGCAACACCCGTCGATCCCGCAACCGGCGTGCGAGCGCCCGGATACGGCCGACCTTGAGGCTCGTGGGCGTGTCACGACGTGGGACGGAGAGGATGAGCAGCACGCCGCCGGCGGCGCCCGCACCGAGACCTGCGGCGATGACGGTGGTGGGGTTGATCGTCATGACGTCCACCACCCCTCAGGCTGGGTGAGCAGGGCCGGGTCGAAGCCGGCGGCGACGAGGTCATCGAGCGTGTCGGCGCGCAGCGCGCCCGCCACGGGCACGGCGCGGCGGTCGGGTCCGCGGCGGTAGATCTCGTTGGAGATCACCGCCGGGCCGTCGGCGTCGATGACCTCGCGGATCGAGGCGATCACCCGGGTGGTGCGGTCGGCGGCGCGGTCGAGGTGGACCACGAAATGCACCGCGCTCGCCACCAGCAGTGCGGTCGCCTCCAGCGACAGTCGTTCCGGGCCCTGGGCGGCGTAGGAGGCCAGCCGGGTGAAGGCGATCTTCGAGCTGGACGCGTGCAACGTGGCCATGGAGCCGTCGTTGCCTTGGGACATCGCGTTGCACATCGGGATGACCTCGGGCCCCCGGATCTCGCCGACGATCACGCGGTCCGGGCTCATGCGCAGGCCCCAGCGGACCAGCTCGGCCTGATCGATCGCGCCCTCGCCCTCGACGTTCGCCTCCCGGGCCTGCAGCGCGATGACGTCGGCGTGCAATCGGGGATCGCGGTCCAGCCCGAGTTCGAAGGCGTCCTCGATGGTGACGATCCGCTCCGCCGGGTCCATCTCCGAGCCCAGCGCACGCAGCAGAGTGGTCTTGCCCGCGCTCGTGCCGCCGGTGATCAGCACGTTCTTCCGCGCCCGCACCAACGCGCGTAAGAACCGCTCCAGCCCGGCGTCGATTGTGCCGCGGCGGCGCAGCTGCGCCAGCGACGTGGTCAGGTAGCCGTGCCGGCGGATCGTGCATGCCGTCACTCCGGCCGCCGTCAGACCCAGCACAGCGAAGAGGCGTTCCCCGCCGGGCAACTGCAGGTTCAGCGCGGGCGAGCCACGGTCGAAGCGCCGCTCCTCCGAGGACGCGCGCGCCGCGAGCGTGCGGATCTGCTCGGTGAACTCCTCATTCGATCCTGCAACCGGTGAGGCCTGGGTACGGCGGCCGTCGGTGTGCTGGAGAAACACCCGGTCGAAGCGGTTGACCACGATGGTCTCGACCGTCGGATCGGCCAGCAACGGCTGCAACCCGCCCAGGCCGAACACCTCATCCAACACCTGCTCGACCAGACCCTGCTCGGTCGCGGCAGTCGGTAGCGCGCGGCCGGCGAGCAGCTCGGCTTCGCTGTGCGCGACCATTTCAGCCTCGAGCACCTCGCGGCCGATCTCCCGCCGCCGCGCCGAGCTCACCGGGGCGCCGTTGGCAGTCTCGCCCTCGATGCGCGCTGGGAGGTTCGCGGTCAGTGCGGTCCGCAGTCGTGTCCGCAGGCGCTGCTCGGCGCCGCTCTCAGCTGGCTGTGCGCTGACGCGGGCCGGGTCGATGGCGGTCATGCCGGATCCGTTCCGACAAGCCGAAGGTGATGACCGTTGTTCTCCAGCGTGGTTGGCCAGGCTGGCGGCGTCGGCACCGGGCGGAGTCGGTCCAGCGGCGGTTCACGCAGCTGAACCACCTCCCCGCCGGGCAGACGGACCTGCTGCGCCGGCACCCCCGGCACGCCCACCGCCGCGACGGCCGGCGACCGTGGCGCCGCCGTCGCAGCCAAAACACGGGCAAGCGCGGTGACCGACTGCTCGAACCCACCGGAGCCGCGTCGGCGGACGCGGGAAGTTCGCCGGCCGCTGAACGCGGCGGCACCGACCGGGTCATCCGGGATACGCCCGATCGCCGACACGCCAAGCTCGCGCTCAACCTCCGCGGTCGCGTAGCCCTGGCCGGTCAGCAACAGCCCGGGCCGCGCCGTCCAGCCGGCCAGTTCCGGCAGCCGCGCCGCGGCATGAGCGAGGTCCTCGACACGAGTCCGGCACATCAGAATCAGGGCGTCTGCCCGACGGGCGATCGCCTCGGCCGGCGAGCCGCGGTCAACCCGGCCGCAATCGGCCAGCACCACCACGCCCGGAACCCGCGCGAGCACGTGCAGCACCGGGCCGGTGTGCGCGGTGACCATCGTGTGCAACGCAGCGCGCGCATGCGGCCCGCCGGGCGGGGCGACCAGCACCCGCGGTCCGGCCGGCAGGGGCTGGGTGTGCTCCCACACCGCCGCCGGGTCCTGCACGCGACGCACGACCGCCGCCAAGCTCACCAACCCCGGCGCGGTCGGCAGCCCGAACCGCAGCGCGAGGTCGCCACCGGACGGGTCGACCTCAGCAACCAGCCGGCAGGTGGCCTCTGGGTGCGGCCACCGCGCGGCCAAGCCCATGGCCAGCGTGGTCACGCCGGGCGAACCCTTCACCGAACACAACGCGATCAGCATCAGCGACCACCACCCGCAGGCTGAAGCACCAACGCCAACTGCGCGGCCGAGGCCTGCGCCAGCTGCGCCGCGCTCGCAGTGTCGAGCTCAAGCGACACCACGCAGCTCGAATCCGCGCCCGCAGGCGCGACACCGAGAATGGTCGCCAACCACGATGTGCCCGGCGCCGTTGCCTGGTCCCCGGCGCCTGGCGTTCCGGCCGCCGTGACGACCACCGCGACCGCGGCACCAGCCGCGAGCTCCGGCGGGAACTGGCCCGGCTCCAGCCCAACCGCCACCACAGCACGCCCCACAGGAATCGCCGCAGCGCCGACGGCGTCCGGAGTCAGCAGCGCGCCGGAGCCGAGGCTGGTTGCCATCGGGCGACCCACGACGCTGGACGCCTGACCCGCGGGGATGACCATGACCCCCGCCGCGGGCGAGACGTCGACGCTACGCAAGTCCGTCGGCACCAGCACGTGCCCCAGCGCCACCGGACGCGCCACAGCCAGCACTGGCTCGCGGTGGGCGTTGTTGCCGGCCCACCACAGCGACCCGCCGACGCACACCACGACCAGCAGCACCCCGGCCACCAGGTGCGGCAGTCGCCGCCGGCCGCGTCGAGCCGCCGGAACTCGGCGCGATCCCGACGAGTCAAGCCACGACACCGTTCGGAGCTCGTTCGACGACGAGCGCCCCCGGGTGGGGGTATCCGTGCTGGTCATGATGCAACCTCCAGGCATAGATCACCTGCACCACGAATTCGCGAAAACGCAGTCAGGAGGGGAAAAGAACGACTATTCGATTGAGAACTCTCCGGCCCTAGCCGGTTCCCAGCGCTTGAGCTTCAGCGACTCGCAACGCCGCCGACGCGCTGGTCGTCAGGTCCGGGAATGTCCCCGACGCCCCCGCACCGGCCCACGCGATCCGCCACGAAACCGTGGCAGTCACCCGAAATTGTTCCCCCGGAGCTCCCGCCGAGGACCGCTGGTACGTGTGACCGCAGTCCGGCGACGCCGCCCTCGGATCACCTCTACTAGTGAATGGCGTGCCCGGCCCGGTGCACGTCACCGTGCTGCCGTCGCCCATCGACCACACCACCGACACCGGCGTCGCTGTCGCGGTCACCGAGACCGCCGGCACCGCCGCAGTCGCCGTCCTCGACAACCACCCATCCCGATCGAGCCACAACCACGTTGGCAACCGCACCAACTGCGTCCCCGCCGGACTCGATGCGATCAGCGGACTCGGCAACCGCAGCTGCGCCCGCGCCTGCGCCGCCAGCTCCTCCGGCGACGGCACCGGCGCCGCACCTGGGGCTTGCCCATCCGGAATCCACACTGGCGCGCGGAACAACGCGTCCCGTGCCCCAGTGCCCGAGCAGCGATAGACGTACCACGCGCCGCCCCCGTTCTCGGCCTGCGCTGATACCACGTGGCCCTGTTCAGCCGAGCGCAACGACACAAGACTCACGCCGCCCGCGCCCGAGCTGTAGCTAGCGGTCTTCACGCCCGACGGAAGTTGATAGTCGCTGCGCACGTACGAGCACCGCGCGCGATCGTCTTGCCCGACCTTGGTGTCGCCTGGCGGTGCCGAAAGCGCTGGTCCTTCGGGTTCATGCGGCGACCTCGGTGCACCTGGCCCCGGCGCTGGAGAAACATCGCGTCCGCCTTGCCCTGCACCGAGTGCACAACCCGCGTAGGCCGCCTGACCACAATCGACGTCTCCGAACCAGTCGCCCGCAAACGCAGGCCCCACGCACGCGAGCATTGCGGAGCAGGTCAACATCGCCGCTGTAGCAGCTCGCTCGACGCTCAGCATGATCCGGTTCCCGCTACCGCGAACCGAGTCACCCGCCAGGATCCGTCGATGCCCAGTTTGACCTCGGCGTTGATCAGGTGCTTGCCGCCGGGCTCACTGTCGGCTGGCTTGCCCGTGTCGGTCCGGTACTTCAACCAGCCGCTCGCGTCTGAGCAGTCACGGATCATGACGGTCTTCGGTGCGCTCTGCGAATCCACAGACTGAACAACCGGCACACCGACAGGATGCCCCTTGGTGATCAGGCGGTTCGCGTGGTCGGCGTACATCTGGCGCGACAGCACCGAAAGCGCGTCGCCCGTCGTGTGATCAGCCAATCGCGACGACTGCCAGTCAGACGTCGCCGCCACCGCCGCGACATCGTCCCACATCGCCAAGTACGCCGTGGTGGCGTTTTGCGCCGCGGCTTCTGCAGGAGACGTAGTTGCGCGGCTCGGGGTCGACGCTGGCACGCTTGGCCTGGCGGAAGCGGGAGCTGAGGCTCCACCAGAACCGCACGCGGTCGCACCCAGGCCGATCCCGATCACCGTGACCAGCGCGGCCGTGCGCATGCCCTTGCTCGAAAGACGCGTCATCGCTGGCCCCCAGGTCGCTGGTATCCGTTGCCCGCACGTGCACGCGTTCCCCGGATGGAACACGTCGGGCTTGGCATTCGTGCAAGGTCGACTTTCCCGTTTTGAGGTCGGCACTCGTGAACTCGTCGGTGAAGTTCACCCGATGGGCTGGGCACGACCATGTGCGAAGCGCGAACGGCGGTTGTTGTGTACATCTTGATCAAGTGAGAACCGAGGTCACCGTGCAGTTCGCGCAAATCCGTGGGTGGTCGACGCTGGGCGCCGTCGTCGTTGGTCTCGTACTGGGGGCAGCAGGAAGCCTGCTCACACGCCGGTTCGTACCGCCCGGCCACGTTGCCGCCAGGTCGTGGTGGCTGGGGGCACTGATCACGGCTGTTGTGCTGGGACTCGTGGCCTGGCGCGTTCGCGCCGGCGGCGAACCCGTGGTCGACGGATACGTGGCGGTGCTGGCGGTCCCGCTCGCAGTCATCGACTCGTGCGAGCATCGGTTGCCACGCGCGCTGTTGTGGCCACAGCTGGGCGGCGCTCTGCTCGGGTTCTCGATCTTGTGTGTCGTACGGAACGACTCCGCGCCTGGTGTCCGCGCCGTCGCTGCACTCGCAGCGGCCGCTGGCCTGTTTCTCGTCCTGGCCCTCGTGACTGCCGGAGAAGTGGGAGCCGGGGACATCAGCGCAGCTGCGGTGGTCGGGCTGGTGACGGGATGGCTCGGATGGCCGTTCGTCGGCGGTGCTCTCCTGACGGCCTCGGTCCTGGCGCTCGTCCTCGTCGCCGTCCCGGGAGTCAGGCAACGCAACGCAGCGGGTGTGGTTCTGGTGCCCTTTGGGCCGTGTCTCTACGCAGGAGCCCTCGTGATGGTTGTGGCGGCCGCGTAACTCAGGGACGACGGGCCCCGCCGAGATTTCCAGGGCTGGGGTGGCGCGAATAGGGAGGGGCGCCACCCCAGCGCGCGATGTCGAGCGCAGACCTACCGGCCCCCCGACGGGATCGGCAGCTCGAACAGATGACTCGACTCGCATACCTCCACGATGAGGTGCCGAGCTCCGTGAAGGAACTGAACGGCGAGCACAGCGGTGTGCTGATTTTGTGCCGCTTTTGTGCCGGTTGTGTCATGGTGGAAATCGTTTTCGTATCTGATCGCGTCACCTGGTCGACGCAGTCCGGCCGCGCAGGGCCCACACTCACGCGCGCCGGTGACGAATCTTGTCCGACGCTTCAACACCAGACGCCGTGAGCTCAAGTCGCTGGGTCGTCGGTTCGGAGGCGAGGTGACCAGACGCCATCAGCTTTGAGCACGCCTGAGCAACCCAGTCCGCCACCGCCTGTCCTCCGTCGGCGATGAAGAACTCGTCGTACCGACGCAGAGTTCCGCGCTCGACTCGGCGCAGGGCGCGCTGGGACGGCACATCGATTTCTGTTTCTTCTATGTTCACGCTGCTTCTCCGACCACCAGGCGGGACCGGACGGACGCGTGCTGACCGCTGAGCGCCACGCCAAACTCCTTGTCGAGCAGCACAGTCTCACGACTGGCCGGTTCAGTCCCCTGTGGACTACCGGAGTACACGTGGAGTGGAACAGACGACGGCCCAGGATGGCTACGAGGCGTAACCTCGCCCCCGTGTGTTGACCTGTCCAGCCGCGCGTGTATCTCGATTGCCGTTCGCAGCAGCGCACGCAGCTGACCCACTTCCGACGGGCGAAGAATCGCGGCACCAGACGCGTCGAACGTCAAACGCGGACCTCGTTCATCTATCGATACCCGCACGCACGAGCGTCGTCCGTCACGGTCACGGCACGACACGGCCCATGCGCGTCGCCCAGCCTTCCAACCAGCCCTGATCAACACAGCCAGAACACCATGCCGGTTGCGCACCTTCCGAGCCCGCGCCGACCGCGCTTGCCCGCCGTCACCGCCCACTTCGGCGTCACGCCGAAGCAACGAGCCCGACCTCGCGCGCATCACTGGTCCCTCATCGTTGCTCGCGCTCGACACGAGTCCTGGCTTTCGAACCGCCACCGTCGTTGAGTGTGCATCCACCGGAGTGGCCACGGCCCGGCGCCCATCGTCAAAGTTCGGGACTACCGAGGCGACGCGGGGCTCGAATGACGAAAACCACGGGCTGTTCGGGTTGCGTCGGTTCGGAACCGGTGGTGGCACCCGACCGGGAACCCGCCTCGGCAACAACGGCATCGGACCTTCAAGGTCAAGGCCGCTCTCCTGCAATGACAGAGGAAAGCACTGCGGGCAGTACTCCAGCGCGGGGCGCGCGGAACGGGTTCGAACGCAGGCGACACCGCACTCCGATAGGCCAAAGAACCGCCCGCCGCCGCACAGCCGCTCTTCGTTGCCAGGCAAAACCAGGTGGAGGAACCTGCCGCTCCACAGCCCTGGCCACCTCGTCTGCTGCGCGTTGAGGTCGTCGTTCATCAATCCCCTCCTGCACTGAGGGCGACGGACCTGGCAGCGGCCGGGGATGCGCCGCCTGGTCCGCCGCGTCCGAGGGAAGCGAGCGGCGGAGCGGAGCACCACAGCCTCCGGGGTCCGCCGACGGGCTGGTCTCCACGCCCCGCCACTCGCCTCATGAACCCGGGCGCCTCTGCGGGTAGGCGTCGCCCGGGCGAACTCGAAGGAGGTGAATCCGCTCCGGAACCGGCTGCCGCATCTGCGGGCCGGCGGCTCGTCGCGGGACGGAGGACCGGTGCCACCGCGTCGTGTACGGCATCTCCGGTCATGGCCACCCCTTACGCGGTTCCGTCCACCTTCGTCGAACGTTGCCAACGTTGCTTTGTTGACAGCATCAATGTCAACACCGGAAACATTGGAGGGCAATGACCTGTTCGGGTGATGTGCGCTTCACGGCGCCACTGCCCTATCCTGTGTTGCATGCCTGGCAACACGGCGACAATCAAGTCCAAAGCAGTCGGCGCCAAGCTGAGGAAGCTGCGAACAGATCGCCGCCAATCGCTCCGAGCTGCGGCGGCTGACCTGGGCATCGATCCCCGCACATTGCTTCGCTACGAGACCGGCGAGCGAGGCCCGAAGGCCGAGACGGTCGCCCGAATCTTGGGTCACTACGGCGTCAACAACGGCCTATACGACGAGATCATGGGCATGCTCGCCGATGTTGACGCCCCGCAGTGGCTCGCGATCTCGTTGCCAGAGCAACGGCAACAGACCGCCGCCCTGCTCGAGTTCGAAGCAGCGGCCGGCACCATCACCGAGGTTGCGCCGCTGCTGATCCCCGGCCTGGTGCAGAGTCCGGATTACACCCGCGCGATCATGTCCGGTGGCACGGTGCCGTCCGACGAGGTCAGTCTCCGCGTTGCAACTCGCCTCGGTCGCCGAGAAGTCGTGAGCATCGATAGGCCCAATCCCGCGAACCTGGTCGTGCTGGTTGGCGAGGCCGCCCTGCGGCAGGTGATCGGGACCAAGGACATGATGGTGGAGCAGCTGGACTACCTGTTGAAGGTCGCGAGCTGGCCACATGTCGACGTGCGGGTGGTGCCGTTCACCAGCGGTTGGCATCCCGCGTTGGAGGGTGCATTCACGCTGATCGACCCGCGAGCCGACGACGGGCTCTCGATCGTATTCCTCGAGAACCGGCGAAGTGGGCTGATCCTGCACGAGGACAAGGACGTGAAGGCGTATCGCGAGGCAATCCCACTCGTCTCGTCAGCCGCGCTGAGCCCCGCAGCTTCGATCGAGTTCATCGCCGATCTTGTCAACGGAATGAGGACACCATGACTGCGCCGTCAACCGCCAGCAGCTGGCGGAAGCCGCGTCGGAGCCAGAACGGCAACAACTGCGTGGAGGTCGCGCTCGCCCCGACCGAGGTCGGCGTCCGCGACACGAAGGATCGAGATAGCGGGCAGCTGTCGGTCACCAGCACGGCATGGCGCGCGCTGATCAAGAACTTCTCACGCGAGTGATCGAACCATCTCGATGCCACGGTGAGTTTCCACCGGGGCATCGGCGTGCTCGGAACGGATGCTCCGGCGCAAGTCCGCTCACGAACCTCCGACAGCTGTGCGTCGACCGACGAGCGTAGTTCACACCTTGGGGAATTCGTGATCACCGTCCTCGCTGGAGCTGTAACTTCAAAGACGCCCTCAGCACGCCCTCCCTATAGCGTGCGGAGGGCGCTTCGCATGGACTGGAGGTCCGTCCAAGCCTGGGGCGACGGCTTTCAGCTCTATCCACGCTGCGGAAGCACTCGAACCGTCCACGCCGTGGTTCAAAGCTGGGGGAAGGCGCTCAGGTTCGGGATGACATGCGTGGCGCCGGCGGCGCGGAGCTCCTCTTCGGGGGTCTTGCCGGTGGCGACGGCGATGATCACGACGCCCGCAGTGAGCGCGGCTTTCACGTCGTTAGATGTGTCTCCGACAAGCACAGTGTCTGGGTTCGCGAAGCGTGTGCCGGTGCGTTGTTCGGCGCGCTGCTGCGCGATCGTCACCAGCATCGACCGGTCAGCGTGGTCGTCCCCGAACGCGCTGGCTTCGAGGTCGAGGTACTTGTCTAGGCCGAAGACCTCCAGCTTGATCCGCGCCACCGCTCGCAGGTTGCCGCTGAGCACCGCCTGGTAGACGGCCGGGTCACCTGCCAGCCGAGCCAACGTCTCCTCCGCGTCTGGCAGCGCGCGCCCCGTTGTTCGCAGCTCGTCGCGGGCATCCTCGTACTCCTGCACGAGAGCGTCCGCCAGGCGCCCGACCTTGTCGGCCGTGGGTTCGATGTCGTTGATGCGCAGTGATTCGGCCATGATGTCCAGCTCGGTTCGGCCGGCGATCTTCGCCAGCTTGGCGAGCGGCCGGCCCGTCACGGCCGGAAAGGCGCGGTCGTAGATTGCTCGCCCCACGCCGCGGGTCTCGATCAGCGTGTGGTCGACATCCCAGAGCACCAGGGTGCGGGGAGAGCGATGGGGGACGGTCATGCGCACAAGTCTGCCAGCCGTGACGGCGCGTATCGGCCGCGTTACCATTCGCGCAGGTCAAACCTGACGAGAGGGGCAGGGGCAGGTGACCGACGAACATCTGGCGCACGTGGTCGGCAGCCGCGTCCGGTTCTTCCGGTCGACGAAGCCGTTGACGAAGACCGTCGTCGCCGGCCTGGCCGGGATCACGCCGGACTACCTGTACCAGATCGAGCGCGGTGTCAAGATGCCCACGATCCCGGTCCTCGTGCAGCTGGCACATGTTCTGGATGTCGAGCCGGGCGACCTGCTCAACGAGATACCTCCGGCTCGCCGCAAGAAGGTCACCGGCAACGCCGGCGACGCGCTGCAGCGAGCCCTGACCCGGCCGGCAGCTCCGGCTGACGCGCCCATTCTCGACGATCTGCGCGAGGACGTTGTCCGCGCCTGGCACACCTGGCAAACCTCGCCGCACCGCTACAGCGAGCTGAGTGCCGAGTTGCCCGAGATGATCGCCGGGGCGCGGGCGGCGGTGAACAGCAGCGACGCCCGCGACCGGCGAGCGGCGCACCGGTACGCCGCAGACCTGTACGGCCTCGTGCGCACCGTCACCAAACGGGTCGGTCGCGGCGACCTGTCCCTTCTCGCCGCCGACCGTGCACTGCGGGAAGCCGAGGCCGCCGACGACCCGATCCGGCTGGCCGCCGCACGCTGGAACCTGGGCCAGGTGCTCCTGGCCGACGGCAGCGTCGAGGGCGCCGAAGAGGAAGCGGTCGACGCTCGCGCCAGCCTCCAGCCCCTCATCGAGCACGAGAACGTCGACGCGCTGGCGCTGTCGGGCTCGCTGTTGCTGCTCTCGGCCATCGCCGCCGTCCGGAGTGGCAATCGCTGGACAGCCAGAGATCGTCTCCGTGAAGCAGTCCCTCTCGCCCAGCGGGTCGGCGAGCACAACGCCTGCTGGACGGCTTTCGGCCCGACCAATGTCGCGATGTTCGCGGTGAGCATCGAGGTGGAATCCGGGGAAGCCGTCGAAGGGCTACGGCTGGCCGAGACGATCGATCACGACCGGTCTCCGTCGGTTGAGCGCCGTGTCGCGTTTCTCGTCGATCAGGCCAAGGGCTACACGCAGCGCCGCGACTACTCGGGCGCGCTGCTCATGTTGCAGGCCGCAGAGGCGGAGGCTCCCGAGGACATCCAGTACCGGCCGGCCGTGCACGGCGTCCTCGGAACCTTGACCGATCGGGGTCGCGGATCCGTCGCGCGGCAGGCCGCGTCACTGGCGAAGCGCGCAGGGCTGCCGACGGTGTCGTGAAGGCACCCGAGCTGACAGTTCGAGTTACCGGCAAGTAGCGCTTTTACGGTTGCCCTTGGCAGCTCGGCGGCCGGCCGACCTCGGCCTGCAGCCGGGGCGCGGACACCTTCCCTCCGCGGGAGGGCTCCCCTCACGTTCGCGCCCGACGTCCCGGTCGCCGGGCTGCCGTCCATGGCAGGACCCGAACGGAAGGACAGCCAACGGTGAGCGATCACGCGGCAATATCCCCGGAGGAGGAGCCGCATCTGGACGCGCTCCGCCGTGCAGTTGCGCAGGGGTTTACCCCGGTGCCGCTGGCGAACGTCCCCGTCCTGTTCTACGAACGTCCACGCGGCTGCGTGGTGGAGACGATCAAGATCGAGTCGATGACCAAAGCCACTGCAGCTCACTGGAGGCCGGGCGACGACAGTCCGTGGGACAACGCACAGGGTCCCATCTGGCAAACAGATGGCGACGTGGCGACGGTCATCAATGAATTGCTGACGCTTCCACACCCCGACCCGGACCACATTTTTCCCCGTTGACCGCCGACCCCCGCACGACGGAAGCGGTCGACTCGAACCTCAAACCTGGAAGTCGAATGTCCGCCACATTTACGTTGACCACCGACGAGTGGAAGATTATCTCCGCCCTGAACGAAAACCCTTCCGGGTTGACCTGCTTGAACGTTGCACTCAAGCTCAAGATTGACGAGAAGCTGACCTACAGGATCTTGGTTGGATTGAGCGCGAAGGGTCTGACGTCGAAGGAGCACCAAGAGTCTGGTCTGGGGGTCAAAATGCTCATACATACCAGCACCGATGTCGGGCGTCGACTTCTCGCCGAGTTAGAAGAGGTCTAGGTTCTCGTGTCGAGCTCTCCCAGGCAGTGGCGACCCCACGAACCTCATAGTCTCGGTTCAAGGATTCCCGACTCACCAGAATGGGAATCCACAGCCCGCCCGCGACCCCTGCACGACTGGATAGTTCCGGAAATGACACCAGCGTGGCCCCTTGAAGACCGAGACGATTCATAAACTCGCGACCGACGCAATTCCAACTCGATCGACCTAATTCCGGTCGTATCCCTAGGAGGAATCAGTGCACCAACTCATCGCCAGCCCGTTCCTTGGCGAATATCTCGTGACACGCCCCGACAGCGAGCGTGGAGTCAAAATTCCCCAGGGTCGCTACCGGCAGCTGAAATCCGCTGAAGCCGGGGAACTCGTGCCGGAATGGCTCGAGCAGGCGGTGGCGCAGTGCTGGGGTCTGAACGTGTCCGGCCGCGCGCTGAGTGACGTCGTGCTCATCCGAAGCGAGTCGGCGCACGGGTTCGGCCGGGCCAGCTACGAGCTCAACCTCGGCTGCAACTACGACTGCGAGCACTGCTACCTCGGCCTCAAGCGTTTCGAGGGTCTGTGCTGGTCTGATCGTGAACGGCTGCTGCACATCATGCGCGACGCCGGCGTGCTCTGGCTCCAGCTCACCGGCGGCGAGCCGCTGATCGACCGCCTCTTCTCCGAGACCTACGAGTTGGCGTGGGACCTCGGCATGATGATCGGCATCTCGTCCAACGGATCGCGCTTGCACAACCCCGACATCCTGAACCTGCTCACGACCCGCCGGCCCTACCGACTCACGATCAGCGTCTACGGCGCGACCGAGGCCAGCTACGACGGCCTGACCCGCCGCCGCGGGTCGTTCCGGAAGTTTCAGAGCGGGCTCGCTGCCGCGGTCGAGGCCGGGCTGCCGCTCAAGCTCAACATCGTCGTCGCACGGCAGAACGAGCACGAGGTCGCCGAGATGCAGGCGATGGCCGAAGGACTCGGGATTCCCTATCACGTGTTCACCAACATGAGCCCGACCATCTACGGCGGACCGGAGAGCCTGCCCGCTCAGTCTCGGGAATTCCAACGACAGCGCAAGCCGTTCGGCGGCTGCAACGCCGGAGTGACGTTCTTCCACGCAGACCCGCACGGCGTCGCCTCGATCTGCAAAGTCGGGCGCGACCCCTCGGTCAACCTGATGTCCGAGGGCGTCGCAGGGTTGACCAATCTGGCCGGAATTGCCGAGAAGCTGCAGACCCGCACCGGCGGGTGCAGCGGGTGCACCCTCTCCGGCACGTGCTGGGTCTGCCGTCCGCTCGCGAAGCTGTACCAGCAGGCGAAGGCGCCGCTGGGCTCGTACTGCCAGCACCGAGGGAGGTGAAACCTCCTGACCGCTGTCCTGATCGACCTCAAGCCGCCATCCGCGATGGCAGCCGACCTCGGCGAGATCCAGATCGTCCCCGATCTGGAAGCCCTGTCCGAGGAAGGCCGGTGCAACTGCGCCGCCAGTGACGACAACCCCTACTGACCGACCGCGGGCGGGCGTCGGGGCGTCCGACGCCCGCGCCCGCCCGACTCTGGCTTACGCTCCAGATCACCAGCGCTTGCCAACCTCACGAGGACCGACACCACCCATGGCCATCCCGCGCCAGCACTGGGAAGAACTCCCCGAGCCCGTTCACGACGCCGTCGAAGCCCTGCTCGGGCCCATCCAGACGGCCACCACGGTCGGCCTCGGGCAGAACTCGGCCATCGCGGCGGTCCTCGCGACCCCGCAGCGGCGCTTGTTCGTCAAGGGCCTGCGTACCGACCAGCGTGCGGTCGTTGCCCAGCAACGCGAAGCGTCGATCAACCCACACGTCCGCACCGTGGCACCCGAGCTCCTCTGGCGGCTCGAGATCCACGGCTGGGATCTGCTGTGCTTCGAACACCTCGACGGTCGGGCCGCCGACTACTCCCCTGCCTCGCCTGATCTGCCGCGACTGGTCGACACCATGCGCCGACTGGCCGCCCTGCCCTGCCCGGACCTGCCGCCCACGGTCTTCCGACCTGCGCAACTGCGGTGGGCCGAACTCATCGACGACCCCAACGCCCGCCAGCAACTCGCCGGCGACACGATCCTCCACACCGACTACAACCCCTCGAACATCATCGTCACGAGCACCGGCGATCTGAAGATGATCGACTGGGCGTGGCCGACCCGAGGAGCCGCCTGGATCGACCCGGCATGCCTGGTCCCCAGGCTCATCGCCTGGGGTCACACACCTGCGAGCGCCGAAGCCGTCGCCGCGCAGTGCCCGGGCTGGACCGACGCCGATCCAGCGATCATCGATCTCTTCGCCGCCGGCCTCACGACCATGTGGGACGCCATCGCTCACGACGAGCCGGGTGAAGACTGGAAACAGACCCTAGCCACGTCGGCCAAGCAGTGGCTCGAGCATCGGACCGCACCCGCCTCCGCCTGAACCTGGCTCGAAAACCGCCAGGTCATCTACTCGAATTTCGGTAATCACGCGTTTCTGTCGGACGTCGCCCTCGTATTTGATCTCTGTCACGCATCGCCACGAGACAGCCCGGAGGAATCGTCGTATGGCCAGCCAGCTCCAGGAAGCCGCCAGCCAGATCCAGGCGCTCGCCAGCAACTTGCCTATGACCGCCGTCCAAGCGATCACCCAGGAACTGGAGAGCGTCGCCACCCACGCCGCCGCGATCGTCGGCGGCACGCCACACGAAGCGGTCGTTACCCAGATCCAGCAGGTCAGCCAGGAGATCGGGCAGTCTGTCGGCGCGCAACTCCAAGGCCTCGCGCAGCAGCTTGAGCAGGTCGCCGCCGCGATCGCCGGCGGTTCGTAGACATCTTCTGGAGCGCGTCCGGCAGGGCCGCCTAGGAAGCATCCGCCATCCGGTCCCGCGAATCAGCAGCGAGTACAGCAGGCCCGAGATCGGGTCGGCAGCGCGCCCGTCGGATCATCGCCGGCGAAGGGCGATTGGGTGCGCTCCGACGGCTCGAACGTCGAGCTTCAGAGCGGAACCCGCGACGAGTACTACCAGCAGGCAATCGAGTTCGTCGCCACGAATCTCCCGCCTGCCCAGCGAAAGGTCGCACGCCTCGCCTCACACATGGAAGTCAAGGTCGCGATCGAGATGAGGAACAACGGCCTCACCGAAGAGACCGTCGTCATCGACCGCTCGGTGTGCGGCACCAGGGACTTCGATAATTCGGCCCCGCTGACCTGCGACAAGCAGCTCGAGACGACCTTCCTCGCCCCCGGCTCCACGCTCCACGTCGCGCAGCCGGACGGCAGTACCATCACCTACACAGGACGGGAGGAACAAACATGACCCTGACCGCTTACGGCCCCACCTACCGAAACGGTGAGGAAGGTGGGTTCAACCTCGAACTCACCAGTGACGACGACGTGCGCCGGCTTGTCGACCTCCTCGCCCCGGACGACGTCTCCACCGCCACCATCGAAGCCGAGCACGGCGTCGTCGACGCCCACGTGCATGGCGACTACGGCTACCTCCTCTACAACGGCGAGGAGATGATCTCCGCCTTCACCGACGGAGACCCCGCATCGCCTGAAGTCACCGACTCCGAGACAGGATTCCCAGCCGGGTCAGGGGTTCCGCTCGATCTGTTCATCAAGGCGCTCGTCGAACTCCTCCACACCGGCCGGCTACCTCAGGCAGTTCGGTGGAACGGCGCGGCGCTGCCTCAGACCGACTGAGGCACGGCATAGCCGTCAGTAGTACCAGCAGGTGGCCCAGCCGGCTCGCCACCTTCGCGCCGGAGCCTTCGACGGCCGATGAGCTCCCGGCGGACCAGCGTTCCTGCCAGTCACCCAGCAACAGCCTCGCCTTCGCAGTCGTGGAGCCCGACATCTACGACACGCGCTTCGCGCCATGCCGACAACTTCAGTAGGCACAGCAGCTCTGAGCAGGGGGATCCGTTACTAGCGCTGCAGGCATCGTCAGCCGTCGCGTCGGCGCCACTCAAGCAGAGAAATCACCTGCCCATCACCTTCATCCCGACCTGTCTCTTGTTCTGTCGGAGCCAGGTCGACACTCGGGGTGCGCGACGTCACAGTGCGGAAAAGTTCGGACGGGACTCGACATTGTTCTATGAGCTCTTCCGCACCGATTCCCTCGTGATCGAGGAGTTCCACCGCGCGCGGAAGAAGCGATGGTTGTTCGATCGTCGTCACGAGGCCCGGCTCGTTCCGCCGCCATCCCCGGCTCGAGACTGTGGTCATGGCATTGCGGTATGACACGTCGCTGAGGCGTCCGAGACGCCTGGCCCGGTATAGCAATGCCTGCATACTGACGCCCCACTGCTCCTTCAACCGCGCCAGGGTCCGCCAGGCGCTGCTGTTCATCATGGTCGGCAATTGGTCAAAGATCTGGTCAGCTGGCATCAGCAGCGCGGCGGCGAACCGGTGTGCCTGATCTTCGACAATCCGCCCGCCGGGCTCGGCGTCGCTGTGCATCACCAAGTGCCCGAGTTCATGAGCGACGTCGAAACGTTGCCGGTAGTAGTCACGTTTGATCGGGTTGAGCACGACTACGGGACGCAGCTTGCTGTCGAACGAGTAAGCGTCGACTGACGCCGCTTGTGGCGGGCTGAACACCACGAGCACTCCATGGTTCTCAAGCAGGCGCACCAGGTGCCCCATCGGTCCTGGCTCCAGCACCCACGTGTCGCGCAGGGCGCGCGCGGCTCGTTCCGGGTGGTCGCTGGTGCGATCGTCGACGGACACCGGATAACCCGGTACATGGGGCTCCGGGAACTCAACGTGACGTTCAAGACTCAATGTGATGTCCACCGCGAGCTGGCCGTAGGCATAGGCCTGGTCCCTGGCGAGCTGCGTGGTCGACCGCAACGAACGGAAGTGCGGGGTGGAGCTGACGGATGCGACATCTTCAGGGCGAACCGCGAAGAAGCCGGGGTCTACGGACAGTCCCAACGCCAGCTGTCCGACCGTGGCAGCAGTGGGGTGCTTGGCGCCCGACTCCCAGTTCGCCACCGCTGTCGCGCTCTTGCCGATCTTCGTCGCGAGCTCACTCTTGCGCAGACCAGCTAGGTGCCTGGCCAACGTCAGCCTGGCACCGTCGAACGCCATGACGACCTCTGCCGCCCGGTCTCCTGATGACCTGTTAGAGCCCACCTGCACCACTGTCGCGATCGTTACGTCGTTCTTCCGCGGACCGGCGCAGCCGGACCGGAGCATCCGACACCGTGCTGGGGCCGGTCGGCAGCGGCGTTCCGCCAGTCCGGCGCCCGCCATCAGCCGGGAGCATACCCAAAAGATCTTGCTTCCAACGCCAGGCCTGGCCGCCACCCGAGTTCAGACGAGCTCGGCCGAAGACCAACTCGATGTTCCCACTGATCGGGTCGAGACTGTGCGCAACGACGTACGTGACAAGGTCCAGATCCTCATCCAAGACCTCGAGTCCGCCGAGCTCTTCCAGGAACGCATCCTCGAACAAGGACGGCTGTGAAGGCTCCGGGTCACGCTGGCCTGCCACGCGTTGTTTGGTCGGGCTCTTCTGCGGCCACGGCAGTGAGTCCAACTTTCCGAAGTCGCACGACGCGAGAAGGAATCGCAGCTGCTCGAACACCCAACCCGGGCTTCCGTTCAGGTTCGAACGGCGCACGAGGCCTGCGTCCAACTTCGGCATCGTGTCGATGTCCCGCCGAGTAAGCCCCTCGAACAGAAGATCGAGGTCAGCATCGTCATCACCCGATCGCACTGCGTATCGCTCGCACGCGAACACTCGATCGAGCCGATCTCGAAAGAGGGTGTAGCGCATGCTGCCGAGCAATGCTGCATCGTGCCCCTCGGCCTCGGAGTAGATGTCCAGCGCGCCACTCGTAGCGGACAGGTACGCCCATGTGACTCCCTGGAGCACACCTGCGCCACTGAGGCTCTCGATCACGTCCTGCGGTTCACTCACAAGAGGAAAGCTACACCATGGCCAGTATTTTGCGCTTCAAACTCAACCTATACGGCGTGTTGCGCGTTGCCTTAACAACCTGGCACACAAAGTAGTCGTCGACAACATCGACACTGTCGACAAGGCCGCGTCATCCCTCCACGGCCTCCTGCCCCATCTCTCACGCGTGTTGCCGAGTATCGCCTTGACCTCGGCGATGTCGGCACAGGCGGACTCAGGTCGGCTGGCGCGTCCCGATCTGGCGCGCGGCGCGGATCACTTGCTCGAAGTAGGCGCTCGGCGTACTGAAGTTGCGAGGCTGCGATGCGTCCCCCGCAGCTGGTCCATGAACATGGCCGCCTCGGCTTCGACGGAGAATAGTTCCCGCCGGATGCGGGCGATGCCTGCTGTGTCGCACAGACCGCGATCGGCGGCAGGTGCCGGGCCGCCCGGACTAGAAGCCCAAGCAGCAGTGTGCCCTGCGCCGATTGCGGGACCACGCAATCAACGCAGGGCAAAGGAGAATCCGCGTGCAAATCGGTGCTCTACTAGAGGCGCTTCACGGATGAGTCGAAGTTGTTGCCGCCGTAATAGGTGAAGTTGTACCGGGAGTTCGGCGGATCACAGTTTCGTCGGCCGGTGTAGTTGTACCCCTCGTACAGGCAGAAGTTCCACGGTGAGCGGTTCCACTGCGCGCTCGCGGCCTTGTCCAGGCCCTGGTTGGCGAGGTTCGGCGAGCCGGTCTTGAAGAAGGCCATCGCTCCTGCACCGTCGTAGCCGTCAAAAAGACAGTAGTAGCCCTGTGGGCAGCGGTGCCATCCACCAGCCTGGCCCGTTACGACTCCGTTGCTCTTTCCCGAGCCGACGATGGACTGCTGGACTTCGGCCCGGAACGCACTCTCCGACCAACGCGCGGTCGCAGCGTGCGCGGGAGCCTGAACGAGAACGCTGCCGGCCAGCAGCAATCCGAGCGAGGGCAGGAGACAGCGGGCTGTTTTAGACATAGGTGTTCCCTTCGATGAATTGCGTACTTTCGATTCGAAGGACTTGCCGACCACTCAAGCCCCGCGCGACCTACCGCTCAGGCCGGCTGGCTGCTCCGCGGACGGAGGCAGCCTCGCGGACCTGCTTCCACGATTGGCAGCGGTCACACCAGGCGTAGCCGGGGCCAGCAGCAGGATCGGCCGCCAGGTCGTCGAGGGTGTTCTCGTCCGCATCGCTGACCGTGCTGCGGTGACCGCATTGCAGCGTGTAGTGCGCCACGTTCCTCCTTCTGTGTTCGAGCGACATCTCGCCCGGAGAGCCCGCTGGCGGGCCCGCGAAGTCGCCATGGCGGGTGGCGTCCGGCGACGACGGACGCCACCCGGCCGGCATGCGGATCGACCGAGTGACGCGGCGGAGACCCGGCGGTACGCGTCACGCTGAGGGGGTTGCCGGTTCGCATGAGTCCACTGTGGCCATTCGTGCACACGACCGGAAGCGATGAGCGAACACAGCCGTGTCCTGATTGTGTGCCGACGTGGTGACAGTCTTGGCAAGAAGAAAACAGTTGCCAACGAACAGCAATCCGCGCACTCCGTGGCTCCGTGATCAACTCTGCGGTAGCGTCGAATTCGAACCTGGCGAACAGAGGGGGATGGATGGGCAAGCTGTCTGGGCACGTCGCCGTGGTGACCGGTGGAGCGCGCGGCCTGGGACGCCAGATCGTCGAGGCCATGGCGGGCGAGGGCGCCGCGGTGGCGATCGCCAGTCGTCACGGCGATGCATGTACGGAAGCCGCTGAGCAGATCAGGCGGGACCACGACGTCGACGCCATCGGCGTCGAGTGCAACATCGGGTCCTGGAGCGCATGCGACAGCCTCGTCGAGACCGTCTACGCGAGGTTCGGCCGCGCCGACGTGTTGGTGAACAACGCCGGCATGGCGCTGCCGTACCGGACGATCGACGACCTTGACGAGCGAATGTGGCGCAAGGTGCTCGAGGTGAACCTCCTCGGCGCGGTCTCGCTGTCTCAGAGCTTCGGCGCCAGGATGGCCGAGGCCGGCAGCGGATCGATCATCAACATCACGTCAACCGGCGCGGTTCGACCGAAAGATCCCTTTGTTCCGTACGCGGTGGCCAAGGCGGGCCTGAACACCTTGACGCAGGCGCACGCGCAGGCGTTCGGCCCGATGGGTGTTCGAGTGAACGCCATTCAGTGCGGCCCATTTCGGACACGAATGGCCGAAGCGTGGGATGAGAAGGCTGTTGCCGTTCTCGAACGCACCGCCGCTCTGCGCCGGATTGGCGACCCGGAAGAGATCCGCGCCGCAGCGGTGTACCTCGCCACCAGCGACTCGGCGTTCGTGACCGGCACGATCCTTCAGCTCGATGGTGGCGCGACCTTCTGAGCCCTCGAAATTCGCTTCGCAGTGTCCCGGGTGGACACGCCGGATAGGATGATCTTGTGAGCGCCGGAGAACAGGCCGCATCGGGCCGACGGACGTTTCGCGACCTCGGGTCGTGGATGGTCTTCGACGCACAGAGCCGCTTGTACGCGATCGGCGAACGCCTGTACGACGGGGTGTCGATCAACAACTCCGACAACGCGGCCCGCAAGCTACTACCGCCGCTGATTGCCCTGGCTCGGCGCACCCGCGAGCCCGTCCACCAGGAGCGCTCGTACGCCCGCAGCACGTTCGAGGTCCTGGTCAAGCCGGTGCTCGGCGGGCGAGACGGAACGCCCATCGCCTTCCTGAGCCGCTACGTCTATCCAGGCGACCCACTCTCAGCGGCGCCCTTGGTCGCCGCTTGGGAGTGGGAAGAACCCTCCGCCGGCTCCGACGGATCGCTTCAGCACTGGTGGGGTGCTGACGCACCCGCGCTCTACGGGGTGGCCCCGCCATCGCCAGGCTGGGAGGGCGGCCGCAGCGGGCGCGACCCGTACCGGTTCATGAATTCGATCCTGGTCGAGGACCACCGCATCCCCACCACCGCAGTCATCTCCGACTTCCGCAGTTCGGCCGTCGGCACGCCCCTGATCAGATACATGGAGCAGCAGCACGCTGCAAGCGGCGAACGGCGGGTCATCCGTGCGGTGGGGCAGAAGAAGTCCGACCGCCTCTACGCCGGCTTTTCGATGCGGGTCGACCCGGCCGCGGCAAGGCAGGCCGTGGAGCCCCCGCTGCTCCAGCAGCTCAGCGCCTGCGCGGCCCTCATCGAGGACCCGCTGATTATCGTCGACTCGATCCTCGACGCGGTCGTGATGACCAGCCCTGACTACCCCGCCGAACAGTCCCCGATACCCGACAAAAGCAAGCTCGCCGAACTGCTGGAACCGGAGGACGTCCACGCTGTGCTCAAGCTCGTCCGCGACGCTGCGGCTCATCCGGCGAGCCGACTTCCGGCGGTGGCCGCCCGCGTCAGGAGAGCGGACGGCTCGGTGTGGCGGGTGCGCGTCCACGCAGTGGGCGTCAGCGCCGGCACCACGCCAATCGGCCAGTTCGTCATGTGCCGCCTCGAACCTGGCGACGACCGACCTTAGCGGCCGAGAGGTCGCCGCCCTGATCACAGCACCGGCGACGGCCTCTCGTCCACCTGCTGATCAAGAAGCTGGCGCATCCGGGGCGTTCAGGACCGCGTTGAGCGACGCGATCTGCGCTTGGATGTCGAAAGCGCGCGGGTCGTGCAATGTCTCAAGGATCTCGGCGGCCTCGCGATATGCCTCGCGGGCGTTGCGGTCGTGGCCGAGCTTGCTCAGGACTTCGCCCCGCACGGTCAGAGTGTCGGCTTCCGCCCAACGCTCGCGGCTTGTCCGCCGCAGTTCGAGAGCTTTGTCCAGATGCGTCAGCGCCGGCCGATAAGACCCATGCTGCAATAGCAGCAACCCGAGCTGGTGGTGGGCCAAGCTGATCGCGCTCTTCGTGCCAGACCGCTCCGCCAGCTCGAGGGCATCGTAGGCCGTCTCCGCCGCCCTTTCGTCCTCCCCGAGCTGCTGCTCGCCCGCGAGCATCGCCTTCGACACGGCGACGCCGAAGTCGAGGCCGGCCTCGGAGAAGAGCTGTTCGGCGCGCGCATACAACTCGCGGGCTTCGTCCGCGTGTCGAAGAGACGCGTGCGCGGACGCAAGCGCGAACGCCGTCCAAGCCTCCAGGAGGTCGTCCCGGTCATCGGCCCCGAGTTCTCCCTGCAGCCGCAGCCCGGTCTGGAGCAGCAGGATCGCATCATCGGTATGGCCCACTTCGTGCCGGACCCAGCCCAGGCTCAACATGCTCCGCGCATGTCCGGCGCGGTTGTCAGCCCGGAGCGCCGCCGCCCGCCCGTCTGTGGCCGCAGCCAGCCAGGCACGCCAGTTCTTGGTGATGTAGAAGTACGGGAGCAGCATGGCCGGCAACTTCCAGCCGAGGTCGCCCGCTGCGACGCTACGTGCGACCCACAGGATGGCCTCGGCCTCGATTCCGAACCAGGTCAACGCGGCGTCATAGTCGTTGCGCCCGAACGACAGCGGCACGACGTCCTTGACGGAATCCAATGCGAGCCCCGTGCCAGCCCAGTCTGGCGCCAAGGCGTTGCTGGCCGCGTGGGTTGTCGCTGCGTACCAGTGCAGCAGCCGGTGGCGAGCCCTGTCGAGCTCACGTGGCGGTTCGTCGGCGCCGGCGCGTTCGTGGGCGTAGGCGCGCAAGAGGTGGTTCATCCGCATGCGGCCGTTCTCGACGAGCTCGACGAGGTGTGCGCGGTGCAGGACGTCGAGTGCCCGGCCGGCTTCGGCAACGGTGATCTCACCCAGCGCGGCGGTGGATTCCGGGCTGATCACGGCTGTCGGGCTGGTACCGAGCAATCGGAAGATTCGCGCCGGTTGTGACGGGAGCGCCAGGTAGGACACGTCCAGCACGGCGCGGATGTTGACGGCCGGGTCGGACGAGGTGAACAGTGCCAGCCGTTCCGGCATCGTGGAGAGCTGGCCGGCGACCTGGTCGAGGGTATGGCCGCCGTGCTTCGCGTACTCGGCCGCGATGCGGATCGCCATTGGGAGCCGCCCAGCGCACCTCACGATCTTCTCAGCCGCGCGGAGGTCGGCATTCACCCGTGCTTCCCCCACACGACAGCGCAGCAACGTCATTGCCTCGTCGACGGGAAGAGGCGGCAGCTCGATCTGCACCGCCCCGGTGTGGGTCAGCAAGGCGCCCTGGTGCTCTCGGCTGGTCACGATGAGAACACTTCCCGCGCCGGGCAGCAGTGGCCGGACCTGCTGGTAGTCCGCCGCGTTGTCCAGGATCACGATGGACGGACGGCTTGACAGGCGAGACCGGTATCGCGCCGCGCGTTCTTCGACCGTCCCCGTGAGCTCGGAGCCAGGGGCTCCCAGCGCACGCAGGAAGCCGTCGAGCACTGCGCCGGGTTCCGCCGGCCTACCGGCCGCCAGCCCGCGCAAGTCGACGAACAAGCAGCCGCCCGGATATCGCTCCTGGACCTGCGACGCCCACTGAATCGCCAGTTCCGTCTTGCCCGCCCAGAAGCCGCCTTCGATGAGCACTGTGACCGCGGTCCCGTCCTCGTCCCGGGCTGCCACGGCATCATCCAGCTGACGGAGATACCCCTGGCGGCCGGTGAAGTCCGAGGCCGGCGGGGGCAGCTGCATCGGCCGAACGTGGCCGCCATCGAGCCGCTGCTCAGTGGCTATCCGCACCAGTTCGCCGTCGGCGCCGAGGACTTCATCCAGCCTGTCCACCACCGCCGGCCGCCGGCCTCGGTGGCCGTTGAAGACCTTGGAGACGTAGCTTTCGCTGTAGCCCGCCTGGCTCGCGATCTCCCTGAGCGTCAGGCCCTTCTCTCGACACAGCCGCCGCGCGGCCAGCGCGAAGACGCTTTGATCCCTCATCAGTTGCCTCCCCAAGCAACAGCGCGTTCCGGCCGGCAGAACCCTGCAGCTGCGACGCATCAGCGCACATTGTCTCCGAGCAGGGTGTTCCGACGGCGAAATCGATGTGATCAAAAACCGCTCCGACGTTCGCCGGATGCAGGTTTCAGAGTCAACTTCACATCAAGATCGCGACCGATCATGAAGAAGCCTCATAACCGATCTCCTCCCACGCCGATGACCGTGTCTTCAACCAGCGGGCCAGGCTCAGCCACGCGGCCGCCCTCCCCTCGAGGCGACTCGATCAGCAGGCCTCCATAAATACCTTGATCAACTTGGAAGCATCAACACCGTTGCTGAGCATTAACTCTTCCGGGTGATAGATGTCAGTAGTTTCACCTATGCGACCACACAGATGCGCGGCGAGACACCTGAGCAATGGACCTTTATCGTCACGGACCAAAGCTGGTCCGACAAGAACGTGTGCTCGAAAGCAGCGGTGCCGTTGCTCGGTTCGACGGCACCTGTTCAGCTGTGCGGTCAGTGAGGGACTGCTGCTCCGGCGATCGCGAGCAATGACCCAGCTCCCGCGGCGAGGAGCAGGGTGGTGACGACACCGCGTTTGAGCGCCAGCAGCAGGATCGCGGCGCCGAGCAGGATCGCGTACTGCCAGAGCTCGGTGAGGCTCAGCGCCAACGGGATGGCTGAGCCGAGAATCGCGCCGACCGCGGCAGGGCCCGCGCCGTCGAGGAACGCGCGTACATGTGGATTACCGCGTAGCCTGTCGAAGTGTCGGGCTCCGAGCAAGATGAACGTGAAGGACGGGGTGAATGCGACGACTGAGGCGAGGATGCCGCCGGACAGCCCCGCCGCGGCGTAGCCGACCACGGCGACCGTTTGGACGACCGGGCCGGGGGTGATCTGGCCGAGGGCGACCGCGCTGAGGAATTGGCCTCCGGTCATCCAGTGGTAGGTGTTGACCGCGTCGTGCTGCATGAGCGGAATGATCACGAAGCCGCCGCCGTACGACAGTGCGCCCACCTTGAGCGCCACCCATGCCACCGTCAGGAACACCCCCGCTCCTGCGGCACTCGTGACTGCGGTGGCCAGCGGTTTCGCGGGCAACGCGAACAGGGTCGCGGCCGAACCGCTGCGGTGAGCGCGTTGCACGGTCAGTTCGATGACGCCGCAGGCAAGCAGGACAAGCACCAGCCACGGCCCCAAAGTCGCCGTCGCGGTACCACCGGCAACGACGTACAGGCCCCACCGCACGCGGCTCGTCATGCCCGCGCGACGCCAGCCGGCCGGGATCAGGCCCACGCCGGCGTGCGCGGCGACGGCCGCCACCGCCGCGCCGGCACCCGCACCGGCGCCGCGCACCCACGTCGGCGGGGACCCCACGAGGAACAAGGCGGCCAAGCCGAGGATGACGATCAATCCGGGCACAATGAACGCCGCCCCGCCGACCAGCGCGCCCACCCGGCCGCGTACCCGCCAGGCGGTGAAAATTGCCAGCTGCGTGGAGGCCGGGCCCGGCAGCAGGTTGCACGCGGCGATCGCGTCCTCGAACTCCTGCCCCGATAACCACTTCCGCCGTTGAACGCGCAACGCGCGCAACAGAGCGATGTGTGTGGGCGGGCCACCGAATCCGATGCAGCCGATCCGGCCCCATTGCCTCAGAACGATGCCCAGGCTGGGCGCCCCGTCGGTGGTGGATGGTTCAGGTGCGTTCGCAGTGTGGTCGAACATCGGCTCCTGCTCGGGGTCCGGGGTCACCGCCCGACGGGTTGGAACACTTCGACCGGGTTGCCGGCCGGGTCGTCGAACACGATCTGGCGGCCGCCAGGGCCCGTGATGACGTCGCTGCGGAACCGCACCCCGGCCTCGCGCAGCCGCGTCACCTCGGCGTCGATGTCGTCGACGATGAAGTGGATGCGGTTCCATCCGCCGGGGCCGGGCTTGCTCCCGTCCGGCATCGGGCGTCCCGCGGAGCTGGCCGGGCCGCTCAGCAGCAACCGCAGGTTCCCGCGCACAACGTCGGCGAAGGCCGGCACCGCGCTCGAGCGCACCGTGAAGCCGAGCTTGGAGGAGTAGAAGGCGACAGCGGCTTCGACGTCGTCGACGAGATACCGCACGCTTACCAGTTCTGTGGTCATGTTTGGCTCACCTCTTCGGGAGTGGTTGCCATCAGGAATCCGATCCGCGTATCCAGCTCTGCGGCGACACGGCGGAAGGCCGGGTAGCTGTCCGCCTCACGTGCCGGGTCGGGGATGCTCCAGTGGATCATCCGAGGTCGGCCGGGAAACTCCGGGCAGACCTCACGAACCCGGTCGCACAAGCTGATCACCCAATGGAAACGCCGCTGCCGCAACGAATCCAGATGCGTAGGCTCGTGGGTAAGCGTGATGCCGTACTCGGCCATCGCGCGCACCGCCTCCGGGCGCAGTGGTTTCGGATGACTGCCCGCGCTGGCCACCTCGGCCCCGGTGCGGTGGCGCAAGAGCGCCGCGGCCATCGGCGACCGGCCGCTGTTGCCGGTACAGAGGAACAGCACCCGCAGCCTGGCCGGCCCACGGGCCGCGCGCGTGACACCGAGCCCAGGATGCAACGCAGCGCCGGCCTCGGCGAGCGCGTCCGCACACCGGCGAAGGTCGAGGTGGTAATACGTGTCGCGCCCATCGAAACTGCTCCGCCGCGCGGTGACCAGCTCCGCCGTGCGCAGCTTGCGCAGGTGGTAGGACACCAGGTTCTGCGGCTGCCCGACGGCATCTACCAGCTCCCGCACACGGCGGTCGGTGTGCGCGAGCTCGCGCATCAGCCTCCAGCGCAGCGGGTCGCCAGCCAGCCGCACGAATGGCGGCGGCTCAGATGGACCAGTTGCCGACACGCAGCTGACGATACATCAATACAGATTGATGCATCTACCCCTCGGGCCGGCCCGCACAGCCAAGTTTTGCCGAACGAACCGCCGGAGAGCGGCTGTGCGAGCGAGCGGCACCGCTCAGGACGGTGAGGCGTTCGGGGGCTTCGGTTGCTCGCCGGTTCCGGTCGTCGCCGCTGGATGGCTGGTTTCGGTTGCGGCGTGCGGGGTGGTGATCCAGCGGGCGGCGAGCAGGCCAGATGCGGCGGTGAGGATGGCGGCGGCGATCACGGTGGTGTTGAGGCCGAGGGTGTCGGCGAGGATGCCGGCGAGCAGGGCGCCGACCGCGTAGCCGGTGTCGCGCCAGAAGCGGTAGGTGCCGAGGGCGTTGGCGCGCCAGGCGGGGTGGGCGTGGTCGGAGATTGACGCGATGAGTGTCGGGTAGACCATGGCGGTGCCCAGGCCGAGTGCGATGGCGGAGATGATCCCTGCGAGCAGGGGATCGGCGAGCAGGGCGAGCGCGAGCGCGAACCCCGCGGCTTGGACGAGCATGCCAGTGACGATGAGGGGTTTGCGGCCGATGCGATCGGAAAGGTGCCCGCTGGGGATCTGGCCGAGGCCCCACAACAGGGGGTAGAGCCCTTTGATGAGGCCGACGGCGGCGAGCCCGAGTCCGTGCTGGGTGAACAACAGCGGGAACACGCCCCAGATGAGACCGTCGTTGAGGTTGTTGACCAGGCCCGCCTGGCTGGCGCCCCGCAGGGATCGGTTCTGCCAGGTGGTACGGGCGAAGGTGGCGGCCAGACGGGCGGATTGGGCGCCGTCAGCGGGTGCGGGGTGGTGGGACAATTCCAGGGCGACGTGCGCGGCGGTGTCGCGCACGACGAGGGACAGGCCCAGTCCTGCGGCGACGAAGACGACCCCGATGAGTTCGGGGAGGGGGCGAAGGCCGTGGGTGGCGGCTAGGTAGCCGGTGAGCAGGGCGACGGCACCGACCGCGACGTAACCTGCGGCTTCGTTGAGGCCGGTGGCCAGTCCGCGGCGGGCCGGGCCGACGAGGTCGATCTTCATGTTGACGGTCATCGACCAGGTCAGTCCCTGGTTGAG
>NZ_JBFAHL010000007.1:0-87207 GCF_040654155.1 Amycolatopsis sp. NPDC050768
GCGTTCGCGAACGCCCGCTCGGTCCCGTCCTGCTGGGTCACGCGGTACTGCTCCGGGGTCAGCCGGGACACGGCTTCCGGGTTCTTGTTGTACTGGGTCTGCTGGGACACAGCTCTCCCTTCGCGGCCTCTCGGCTCGGGCTGGGGAACCAGGTGAAACGCACCTGGACGTGCAGTTATAAAGACACCGTACGGGCACTTTCTATTCCCTCGGACGGCCGATTGCGCCCCCGTCCGACTTCTGTAAGAAATCGGTCTCCACCAGCAGATCGAGCAGGGTCCGCAGCGCCCGGCCGGGGGCCTTTTCACCGTGGCTCACGACCGAGAGCGGCCACGTGAGCCCGGCGTCGTCCAGCGGCACCACGGCCGCGCCGGGAGCGGTCAGTGGCACGAGGTCCGGGACCACGGCGACGCCCAGCCCCGCGGCGACGTACAGCGGCATCACCCGGAGGTCGGCGACCTCCACGGGAACCCGGCGCCCGACGCCGAGCGACTCGCAGGCCCGGTCGATGGCGATGCGGTTGCCGAAGCCGCGCGGCGCGTCCACGAACCGCTCGCCGGCCAGGTCCCGCAACGAGATCGACGGCCGGCCGGCGAGCGGGTGCGCGGCCGGGAGCACGGCGAAGTAGGGGACGGTGACGATCGTGCGCACGGTCAGGCCCGGCAGCTCGCTCTCGGGGAGGCCGAGCAGCGCGAGGTCGAGCCGGCCGTGGCGGACGTCCTCGGCCAGGCCGGTCGAGCCCGTCACCGACACCGTGAGGTGCAGGTCGACCAGCGGGTGCCGGTCGTGGAACGCGCCGAGCAGCGCGGGCAGGTCGAGGGCGCCGACGCTGGTGAGCGTGCCCACCCGCAGGCTCCCGCGCAGGCCGGCCGAGGCCTCCTGCACCACCTCGCGGGCGCGCTCCACGGCGTCGAGCGCGGCCTTCGCCTCCGGCAGGAACAACGCGCCCGAGGCCGACAGCGCGACCCTGCGCGTCGAGCGGTCGAACAACGTCGTGCCCAGCTCCGTCTCAAGCGTGCGGATCGTGGCCGACACCGTGGACTGGACGGCGAACAACCGCTGGGCCGCGCGCGTGAAGCTGAGCTCCTCGGCCACGGCCACGAAGTACTCGAGCTGACGGGTCTCCACGGCGTGAATTATCGCATCGAGCGATAACTGTCGCCAAGACTTTTCGTTGGACGGAATGAGTTGCCGAGGGGATGGTTGAAGGCACAAGGATCTTCCGGGGAAGGCAAGCCATGGTCCACACCGTTTCGCCCGTCACAGCCCGCACAGTCCGCCGGCGGCTCACCCACGACTGGGGCTTCCGCGTTATCGCCCTCGCGTTCGCCGCGTCGCTCGTTTTCTCCACCGTGCCGACGCCGCTGTACGCGATTTACCAGCGCCAGGACGGGTTCCCGACGTTCGTGGTCACCCTCGTCTTCGTCGCCTACGCCGTGGGCGTGATGGCGAGCCTCTACCTCGCCGGCCACGTGAGCGACTGGCTCGGCCGGCGCCGCGTGATCGTCGCCGCCACCCTCGCCGAAGCGTTGGCGGCCGCGTTGTTCCTGTCGTCGCCGGAGGTGCCGGTGCTCCTGCTGGCCCGGCTGATCAGCGGCGCCGGCATCGGGGCGCTCACCGCCACGGCCACCGCGCACCTGTCGGAGCTGCGCGCGGTCGCGCGGCCCGGTGAGCACGCCGGCCACGCCAGGCTGATCGCGAGCGTGGTGAACCTCGGCGGGCTCGGCCTCGGCCCGCTCGTCGGCGGGTTCTTCGCGAAGTACGCGACCAGCCCGCTCACCACACCGTTCGCGGTGTTCCTGGTGGTGCTGCTCGCGGCCGCGATCGCCGTGGCGCTGGTGCCCGAGACCGTCGAGCCGTGGGACGAGCCGCCCGCGTACCGGCCGCAGCGGCTTTCGCTGCCGGCCGACGCGAAGCCGACGTTCTTCGGTGCGGCCATCGCCGTGTTCGCCTCGTTCGCGATCACGGGACTGTTCGCGGCCCTGGCGCCGACGCTGCTCGCCCAGGGCCTGCACCAAAGCGGCCACCTGCTCGCCGGGATCGCGGCGGCGTCACTGCTGGTCGCCGCCGCGCTCGGGCAGATCGTCTTCGCGCGGCTCACTCTCGCGCGCCAGCTGCGGCTCGGCTTCACGCTGATGGCCGTGGGACTGGTGGTGCTGCCGGTCGCCGCGCTGCTGCCTTCCCTGTGGCTGTTCTTCGCCGGCAGCGTGCTGGCCGGCACGGGCATGGGGCTCGGATTCCGCGCGTCGGTGACCACCGTGGCCACGCTGGCCGGTCCGCGCTCGCGCGGGCAGGTGCTGGCGGCGCTGTTCCTCGCGGCCTACGCGGGCCTCGTCGTGCCGGTGCTCGCCGTCGGGCTGGCGCTGGTGTGGGTGTCGAGCCCGATGGCGCTGCTGGGCTTTTCCGTGGCCGAGCTCCTGCTGCTCGCCTGGTCGGCGAACCGCATCCTGCGGCCCGCTATCCGGCCGGTTCGAGCCGCCAGCTGAGCGTCACCGTGGTGCCGTCCGGGCGCTGCAGGCACTCGCTTTCGTGCGCCAGGCCCCGCATCAACGGCAGGCCGCGGCCGCGCAGGCCGTTGGTCGAGCGGGGCGGCAGCCAGCGGCCGTAGTCGGTGACGATCACGGTGACGGTTTCGCCCACGCAGGTCGCGAGGACGTCGAGGACGCCGGTTTCCCGGCCCTCGTAGGCGTGTTCGGCGGAGTTGGCCATGGCCTCGTAGCTCGCCATCACCACGTCCTCCTGCTGCGTGGTGCTCATGCCGAGCCCCGCGACCCAGCCGGCGAGGGCGCGGCGCAGGCCGATCAGCGGCTCCGGCGCGGCGGTGACGCGGCGGCGGAACTCCGGCGTCAGGCGATCCTCGGTCGCGCGCCCCGTCACGCCGCACCTCCGTCGCGGCGGCGCACGTGGATCAGGGCGATGTCGTCGTCGTGGCTGCCGCCGGTGAGGTCGTGGATCAGGCGGTCCCACGCGGTTTCCGCGTCGGACCCATCGTGCAGGGCATCGTGCAGGGCATCGTGCAGGGCACCGAGCGCGGTGAGCAGCCCGGCGATGCCGACGGTGAGATCGCGGGTGCGGCTCTCGACCAGACCGTCGGTGTAGAGCACGAGGTCGGTGCCGGGCAGGAAAGCCACCTGCTCCTGCGGGAACTCCGCGCCGACGCCGAGCGGCTGGGCCAGCGCCTCGCCGATCTGCTGGGGCGTGCCGTCGGCGTGGACGAGCACGGCGGGCAGGTGCCCGGCGTCCGCGTACGTCAGCGAGTGGTCCGCGGGCTCGTGCACGGCGTAGAAACAAGTCACGAAACTCGGCTCGGCGAACCGGCCGGTGAGCTGTGAGACGTTGCGCAGGACCTCCGACGGCGGCAGCTCCAGCAGCGCGTACGAGCGGATCGCGGTGCGGACCTGGCCCATCACGGTGGCGGCGGCGACGCCGTGGCCGACGACGTCGCCGATCACGAACGCGGTGGCGCCCGAACCCAGGCGGAGTACGTCGAACCAGTCGCCGCCGACCTTGCTGCCGGTGGCGACCGGCAGGTAGCGCGTGACGAGGTCGAGGCCTGGGATCCGCGGCGCGGCGGGCACCATGCTGCGCGAGAGCTCTGCGGCGAGGGTGCGCTCGCGTTCGAAGAGGCGGGCGTTGTCCAACGCGATGGCGGCGTACCCCGCGATGCCTTCGGCGAGGTACTCGTGGCGCTCGGTGAACCGGCCGGTTTCGGGGTGGCCGAAGAAGAACCAGCCGAGCACCTCGCCGCTGGTGGGGCTGACGACCGATACGGCGAGATAGCTACGCACGGGCAGGTGCCCCTCGGGCGTGCCGTGGTAGGGCGCGTTGTGGCCGAACCGCGGGTCGGCCGTGATGTCCGCGCTGCGGACGGTGCCGGTGCCGTCGAACGTCGGGCCGAACACGGCGGTGTTGCGGGGCATGGGGAAGCGGGAGAACGCTTCGCGCGGCACGCCGGAGAGGGTGTAGAGCGTGTACGACTCGCCGAACTGGTCGACGAGGTTGTAGAAGAACGCGCCGAAGGCGGCCCCCGTCGCGCCGGTGGCGGCGTCGGTCGCTTCCTGGACCACGACGTCGAGGTCGAGCTGGGCGGTGAGCCGGCGGCCGATGGAGTGCAGGGCGTCGACGACGCCGGCCTCGGCGCGCAGCCGGCTGACGGTGCCGGTGAGCTCGGCCGTCGCGGCGTCGACCCCGGCTGCGGTCGGTGCGAGGCGGGCGCCTTCGGGAGCGTCGGTGTGCAGCAGCACGGTGGCGTCCTCGTCGGTGACGACGACCACGGCGCCTGTCACGCGTTGAGCCGGGACGAGCTGGGCCACGGTCGCGGCGTCGGGGACCACGATCCGGCCCCGGCCCCGGTAGTCCGCGGCGTCGAGCCGGCGGATCCGCACGGCCACGGGCCGGCCCTCGGCGTCGACGAACGCCTTGCGCACGGCCGCGGCCACGGGCCCGAGGCCGTCGGCGGTGGTCATGCGCCCGCCAGCGCGGCGGGCACCGAGGGGAACACGGCGAGCTCGTCGGTCAGGCGGGTCAGCTCCAGCGGCCGCAGCGTGAGCCGGCTGCTCGCGACCACGCGCACGTCGGCGGGTTCGGCCTGCCGGTGGGCCCACACGAGCACCGCCATCCCCGCCGAAGCCAGGAAGTCGACCGCGCTGAGGTCGATCACGAGCACCGGCGCCCCCGTGCGCGCGGCGCGGTCCACGAGCCGGCGCAGCTTGGGGGCGAGCGCGAGGTCGAGGGCGCCGCTCACGGCCAGCACCGTGGCACCGTCGTCCTCACTCAGCGCGACGGCGCCCCCCGTGGTTTCCACCCGGCCCGCGTCGTCGCCGGGGGCACCGGACTCAGCCATGCGCAAATGATGCCAAGCCGGCGTCCGTTGCGCCCGGCCGTACCCCGCTCGGTGCAGTGCCGGGCCCTCTCGGGCCGCCGACCGGTTCGGTGACCGAATGATCAGGCGTCGTTCAGCGCCCGGGCGAAGGCAGTGTGCACGCGCAGGTACTGGCGCAGCGGAAGGGCTTCGCCGGGCGTGGGGGAGGCCAGCCGGCGGGTGGCCCACGTGTTCCAGGTGAGGTGCGCTTGGGCGACCGACAGCCGCGCGGCCGCGGCGACCTCGGCAGGGCTTTCACCGGCGAGAACGGCGTCGTGCATGAGAACGGGGCTGCTGCGCCGGATCCACTCCTGCAGTGAAGCCATGGCCGCGAGGCGGTGGAGCTGGGAGCCGGATTCCCCGGTGTCGGTATTCGTGTCCGGGGCGGTCGTGTGCACGCCGGTGAGGTCCGGCGCGGTGGCGCCCGGCGCGCCTGCGTCCGGTGCGGGCGCGGCCGGAGCCGGTGCCGCACGC
Source organism: Amycolatopsis sp. NPDC050768 (assembly GCF_040654155.1). Lineage (NCBI taxonomy): Bacteria > Bacillati > Actinomycetota > Actinomycetes > Pseudonocardiales > Pseudonocardiaceae > Amycolatopsis > Amycolatopsis sp. NPDC050768. The sequence continues at coordinate 5,336 of NZ_JBFAHL010000007.1, forward strand.
GGGAATTCGGAGCGTCCGGCGAGTTTCGCGGGCGCCTTTTCGGTGATCTCGGGGGTGAGTGAGGTCGTCATGGCGATTCTCCCTGGTCGGGCGGTCAGCCACACCGCGATCGTGGCCGCGCCGGTCGGGACGGGCGGCGTCCCACGGCTACCCTCTCACCCTTTGGTTCAATCCTCGGTTTTGTGAGACCGCGATCTCACTCGTTCGGGGGCGGTTTCCCTTGGGGCGCCTCACATCCCGGGACGCGCGAGCGCCGCCGGGCGGGACCCGGCGGCGCGCGTTCCCCCGCGTGTCAGTTCTTGTTCTTCAGCCCGTCGACCGCGTCCTTGACCTTCTCACCGGCCTGCTTGAGGGCACCCTTGGCCTGGTCCGCCTTGCCTTCGGCCTGCCACTGCTCGTTTCCGGTGGCGTTTCCGAGTGCTTCTTTGGCGCGGCCCTTCAATTCATCGGCCTTGTTCTGCATTTTGTCGTTCACGACCGCTCCTTTCGCGAAGGCCGGGTGGTTACCCGTTTTCCGGCGGTTCAAACAAGTCGCCCGGTGAACAAGTGGCTCAGTACCAGTGCGCGCGGCCGCCGACCCTGCGGCCGGTTCCGCCCAGGATGGCCAGGACCGCACCGATGACCAGCAGGACGATGCCGATCGTCCACAGGATCGAGATGCCGGTGATGAAACCGACGACGAGCAGGATGACTCCGAGCACGATCATGGATTCTCCAGCTGTTCCGTAATGGGGACCGATGGTTTCGAAGTACCCGGCCGGGCGATCTCGCAAACACTTTCGGGTCCGGTCCGGTGTGGACGTACCAGTGGTCTGATCCGGTGGTCGAATCGGCGGAACCGGTTCCGTCGAGTTCATTCGGTCACCGAAGGAATATGCGCACAGGTGGGCGAAGCTGCGGTTTTGTACCGCCTTTGCCGGGGCCGACCAGGATGTGAAACCGCTTTGCGGCGGGGTGCGAGCGGCCTAGCTTTTGAGCCCGACAGATCGATTTCTCACCGAATGAGGGGAGCCGGTGCGTGGCCTCGGGCGAACTCGCGACGACGGCGCCGGTCGGGCTCGGCTGGCTCGCCGTGCGGATCGGCGAACGCACGGCGCGCGGCATCGCGGGCGCCGTGTCGGGCCTCATCCGCGACGGTGAGGTGCAGCCCGGCACGCGGCTGCCGACCGCGCGCGCTCGCGGCCGAGCTGTCGGTGAGTCCCACGACGATCGCGGAGGCGTGGGCGCAGCTGCGCGCGGCCGGGCTGATCGGCACCGGCCGCCGTCGCGGCACGACCGTGCTGGCGCCGCCCGCCGGGCTCCCGCCCGCGCGGATGTTCCCGGGCTGGCAGTCGGTGGACCTGGAGCACGGCTCACCCGATCCCGCGCTGCTGCCGCCGCTGGAGGACGCGGTGGCCGCCGGGGTGCGGTCGGAGCGGCGGGCGGTGAAGGAACCGATCAGCTCCCGGCTGCGGGCGGCGGTGAAGCCGGAGTGGCCGTTCGCGGCGGAGGCGTGGACAGTCGCCGCCGGTGGTCAGGAAGGTGTGGCGTTGGCGTGCCGGGCGGTGGCCCGGCCCGGCGACGTGGTCGCGGTCGAGGAACCGACCGCGCCGTGGCTGCTGCGGCACCTGCGCGCGGCGCGCATCCACGTGGTTCCGGTGCGCCGCGACGAAGCCGGCCCGCGCGCCGACGCGCTCGAAGCCGCGCTGGCGCACCGGCCCGTCGCCTTCGTCTACCAGCCGCGCGCGCAGAACCCGCTGGGTCACACCGTGTCCGCCGCTCGCGTCGCCGAGCTCGCCGCCGTGCTCGCGCGTACCGACACCGCCGTGATCGAGGCCGACGACTTCGGCCCGCTCGCCGCCTCGGCGGGGGCGAGCCTGGGCACGCACCTGCCCGGGCAGGTGCTGCTGGTGCGGTCTTATTGCACGGCCTTCGGCACCGAGCTGCGCAGCTGCGTGCTCGGCGGCTCGGCCGCGCTCGTGGAGCGGGTGCGCGCGCACCGGGCGTTCGGCACCGCGTGGTCCAGCCGGGTGCTGCAGGACGCGCAGGCGTTCCTGCTCACCGACACCGCCACGGACGCGCTGGTCCACCGCGCGCGCCGGCGCTACGCCGGTCGCCGGGCGGTGCTCGCCGAGGCGCTGCGCGACCACGGCCTCGACGTGGCCGTGGGCGACGGGCTCACGCTGTGGGTGCTGGTGCCCGAGGAGACCCGCACCTTGGTCACGCTGGCCGCGCACGGCGTCTCCGTCGGCGCGGGCAGCCGGTGTTTCACCGGCCGCTCCGGCGCGCCGCACATCCGCGTCGCCGTGGGCCAGCTCCCCGACGACCCGGCCCCGGTCGCCGACCTGGCCGGGATGATCGCGCGGGCGGCCGGCGTCCGGTCCCGCCGCAGCGCCTGACCCGTCAGACGGCCTCGAAGTGCTCCACCCGCGGCTGCGCGGCGAGGTAGGGCCCGAGCAGCGCGCCGTACGCCGCGTAGCGGTCGGTGCCCCGGAAGTGCTCCAGGTGGTGCTGCTTCGACTCCCACTCGACGACGCCGACGAAGCGGTCCGGGCTCTCCTCACTGCGCATCATCCGCGCACTGCGGCAGCCGGGCGTGGTCGCGAGCAGCTCGTGGGCTTTCGCGTATGCGGCGGCGAATTCGTCGCCGGCGCCCGGTTTCACGTCGACGATCGCGATTTCGGTGATCACCCCTGTCGTTCTACTCCGGACTCGCGATCACCGGTACTGCCGTGATCGATCGGAGGGACTAGTACCTCCGCCGCTTCCGGCGCGCGGGCCGGGTGGGCAGGGTGGCGCGCATGATCCGTCCCCACCTGTCCCGGCGGGCCCGCTGGACGATCTCGCTCGCCGTCGCGCTCGTGCTGGTGCTCGGCGGCGGGTACGCCCTGCTGCGGGTGGTCGACGCGCGCACGTTCCAGTTCTTCGGCGGTCTCACCGAACGGGTCGAGACCTCGCAGAAAGTCGTGGCGCTGACCTTCGACGACGGGCCCGATCCGGCCGGCGTGGCGCCCGTGCTCGCGACGCTGGCCTCGCGCCGCGGGGTGAAGGCCACTTTCTTCCTCATCGGACGAGAACTGGAGGCACACCCCGAGCTGGGCCGTGAGCTCGCCGCGGCCGGGCACGAACTGGGCAACCACACCTACTCGCACGAGCGCATGGTGCTGGTGACGCCCGGCTACGTCGCGTCGGAGATCGAACGCACCGACGCGCTCATCCGCCGGACCGGCTACCGGGGCGAGATCACCGTGCGCCCGCCCAACGGCAAGAAGCTGCTCGCGCTCCCGTACTACCTCCACCAGCACGGCCGGCAGACGATCATGTGGGACGTCGAGCCGAACTCCTACCCCGCCGTCGACGCTTCGGCCACCGCGACCGCCGAGTACGTGGTGAGCCACGTGCGTCCGGGCTCGATCGTGGTGCTGCACGCGATGTACCCCGCTCGCGAGGCGACGCGGGAATGGCTCGGCCCCGCGATTGACGGGCTGCGGGCGCGGGGCTACCGGTTCGTCACGGTGTCGCAGCTGCTGGCGTTGCGGGGCAAGGGATGACGCCCACCACGGACCAGCCGCCTGCCACGGGTCCGGCGGTGAGCGAGCCGCCGTGCTCGGCCAGCTGCGCGCGCAGGCTGGTGAGGCCGTAGCCGGCACCGGCGGTTTCCCCGGCCGGTGGGGTCTGAACCTTCGACGCGACGGCGATCCGGACCTGCCCGCCGGTCACGGCGACCTCGACGCCCAGGCGCGTGCCCGGGCCGTGGTGGCGCAGGGCGTTGGTGGCGGCTTCGGCGATCACCCGTCCGGCGAGCGGGCGGACGGGGCCGGGGAAGGCCGCCGCGTCCGGCACGGCGTCGAGGACCAGACCGGCGGAGCGCAGCTGGTCGAGCACGTCGGCCAGCGCGGGTTCGGCGGTGGGTTCGTCCTCGCCGTGGAGTTCGCGCAGCGTCGCGCGGACCTGGCCCAGTGCGTCGCGCCCGGCCGACAGCATCGCGTCGACGCGCCGGCGGTCGGCGTCGGTCGGGTCGCCGACCGCGCGCAGGGCCTCGGCCTGCACGAGCATCACGGTGGTGGTGCGCGCGAGCGTGTCGTGCAGCCGCCGCGCGGTGCGGTCACGGCGTTCGGCGGCAAGGCGTTCCAGCCGGTGGCGCGTGCGTTGCGCGGCGACCTCCGCGCGTTCGGCGACGTGACGTCGGCGTTCCACGCCGAGCAGCCACGCGACGACACAGATGGTGGCGGTGAGCAGCGCGCCGTCCACGAAACCCTTGGCGGGCACCATCGCCGCGCCGACCTCGGCCGTGGTGGCGCCGCACAGCCAGAACCGCACGAGCGGGCGCGGCGACATCGGCGCGGTGTAGAGGGCGAGCAGGACCGGGAGGTAGTCGAGGTTGCGCGGCGCGCTGGTGACGAGGTGGGCGACGGTCGTCGCGGCGACCACGGCGAGCACCCAGCCGGGGAACCGCCGGCGAAGGGGCAGCGGCAGCAGTTGTGCCACGACGAGCAGCAGGCCGGCCCCGCCGTGGCCCGGCTGCCACGTGCCGCCCAGCGCGAGCAGGACGGCGACCAGCAGCGTGGTCGCCAGGTCGGCGAGGAGCCGTCGATCGGCGAGTCGGCGCACGGGCCGAAGGTAGAGCGCGCCGGTGATCGGGATCCGCGTCGTCGACGACCACGCGCTCGTCCGCGAAGGTCTCGCCTTCATCCTCGCCGCGCAGCCGGACCTCACGGTGACGGGCGTGCACGCCGACGGCGCCGGGCTGCTCGCTGTGCCGGGCGACCTGGGTGACGTGGTGCTGCTGGACCTGAACCTGCCGGGCCTCGACGGCCACGAGGTGCTGCGGCGGCTGCGGGCGCGCACGCCCCGCCCGCGCGTGGTGATGCTGACGACGATCCGGCGGGCGAGCGACATCCGCCGCGCCCTCGCTGAGGGCGCGGACGGGTTCGTGCTCAAAGGACTCCACGGGCGAAGAGCTGGCCGCCGCCGTCCGCGCGGCGCACGCGGGAGTGACCGCCGTCAGCCCGGCCGTCGCCGCGGAGCTCGGGGCGCCGGCCGAACTGTTCACCCCGCGCGAACGCGACGTGCTGGCGTTGCTCGGCCGCGGACTGTCCAATCGGGACATCGCCGCCGAGCTCGGCCTGGCGGAACGCACGGTCAAGGTCCACGTGGGCAACCTGCTCGCGAAGCTTCAGGTGGGCAGCCGCACGCAGGCGGCGCTGGCGGCGGAGCGGGTGCTGGGCTGAGGCGTGCGTTCGCCCTCCGCGAGACCGGTGGTGGCGCCGGGGCGGGCGCGCCAGGGTGAGGGCATGAGACTTCTCGTGCTGGGTGGGACGGTGTTCGTCGGACGGGCCGTCGCGGTGGAGGCGCTGCGACGGGGCCACGAGGTCGTGTGCGCGGCGCGCGGCGAGTCGGGGACGGTGCCCGACGGCGCGCGGCTGATCAAGGTGGACCGCGACGATCCGGACGGATTGGCTTCGCTGCCCGATTTCGACGCCGTGGTGGACGTGGCGCCGATGTCGTTCCCGTGGGTGCAGCGGGCGCTTGCGGTCCTCGCGGACCGCGTGGCGCACTGGACGTTCGTCTCGACGATCAACGTCTACGCCGACGAGGCGACGCCCGGCCAGACCCCGGCGACCGGCCCGCTCGTGGACCCGCTGCCGCGCCACGCGACCCGCGACGACCTGACCGCGGAAGGCGGCACCGGGCTGTACGGCGGCATCAAGGTGGCCAGCGAGAACGCCGTGCGCGCCGCGCTGGGGGAGCGCGCCTTCGTGGTGCGGCCCGGCCTGATCACCGGCCCCGGCGACGGCAGCGACCGCTTCGGCTACTGGCCCGGCCGCTTCGCCCGCGGCGGGCGCGTGCTCGTGCCCGCCTCCGACCGGCTCGCGCAGTACATCGACGTGCGCGACCTCGCGGCCTGGATCGTCACCGCGTTCGAGACCGGGCTGGGCGGCACCTTCGACGGGATCGGCCCCGCAGCCGACCTGGGCAAGCTGCTCGCGGACATCGCCGCGGCCGTCGGGACCGACGTCGAGTTCGTGCCCGCCACGGATACCCAGCTGGAAACCGCCGGCGTCGCCCCGTGGTCCGGTCCACGCTCCCTGCCGCTGTGGCTCCCACCCACCTACGCCGGCCTCGCCTCCCACGACCCGGCCCCGTCACTGGCGGCGGGCCTGGACGTCCGCCCCCTCGCCGACGCCGTCGCGGGCGCCCTGGCGCGCGAACGCGACCTGGGCCTGGACCGCGACCGGCGCTCGGGCCTGTCGGCGGCCGAGGAGGCGGAGGTGTTGGCGGGGTTGTGATCAGGTGAGATCTGGGGGAGTGGCGGCTGCTGGGGGAGCTGGGTCGGTTCGCGACGAGCCACCTGGCGACTTCGCCGGCGGGCGCGGCAAACCCGCGTGCGCTTGTCAGGCGCTGGTGAGCCGGGTCAGCTTGCGGCGAGCCACTTCGCCGTGCCCGGGCGGCCCGGGACCCAGCAGCCGCCCGCGACGGCGGGGGTGGTTTCGTCCGGGAGGGCGAGGAGGTCGGCCAGCACGAGGGTGGCGGGGCCGCTCGTGCGCCACAGCCAGGTGCTCGGCGTGAAAACGTTTTCCTCGTCCGCCGGCATGCGGGTGGCGGTGGCGTCGTCCTCGGCGTCGAGGCGGACGACGTCCACGACGTCGCCGTGGACGCGGACGCCGACGACCGCGAGGACGGCGCCGGTGGCGTCGCTCGGGTGCACGAACTGGTAGCCGCGGGCGATGAGGGCGCGCAGGCCGGATTCGACGTCACAGGGTGGCCGGGCCGCTCGGTGGTGGTTCATCGTCCCGCCTTCCGTTGCCAGCTCGGGAATCTGCACGTGCATCCGCGCGCTGGCGCGGACGTTAGCACGACCTCCCCCAAGGTAGGACAGACACACTTCTCTTTTCGGTCCTGTCTGCGCGCTTCTGTAGAAGATGGAGCACCGCGCGAAAAGGGTCGTTCGTACCACGGCTTGGTGGTCGACCGGGCAATGGCGACACGGGCGTGACGAATCTCCCTCACCATGTCAAGTGACGTTCACGAGGCGGACGCCACCACGGCCGGGTGGTGATCCTGTTGGCCACGTGGCAACCGGCGTTAGCATCGACTACCCCGCGAAGTACGGGGGACGGACCGCCGAGCCGAGCGGTCACGGTGCCGGTGTCCGCGCACCTCTGGGGTCGGTGATGGAACTGTTCGCGACGGTGGTCGCCGGTCTGCCGTTGGCAGGCGGGCCGCTCACGGCGGCGCTGCTCGTGCTGCGCCGCCGCCCCGCCCTGCGCACGGCGCGCGCCGTCCGCACGCAGGCGCGATTCGCGGAGGAGTTGCGCGCGGTCGCCGAGGTCCTGCCGCGTGTGCGGCCCGTGCCCATCGCCCCGCCGAAACAGATCATCGTCGAACTCGGGCCGGCCGTCGGCTCGTGCCAGCCGTGCCGGGCGGCCGCCGTACCCCAGCCCCGGCGGCCACCGGCCCCGGTCGAACCCGCGGCAAAGGCCTGCGCCGCCTGCACCCACTAGCACCTCACACCACGAACGGCGCTCCGAACCGCGCCGGCACCCCCGGCGAATACAGCACGCTCACCAGCTCGCCCGCCACCGCGACCCCGCCCAGCTCCGCCAGGTCGTCGCGCGGCTCCAGCAGCGACGCGCGGTGCAGCGGCCACTCGGGGTGGTCGTTGGGCACGTACAACGTTCGCCCGTGCCACGTCACGTCGCGGCCCACCCACCGCGTGGTCAGAACGTCTCCAGCCTCCGACGACCGCCCGCTCCACGCGCCGGCGCGCACCACCACCCGGCTCCGCCCGCGCCGACACTCGTAGGCGAGTACGTCGCCTTCACCACCGCCCTCCTCCGCGCCCGCCACCCCGCCGCTCGCGCCCCAACGCGGCATTGGTTGCGCTCGACGCACCGAACGCCACATTGGGTGCGTTGAGCGCACCGAACGCCACATTGGGGCGCTTTGGCCTGCCCAGCCGCCGGCCGCCGAACCAACTCCTCGCCCACCCAAGCCACGCGCCGCACCTCGCCAACCGCCGGCCGACAACGCAACCAAGCCCTGCACCCAGCCCCACCCCGCCACCCCGATCCGAAGCCTCCCTACGGCCGCCGACCGCGTGTCAAGGCACGCTTTCCCGCCTTTACACGGGGTCAACGGCCGTCAGCACAATCAAACTTCGGGGTGCTCCCCCCCAACGCAAGCCGCCCCGCGAGGACGGCATCCCGAACACGACCCCAGCCCACCCGTCCGAAGTCGACGGTCGCCCGACGGCGTGACCCCGGCCACTGCCCGCCGGGACTTTTCCGTGCCCTCCCACTGTTACATCTGCTGCGGAAGCCGGAGGAACCCGGCGACCGCCACGAGCAGGAAGGGGTGAGAACCGATGGCGAAGAGCGTTTTGCGCCCGGTGATCAAGCTGCGTTCCACCGCCGGCACGGGCTACACGTATGTGGTGACCAAGAACCGCCGCAACGACCCGGACCGGATGGTCCTGCGCAAGTACGACCCGGTCGTCCGCGAGCACGTGGACTTCCGCGAAGAGCGCTGACACCGAGCAAGACAAGGGGGCTGAGGGTGGTCACCACGACCACCCTCAGCCCCTTTTTCGGTGGCGCCGCCGCAGCAGCGGCACGCGAAGTCAGCCGCAGTGCCCCAGCGGCGCGTCGAACTTCACGGTGCCGATCGAGCCTCCCCACGTCACGCACTTGCCGGCCGCCGAAGCCGTGACCGGCCCGGCGAACCAGGAGAACGAGCCGGAGTCCGTCTGCTTCGTCCCGCCCTGCACCTGCAGGTAGGCGGTGGTCTGCGACGGCGTGCCCGCGCCGGAGTTCTTCATCGTGCTCACGCAGTTCTTGCCGGTGGCCGCGTTGTAGGACAAGTACACTGTCCCCGCGGTGCCGAGCGAGCCCTGGTCGATCACGCCGTAGCCCCAGCCGCACGCCGGCGCGCCCAGGTCCGCGTCGGTGAACTTCGCCCAGCGGATCGCCGCGCTGGAGTTGCCCTGCGGGCCGCCCTCGAACAGGACACCGGCCGAGCCGGTGCCGAGCGAGACGAGGTCGGAGTACGCCGCGTCCTGGCTCCACACCAGGAACCCGTCGGTGTCACCCTGCCAGCTGCCGCCCTCGTCGAACGACGAGCGGATGCGCAGCGCGTGGCGGTGGTCGCACACCGAGGGGCCGGCGAAGATCAGCCGGGTGTACGCGCCGCCGGTGTCCGTGGCGCTCATCGCGACCGTGGACCCCTGCACGTCGGGCGTCTTCGCCAGGCCCGGCTCGGTCACGAACTTCTGGCTGAACGTCTGCCCGCCGTCGGAGCTGATCGCGTACGCGCGCTCGATGGTGGAGCACATCGTGCCGGCGTTGTTGCGGGCCGAGGCGTAGATCTTGCCGTCGGGGAGCTCGGTGAGGCTGATCTCCTGAGGGTTGAGGGTGCTGTTGTTCGTGCTCGCGTCGGTGGCGCCGCGGTGCCAGGTCGCGCCGCGGTCGTCGCTGTAGATGATCGAGCCGGTGTCGGGCGCGGAGCCGTTGACCTGGTAGCTCATGCCCGCGACGAGGCGCCCCTTGTGGGCACCGCGGGTGAGCACCGAAGCGTGCGACGGCCCGGTCGCGAGCCAGCCCGGCGCCGCCGTGAAGCCGAGCTGCGTAGTGAGCACCTGGGGCGCGGCCCACGTGGAGCCGTTGTCCTTGCTGATGCTCACGCGCGGAACGCGGCCGCAAGCGGCGTGCGGGGCGACGCACTGCATCACCGAGAGAAGCACCACGCGGCCGTTGGGCTCGTCCGCGGTCGGCGGCACGACGACGGGCGTGGGGTTGCCCTTCACGTCGCCGAAGCCCTGGATCACGATCTGCAGCGGGCCCCACGTGGAGCTGCCCTTGGCCTGGCGCTTCATGACCAGGTCGATGTCGCCGGTGTCGGCGCAGCTGTTCTTGCGGCCCTCGGCGAAGGCGAGCAGGTCGCCGTTGTTCGCCTTGACGATGGCGGGGATGCGGAAGCACGAGTAGCCGCCGGTGCCGGCCTGGTACACCACCGTGCTGGCCGCGTCGGCCGACGCGGCGGGGGTCGCGCCCGGCACCACGGCCGCCGCGGCGAACGCCGTCGCCCCGGCCACTGCCGTGAGCAGTCCTCGTGCGACACGTCTCAGATTCACTGTCGGTCTCCGTCCTGGGGGCCGTCCCCGCGATCGCGGGGCGGCTGCCGAAAGTGCTCCCAGGCTCCGGCGTGGTCGTACACCCGCCGTACAACCGCACGCACAATCGCTTTTGTACCAAGGAGAACTGTTTGCCCGGCGGTGATCTGGCCGTGATCGTCCCACGTCCTACCTACGGGACCGATGTCCTGTCGGCAGGGCGCTCTCGCGGACCCGCGCCGTAGCGGGCGCTACGCTCAACGGGAGACGTGCCCGCAACCGGTGAGCGAGGGAGGAACCGGTGAGCGAACCCGGTGCCCCCGTCGGCGTCCGGTTCGAGCTGCTGGGACCGCTGCGCGCCTGGCGCGGTGGCCACGAGCTCGCGATCGGGTCGCCGGCGCAGAACTTGCTGCTGGCGGTGCTGCTCGCGCGCGCCGGCCAGCCGACCGGGGTCGACGAGCTCGTGGGCCTGCTGTGGGACGACCAGCCGCCGGCCAGCGCCGTGAACGTGATCCAGCGCTACGTCGGCGCCCTTCGCCGGCTCGTCGAGCCCGACCTGCCCGCGCGTTCGCCCGGTCACTGGCTCGTGCGCCACCCCGGCGGCTACGGCCTGCAGGTCGACGCCGTCTCCTCCGACCTCGTCGAGTTCCGCGCACGCGTGCAGCGGGCGCGCCGCGCGGAGAACGCCGACGACGCGCTCGCCGAGTTCAACGCCGCCCTCGCCCTGTGGCGCGGCCCGTGCGCGGCCGGGCTGATGATGCCCGGGCGCGCCCGCGCGCTGCTGGCCGGCATCGACCAGGAGGGCCTGGCCACGGTCGTGGAGGCCGCCGACGTCGCCCACGCGGCCGGGCGCCCGCTGCAGCCGTTGCTGCTGCACCTCGAGCGGGCCGTGAAAGCCGATCCCTTCAACGAGACCGTGCACGCCCGGCTCATGCTCGCGCTCGACTCGGTCGGGCGCCGGGCCGCGGCGCTCGAGGTGTACCGCGAGATCCGCAAGCGGCTGGTCGACGAGCTCGGCGTCGAGCCCGGCGCGGAGCTCACGCGCATGCAGCACGACGTACTGGTGCAGCAGGCCGAGGAAGTGCCCGCGGTCCGCGCACCGCAGGCCCGGCCCGTGGTGCGACCGGCGCAGCTGCCGCCGGACCTGCCGACGTTCACCGGCCGCCGCGACCAGCTCACCCGGCTCGCCGGGTTGTTCGACTGCGCCGCCGAGCGACGGCGCGTCACCGTCGCGGTGATCGACGGGCTGGCCGGCACCGGAAAGACCTCGCTGGCCATCCACCTCGCGCACCAGGTCGCCGAGCGCTTCCCCGACGGGCAGCTCTACGTCAACATGCGCGGTTTCGACCCCACGGGTGCCACCGTCGACCCGGCCGACGCGCTGCGCGGGTTCCTCGACGTGCTCGGCATCGAGGCCACGCAGGCGCCCTCGGGTCTCGACGCGCGCAGCGGCCTCTACCGCAGCCTGCTCGCCGGGCGCCAGATGCTGGTGGTGCTCGACAATGTCCGCGACTCCGAGCAGGTGCGGCCGCTGCTGCCGGGCAGCGCCGGCTCGGCCGTGATCGTGACCAGCCGCAACCGCCTCAGTGCCCTGGTCGCCACCGAGGACGCCGACGTGCTGACGCTCGACACGCTGTCGTCGTCGGAAGCCCGCGAGACGCTCGTGCGACGGCTCGGCGAGGCGAAGGTGGCGGCCGAACCCGAGGCCGTGGAGGAGATCATCGAGCTGTGCGGCCGGCTGCCGCTCGCGTTGGCGATCGTCGCCGCGCGCGCCCGGACGCACCCGCAGTTCTCGCTCGCCGACATCACCGCGAAGCTGCGCGCCACCCAAGGGACGCTCGAGGCGTTTCGCGGCGACAGCGCGGGCGACGTGCGCACGGTGTTCTCCTGGTCCTACCGCGTGCTCGAACCCGGTGCGGCGCGGCTGTTCCGCTTGCTTTCGCTGCACCGCGGCGCCGACTTCTCGACCGCGGCGGCCGCGAGCCTCGCCGGGGTACCCCTGCTGCAGGCGCAGGACCTGCTCGAAGAGCTCACGCGTATCCGCTACCTCAGCGAGCACCGCCCGGGGCGCTACCTCGCCCACGACCTCGTGCGCTCGTACGCGATGGAGCTGCGCGAGCAGACCGACCCGGCCGACGAACAGGCCGACGCCCTCGCACGGCTGGTGAACCACTACCTGTGCAGCACCCACGGCGCGTACCTCGCGCTGAACCCGCACCAGCTCCCGATCGAGCCGCCCGTGCTCGAGCCGGGCGTGACCGCCGACCTCGCGCGGGGCTACGGCGAGGCGATGGAGTGGTTCGAGGCCGAGCTGCCCGCTTTGACACTGCTGATCCGGCAGATCGCCGGGGTGCCGCGCCTGGCCGGGAACGTGTGGAAGCTGGTGCTGAGCCTGCAGCCGTACTACCAGCGCAGCGCGCTCTACCACGACTGGGTCACGCAGGCGGAGCTCGCGTTGCGCGTCGCCGTCGGCACCGGAGACCTGGTGGCGCAGGCCAACGTGCACCGCAGTCTCGCGGGCGCCTACCACTTCGTCGAGCGCTACGACGAAGCGCTGGAGCACCTCAACCGCACCGCGGAACTGTTCGAACAGCTGGGTTTGGCGGCCGACCAGGCCTACGTGCACAGCAACTTCGGCACGGTGTTCGCCAAGCTGGGCCGGTTCAACGCGGCGCTGGAGCACCACGAGCGCGCGTTCGAGCTGTACCGGGCCAGTGGCAACGTGAAGGGCGAGGCCATCGGGCTCGAGGGCATCGGCCGCTGCCTCAGCGAGATGGGCGGCAACGCCGAGGCCGTGCCGCTGATCCTGCGGGCGATGAAGCTCTACGAGGACATCGGCGACCGCAACGGCGAAGGCAACTGCTGGAGCACCCTGGCCACCGCGTACGGCTCGCTCGGGCACCTCGACCAGGCGATCGACGCGTGGCGCCGCGCCGTGACCTACTACCGCGAGCTCGGGAACCGCTCCGACGAGTCCGACTCCCTCGTGGCGCTCGGCGACGCGCTCAGCGCGGCGGGCGATCCGGAAGGCGCGGAGAAGGCGTGGCGCGAGGCGCTCCACGTGCTCGACGCGTTCGGCATGCCCGCCGCCGACGACGTGCGGCTGCGCCTCGGCGACCCGGTCTCCCGCGTGGTGTCGCCGCCGGGCGCGTGAGCGGTCAGATCAGGCCTTCGCGGATCGCGTAGGCCACGGCGTGGGCGCGGTTGCGCAGCTCCAGCCGGACGGTCATCTTGCTGATGATGTTCTTCACCGTGCGCTCGCTGTAACCCAGCTGGTTGGCCACTTCGCCGGCCGAGAGACCGTCGGCGAGGAAGCGCAGGATGTCGGTCTCGCGGCGGTCGAGGCGGTTCTGCCGGGCCGCCGCGTGCGTCAGCCGGCGCACCTGCGTGCTCAGCCGCTCGACCGGGTCCGCCGGGTGCGCGCCGGCCGCGTCGATCACGGCCTGCGTGACGGCCTCGCTGCGGCTGGTCGTCTTGTCCAGGATCGTGACCACGCGGTGCTGGGCGAGCTCGGTGATCGGCAGGTCGTCGAGCCGGCCGATGACCAGCACGGACGGGATGTCGAGTGTCGCGGCGACCCGTTCCAGGATGTCGCGCGTGCGCGGCGTGAACCGGTCGGTGACCACGAGCGAGACCTCGGCGCCCATCGGGCGGGTGCGGTCGACCACGGCTACTTCGGGCTTCCCGTCGAAGTAGCTTTCGAGGCACGCGCGCGTGAGCGCGTCGGAGACCGAGAGCAGGGTACGCACGGTTCCGGTCCGCAGGGTCTGGTTCATGCTGTCAGCATGCGCGAATGGACTGATCAACTACTCCGGGCGCGTTCAGTCGTCGTTCAGTGGCCGCGCAGAGCACCCCGCGGCGGTGGCCGTTCGGTCACGCGTGCGGGAAAGTGCTCGACTCCCCGGCGGTGATCGAGTTTGATGCGGGCAGGGGGCAGGTGGGTCCTTCTCAGGACCCCGGACGACGAGCTGGTGCGAACAAGATGGACGACGTTTTGGCCGAGGTGGCCGACCTGGGGCTGACCGCGAAGCTGACTCCGGTGGCGGGCGGGATCGCCGCCGTGTGGCGCTGCGACCTGCTGCGCGACGGCGTGGCGCTCTCGGCCGGGCCGGGCTACGGCGCGGGTGCCACCGCGGAACGCGACGCCGTGCTCGACGCGCTGACCCGCCGCTTCGGCGGCGCCGCCTGGCTGCGCCCGGCCGACGTGCGCGCGGTGCCGGCGCCGGAGCTGGCGACGGGCCCGCTGGCCGCCGACGAGACCGTGTGCTCCCTGGCCCGCTACACCGACCTGCCCGTGGGCACGCTCGCGTACCGGCGGCTGATGCCGACCGGCCTCGGCCCGGTCGCCGCCGTGCCGGCCGTGCTCGCGATCACCGACTACGGCCGAGCCGGGCACCTGCTGCTGCGCCACTCCGTGGGCGACGTCGTGGGCTACGACGCCCTCGGGACCCGGCCGGCCGCCGCTTCGTGGGGCGCCGCGACGACCAGCGCCGAGGCGACCGTGCGCGCGCTGATCGGCCTGCTCGACCACAACGCCCACGAGTCGATGCTCGCCGGTGCCCGCCCGGCGCTGCTCGACCCGGCCGGCCTGCCCTCGGACCTGGCCGCGCTGCTCGCCTCCGCGTCGCTCGCCGCGGGCGGGCCCGTGCGCGTCGCCGACCTCACGCCCCAGCTCGGCGTGCCCGCCTACCTGGCCGGCGACCGCGCCGCCTGGGGCGCCGGCGTGTCGTTCAGCCGGCGGTGCGCCCTGACCGACGCGTTGACCGGCCTGCTGCGCCGCCGCGCCGCGACCCCGGCCGCCCGGTACCCGGCCCTGGCCGAGGCCGCGGAATTCGTGCCGTTCCGGGAGAACAACCTCTCCGGCACGGCGCCGGAGCTGCTGGCCGAGCTCCTGGACAGCCTCGCCGCGCGGGAACTGACGGCCTACCTGCGCGAGCACCACACCGGCCGGGTGTCGGTGGTCCACGTGTTGGTGCCGGGGCTGCGGTGCCGGGAGGGGCTCACTTCGGTGTGATCCGGGGCAACCCGCTGAACCGCTCGGCGTTTCCGTCCGTGTAAGGAAGAGGAGCACCGGCCGCCGTGCCGGTTTCGGGCGGAAAGGAACCCCGTGTCACTCTTCACGCGCACCGACGATCGCGAGCAGTCCGGAGTGGAGGAACCGGACCCCGCGCCGCCGGAGCGCGGTCGGGCGCGGCGCGTGACGGCTGTGGTGCTGACGGTGCTGGCGTGCCTGCTCGTGTTGTTCGCGTTGGTGGCGCCGAACAACCTGGTGGAGCTCTCGCCCGCGGCGTTCGTCCGGATTCCGGTGGAGGCGCTGGTCGTCACGGCGCTCGCGTTGGTGCTGCCGCCGCGGTGGCGGCGCGTGCTGGCCGGCGTGGTCGGCGCGGTGCTCGGCGTGCTGACGGTGCTGAAGCTCGTGGACATGGGGTTCAACGAGGTGCTCTCGCGCCCGTTCGACCCGATCTTCGACTGGAGCTTCGTGAGCGCGGGGCTCGACTTCCTGCGTGGTGAGGTCGGCGGCGCCGGGGCGATCGCCTCCGCGGTGGGCGTGGTGCTGCTGATCCTGGCGGTGGTCGTGTTCACGACGCTCGCCGCGATGCGGCTCACGCGTCTGGCGGCCGGGCGGCGCACGGCGTCGACGCGCGTGGTGGCGGTGCTCGGGGTCGTGTGGATCGTCGCGGCGGTGTTCGGGGTGCAGCTCGCGCCCGGGCAGCCGATCGCGTCGCGCAGTGCGGCCGCGCTTGCCTTCGACGACATCCGGCAGGTCGGGACCGACCTGCACGACAAGCAGGACTTCGCGGCGCAGCTGGCCGACGACCCCTTCGCCAACACTCCGGGCGACCAGTTGTTGCAGGGGTTGAAGGGCAAGGACGTGCTGCTGACCTTTGTGGAGAGTTACGGCCGCTTCGCGATCGAGGGCTCCGACATCGCCCCGGCCATCGACGCCCAGCTCGACCAGGAGACGAAGAGCCTGCAGACGGCCGGGTTCGCGGCGAAGAGCGGTTTCCTGGACTCGTCGACCTTCGGCGGCGGCAGCTGGCTCGCGCACTCGACCGTCCAATCGGGAACGTGGGTGGACAACCAGCAGCGCTACAACGACCTCCTGGCGAGCAACCGGCTTTCGCTGACGCGCGCGTTCGGCAAGGCCGGCTGGAAGACGGTGCAGGACGTGCCGGCCCACACGATGCCGTGGCCGGAAGGCAAGTACTACGGGTTCCAGCAGTACTACGACTTCCACACTGTCGGCTACCAGGGCCCGGGCTACGCGTACGCCACGATGCCCGACCAGTACACGCTGTCCTTCCTGCAGCGCACCGAACTCGCCGCACAGAACCGCAAACCCGTGATGGCCGAGGTCGACTTCGTGTCGAGCCACGCGCCGTGGTCGCCGCGCCCGTCGCTTGTGGACTGGAACAAGGTCGGCGACGGCTCGATCTTCGACCCGCAGCCGGCGATGGGCGAGGACCCGGAGCAGGTGTGGAAGGACCCGAACCAGATCCGCGACGCCTACGGCAAGGCGATCCAGTACACGCTCTCGACGCTGACGTCCTACCTGCAAACCTACGGCAACGACAACACGGTGCTGGTGTTCCTGGGCGACCACCAGCCGCCCGTGGTCACGCCGGCCGGGGTGACGCACCAGGTTCCGATCACCATCGTGGCGAAGGACCCGGCGGTGCTGAACCGGGTGTCGTCGTGGAACTGGACCGACGGCATGCGCCCGGCGACCAACGCGCCGGTATGGCGCATGGACACCTTCCGGGACCGGTTCCTGACCGCGTTCGCCAAGTAAGAGGCCGGTCACTGCGCGCCGCACGGGCATCAGGGAAGCTGTCGGGGTGGACGACGATTCGGCGGAACGGACGGGCTATCGGCGGTCGGCGGGGTCGCCGCGCGGGGAGGCGCGGCGGCGCGAGCTGCTGGCGCGTGTGACGGACGACCTCGCCGTGAACGGCCTCGTCGACTTCTCCCTGCGGCGCGCGGCGCGGGCGGCCGGCACCACGCACAAGGTGCTGCTCTACCACTTCGCCGGAGCGGAGGACCTGCTCGCGCAGGCCGTGTTCGCGTTGCGCGACCGCCGGATCGGCAACGCGCTCGCGGCCATGGCCGACGGCGCGAAGCAGCGCACACTCGCCGGCCGCGTGCGCGTGGCGTGGCAGACGCTGCGTGACGAGGAGCCGGGTCTGCGCCGCGTGCTCGACCAGGCCGTCGGGCTCACCATGTACGACCCCGAGCGCTACGCCGACCTCGGCCGCGGCTCGACGCGGCAGTACCTGGACCTGTTGGTGTCGTTCTGCCCGCAGCCGTGGCCCGAGCAGCGCAAACGGGAGGTGGCCGAGCTCGTGCTGGCGACGCTGCGCGGGTTCGTCGTGCACCGCCTGACCAGCGACGATCCCGGCGGCGCCGACGCGGGCTTCGCGGCGCTGGAGCGGGCGCTGGAACGGGAGGAAGCCGCGGGGGACTGAGCCGCTCGGGTGGTTTCCCGGGGCGGCGGGACTGGACCCGTTTGCGAACCACGTGGTTCACTTCTGGCGGGGCGAACGACCGGGAGGTCCGCATGGGGTGTCGGCGAGCACGGTTCGGGGAGCACGGCGGTCCGTCCGCGGGGGAGGCGGGCGAATGAACGAGATCGAGCTGTCCGCGGGGACGATCGAGTACGAGGACACGGGCGGCGACGGGCCGGTTCTGGTGTTCCTGCACGGGTTGCTGATGGACTCGTCGCTGTGGGCGGAGACGATCGCGGATCTCGCGGGGGAGTTCCGGTGTGTCGCGCCGACGTTGCCGCTCGGGGCGCACCGGAAGGCGATGCGGCCCGACGCCGAGCTGTCGATGCCGGCGCTCGCGCGGCTGGCGGGGGAGTTCTTGTCACGCTTGGATCTTCGCGAGGTGACGTTGGTCGGCGTGGATACCGGTGGGGCGCTCGTGCAACTGCTGATGGCCGGGGACGTCGGCCGGGTGCGGCGGGTGGTGCTCGCGTCGTGCGACGCGTTCGACAACTTCCCGCCGGGGCTGACGGGGAAGACACTGTTCCTCACGGGCCGGTTGTCACCGGGGTTGTTCGGGGCCTTCATGCAACAGATGCGGCTGAAAGCCCTGCGCCGCTTGCCGATCTCGTTCGGGTGGCTGACGAAGCGCGGCGACGCGGCCGTGGTCCCGTGGCTGCGGCCCCTGCTGACAGAGCCCGGGATCCGCCGCGACACCGTCCGCGTGCTGCGGGCCGCGGCGGCCGAACCCGGGATCCTCGTCGAAGCCGCGGCGCACCTGCCGGAGTTCGACCGGCCCACGCTGGTGGTGTGGGCGAGCGAGGACCGCGTGATGCCACCAGAACACGGGCGACGGCTGGCCGAGCTGCTGCCGAAGGCACAACTATCCGAAGTGGACGACAGCTACACCCTGCTGCCGCTCGACCGGCCCGCCGAGCTGGCCCGGCTGATCGGCGAGTTCACGCGCACCACCTGAGCTTCACTGTCCACAAAGGTCATTTCGCGGCCATCGGGCCCGCGCCGGTCACCGTGCGTGGTCCTGATGGCCGCGAAGGTGTTCTCGAAGCACTTTCCGATGTTGCCGACTGTCGCGTCGCGACCTGATCGGGAAAATCGGAAGCGTTACCTCAGATGATGGCGCCGGGCGGCGCGGAGGCCTAACCTTCCCGCAACACCAGCCCCACCCCGCACGCCGGTCGCAACTCCGTGGCCGGTTCGCGACCTGGAGATACTTCCGCTGTGAAAGTGTCTCCTTTATCCTGGATCCAATCGCCAATCCGAGAGGAAGGGCTTTCATGATCGATTCCCAGGCCGACACCGACGCCGACCGAGTACGGGCCGATCTCGTCACCTGCACCAGCTTGCTCGTGTTCAAGGGTGTCCTCGACTACAGCGGACACCTCACCGCGCGGGTGCCGGGCACCGACGACCGCATCTTCATCCAGCCGCGCGACGCGAGCCGCGCCGCGCTGCGACCCGAAGACCTGCTGGTCGTGGACCTGGACGGCAATCTCGTCGAGGGCGAGCTCCCGCCGCCGGCCGAGACGGCCATCCACACCGGTGTCTACCGCGCGCGGCCCGAAGTGGACTTCATCTGCCACGGCCACCCCACGCTGTCGACCACCTTCACCATGGTCGACCACCCGTTTCTGCCGATGCGCCACTTCGCGTACAAGTTCCCCGACGGCCTGGCCGTGCACCCCGACCCCACGCACATCCGCTCGCGCGAGCAGGGTGACGCCGTGGCGAAGACCCTCGGCGACGCCGGCGCGTGCCTGCTGCGCTCGCACGGCACGGTCGTGGTCGCGAACCGCATCCAGGAACTGCTGATGGACTGCCTCGACCTCGAGGAGAACGCCCGCACGCTCCTCATCGCGCGCCAGCTCGGCACGCCGCTGCCGCTCACGCCCGAAGAGATCGTGCAGGTCGCCGAGAGCTACGACCGCGGCGGGCACCGCCCCGGCAAGCTCTGGGACCACTACGTGCACCTCGGCCGCCGCGCCGGTGTGCTCGCCGCCTGACCACACAGGACAGCTCCACACAGGACAGAACACCGTCGGCCGGGGAAAACCGGCCGGTGGCAGTCGTTGTGCGCACTCCTCGTGTCCACAGTGCACGAAACCCGCGCTGCACACGAACGTCATCCCCGAAACGAACAGTTCACGGCCGGACTGCTTGACCTTGATGTCGAATGGATCCAGGCTCCAACTGACAACCGGAGGAGGTCACGGTGTCCCTCACCGAAGACACGAGCTTGGCCAGTTCGGCCCCGGACCGGGCCGGACCGCCGGCCGCGCCACCCAGGAAGTTCCGGATCCCGTGGAACGCGAAGGTCCGCCGGCGGGTGCTGCCCGTCGCGTCGGTCGTGGTGTTCCTGGGCGTGTGGCAGATCTTCGGCGCGCAGGTCAACCCGATCCTGCTGGCCACCCCGTCGGCGGTCGCCGCGTCCTTTGTGGACATCATCGGCAACGGTGAGCTCGGCGCGGCCTTCCTGCGGGCGATGGAGGTGCTCGCGGCGGGCTTCGGGCTCTCGGCCGTGGTCGGCATCGCGGTGGGCGTGTGGATGGGCCGGCGCGAAACGGTGTCGCGCGTGCTCAACCCTTACGTCAGCTTCTTCCAGGCCACGCCGCTGATCGCGCTCACGCCGCTCGTGGTGATCTGGACGGGCATCGGGTTCGCCTCCGAGGTCACGATCACCTTCCTGCTCGCGGTGTGGTCGATCATCATCAACACGGCCGAAGGCACCCGCAACACCCCGGCGATCCTGCTCGACATGGCGAAGGTCTACCGGGCGGGGGAGTGGTCGGTGGTCCGCCACGTCGCGATGCCCAACGCCGTGCCCTACATCTTCGCCGGCCTGCGCATCGCGCTGGCCAAGGCCCTGATCGGTGTGATCATCGGCGAGATGGACATCAGCCTCAAGGGTCTCGGCGGGCTGATCCAGAACTACGGCGACTCGTTCCAGACCGCGCCGCTGCTCGCCTCGATCATCAGCTCCTCGATCGTCGGCGTGATCGGCACGATCATCCTCGAGGTCCTGCGCCGCAAGCTCGCCCCGTGGTCGTCCAACGCCTCGGCCCACACCCGCGTCTGAACCCGGCACCGTCAATGAAAGGTTCGCCATGAGCGCACCCACGGCCTGCATCGAGATCGAGCACGTGTCCAAGCGCTACCAGCGCCCGGGCCGCAAGGCCGAGAGCTTCCTCGCCGTCTCCGACGTGCATTTCGACATCCGCCAGGGTGAGTTCATCTCGCTGATCGGCGCCTCGGGCTGCGGCAAGACCACGCTGCTGCGGATGATGTCCGGGCTCATCCCGGTCGACGACGGCCAGATCCGCATCAACGGCAACCCCGTGCAGGGCGTGCCGGGGTCGATCGGGTTCGTGTTCCAGGAGCCGGCGCTGCTGCCGTGGAAGACCGTGCGCGAGAACATGGTCTTCGCCTTGAAGGCCAAGGAGCTTCCGCCCGAAGAGGTCGACGCCGCGATCGCCGCGAAGCTCGAGATGACGAGCTTGCAGGACTTCGCGGGCTATTACCCGTCGGCGCTGTCCGGCGGCATGCAACAGCGCGCCGGTCTGGCCCGGGCCCTGGCCTGCGACCCCGACGTGCTGTTCATGGACGAACCCCTGTCCGCGCTCGACGCCTTCACCCGGCGCCGGCTGCAGCAGGACATCGCCACGATCATCGAAGGCATCGGCGCGACCACGGTGCTCGTGACGCACGACGTCGACGAGGCCGTGTTCTTCTCCGACCGCATCGTGGTGATGGGCACCTCGCCCGGCTCGGTCCGCGATGTCGTCGAGGTCCCGTTCCCCAAACCGCGCACGCACGCGGAGCTGCTCGGCGATCCCGAGGTGGCGAAGCTGCGCGACCACGTGCTGGGCATCGTGCTCGGCCTGCACTGAAGTTCCCGCACTGAAGTTCCTGACTGAAGTTTCTGCACCGAAGAACCACGCTCGAACCGCTCTCCCAACCCCCATCCCCACCCCACCGTCAGATCCAGTCCAGAAAGGAGGGTCCGCGATGTCCGCTCCCTCTTCGCGGCGGCGCCGCACGGCGCTCGTCGTCGGCGCGATCGCCGCGCTCACTGTGTCGCTCACGGCCGCGTGCGGCTCCGGCGACGCGGCCACCGGCACCGGCGACAAGCTGCCGACCTCGGCCGACGGCACGCCGAACCTCAAGGGCACCACCATCCGGATCGTCACCGGCGCCGCCCCCGCCATCGAGGACACCAAGATCGCCCTCGTGGCGCAGGTGCTCAAGAGCTGGGGCGCCGACGCGTCGATCGTCAACCAGACCGGCGACCCCTCGGCCATCCGGGTGCTGCTCGCCGGCGACGCCGACATCGGCACGCTCGCCGTATCGTCGTCGATCAACTCGGGCCTGAAGATCTTCGGGCCGAGCCAGCCGCGGCTGGATTACCACTTCATCGGCGCCCCTTCGCTGAGCTCGATGAAGGACCTGCCCGGCCACGTCTACGGCACCTCCAACGTCCACGGTGTCGAGGCGCTGATGTTCGCCGACCTGCTGGCAAAGAACAACATCGACCCCAAGGCGGTCACCACGACCGTGGCCGGTGGCGCGTCGGTGCGCGTGAGCGCCATGCTCACCCACCACATCGACGCGACGTTCGCGCACGCCACCGACGTCTCGAAGCTGACCTCGGCCGGCTTCCACGACCTCGTGACTATGTCGAAGACCGCACCTGAGCTCGCGGACTCGTTCCTCGCGACCTCACCGCAGTGGCTCACGAGCCACGGCGCGCTGGCCGTGGCGATCGACCAGGCGTGGATCAAGGCGGCGCAGATCTTCAACACCGACAAGGACCAGTGGGTCAAGGCCGCGGTCGCCTACGCCAAGGCGGACGAGAAGGAAGCGTCGAGCACCTACGACGCCCTCAAGGCGGCGGACACATTTCCCGCGACGAAGGACGCCTACTCCGAGGCTTCGGCGAAGGTCCAGGAGGATCTGGCCAACAAGGTCGGCGCGATCACCAAGGCACCGGCCACGTCCGTCTGGGTCGACACCGCTACGTGGGACAAGGCGACGGCGGCCATGAAGATCAACTGACCCACCTGGTCCGCAACGGAAAGACCCGGTGAAAAACCCCAGTGGGAAAGGACTCGTCCGGGTCGGTCCGATAATGGATCCAGGATACGATTGTCCGGCAAAACCAGGACGAATGGTAACCGCTTGACGGCCGGCGCACGCCGGTCGAGGGGAGGCTAGGTCACGATGGCTCAGCGTCAGTCCGGGGGAGCCGGCGGCGGTACGGGAGGCGGCACCCCGGAAGGGGCCGCGATCACCGGCCGCGCCAGCTTCGACGAGGTCGTGTCGCGGTTGTCGAGCGGCTACCGTTCGATCGGCGACATGGTCTACGAGGTCCTGCGCCAGGCGTTGCTCTCCGGGGCGTTCGCCCCCGGGGAGCACCTCCGGCAGGAGGCGCTGGCCACTGCGATCGGGGTGTCCCGGCTCCCGGTGCGGGCCGCGCTGCTGCGGCTCGACGCCGAGGGGCTCGTGGAGTTCCACCCGCGCCGCGGCGCGGTGGTCAAGACGCTGACGGCCGAGCAGCTCGTGGAGATCTACGAGCTGCGCGACCTGCTCGAGACCCACGCGCTGCGCAAGTCGATGAAGACGATGACCGTGGACCGGATCGCGAGCCTGCGCCGCAACGCGGAGCTGCTCGACGCCGAGGAGGAGGGCGAAGGCTTCCTCGACGTCCGAGTGCGGTTCTACCGGGAGCTCTACGACGCCGAGCGCAACCCGCGGCTGGTGGAGCTGATCGAGGACCTGCGCAGCAGCGTCGGGCGGTACTTGCTCGGCTGGCGGGTGTCGGGCAGCCGCAGCCACCACGGGCGCCACACCACGCTGGTCGACCACGTCGAGCGCGGTGACGTCGAGAAGGCCGAAGCGGCGCTGCACGACCACCTTCGCGAAGTGAGCGAAGGCGTCGCCAAGATCCTTTCCGGCGAAAGCGATCGCGAACCCGACAGCGAATTCCCCGCGTAACAGAATCCTTTCCCTTCAGTCGAACACAGTTCCGCAATCGAATACAGCGTTGTCCGCAAACCCGGCCGAATTGCCGGGCAGGTACCCCCTGCCCGGAAACCGGCGGGCAGGAGTGAACGGAAACGGCATGAGAACTGACGAGGTCTCCTGGTTCAGCGACGGCGAACGCATCAGCGGGCTCTGGCGCACCCCGGACGAGGGCGACGGGCCCTACCGCGTCGTCGTGCAGGGCCCGGGCTGGATGGGCCTGAAGGACGCGAAGCTCTATGTGCGCTACCACCAGGCGCTCACCGACGCCGGGTTCGCCGTGCTGGTGTTCGACTACCGCGGCTTCGGCGATTCCGAGGGCGATCCGGAGCTGCTGTCGCCGGCCCGCCAGCTGGCCGACCTGCGCAGTGCGGTCACCTACGCCGAGGCGCGGCCCGACGTGCTGCCCGACTCGATCGGCGTGTTCGGCAGCGGCGGCACGGGCGGGGGCAACGCGGTGCTGCTCGCGGCCGTCGACCCGCGGGTGCGGGCGGCGGTGAGCCAGCTGCCCGTGGCCGACGGCGGCGACTGGCTGCACCGCATGCGCAGCGAGTACCAGTGGCTCGACTTCCTGGCCGAGCTGGACGCCGACCGGCGCGAGCGGACGCTGCACGGTGTGGGCAAGCTCGTGAACCCGCGCGAAGAGATCATGGTGCCGACCTCGGAACGCCGGGCCACGAGCGTGAAGTCCGATGTGGACGGACGCGTGCCGAAGCAGGTGCGCCTGGCCGCGGCGGAGGAGATCATCGCCTACCGGCCGGCCGAGGCGGCGGCGACGCTGACCACGCCGCTGCTCGTGATCGGCGTGGAGAACGACGCCACCACGCCCACCGACCATGCGGAGCAGATCTACGAAGCCGCGCGCGGGCCGAAGGAACTGATCATGCAGCGGCACACGAGCCACTACGCCGCCTACGACAAGTACTGGACCGCGACGACGCCCCGCATCGTCGCGTGGTTCGAGGAGTATCTCCGCCCGGCCGATGTGGTCGTGCGTTCGAGCCGGCCGGGCGGACACCCGGCCGTAGTGGAGGTGAAGGCATGAGCATCGATCTCCGTGTTTCCGGTGGCCGCGTGCAGTTGCCCAGCGGCGCCGTCGACGGCGACCTGCTGGTGAACGAGGGCAAGGTCGTCGGGGTCGTGTCCGGCTCCGTCGAGATCGCCGACGTCGGCCGCACCGTCGACGCCACCGGGAAGCTGGTGCTGCCCGGCATGGTCGACGTCCACGTGCACACCCGCGAGCCCGGGTTCGAGCACAAGGAAGACATCTACACCACGTCGCTGCAGGCGGCCGCGGGCGGCGTCACCACGATCTTCGGGATGCCGAACCTGAACCCGCCGACCACCACCGCGAAGACGCTGCGCGAGGTGTTCGGCCTCTACGCCGAGAAGTCCATCGTGGACTGGAACCACAACCCGGCGGCCACGCAGCCCGACGAGATCGCGCCGATGGCCGCGATGGGCGTGAACGCGTACAAGATCTACATGGTCGTGGACACCGGCCGCACCTACCCGCATCCGGCCGGCACCGGCATGCACGGGCACGGCGACCTGCTGCGCATGATGGACACCATCGCCAAGACGGGTAAGCGCTTCATCATCCATCCGCACGACCAGTCCTTGATGGACTACATCGAGGGTGAATGCCTGGCGCGCGGGGAAAACACGCCGCAGGGCTACGCGTCGGCCTACGCCGCGCGCAACGGCGTCATCTGGGACACGGCGATCGAGGTCGTGCTGCGGCTGGCCGAGGCTTCGGGCTGCAAGGTGCACCTCGCGCACATCCAGACGCGCCGCTCCGTCGAGGCGGTTCGCCGGGCTCGTGAGCACGGTGTGGACGTGACGTGTGAGGTCAACCACTGGCTGCCGTTCCTGTCCACTTGGGACGATGTGGAGAAGCTCGGCCCGTACGCGCTGTCCTACTGGGTGCCCGACGACGGCCGCGCAGCCGTGTGGGAGGGCCTGCGTGACGGCACGATCGACATGTTCTCCTCCGACCACGCGCCGCACACGCGCGAGGAAAAGGAGATCGGCTGGACGCAGATGTGGAGCTCCCACACGGGAACCCCCGGCATCCAGTACTTCTACCCGCTCGCGCTCGACGCGGTGAACAAGGGCCTGCTCACGCTCGACCGCGCGGTGGAGCTCGTCGCCGGTGCGCCGGCCGCGAAGTTCGGCCTGCAGGGTGTGAAGGGCGCACTCACCCCGGGCTGCGACGCGGACTTCGTGATCGCGGACCTCGACGCGCCGTGGACGATCACCAACGACGGCGTGCTGTCGAAGATCGGCTGGACCCCGTACGACGGCCGGCAGCTCACGGCCGGCATCGAGCAGACCTACGTCCGCGGCACCGAGGTGTTCGCGGGCGGCAAGGTGACCGGCGAGGCCGGGCACGGCAAGCAGGCGGTGTCAGGAAAGGTGCAGAACGCATGAAGTTCGGACTGTTGCTCCCGCATTTCGGCGAGCACGCCTCGCGCGACAACGTGCTCCAGGGCGCGATCATGGCCGAGAAGGCCGGGTTCGACTCGGTCTGGGTGCGTGACCACCTGGTGTTCGAGCCGCACGGCGAGATGGAGAAACCCAACCGCACGTTCTACGACGCGCTCACCACGCTCACGGCCATCGGCGCCGTGACCGAGCGCATCGAGCTGGGCACGGGCTCGCTGATCCCGTTCCGGCACCCGCTGGTCACGGCCCTGATGACGGGCACGATGACCCAGCTGTTCGGCCCGCGCGTGATCCTCGGGTTCGGCGCCGGCACGTTCGACCACGAGTTCGAGGCCATCGAGTGGGGCGAGCGCGACCGCGTGGAGCTCGTGCGCTCCAACGCCGAGATTTTCAAGCGCGTGTTCACCGAGAACGACGTGACCTACTCGGACGCGAACTTCTCGTTCAGCGACATCACGATCGAACCGAAGCCGCTGGGCGGGAGGGTACCGTTCTGGTACTGCGGCGCCACCCCTCGTTCGGCCCGGCTCGCGGTCGAGTTCTGCGACGGCTGGATGCCGGGCCGGATCTCGATGGCGACGCTGGACAAGCGCGTGACGACCATGCGGGAGCTCTCGGACCAGGCCGGGCGCACGATGCCGACCGTGGCCGTGATCCCGCCCACGTCGATCGAGCCTACGTACGAGGAGGCGGTGAAGCACGTGAACGTCCCGGGCCTGCTGGCCTGGGCGAACAAGGCGAAGTTCGCGGTGAAGCCGCCGTCGGGCACCTTCGAGACCGTGAAGGATCTCTCAGGGCAGCTCATCGTCGGCACACCGGAGGATGCTCTGGAGGAGATCGACCGCTTCGCCGCGACCGGGGTGGAGCACCTGGTGTTCGACTTCCGGTTCAAGTTCGATCGGTGGTTCGATCAGATCGAGCTGCTCGGGTCGGAGATCATCGGCAAGGTGAACGCGGGCGTCTGAGAAGGGACGAGTCCAGTGGTGAGGTTCGGGTACAAGGCGTCGGCGGAGCAGTTCGCGCCGGCGGAGCTGCTGCGCTACGGCGTGCTGGCCGAGGAGAACGGGTTCGACTCGGTGTTCGTGAGCGACCACCTGCAGCCGTGGCGCCACGACGGCGGCCACGCGCCGGCCGCGCTGCCGTGGCTGGGCGCGCTCGGTTCGGCGACGGAGCGGGTGGTGCTCGGCACGAGCGTGCTGACGCCGACGTTCCGCTACCACCCGGCGGTGGTGGCGCAGGCGTTCGCCACGCTCGGGTGCCTGTTCCCGGGCCGCGTGGTGCTGGGCATCGGGTCGGGCGAGTCGATGAACGAGGCCCCGCTCGGCATCGAGTGGCCGGAGCCGAAGGTGCGGTTCGCGCGGCTGAAGGAGGCGATCGAGCTCATCCGCCGCCTGTGGACGGAGGAGCGCGTGGACTTCGAAGGCGCGCACTACCGCACGGAGAAGGCCACGGTGTACGACCGGCCGGAGGTGCCGGTGCCGCTCTACATCGCGGGCTCCGGCCCGGCTGCCACGCGGCTCGCGGGCCGGCGGGGTGACGGGTTCATCACCACGAGCGGCAAGGCGCCGTCGCTCTACACGGACACGTTGCTGCCCGCCGTGCGCGAAGGCGTGGAGCAGTCGGGCCGGGCGGTCGGCGACGTGGACATGATGATCGAGGTCAAGGTCTCGTTCGACGCCGATGCCGACCGCGCGTTGCAGGACACGCGGTTCTGGGGCGCGCTGGCGTTGAAGCCGGAGGAGAAGACGGGTGTCGAGGACCCGGTCGAGATGCAGCGGCTGGCCGACGCGCTGCCGATCGAGCGGGCCGCGAGCCGGTTCATCGTGTCGTCCGACCCGGACGAGCACGTGGCGGCGATCAAGCGGTACCTCGACCTGGGCTTCACGCACCTGGTGTTCCACGCCCCCGGGCCGGACCAGGAGCGGTTCCTGAAGGCCTACGGCACGGAGATCCTGCCGCGGTTGCGCAAGCTGGTGTGACGTGAGTGCCGCGGGCCCGGCGAGTGTGCCGGGCCCGCGGTGTCCACTGTGGTCAGTGCACTGGTACTGGTGTTTTCGTGCGATCCAATCGGCCTGAGACGACGGCCAGCGCCAGGGCGGCCACCGTCATGGCGGCGCCGACCCAGTTGGTCGACGCGTAGCCGTATCCCGCGGCGATGACGACGCCGCCGAGCCAGGCGGCCAGCGCGTTGCCGAGGTTGAACGCGCCGATGTTCACGGCACTGGCGACCGTGGGTGCGGCTTCCGCACTGGCCAGCATCCGCATCTGCAACGGCGGCACGGTGGCGAAGCCGAAGCCGCCCAGCAGGAACAGCGTGATGATCGCGGGCACGGCCGCGTGGGCGGTGAAGGCGAACACGGCGAGCACCACGGCCAGCGCGGCGAGCACCGTGTACAGCGTCGGCATCAGAGCGCGATCGGCGAACTTGCCGCCGACGAGGTTGCCGAGCACCAGCCCGACCCCGAACAGCACCAGCAGCCAGCTGACCGCGCTGCTCGGCAGGCCGGCGACCTCGGTCATCATCGGCGCGATGTAGGTGAAGCTCGCGAACACCCCGCCGAAGCCCAGGATCGTCGTGCCGACCGCCAGCCACACCCTTGCGTGGCGGAACACGGCGAACTCCGCGCCGATCCTGGCGTTTTCCGGCCTCGGGGTGTCCGGCACGAGCGCCGCGACACCGGCCAGCCCGAGTACGCCCAGTCCCGCGACCACCCAGAACGTCGCTCGCCACCCCAGGCCCTGCCCGATGAACGTGCCCAGCGGCACGCCGAGCACATTGGCCAGCGTCAGCCCGGTGAACATGAGCGCGATGGCGCTGGCCTTCTTCTCCGGCTTGACCAGGTCCGCGGCCACCACCGCGCCGACCCCGAAGAACGCCCCGTGCGTCAACGCCGCGACGATCCGGCCGGCCAGCAGCGCCCCGTAGCTCGGCGCCAGCGCCGACAACGCGTTGCCGACGATGAACACTCCCATCAACAGGAGCAGCAGGTGCTTGCGCCGCATCCTGGTGCCGAGCGCCGTCATCGGCAACGCGCCGGCCGCCACCCCCAGCGCGTACCCGGTGATCAGCCACCCGGCGGCCGGGATGGACACCCCGAAATCGGCCGCCACCTCGGGCAGCAACCCGGCGATCACGAACTCCGTCGTGCCGATGCCGAACGCGCCGATGGCCAGCGCGAGCAGGGCGAGCGGCATGGGACTTCCTCCTGAAGCGTGGACAACTACCGTCGCTGGCAATAGTTGCATACGCTCTCTATTGAGACTGCCGACTGTGATCAGCGGAACTCGGGGCGCGCGAAAGCTCGCCCATGCGTGGTGAGCGGTGCGGTGTGATCAGCTGCCGAAGACGTGCCGGTCCAGGAACGGGTTGCGGAACTTCCCCGCAGGGTCCAGCCGGGTCGCCAGGGAGCGGAAGTCGGCCGACCGCGGGTAGGCCAGGTCGAGTGCCTCGCCGTGGAAGAGTTTGCCCCAGTGGGGGCGGGGGGCGAAGGGGGCGAGGGTGGACTCGATGGTCGGCAGAAGGGTCTCGACCTCGGGTTGGCGGGGGAACCAGGTGAAGTGGATCGCCACGCTGTCGCGGCCCGACGAGGGGCTGAGCCAGAGGTCGTCGGCGGCGATGGTGCGGATTTCGGACACCAGGAGCAGCGGGGCGATGAGGTGGCCGATGCCGCGCAGGGCCTCGAACGCGGCGGGGGCGGCGGCGCGGGGCACGAAGTACTCGGTCTGGAGCTCGGCGCCGACGCTCGGGGTGAAGCCGAGGCGGAAGTGGGGGAGGCGGTCGTACCAGGGGCCGGGGGCGCCGAGCTGGGCGGTGGTGTTGCCGGCCGGCACGCCGGCGGCGTGGGCGGGGTGGCGGGGACCGTCGGCGGGGACGGCGCCGAACAGTGAAGGCGGGACAGCGGCGGCCGGCGAAGCCGGAACCTCGGCTGAGGTGCGGTTTTTCAGCCAGACCTGGTCGACGACGTCGCGGGCCCAGTTCGTGAACAGGCTGACGCTGTAGCCCGCCGCCTGGATCTCGTCGAAGTGCTCGACGGCGGCGGACCACGGCAGGTTGTCGAACACGTCCTGGCGCATGGTGAACGACGGGACCAGGTCGAGCGTCAGCCGGGTCACCACGCCGAGAGCGCCGACGCCGACGACGACACCGGCGAAGTCGGCGTCGCCCCGGGTGAAGGTCAGCAGCGAGCCGTCAGCGGTCAGCAGGTCCACCGCGGAGACGGCCGCGGCCAGGCCGGGGTGGCGTTCGCCCGAGCCGTGGGTGCCGGTGGCGACGCTGCCGCCCACGGTGATGTGCGGCAGCGACGCGAGGTTTTCCAGTGCGAAGCCGGCTTCGTCGAGCTGGGCCACGAGGTCGCCGTAGCGGACCGAACCCCCGACGGTCACGGTGGCAGCACGAGTGTCCAGCGACGGCGAACCCGACACACCCGAAAGATCCAGCTGCACGCCACCGGGACTGTCGGCCACGTCGTTGAAACTGTGCCGGCTGCCGAGCGCCTTGATCCTTCCCGCGGAGGCGACGAGCTCGCGGGCCTCGTCGAGCGTCCGCGGGGTCAGCACCTCGCGGGCGCCGTAGGTGAGGTTCCCCGCCCAGTTGGCGGCCGCGCCGCGCGCACTCTCGATCACGAACGCCCAGCTTAGGCGGGGCTCGCCAAAGGCGTCGGATCCGGGCAGACTTGGTTCATGCTTCTCGAACAGCCAGTGCGCCCCGAACCGGCGGCGCGTTTCGAACCGACAGTGCTTTTCGCGTCGGCAGTGCACTTCGAACCGGCAGCGCTGTTCGAACCGGCGGGGCGCTGACATGCACTCGGCCGGACTGGTACTGCACCCGAAGCGGGACTCCGCCCCGGCGGTCGAGGCCGTCCTCGGGTGGGCCGCGAACCGCGGGATCAAGATCCTCGGCATCGCCGAAGAGATCGTGCGCCTGGACTGCAAGGCGGTGGGGGTGTCGGCGGAAGAGCTCGCCACCCAGTCCGACCTGCTGGTGAGCCTCGGCGGCGACGGCACCATGCTGCGCGCGATGCGCCTGGCAGACGGGCAGCGCGCCCCCGTGCTGGGTGTGAACCTCGGCAAGCTCGGCTTCCTGGCCGAGGTCGACGTGCCCGACCTGCCCGGCGCGTTGTCGATGATCGACGCGCACGAGTTCACCGTCGAGCCGCGCCTGGCGGTCGACGCGGTGATCGGCGGCCGGACCGTGACGGCGTTCAACGACGTCGCCGTGGTCCGCGTGCCCGGCGACGGCGGGGCGCTGGTCGCGGTGCGCGTGAACGAGGAGCAGTTCGTGAGCTACGCGGCCGACGCGGTCATCGTCGCGACGCCCACCGGCTCCACGGCCTACAGCTTCTCCGCCGGCGGCCCGATCACGAGCCCCGCCGTGGAGGCGCTGCTGGTCACGCCGGCCGCCCCGCACTCCGCGTACGGCCGCGGCGTGGTGCTCTCCGTCCACGACACGCTGGCCCTCGAGCTCCTGCCCGGCAGCGGCCGGCTGGCCGTGGAGGTCGACGGGATCGTCGAGGGCTACGTCCAGCCGGGCGAACGGATCGAACTTTGCGCCCGCCCCAGCGCGGCCCGCGTCGTGCGGCTGGGCCGCACCACGTTCTTCC
The DNA here is from genome assembly GCF_040654155.1 of Amycolatopsis sp. NPDC050768. Taxonomy (NCBI): domain Bacteria; kingdom Bacillati; phylum Actinomycetota; class Actinomycetes; order Pseudonocardiales; family Pseudonocardiaceae; genus Amycolatopsis; species Amycolatopsis sp. NPDC050768. Next base: position 36,994 of record NZ_JBFAHL010000007.1, read on the forward strand.
AACGGGCCCGGCGCAAGCTACGGCTGAGTGACTCGGCGGAGATCGCGCCGTCGTCCTGAGGACCACTCGGTAGGACCACGAACCCGCGCCCACGACTTTGGCGGGTGATCCTGCGTGGCCCAGCCCAGCGCTGGAGGGCGTAACCACGCCGAGGCGAGCCCAGCCGCCGCGCGCCGGAAAGATTTCTGGCGAGCCATGCAACCTCACAGGGCCCCCGCGTCGTATGGGTTGGTCGACGAGGGGTGGTGACGTGGCGGATCGGAAGAGCTTCACCGACGTGGCGAGGGACCGCGCGCCGGTGTGGTGCCGGGTGTCGTTCCTGATGTGCGGGGACTGGGCCCTGGCCGAGGACATCGTGCAGGTGACGTTGCTGCGGCTGTACAAGCGCTGGCACCGGCTGGATCCCGCGGGAATCGAGGCCTACGCGCGCAAGGTCATGGCCCGGTTGGCGATCGACGCCTCCCGCCGGCCGCACCGCCGCAGCGAAGTACTGACCACGCCCCCCGAACGCACGCAGCGGGCCGCGGCCCCCGAGGACGGGGCTGATGTCCGCGCCGCGCTCCGCACGTTGGGGCCACGGCAGCGTGCCGTGCTGGCCTTGCGCTTCTACTGCGACCTCTCGGTCGCCGAGACCGCGGCGACGCTGCGGATCAGCGAAGGCACGGTGAAGTCCCAGTCCGCGCGCGCCCTGGCCGCGCTGCGGACGCTGTTGTCGTACGACTCGACCACGCTCAGCCCGACCGAAAGGGTTCTGCCATGACGACAGAACGGGAACTGCTCGAGCAGGCCCTGGGCTCCCACCAGCCGCCGGTGTCGCTGGACTTCGAGGCGATCGAGGCGCAGGGGGCACGAGCGGTGCGGCGTCGCACCAAGCTGGCTCTGGCAGGCACTGCCGCCGCGGTGGTCCTCGTCGGACTGGGCGGGGCGGCGCTATTCACCAGCGGAACCCCGCAGACGGTGACCCCGGCCGCCGGCGGGCAGGTCACCACCGCGGCGCCGACCGAGCGCGAGATCGCCTACTGCTACCAGAACGCGGACATCACCAGCAGCGCGGACGATCAGCACGTCGCCGTCGGCATCAGCGGCAACAGCGCCAACGGCCGCGGTGACGCCGCAGCCGCCATCATCTCGCTCTGCACCACCGCTTGGGCTGACGACTACTACCAGTGGCAGAAGCCCGGGCTGCCCCGGGTCGTTCCTCCGCTCGTTGCGTGTGTCCTGACGTCCGCGGCCGTCAACATCGACCAGGCGGCGGTCGGCGCGGTCGGCGTGTTCCCCGGTGACGCGACAACGTGCGCTGCGATGGGCCTGCCCGTCGCGAAAATCTAGAGTCTTCGCGTTGGCCAAATCGCCGAACTTGTTCGCTATCTAGGTCGCACCCGGTTGGTTCTCGGCCTTCGTCGAACCCAAGTACGCGCCCGGCACGCAGGTCCACTCCGGACGGTTGCGCCGATCGGCCGACGGCACTGGGCCACTTGCCCGTGACGTGTCGGTTTTTGTCGGAAACGTGTGACAGCAGTGTGAATCACGGTCCGGATCGCTTGCCCGCGCGGGCCGACGTGCCGAGAATCCAGCGGTGATCGGCGAGGCGAGCGGGGTACACGTGGCAGCGGACGGGCCTGACCTCCCCGCGGTCGGCACGCCCCGGCTCATCGGCCGCGACGACGAGCTCGCCCGTCTCGCCGCAGCGCTCGCGTCGCCGCCGGGGGTGGTGCTGGTCTCGGGCGAGGCCGGCATCGGCAAGAGCCGGCTCGTGCGGGAGCTGTTGCCGGAGCCCGGTGTGCTCGTCGCGCGCTGCCCGCCGCTGCGGGAGGCGCTCACGCTGGGCCCGATCGTCGACGCGCTGCGCCAGGCGCGCCCCGGCGTCGCCGGCTTGGAGCTGAGCCCGCTGGCGGGCACGCTGCGGCCGTTGTTCCCGGAGTGGGACCTGCCGCCGGCGCCGGAGGCGCTGGCCGACGCGGGCGCGGCCCGGCACCGCCTGCTGCGCGCGCTGGCCGAGCTGCTTGACCGCATCGACGTCGACGTGCTCGTGGTCGAAGATGTGCACTGGGCCGACGAGACCACGCTGGAGTTCCTGCTGTTCCTCGCCGCCCGGCAGGAGCAGCGGCCGGGGCTCGTGCTCACCTACCGGCCCGACGAGGTCGGCGACGACAGCCTGCTGCTGCGGCTTTCCTCGCGCTACCCGCGCATCACCCTCGGCGCGCTCGACGTGGCCCAGACCGCGCAGCTGGTCTCGTCGATGCTGGGCGACGAGCGCGTGTCGGAGCCGTTCGCGCGGTTCCTGCACCGGCACACCGACGGGATCCCGTTCGCGCTCGAGGAATCCGTCCGGCTGCTGCGCGACCGCGCCGACCTCATCCGCCAGGGCGGTGAGTGGATCCGGCGTTCGCTCACCGACATCGCCGTGCCGCCGACGATCCGCGACGCGCTGGCCGAACGGCTCGTGCGGCTCATGCCCGACGCCCAGGCGGTGCTGCGGGCGTGCGCGGTGCTCGCGACCCCCGCGGCCGAACCTGACGTCGTCGAGGTCTGCGGGCTGCCGGCCGGACGAGCGGGCACGGCGATCGACGAGGCCGCGCGCAGCGGGCTGCTCGTGGAGGACGAACGCGGGCGGCTCGGCTTCCGGCACCTGTTGGCCGCGAAGGCCGTGTACGACGGCATCGGCGGGCGCGAACGCCGCGAGTTGCACCGGCGTTCGGGCAAGGCGCTGTCGGCCTGGGACCCCGCGCCGGTCGCCGTGCTGGCGCACCACTTCCGCGAAGCGGGCGAGACGGAGAAGTGGTGCGAGTACGCGGAACGCGCGGCGGATCTCGCGCTCGCGTCCGGCGACCACCACACCGCCGTGTCCTTCCTCCATGGCCTGCTCGCCTCGCCCGCGCTGCCGCCGACGGCCGTAGCCCGACTTTCGCGCAAGACGCCGCTGTTCGCGTTCACCGGCTACCTCGGGCGGGTCGACCTCGTGCGGACGGTGCGCGGGGTGCTCGACAGCGCCGTGCTCGACCGGCGCGAGACCGCGGAGATCCGCAGCCAGCTGGGCCGGTTGCTGATGCACGCCGGCGACTACGCCGAGGGCGCCGCCGAGCTGGAACGCGCGATCCCCGATCTGGCGGACAACCCAGTCGCCGTCGCGCAGGCGATGTCCGTGCTCGGCCGGCCCGCCGGGGCGTCGTGGCCCGCGCAGGCGCACCTCGAGTGGCTGGACCGCGCCGACGCCGTCGTGCGCTCGGCCGTGCCGGAGGACGAGCGGCTGTCGTTCACGGTCGACCGCGCGACGGCGTTGCTCGAGATGGGCGACGAAGCCGGCTGGACGGTCGTGGACACCCTGCCAGCGGACGACGCCCACGACCCGCTGCAGATCACCCGCGGCCTGCTCAACTACGGCGACGCCGCCCTGCAGTGGGGCCGCTACGCCGACGCGCGCGCCAAACTGACCCGGTCCGTCGAGCTGGCGGAGCGGCAGGGGTTGCAGCGGTTGCGCGACATGGGGCTCGCGACGCTGATCCGCCTCGACTGGCTGACCGGTTCGTGGCAGGGGCTGGCTTCGCGTGTCGCCGAGTTCGCGGATCTCGCGGAGGAACCGCTGATCCAGCTGGACACCACGCTGGTGGGTGCGCTGCTGCAGTCGGCCACCGAGCCCGACAGCGAGGCCGAGGTCGAGCGCAAGCTGACGCTGGTGCTCGACGCCGCCCGGCAACGCGGGATTGTCGACATGCCGCTCGAACCGGCCGCGGCGCTGGCCCGGCTGCACCTCGCGGCCGGGCGCCCGGAGCCGGCGCTGGCGGTCACCGAGGAACCGATGGCCGTGGTGGCGCGCAAGCAGATCTGGCTGTGGGCGGCGGAACTGGCGCCGGTGCGGGTCGAAGCGCTGCTGGCCGCCGGCCGGGTCAGCGAGGCTTCGGTGCTCGTCGGCGAGTTCGCCGCCGGTTACCCGGGTGCGACCGGCGCGGTCCACTGGTGCCGGGCGCTGCTCACCGAGGCCGCGGGCGACCACGCCGGCGCCGCGCGGGAGTGGGCCGATGCCGCTGCCGCGTGGGCCGCCTTGCCGCGACCGTACGACGCCCTGCTCGCGCGCGAACGTGCCGCACTGTGCCTGCTGGCCGGCGGTTCGAGCGCACCTGCGTTGGAACAGCTGGAAAAGCTGCACGCCGACTGCGTCGCGTTGGGCGCCTCCGCCGCCGCCTCCCGCGTCCGCGCCCACCTCCCCGGCGCCGCCGTGTGGCGCGGCGGCCGCCGCGGCTACGGCGACCAACTGTCCCCCCGTGAGCTGGAAGTCGTGCGGCTCCTGCTGACGGGCCTCACCAACCCGGAGATCGCCCGGGTCCTGTCCCGCTCCCCGAAAACCGTGGCGGCCCAGCTGAACTCCGCGATGCGCAAACACCGCGTGTCCTCCCGCACGGCGCTCGCGGTGAGCGCCACCCAGGCCGGCATCACCCCGGCGACGGCGGACTGAACCAGCGCCGATCACGGGGCCGACCACCCGGCGACGGCCGGAACGTGATGCCGAGGGGAGCCGGCCGACCGCGCCGGACTGAACCAAGTGGCGGACCGGCTGGCCCGGAGCCGTGGACTAAGCAAGCGCGGGCGGGAGATTAGGTCATCCGCCCAATCGCGAACGGAGCGTGTGCGCCCCGATACTTCGCCGGTGAACGCGACGAGACCCGGCGATGACCGTCCGGTGGACGGCACCGCGGTACCCCGGCCCGACGCGGGAACGGATCCCCACCCCACCACCGCGGATCCCGCCGACGCCGCACCGGCGCCCGGCGATCGGTCCGACCGGGCAGCCGACGAAGCCGGGCGCGACCTGCCCGCGGGGTACGAACCCCTGTGACTGCCCGGGCGAACGGAAAGGTTATCCCTTGAGAGTCCCCCGGGGGCGCCTGCTGGCGCTCATCCTCCCGGTGCTGGCCGGCCTGGCGCTGGTCGTCGGCATCACCCAACCCGGCACGACACAATCCGGCGCGTCACAATCGCAACCGTCCGCGAACGCGCTCGCCACCGGCGGGCAGGCCGTGCTCGACGCGGCCAACACCTCCGGCGACGCGAAGCCCGTCGCCGCCGACAAGGCCACCCGGACGGCCACCGGCAAGACCGCCGCGAAGGCGCCGAAGGCGCTCTACGCCCCGACCGGCTGCAACCCCGCCAAGCCGAAGCCGCACACCGTCACGTGCAACTCGCTGTTCAAGGCGGGCAAGGACCTGCGCCCGCTGATCAGCAACGCCGGCCCGCTGCCGGACTCGCTCGGCCCGGCCGACATCAAGGCCGCCTACGACCTGCCCGACGGCGGCGCGGGCAAGACCGTCGCCATCATCGACGCGCTCGGCGACTCCCACGCCGAGGCCGACCTCGCCGTGTACCGCGCGCAGTACGGCCTCCCGCCGTGCACCACGGACAACGGCTGCTTCCGCAAGGTGGACCAGAACGGCGGCGTGGCTTACCCGGCCGACGACGACGGCTGGGCGCAGGAGACCGCGCTCGACCTCGACGCCGTCTCGGCCGCCTGCCCCGCGTGCCACATCCTGCTCGTCGAGGGCGCATCCACGAGCCCGTACGACATCGTGGTCGGCGTGGACACCGCCGTGCGCCTGGGCGCGAAGTTCGTCTCGAACTCCTACGGCATCGACGGTGAAGACCCCGAAGAGGGCACGCTCGACTCGCACTACACCGTGCCGGGCGTCGCGATGGTCGCCTCGACCGGTGACCACGCCTACGGCCTGCAGGACTGGCCCGCCGCCAACCCGAACGTCGTCGCCGCCGGCGGCACGAACCTCTACCGCGACCCGGCGAACCCGCGCGGCTGGAGCGAGCAGGCCTGGTCCGACGCCGGCTCCGGCTGCTCCCCGTACGAGCCGAAGCCCGAATACCAGCAGGAACTCGCCACCGGCTGCGCGAACCGCGCCATCGCCGACGTCTCCGCCATCGCCGACCCGGCGAGCGGCTTCGGAATCTATGACTCCGGCAAGACGGGTGGCTGGGGCCAGGTGGGCGGCACGAGCCTGTCCTCGCCGCTGATCGCCTCGATGTTCGCCCTCGCCGGCGACCCGCGTCCGGGCACGAACCCCGCGACCTACGCCTACTTCAACCACGGCAACGACCTCTACGACGTCACCGAGGGCACCAACGGCTCGTGCGGCGGGGTGCTGTGCACTGCCGGCGCGGGCTGGGACGGCCCCACCGGCCTCGGCTCGCCCCACGGCGTCGCGACCCTCGCCTACACTCCACAAGGGACGGTCGCCGGGCACGTCCGCGACACCGCGGGCACGCCGATCGCCGGCGCCACGGTGACCGCCACCGGCAAGGGCACCGGCAACGTCTACCACGCCACAACCGACGACCAGGGCGCCTACCACCTCGCCGTCGCCGCCGACTCCTACCAGATCGCGGTCACCCGCTTCGGCTACGAGAACGGCAGCGGTGAGCTGTCCCTCGTGGACGGTCAGGCCACCACCTCCGACTACGCCGTCGCGAAGATCGCCACGCAGGCGGTGTCGGGCACCGTGACCGACGGCTCCGGCCACGGCTGGCCGCTGTACGCGAAGATCACCGTCGACGGTTACCCCGGCGGCGCGATCTACACCGACCCGTTCTCCGGCCACTACAGCGTCGACCTGCCGCAGGGCGCCGCCTACCAGCTGCACGTTTCCTCGGTGCAGCCCGGATATCAAGCGATCGATAAGCAGGTGACCGTCGCTGATTCGGCAGTGCGGCAGAACTTCACCGCCGCCGTCGACTCGAACGCGTGCACCGCGCTCGGTTACGGCCACGCCGCACTGACGCGCTTCGACGGCTGGCTCGGCACCACCCCGAAGGACGGGTGGACCGTGACGAACGCCGACCCGGCTTCGACGGGCTGGACGTTCGACAACGGCATCGAGCTGTTCAACTTCATCAGCAGCGGCAACTACGCGCTCGCCAGCCCGATCACCCGCGACGGAAAGGCGGAGGACACCACGTTCCTCTCACCGGTCCTCGACCTGACCGGCGACGACGCCCCGGTGCTGTCGTTCGGCGGCGTGTACGTGCCGGACGGGAACAGCGCGTTCGACGCCGATCTGTCCCTCGACGGCGGTGCCACGTGGAGCCCGCTGGCGCACCACACCACCGACCTCGTGCAAACGCAGGTGTCGATGCCGCTGCCGCAGGCCGCGGGCAAGGACTCCGTGCGCGTGCGGTTCCACTTCCAGGGTGCCGGGAACTCGCTCGCCGAGCTCGACGACGTGGTCGTCGGTTCGTGCACGGCCGGCGACGGCGGCCTGGTCGCCGGTGTGGTCACCGACGCCAACAACGGCCGGCCGCTCAACGACGTCACGGTGGCCGACTCGGCCGCTGCGGCCCGCTCCGCGGTCAGCTCGCCCACGCCTGACGACGCCGCGCTGGCGGACGGTTTCTACGAGCTGTTCGACACCACCGGTGCGCACCAGTACACGGCGAGCCTGCCGCGGTACTCGTCACCGGCGTTGTCGACGACAACCGGCCTGAACTCCGTGGCCCGCCTGGACGTCAAGCTCAAGGCCGGGCAGCTGGCGGTCGGCTCGACCGCGCTGGCCGTGAGCAAGACGATGGGCCAGGTCGCGAACCAGACGGTGAAGCTCACCAACACCGGCACGGCACCGGTGCACGTGTCGCTCGGCGAGCACGTCACCGGATTCACCGGGGTCGACCCGTCGGCGGCGGCCGGCTGGCAGCCGCTGGCGAACGTCCCGGAGTTCACCTACGAAAGCGCGCTCGGCGGTTACCAGGGCAAGATCTACAGCGCGGGCGGCATGCCCATGCACATGCTCTCGCCCTCGGCCCGCAGCTACGTTTACGATCCGGTCACCGCCGCGTGGTCGCCGATCGCGGACATGCCGGAGCCGGTGATGCGTGGTGCGGCGGCGTTCCTGGACGGTTCGCTGTACGTCGTCGGCGGGGCCGGGATGCCCGGCCTCCTGTCCACGACGTACGCCTACCACCCGCAGACGAACACCTGGTCGCGGCTGGCGGACCTGCCGGCGAAGCTCTACGGCGCCACCGCCGCCACTCTCGGCGGGAAGCTGTACGTGGTCGGCGGCTGCGCGAGTGTGTGCGGCAAGGACCCGGTGAAGACGGCGTTCGTCTACGACCCGGCGCGCAACGTCTGGTCGGCACTGCCCGACTACCCGGAGGCCGAGAGCGACGCGGCCTGCGCCGGTATCCACGGTGAGATCGTGTGCGCCGGCGGGTACATCGGTGGCGTCACGAACATCAAGTCGACCTACGTGTTCAAGCCGGGCAGCGCCGCGTGGACGAAGGTCGCCGACGCGCCGTACGAGGTCTCCCAGATGGCCTACAGCGGGGCGAACGGCCGCCTGCAGCTCGCCGGTGGCGAGACCGGCACCGGCACGGTCGTGTCCCAGGCCGGCGAGACCGCGCACACCATCGAGTACGACCCGGTGAGCGACAAGTGGTCGTCGCTGCCGGACCTGCCGCAGGAGTACTACGGCGGCGGGCGCGGGGCGTGTGCGCTCTACCAGGTCGGTTCGTTCGTGCCGGCGCTGCGCACCACGGCGATGCTGCCGGGCTACGACCAATGCGGTGACGACGACGCCGGCTGGCTCTCCGAAGGCAGCACCGAACTGGACCTCGCACCCGGCGCCACCGCGAAGGTCGCGGTGACCGTCGACTCCGGCAAGGTCACACAGCCCGGCAAGTACACGGCGACGATCACGCTCGACACCGACTCGCCCTACGCGGTGGCGGCCCTGCCTGTCACGCTGCAGGCCACGCCGCCCAAGGCGTGGGGTGAGCTCACGGGCACGGTCACCGACACCGCGTCCGGTGCTCCGGTGGCCGACGCCACGGTGCAGGTCTGCACGATGGTCCACAATGGAGTGTGCGGTGAGGTCTCGTACACCCTCAAGACCGACGCGCAGGGCCACTACCGGCTGTGGCTGGACAAGGGGTACAACCCGCTGATGGTCACGGTCGCCGCCAACGGGTACCAGCCGCAGTTCCGGCAGGTGAAGGTGACGGCGGGCACGGCCACTGTGAACGACGTGGCCTTGCCGAAGATCTAGGCGCGGCAAGGAAAACCGAAGCGGTCCCACCCGGCATCCCCCGGGTGGGGCCGCTTCGGCGGGTCGGTCTCAGTACGACTTGGGCAGCCCGAGCACGTGCGTGGAGACGTAGTTCAGCACCATCTCCTGGCTCACCGGCGCGATCCGCAGCAGGCGGGCTTCACGGAAGTAACGCTCGACGTGGTACTCCTTCGCGTAGCCCATGCCGCCGAGGGTCTGCATCGCGCGATCGGCGGCCTGGAACCCCGCGTCGGCGCAGAGCCACTTGGCCATGTTGGCCTCGCGCCCGCACGAGAGGCCCTGGTCGTAACGCCAGGCGGCGTTGCGTGCCATGAGCGCGGCGGCGTCGAGGCGCGTCTGGGCTTCGGCGAGCGGGAACGCGATGCCCTGGTTCTGCCCGATCGGCCGGTCGAACACGATGCGCTCGCGCGCGTAGGCCACGGCGCGGTCCACGGCGGCGCGGCCGAGGCCGAGGGCTTCGTGGGCGAGCAGGATGCGTTCGGGGTTCAGTCCGTCGAGCAGGTAACGGAAACCCTGGCCTTCCTCGCCGATGCGGGCCGACGCGGGCACTCGCAGGTCGTCGATCGCGACCTCGTAGGAGCTGACGGCGTTGCGGCCCATCTTCGGGATCGCGTTCAGCGTGATCGCTTCCGGATCGACGTCCACGAGGAACAACGACATGCCGTCGGTGGGCCGCTCGACGTCCTCGAGCGGGGTGGTGCGCGCGATGAGCACCATCTTCTGCGACTGGCCGGCCTTGGTGATCCAGACCTTGCGGCCGTTGATCACGTAACTGTCGCCGTCGCGGCGGGCGAAGGTGCGGATGCGCGTGGTGTCGGTGCCGGCGTCCGGTTCGGTCACGCCGAAGCAGACGTGCAGTGAGCCGTCGGCGGCGCGGGGGAGGATTTCCTCGCGCAGGGCGGCGCTGCCGTGTTTCACGATGGTGTTGAGGCCGAAGATCGTGAGATGCATGGTGCTGCACCCGTTCATCCCGGCGCCGGACGCCGCGACTTCTTCGAGCAGCAGCGCGGCTTCGAAGATCCCGAGCCCGCCGCCGCCGTACTCCTCGGGGATCGCGATGCCGAGCCAGCCGGCGTCGGCGAACGCGGTGTAGAAGGCCCACGGGAACTCACCCTCGGCATCGCAACGCGCCCAGTACTCGTCAGGGAACTTCGCCGCCAGCTCGCGGGCGCCCCGGCGCAGTGCTTCCTGGTCTTCGGTCAGCCCGAAGTCCACGAGCTCCACCTCCGTGTGTCGTTATGACGGCAGTTTTATTCGGGCAGTTTTTTTATTCGGGCAGAGCCGACTCCAGCGCCCGGATGACCTGAGCGACGTGCCGGCGCGTCGCCTGTTCCGCGGCCGCCGTATCGCCGGAGCGCAGCGCGTCCAGGATCTCCCCGTGCTCGTCGAGGCTGGCCTCGGGGCGGCCGGGGACGGTGATCGTCACGTTCTGGCCCAGCTGCAGCTGCGCGCCGAGCAGATCGGCGATGGCCAGCAGGCGGCGGTTGGCCGAGCCCTGCCAGATCAGGGCGTGGAACTCGCGGTCGAGCTCGGCGTAGCGCGGCACGTCGCGCGCGGCCAGGGCCGCCTGCTGGCCCGCGACGAGCTCGGCCAGCCGGGCGAGCAGCTCCGCCGGCTGCGTGCGGGCGATGTCCCGCGCGGCGAGCGTGTCGACGGCGGAGCGAAGTTCGTAGATGTCGCGCATGTCAGCGACGGTCAGCTCGGCGACGAAATACCCCGAGTGCCGGCGAGCCACGAGGAACCCCTCGCGTTCGAGGATCGCCAGCGCGGCCTTGACCGGCGTCGGCGAGATGCCGAGCCGCTCGGTCAGCGGCCGCACGGTCACCCGCTCGCCGGGCAGCAGCTGCCGGTCCAGCACGGCCTCGCGGATCGCCCGGTACGCGGTGCGGACCAGGCTGGCCGGTTCGGGGGGCTGGTCAGTCACCGGGTCGCGGCTCCTCGATCGTGGCTGCGGCTGCTGTGGTTGCTGTGGCTCCCGTCGGGTGCATCGGGACGAGCTCGTGGCGCTGCCATGAGATCAGCTGGTCAGAATAGTGCGCCGAACCGGGCGAGCCGGACGCTCCGCCCGGAATCACCCAGCCGGAGGCGTCGAGATCGGCCAGATCGAGTACCTGGCGGTAGACCGACAGGTTGGTGATGTCGAACCGCCCGCCCGGGGCCCAGCCGTAGGCGCCGTTCTGGATCGTCTCGTTGTCGCCGCCGATGCCGACGGCCGGCGGGTCGAACTCCGAGCCGGCCACGGGGTGCAGCGGGTGCTTGGCCGCCGTCCGGTGGACCTCGCCCCACGGCCGCGGACCTGTTTCGGCCACTCGGCGCCAGGCCGCGGCGAGCGCGTCGGCCAGCAGGTCGTCGCCGAGCCGCTCGGCGGGCCACTCGCCCTCGCGCGGCCAGGTCAGGCTCGCGAACCAGCGGCGCAGCACCACCGGCATGCCCGGCAGCCCGCACTTCATCAGCCACGCCCGCGTGTCCGCGCCGATCTCGGCGTCCAGGACGCGCGCGGCGACCTCGCGGCGGAAGCACGCGTGCACGAGCCCCGTGGTCTCGCCGGGCCCGAGGTCGCCCCGGCCGGCCACGATCACGGCGCGGGCCAGCTCCGCGTCGCCGGTGAACGGGCCGCGCCCGTCGAGCAGCTCCGCCCAGCGCCGGGCCGCGACCGACGTCGTGTCGCCCTGCCACGCGCGCATGTCGTCGGCGGTCGCGGGGCCGGCCGCGGCGGCCAGCTCGTGGATGCGCTCGGAGCGGTAGGAGTCATTGACGGCGTGGGAAACGACCGGGTGCGTCGCGGCGGTGACCGTGTTGTTCGACGTGACGATGAGGTCTTCCGGCGGGTCCTCGGTCCGCGGCATCTCGCCGAACGGCACGCGGCCGCGCCAGCGGTGCGCAGGCTCCCAGCCGGGCACCGGCAGCTGGGTCGCGGCGTGGTTGTCGCGCGCCGGGAGCTGCCCGCGCAGCAGGTAGCCGATGTGCCCGACGTGTCTGTTGTTGTCGGCGGCCAGGAGGTTGTTGACCGGGTCGACCCAGCCGTCCTGAGCGTCGAGCAGCGTGGGTACGTCGGGGGCGAGCAGCATCCGGCGCAGCACGCCGAACTGTTCGCACGCGCCGTCGGTGGCCGTCCAGCGCAGCGACAGGGCCGCACCGCTCGCCGGATCGCCGTGCACGACGGGACCGTTCGGGGTCAGCCAGCAGCGTTCGACGCGGTCCTCGCCGTCGCGGACGTGGATGACCTCGTCGCGCACGGACGCGTCCGCCCAGCCGGCGGCCGTGCGCACCTGCTCGCCGCGGAAGTGCTCCACGTAGAGGTCCTGCGCGTCGGCAGCGGCGTTGGTGATCGCCCAGCCGACGCGGCCGTTGTGGCCGAAGTGCGGGAAGCCCGGGAGCCCGGGGAACGTCGCGCCGGACACCGTGAACTCCGGGCAGCGCACGTGGGCCTGCCAGTAGGTGTTGGGCACGTCCAGGGCGCGGTGGGAGTCGTTGACCAGCAACGGTTTCCCGCTCGCGGTGCGGCTGCCGCCGAGCACCCACGCGTTGGACCCGCCCTCGGACTCGCTCAGGAACCCGAGGTGCTCGGCCGCCGCCTCGACGTCGGCGCGCGCCTGCTCGAACAGGTTCGCGCGGGCGTCGTCGACCCGGCCCAGCGGCGGCACCGTCACGCGCATGCCCGGCAACGGCCGCGGGTCCAGCTTCGCGGCCACCTCGGCGCCGGCCGTCGCGCGCAGCACGGCGCGGGCGATCTTGTACTGCCACACGCCCATCAGCACGTGGCGGATCTTGAACATCAGCAGCGAGTCCCGTGGCGTCCACGGTTCCCAGCCGATGCCGCCGCGTTCGTGCTCGACGCCGGCGCCGTGCTCGGCGACGTGGGCGTTGATGCCCGCCGCGTAGTGCTCGAACGTCGCGAGCGTGGCGGGGTCCATGGCCGCCAGGTCGCGGTCGGCGGCGTCGGCGAGGCGCAGCCGGCGCGCGAGCCGGTCGGCGGCCACGGCCGGCTCGCCCACGACCTCGGCCCAGCGGCCGCGGGCGCGGCGGCGGTCGTACTCCAGCTGCCACAGCCGGTCCTCGGCGGCGGCGCGGCCGAGTTCGAACCACGCCTGATCCTCGGTTTCCGCCACCACCGAGGGAATTCCGTACTCGTCGCGAGTGATCATGCGGCTCCGACCCGCGCGGTCTCGGCGTAGTGGCACGCCGCGGCGCGCGTGTCCGCGAGCGGCCGCAGCGCGGGATCTTCGGTGCGGCAGAGGTCCGTGGCCAGCGGGCAGCGCGGGGCGAACGAGCAGCCGCTCGAGCGCGTCAGCGCACTCGTGGCCTCGCCGAGCCGCTCCACCGGTTCCTGCCGGTCGTGGTCACGCACGCGCGGCCGGGGCGCGGCCGCGAGCAGCAGCTGCGTGTACGGGTGGCGCGGGTCGGCGAACAGCTCCTCGGTCTCGCCCTCCTCCACGATCCGGCCGAGGTACATCACGGCCACACGGTGGGCGAGGTGGCGCACCAGTGCGAGGTCGTGGCTGATGAACAGGTAGGTGAGGCCGCGCTCGTCCTGCAGGCGCCGCAACAGGTTCACCACCTGCGCCTGCACGGAAACGTCCAAAGCGGACACCGGCTCGTCGCACACGAGGAACTCCGGGTCGAGCGCGATGGCCCGCGCGATCGCCACGCGCTGGCGCTGCCCGCCCGAGAGCTCGTGCGGATACCGCCCTGCGAGCTCCGGGGCGAGCGTCACGGCTTCGAGCAGCTCCCGCACCCGCGCGTCGAGGTCACCGCGGAAGTGGTGCACGCGCAGGGGTTCCGCGACGATCTGGCCCACGGTCATGCGGCCGTTGAGCGAGTCGTACGGGTCCTGGAACACCGGCTGCATCGTGCGCCGCAGTTCGCGCAGCTGCTTCTTGCCGATCGAGTGCACGGCCTGCCCGGCGACCTCGACGCTGCCTTCGTCGGGCCGTTCCAGCGCGAGCAGCAGCCGCCCGGTGGTCGACTTCCCGCAGCCGGACTCGCCGACGAGCGCCAGCGTGGTGCCGCGTTCGATGCTCAGGCCGACGCCGTCGACGGCCGCGACCGTGCCGCCGCGAACCGGGTAACGCTTGACCAGTCCTTCCGCGACCACGAGATCCGTCATCACGCCACCTCCTGGGATTCGCGGGACACCGGGCGCCAGCAGGCGACACCCTCGACGAGGGACGGGGCGGTGGCGCAGGTGTCGTCGGCGTGGTCGCACCGGGGCCGGAACGGGCAGCCTTCGAGCACCGCGCCGACGGCGGGGACCTGCCCGGGGATGGTGGGCAGTTCCCCGGCCGCCGGGCGGTCGGGATCGGGCACCGAGCGCAGCAGCGCCGCGGTGTAGGGGTGGCGCGGGGCTTCGAGGACTTCGCGCACGGTGCCGGTCTCCACGACCTGCCCCGCGTACATCACCGCGACGCGGTCGGCGATTTCCGCGACCACGCCCATGTCGTGGGTGATGAACAGCAGCGCCGTGTCCCGCGTGCGTTCCCGCAGGAGCGCGAGGACCTGGGCCTGCACGGTCACGTCGAGCGCCGTGGTGGGCTCGTCCGCGATGAGCAGCTCGGGACTGCCGGCCAGCGCGATCGAGATCATCACGCGCTGGCGCATGCCGCCGGACAGCTCGTGCGGCATCTGCCGCGCCCGCGCCGCGGCGTCGGTGATGCCCACGGACTCCATGAGCTCCACCGCGTGGCGCAGCCGGGCCGAGCGCCGCATCGGCGTGTGGATGGCCAGCACCTCGGCGATCTGCGTGCCGATGCGGGTGGTCGGGTTCAGCGAGCTCATCGGGTCCTGGAAGATCATCGCCGCGCGGGTGCCGCGCAGGCGCCGCAGCTCGCGTTCACCGCGGCCGATGAGCTCCGTGCCGGCCAGCGTCGCCGACCCCGTCACCTGCGCGGCGGCGGGTTCGAGGCCGAGTAGCGACAGCGCGGTGAGGCTCTTGCCGCACCCGGATTCCCCGACCACGGCGAGGGTTTCGCCGCGGCCGACGGTGAGGTCGACCCCGCGCACGGCGTCACGCCCGGCGCCGAAGGAGACCTTCAGGTCCTGTACTTCCAGCAGCTCAGTCATGACCGGGCCTGCCCAACTCTTCGAGGGGGACTTCGTATCCGGTGCCGTGCTCGCGGTGGTGTGCGGCGAGCTCGGCGGCGGTGGGGGTGGCCAGCTCGTTGTCGGCGACGACCGAGGCGAGCAGCGCTTCCAACGTGGCCACGCGGGCGGGCCGGCCCGACAGCCACGGGTGGACGGTGATCATGCACAGCGAGCCGAGCTTCTTGGCCGCCGCGATCTCGGCGGCCCAGCCGGCCAGCACTTCGGGTGTGGTCGTGGGCGGCCGCGGATCCCCGCCGACGTAGCGGTAGTAGGGCGCGTCGTCGGTGGCCCAGTCGACGGGGACCTCCACGAGGTCGTCGACGAGGTAGGGCCGGTCGTCACCCATGAGCGAACTGTCGTAGGTCAGGCCGAGCTCGTGCAGGACCGGGAAGACGTCAGTGGTCATGTCCCAGCTGGGGGAGCGGTAGCCGACCGGCCGTTCGCCGGTGATCGCGGTGAGCGTGTCCGCGGCGCGGGCCAGCGTGCGGCGCAGCTCGTCGCGCGTCAGGCCCGTCGGTGCTTCGTGGCACCAGCCGTGCAGAGCCAGCTCGTGCCCGCGAGCGTGGACCTCGGCCACCTGTTTCGGGTAGCGGTCGGCGATCCAGCCGGGCACGAAGACTGTCGCGCGCAGGTGCAGGTTGTCCATCATGGACAGCAGGTTGTGGATCCCGCGCCGCGGTCCGTAGCGCCGCTGCTCCAGCTCACCGACGGAGGCGGGCGGGTTTTCACGGGTGCGCCACAGGTGCGGTGACTCGCCGTCGAAGTCGAGCGTGAAGCACACGGCCGCGCGGGCGCCGCCGGGCCAGGGGTAGGTCACGACGTGCCTCCGGAGGGGGTGAAGTCGCCGGCGGTGCGGCCGCCGTCGACGTCGAGGGTGGTGCCGGTGACGAACGACGCGGCGCCGGAGCACAGCCAGAGGATCGCCGACGGCGCGTCGCCGGGCCCGGATGTGCGCCCGAGCGGGATCGCCCGGCGCATCTTGGCGACGTGCTCCTCCGGCAGTTCGCTGACCTCACTGCCGGGCGCGAACCCCGGGCCCACGCTGTTGACGCGGATCCCGGCTTCGCCCGTTTCGAGGGCGAGCGACCGGGTGAGCATCTCCAGCGCCGCCTTGCTCGCGGAGTAGACGCCGCCGGTGCGGGTCGGGCGTTTCGCCGCGCCGGACGACAGGTTGACGATGCAGCCCTGGGTACCGGTCGCGGTCATCGTCGCGATCACGTGCCGCGCCAGCTGGTAGGGCGCGAGGACGTTGACGGCGAAGATCGTCTCCACCGTCTCGCGCTCGGTGGTGGCGACCGGCGTGCGCGGGTAGATGCCGGCGTTGTTGACGAGGATGTCGGCTGTCGGCCAGCGCTCGTCGATCGCCGCGGTGAGCTCTTCGACGCCGGCGCCGGTGGTCAGGTCGGCCACCGCCGCGTGCGCACCGAGCCGATCGGCCAGCTCCTTCACCGGCCCGGGCCGGTTGTCGGACAACAACAACTCGGCGCCTTCGGCGTGGAACGCCTCGGCGGTCCACGTGCCGATCAGCCCGGCCGCGCCCGTGATGACGACGCGCTTGCCGGTGAACTCGCCTCGGTAGTCGGGGGTCATGCGGTCTGCCTCGCCATCCTGCGCAGCAGCCGCGGTCGCGGCAGCTCGGCGCGTTTCGCCGGGTCCAGTCGGTCGCGGGCCGCGTCGCCCAGCAGGTTCACGGCCAGCACGAGCAGGAACAACGCGATGCCCGGGAAGGTGGCGAGCCACCACGCCGAGGCGATGTACTGCTGGCCGTCGGAGAGGATCGAGCCCCACGAGGCGGTGGGCGGCTGCACGCCGAGGCCCAGGAACGACAGCGAGGCCTCGTAGATCACCATGAGCCCCAGCTCCAGCGTGGCGACCACAATGGACACCGGCAGCACCTCGGGCAGCACGTGCCGCAGCACGATCCACCACGCGGGCGCGCCGGTCGCCGTCGCCGCGCGGACGAACCCGCGGCCGCGGGCCTGGAGCGTCGCGGAGTGGGCGACACGGGCGTAGCGCGGCCAGCGCACGAGCGCCAGGCACACCACCACGTTGAGCAGGCTCGGCCCGAGCACCGCCACCACGAGGATCGCCAGCAGGAAGAACGGCACCGACAGCACGATGTCGACCACGCGCATGATCACCGCGCCGAGCCAGCCGCCGCGCCAGCCCGCGAGCACGCCGAGCGCGATGCCGACCACACCACCCGCCACGACGGCGCCGATCGCCACGAGCAGCGAGACCTGTGTGCCGTAGATGACGCGGGACGCCACGTCGCGCCCGAGCGCGTCGGTGCCGAGCCAGTGGTGTGCGCCCGGGGGCAGCAGCCGCTGCGCGAGCGTGACCTTGTCCGGGTCGAACGGCGCCAGCACCGGCGCGAACACCGCGACCAGCACGTAGATCGCCAGCACGACCAGGGGAATGACGATCGCTCGCCGCTTCACGCCGCACCTCCGTTGCCACCGGTGGCGACGCGCCGGTCGATCACGCCGTAGAGCAGGTCGGTGAGCAGGTTGATCACGATGTACACCGCCGAGGCGAACAGCACGATCGCCTGCACCACCGGGAAGTCACGCGCCGACACCGACTGGATCGTCAGCTGGCCGATGCCCGGCCACGCGAAGATCACCTCGGTCACCACCGCGCCGCCGAGCAGGTTGGCCAGCTCCAGCGCGGCGACCGTGAGCACCGGGATCGCGCTGTTGCGCGCGAGGTGGCGCAGCACCAGCCGCGTGGTGCTCGCGCCCTTGGCCCGCGCGGTGCGCACGTAGTCCTGGGACAGCTGTTCGAGTACCGCGCCCCGTGTCACCCGCGCGATCGCGGCCGCCGAGAGCGAGGCGAGCGTGACGGCCGGCAGCAGCAGGGAAAGCGGCCCGTCGTACCCGGTGGAAGGCAGCCAGCGCAGCGCCACCGAGAACACCAGCACGAGCAGCAGCCCGGTCCAGAACGCGGGCATCGCCTGTCCGATGAGGACGATGGGCATGAGCACGCGTTCCTGCCAGCGGCCGCGCTTGAGTGCCGTGACGACCCCGACGACCACGCCGAACACCACCGACAGGATCAGGGCGGCCACCGCGAGGTTCGCGGTGTAGGGCAGCCGCTCGGCGATCAGCGCCGTCGCCGGCCGGTTCTGCACGTAGGAGTACCCGAGGTCGCCGCGCACGGCGTTGCCGAGGAACGAAAGGTACTGGTGCCACAGGGAATCGCTCAGCCCGAGCTGCTCGCGCACCCGCTCGATGTCGGCCGCCGTGGCGCCCTCGGGTACGAGCAGCCGCGCCGGATCGCCGGAGAGGCGCAGCGCGAAGAACACGATGGTGGTCACGCCGAACAGCGCGAGCACGGCCTGGCCCAGCCGGCCCGCGACGTAGCGCGGGGTGGCCGGCAGGCTCCTCGTCCGCCCGCGGCGGGCCGGCACTGCGATCGCCGTCATGTCAGCTCACCTTCATCTGGTCGAGGAACAGGCTTTCCGACGCGTCGGGTGTCCACTGCAGACGCGAGTTCGCGCCGTACACCGCGTACGCCTGGAACAGGCCGATGCCCGGCAGGTCGCGGTTGAGCAGTTCGAACGCCTGCGAGTACAGCTTGGTCCGCTGCGCGGGGTCGATCGTCTCGCGCGCCTGCTCCACGATCTTGTCGAAGTCGGGGTTGCTGTAGGAGCTCCAGATCTCGCCGGTGTGGAACAGCGGGTAGATCACGCCGTCGGAGTCGAGGCACGAGCACGACCACTTGCCGAAGCGGATCGAGCCCCACTCGTGCGACGGGTCCTGCACCTTCTTCAGGTACGTCGCCTGGTCGCTGTTCTGGATCTCCACCTGCAGCCCCACGGCGGCGAGGTCGCCCTGGATCGCCTGCACCACCTGCGGGTCGAACGACGGCGAGGTCGCCATCACCAGCTTCGCGCCGACCGCGTGCGCTTCCTGCAGCAGGCGTTTGGCGTCCTCGGGATCGTGGTGGTTGTCCGGCAGCGACTTGTCGTAGCCGAACGCCAGCGGCGTGGCCATGGAGTTGATCGGCTTGGCGTAACCGCGCTGGAGGTTCTTGATCAGCGCGTCGTAGTCGATCGCCTCGGCGATGGCCTTGCGCACGCGGGGATCGTCGGTGGCGCCGCCCTTGATCGTGTTGTACGCGAGGTAGGCCACTCGCTCGGTGGGCGTGGACAGGATCGCCAGCGTCGGGTCGCGGCGGATCTGGTCCGCGGCGTCCGGCGTGAGCGTGGTCGCGAGGTCGACCTTGCGCGACTGCAGGTCGGCCACGCGGCTGGCCACGTTGGGCACCGCGCGGAACACGGCCGTGCGGATCTGCGTGGGCGGGCCCCACCACTTCGGGTTGGCGGTGAGCACGACCTCGGACCCCGCCGTCGCCGACTGGAGCACGAACGGGCCGGACCCGATCGGCTTCACGGCGAACTGCTTGTCCCCGACGCGCTGCACGTAGGCCTTCGGCACCACCGAGAGCGTGGTCAGGTAGCTCAGCAGGGTGGGGGACGGGACCGAAGTGTGCACCACGAGATCGCCGCCGTCGGCCGTGGCCTTGTCGATGACGGAGAAGTTCGCGTACTGCTGGCTGCCGAACTTCTTGTCCAGGATCCGGCTGATGGAGTACGCCGCGTCTTCGGCGGTGAGCGGGCTGCCGTCGCTGAAGGTCACGCCGGGGCGCATGGTGAAGCGCCAGGTGAGCGGATCGGTCTGCTGCCACTTCGTGGCGAGCCAGGGCACGACCGTGTTCGTCTTCGGATTCCGGCGCAGCAACTGGTCGAAGATGTTGCGGTACACCGAGTACGTGTCGGTGTCGTACTGCTTGCCGGGGTCCAGTGTGGACGGATAGTTGGCGGTGTCGATCGTGATCGTGCCGGGGCCACGGCCCTCGCTCGCCGGCTGGATGCCGCACGAGGCGGCGCCGAGAGCGAGGGCAGTGGCCAGGAGGAGCGCCGCACGGAAACGTCGTTGGTTCATGGGCTCGGTCCTGTCAGATCGGCTGCTGAGGTGGGGACATCAGATCAGATCCAATCGGTGCCGCGAAGGCCTGCGAGCAGAGTTAACGCGCCCGCAACGCACCCCGCGGCGGGATCGCGTCGGTCTTCGCCAGCAGCGGCGCGTCGACCTCCACGGTCTCGGGGTACTTGATGCCGGCGCCGGTGTTGAGGACCACGACCTCGTCGTCCTCGCTCACCCAGCCCGATTCGCGCAGCTGGTCCAGCGCCGCGAAGCAGGCTGCGCCCTCGGGGCAGACGAACGCGCCCTCGAGCGCGGCCAGCCGCCGTTGCGCGGCCAGCAGTTCGTCGTCGGTCACCGCGATCGCGGTGCCTTCGGTGGCCCGGACGGCGTCCAGCACGAGGAAGTCGCCCAGCGCCTTCGGCACGGTGATGCCGAAGGCGACGGTGTGCGCGTCGGGGAACGCGGTGCTTTCGGTGGCACCGGACTTGAACGCCTCGACGATCGGCGCGCAGCCGGTGGCCTGCACGGCGACCAGGCGCGGCAGGTCGCCGGAGATCCAGCCCAGCTCCCGCATTTCCAGCAGCGCCTTGTAGATGCCGATGATGCCGACGCCGCCACCGGTCGGGTAGAGGATCACGTCGGGCACGCGCCACCCGAGCTGCTCGACGATCTCGTAGCCCATCGTCTTCTTGCCCTCGAGCCGGTAGGGCTCCTTGAGGGTCGACACGTCCTGGTAGCCCTGGCGTTCGGCCACGGCGGCGCCGACGAGCTTGCCCGCGTCGCCGATCAGGCCGTCCACCCGGTACAGCTCGGCGCCGGCGGCCAGGCACTCCTTCATGGTGATGGTGGGGGCGTCGTCGGGCATCGCGATGAGACTGTCCATCCCGGCGCGGGCCGCGTAGAGCGCCCAGGCCGCACCGGCGTTGCCGTTGGTCGGCATCGCGACGCCGCGCACGCCGAGCTCGGCCGCGCGGGACACGCCCACCGCGGCGCCGCGGGCCTTGAACGACCCGGTGGGCACGAGGCCCTCGTCCTTCATGAGCAGCTTCGGCACGCCGGACTGCTTGCCCTGGTTCGGCAGCGGCAGCAGGGGAGTCAGGCCTTCGCCCAGGCTCACGATGTTGTCGCGCGAACGCACCGGCAGCACCTCGTGGTAGCGCCAGAGGCTGGGCTCGCGGCCCGCGATGTCCTCGCGCGTCACCGTTTCCCGCACCCGTTCCAGGTCGTACCGGGCGAGCAGCGGGGCGCCCGCGGCCGACGTGCCGGCCACCTGGTCCGCCTCGTACCGATCTCCGGTCCGGGAACACTCCAGGTGACTGAGGAACGAGAACGTCATGCCGCCTCCACGGGTCGGGTCGGAATCCCCGAGAGTTTGGATCCAAAACGGCGGTTCGTCAACCGGGTCCACCCTTCGGTATCGGTTCCGAAGCCTCTTCGGCCCTGCTCGGTCGCGCAGCGGTGATCATGGAAAACGCGTCGACGGAATGCGCGACCACGGCCTCGCGCACCGTGACCATGGCTGCGCGGAATGGTTGAACAGGCCGTGTCAATGGCGGGTAGCCGGAAAGTCAACATCACTGCTGACCTGCATCGATCGGTGTTGATCTGTGCGGACAATCACTCGGCAGTGACATCGCCGTGTCCGATTCGTAATGTCGAGGCCGCTTTGCGTGCGCCGTATCCCCCGAATTCGCGGCGCGCGTTCCCCGAGCGAAGAAAATGGTGCACCAGGATGTCCGGAAGACATCGCTACCGGTCGCTGTCGTGGCGGCTGCCAGTCGGGGTCGGCGTGTTCGCCGCACTCGGACTGGTGGCCCTCGTGTGGCTGACGGGCGCTATCCCGGGCGGTGGGCAGGTCTCGGCCGCCGACCGCCTCGCCCTCAGCGCCCCGCAGCCCGCTTCGAGCGCTTCGCTGTCCGGCGCCCCCACGCCGAGCAGCACGACGCCGAGCAGCCCGACCCAGACGACCCCCAGTACGACCCCGAGCACGTCGAGTCCCCGCATGTCGGTCGCGTCCCCGAAGCCGACGACGACGAAGCCGGTCGCGAAGGTCAAGCCGAACCCCCCGCCCGCGGCGAAGCAGACCTTGTCCGCCGGTAAGGCGTGTTCGTCCACTTTGGCCGGTGCGCAACCCAACGCGGCCCAAGTGGGCAACCACATCCTCACGAAGTTCAAGGTCGGCTCCGTCGGCGGCCGCGCCGGCCGGGCGGGTACGAGCGACCACCCAGCCGGTCTCGCGCTCGACTTCATGGTCGACACCGCGACCGGCAACGCGCTCGCCGCATACGTGCTGGCTCACCAGGGCGAGTTCGGCGTGACGTACGTGATCTGGCGCCAGCGCATCAACACCGGCAGCGGCTGGGACCCGATGGAGGACCGCGGCAGCCCCACCGCGAACCACTTCGACCACGTGCACGTGTCGTTCAAGGCCGGGGCCAAGGTGTCCGTCACCTGCTGAGCGGGTGAGCCGAACACCGGAAACGACAAGGGGTTTCCTGCCCGGCGTGGGCAGGAAACCCCTTGTCTCCCCACTGCGCGCCACGGGAAGGCGCGGCGGGGCACCGAGCCCCGTCGGGCTACGGGGTCGGCTTGCCCTGCTTCTCGATCTGCTGCTGGATCGACGGCCAGAACTGGTACATCTGCGTCGGGTACGGCAGGTTCGGGAAATACTTCTGGTACAGCTTGAGGAACGTGCCGTCGTTCGCGAGCGCACTGAGCTCGGTGTTGTAGGCGTCGAGGAACTTGGTCAGCTTCTTGTTGACCGCCTCGGCGCCCGGCTGGTCCTGCGGTGAGGTCAGCGCGACCTTGAGCTTGCCGGGGTGCTCGGTGAAGATCTGCCCGACGTGCGTCGAGCCGAGCACCATCGCGTCGAGGTTGCCCGCGAGCAGCTGGTTCACACCCGCGCCGTCGGTGGCCTCGGACACGAGCTGCGACGCGGTCATCTTCTTTTTCGCGAAGTCTTCCTGCGTGCTGTTCGCGCCGGCGCCCACGCGCTTGCCGGCCAGGTCCGGAATGGACTTCGCGGTCGAGCTCGCCGGGACCACGACCACGTTCTGGCCCCAGAAGATGGCCTTCGTGAAGGCCACGCTCTTCTTGCGTTCGTCGCTCGCCACCAGGCCCACCGACATCAGGTCGTACTGACCGCTGGTGAGACCGGGGAGTCCGGCTTGGACGGTGGTCGTCTTGTAGACGATCTTGAGGTGCATCCGGTCGGCGATGAGGTTGTTCAGGTCCACGAGCAGGCCGACCGGCTTGCCGCTGGCGTCGGGGGAGACGAACGGGTAGTCGCCCGCCGTGACCGCCGCCGTGATGGTGCCGGGCTGGGCGAGACCGAAGTCGTCGCCGGCCGCGGAGTCGCCGCCGCCGCAAGCGGTGACGGAGGCGGCGGTGAGTGCGGCGAGGCCGAGCGCACCGAGCGCGCGCCGCAGGGGAAGTCGGTTCATGGGTCTCCTTCGCCAGACCGAGAGGTGGGGGAGAGAAAGCGGGGAGCGCTGACGATGGAGCGGAACTATAGGCTATAGAACTTCAGAACGTCAACGACCTGTAGTCACGGCTTCAGTACGGCGTCTCTGGGAAGATCAGTGCAGGTCGGAGGCGGTGCCGACGGCCGAGATCCGCTCGGCGAGTGCCGAGATCACGAGTCGGTACGCGTCTCCGGTGAGGTGCAGACCGTCCTCGTGGACCGGCGCTCCGGCGGCGACGAGCGGTGCCACCGCGGCGTCGGTGTCCACCGAGTTCGCGGCCGAGACGACCTCCCGCAGCACCTGCCGGTAGGTGTCGAGCACGGCGTTCGTACGCCCGCGCTTGCCGACGCCGTCGATCTCCTCGATCGAGGGCGGCAGGAACCCGATCAGCGTGGCCGGGGCGAAGGCGGCGGCGATCGTGCGCATGTTCTCGGCGTACGCATCGAGCTCCACGAGCCGGTCGGGCGCGCAGTCGTTGGCGCCGAAGGACAACACCACCACGTCGGGCTCGGTCTTGGCGATCGTGGCCGCGCGGCGCGCCCCGTCGTCGCTCTTCCAGCCGCCCGCGGCGCAGTTGAAGACGAGCACGTCGCCCGCCTCGGCCTCGAGCTGGTCGATGCGGGGCTTGGTGAACCGGCCCAGCATGCTGTCGCCGAACAGGACGATCGTCTTCACTCGTCGCCGCCTTTCACGCGGTTGACAATCTGGTACTTGTAGCTTAGAAAATACCAAAACTCGGAGGCGAGCCGGAAGAGGTGGAGCGGTGGCGCGTGACTGGACCCGCGCCGAGGTCGAGGAGCAGCTCCACGGCCGCAGCAACTGGGGCCGCTGGGGCGCCCACGACCAGGTCGGCGCCGTCAACCTGATCACCGCCGCCAAGCGGGCCGAAGCCGCGCAACTCGTGCGCACGGGCCGCTCGGTGTCGCTCAGCCGGCCGTTCCCGACCCGCCCGCACGTGGACAACCCGCGGCCGGCCTCGCACTACACGACCAAAACGCCCCGCGGCACCGGCGGGATCTCGGGCGACTACTACGGCATCGAGTACCACGGTGTCGCCTCCACCCACGTCGACGCGCTCTGCCACGTCTGGGACGAGCGCGGTTTGTGGCAGGGCCGCGACCCCGACGTCGAGCTCACCTCGCGCGGCAGCCGCTGGGGTTCGGTGGACCACTGGCGCGAGGGCATCGTCACTCGCGGGGTCCTGCTCGACGTGGCGGCCTTCCGAGGCGAGCCGTATGTGACTCTCGACCGCCCGGTGCACGGCGACGAGCTGGAGGAGATCGCCGAGGCGCAAGGCGTCTCCGTCGGCCCCGGCGACGCGGTGGTCGTCCACTGCGGACGCGACGCGTGGGACCGCGAGAACCCGCCTTGGGGCACCGAGGAGAGCCGGCCGGGCCTGCACGCCTCCTGCCTGACGTTCCTGCGCGACCACGACTGCGCCGCCCTGGCGTGGGACATGCTCGACCGGACCCCGAACGACGGGGGAGTGCCGTGGACCGTGCACGGCGCGATCTTCGCCTACGGGCTGGCCGTGGTGGACAACTGCGCGCTCGAACCACTGGCCGCCGCGTGTGCCGAGGAAGGTCGTCACGAGTTCCTCTTCGTAGTGGCGCCGCTCGTGGTCGAGGGCGGGACGGGTTCGCCGGCCAACCCGCTGGCGCTCCTGTGAGCGTGCTCAGGCCTCCAGCGCGGCGATCGCCCGGCGGCCGAGGCTGCCGAGCACATGCTTCTTCATGGTCCGCTCGGCCGTGCGGGCGTCACCCGAGATCACGGCTCGGGCGATCTCGATGTGCTCGCGCCGCACGCGTTCCTGGTCCTGCGGGGAGTCCGGTTTGGACTGCAGGCCGATCAGCCGGTAACGGTCGGCCTTGTCCCAGAGCCCGTCCAGCAGCGTCATCAGCAGCGGGTTGTGCGAGGCCGTGTAGACGCTGCGGTGGAACGCGCGGTGCACGAGCAGCGAGTCGAAGCCGGTGGACGTGCTCAGTGGCTCGAGGTCCTTGAGCGCCGACTCGATCGCCGCGATGTCGGCCTCGGTCCGGCGCGTGGCGGCGAGCTTGGTGGCCAGCGGGTCGAGGCGTTCGCGGACCTCGAAGAGGCTGCGGGCCTCCTCGGCGTTGAGCCGGCTCACCCGCGCGTCGCGGTGCGCGTCGATCGTCACGAGCCCTTCGGCGTCGAGCCGCCGCAGCGCCTCGCGCAGGGGAGTGGTGCTCACGCCGAGCTCGGCCGCGAGCTGCTCCTGGGAGATGGACTGGCCCTGGATCAGCTCGCCGGCCAAGATGCGCCGGCGCAGCTCCTCGTAGACGTACGCGTTCTTCGTGAGGGCTGGGCGGGGGTGGGTCATCGGCCTGACAATCT
Organism: Amycolatopsis sp. NPDC050768; assembly: GCF_040654155.1. NCBI lineage: Bacteria > Bacillati > Actinomycetota > Actinomycetes > Pseudonocardiales > Pseudonocardiaceae > Amycolatopsis > Amycolatopsis sp. NPDC050768. The sequence goes on from NZ_JBFAHL010000007.1 coordinate 62,881, forward strand.
CTCTGGGCGGACAAAGGGGGACCGCAAGGATATCGGTCTCCCTCCCGCTCGGTGGGCAGGCTGTGGCCTGCGGCCTGCATCCTGTCGTGCCGGTTGAGGCGGCCTCGTGGGTCCGCTCGCCCGGAGTTGTCGCATCACACAGTGTCAAACGGTGTCTTCAGGTCCTCGAATGAACCTATAGCCTATATCGTCTGCGTGCGTAGTGCACCGCTTGTGCCCGTCCCCGAACTCTGACCCGTCCCCGAACTCTGACCCGTCCCCGAACTCTGACCCGTCCCCGAACTCTGAGGAGCCCCCGGCTGCCATGACCACCACCGAACCCGACTCGCAGGGAGCCCACTTCGTCGGCGCGACCCCGTTCTTCGCTTCCGGCCACGACCAGCGCCTGTCCTACGGGCTGTTCGTGCCGGAGGACCACACACCCGATGCCGCCCCGTTGCCGCTGGTCGTGGTGCAGCACGGCACGGGCCGCTCGGCCGAGCGCTACCGCAACCAGTGGGCGGACTTCGCGACCCGCAACGGGTGCGTGATCCTCACGCCGCTGTTCCCGGCCGGCATCGGCAAGCGGCGCGAGCTGCACAGCTTCAAGTTCCTGGAGTACGACGGGATTCGCTTCGACGAAGAGCTGCTGCACATCGTCGACGAGGTCGGCGAGGAGTTCAACACCGAGACCGAAACCTTCTTCCTGCACGGTTTCTCCGGCGGCGGGCAGTTCGCGCACCGGTTCTTCTACGCCCACCCCGACCGCCTCGCCGGCATCTCGATCGGCGCGCCGGGCCGCATCACGCAGCTCGATGACTCGCTGCCGTGGTGGCTCGGCACCGGGGGTTTCCGCGAGAAGTTCGGCATCGAGCTCGACCTCGCGGCCCTGCGCCGCGTGCCGGTGCAGATGGTGGTCGGCTCCGCGGACGTGGAGACGTGGGAGATCAACAACGCCGGCGGTCCGAACTGGATGGACGGCGTGGAGAAGACCGGCCGCACGCGCATCGAGCGCATCGAGACGCTGCGTGACAGCTTCGAGCGCAGCGGGCTCTCCGTGCGGTTCGATGTGGTGCCCGGGGTGGCCCACCAGGGCAGCTTGGTGATCCCCGTGGTCCAGGACTTCTTCGCCGGCCTGCTCGCGAGCCGTGTGAAGTGAGCACTTCAGTCGTTGACTATCTTGTCGAATCTGCTACCGTGAGCGCCACGTCACAGTTATAGTCTATAAGACGAACTGCCGGCCGGTACCGTCGCCGACCCCGCTGAGCCCGGGTCCGCGCGCACTCCAGCGGTCCGCGGCCGAACCGAGGTAAGGACACCTGGTCCCATGGGCGATTTCCTGCATTCCTTTTTCGATATCCACCAGATCCTCGCCGTGCTGCCCTCGCTGCTCGGGGAGGGCCTGCGCAACACGCTGATCATCGCGTCGCTCGCGCTGGTCCTCGGGCTGGTGGTGGGCCTGCTGCTGGCGATGCTGCTCATCTCCACGCGCTGGTGGCTGCGAATGCCGGCCCGCGTCTACGTCGACGTGTTCCGCGGCCTGCCCGCCATCGTCACGGTGAGCCTCATCGGCATCGGGCTGCCGTCGGCGGGCGTGCGCTTGTTCGGCCAGTCGCCGATGGGCTACGCGATCCTCGCGGTGGGCCTGATCAACGCGGCCTACATCGCGGAGATCTTCCGCTCGGGCATCCAGAGCGTGCCGCCCGGCCAGGCCGAGGCCGGCCGCAGCCTCGGGATGAGCCACCTGAGCACGCAGCTGCTCGTCGTGGTGCCCCAGGGCATCCGCAACGTGCTGCCGGCGCTGGCGAACCAGTTCATCGTGGCCGTGAAGGAGAGTTCGCTGGTGTACCTGCTCGGCCTGGCCGTCGGTGAGCGCGAGCTGTACTTCATCGCGCAGCAGGCGCAGTCCATTTCGTACAACTCGTCGTCGTTCGTGGCCGCGGGCCTGGTCTACATCGTGTTCACGGTGCCGCTGACGCACCTGGTGAACTGGTTCGACAAGCGGCTCCGCGAAGGCCGCCGTCCGGCGAGCGGCGGTGGCGGCGGCCCGGCCGCGACGCCGCAGCCGCTGGTCCCCGTCGGTGCCACCGGATTCGAAGCGGGAGCGTGAACGTGAACCAGGTAACGACTTCTCCGCAGGCGCAGGACGAGGCGAAGGCCGACGTCCCCGCGATCGAGCTGGTCGACATCTGCAAATCCTTCGGCCTCGTCGAGGTGCTCAAGGGCGTGTCGGCGACGGTCGCGCGCGGCGAGACCGTGTGCCTCATCGGCGCCTCGGGGTCGGGCAAGTCGACGCTGCTGCGGTGCGTGAACCTGCTGTCCCCGCCGACGTCGGGCACGATCCGGTTGCACGGGCAGACGATCACCGACCCGAAGGTGGACCTCAACGCCGTGCGCTCGCGCACCGGCATGGTGTTCCAGCACTTCAACCTGTTCCAGCACAAGAGCGCGGTGGACAACATCGCGCTCGCGCTGCGGCGGGTGCGCAAGATGTCGCGCGAGGAAGCGCGGGAACGCGCGATGCAGCAGCTGGACAAGGTCGGCTTGCGGGCGCTGGCGTCCGCACGGCCCTCGCACCTGTCCGGCGGGCAGCAGCAGCGCGTGGCGATCGCGCGCTCGCTCGCGATGGAGCCCGACATCATGCTGTTCGACGAGGCGACCTCGGCGCTCGACCCCGAGCTGGTGAAGGGCGTGCTCGACGTGATGCGCGACCTCGCGACGTCGTCCGGGATGACGATGATGGTGGTGACGCACGAGATGAACTTCGCCCGCGAGGTCGCCGACCGCGTGCTGTTCGTGGACAGCGGCGTGATCGCGGAGGAGGGGCCGGCCCGGCAGCTGCTGACCGACCCGCAGACGCCGCGGCTGAAGTCGTTCCTTTCGCAGGTCCTGTAATCCGGCAAGAAGTTCCGCACGAGAACGGTGAGCATGAGCAACGCCTTCCACGACCCGGCGCTGGACCCGGGCCCGGTCCACACCCTGCTGCAGACGATGGCCGAGCGCGGGATGCGTGTGCACTCCCTGCTCGTGCACCGCCACGGGCGGACCGTGCTGGACCTGTGGCAGTGGCCGCACGAACCGGGCCTGCGGCACAAGGTGCACTCGGCCACGAAGAGCTTCACGTCCGCGGCCGTCGGTTTCGCCGAGGCCGAGGGCCTGCTCTCCCTCGACGACCCCGTCGTCGGCTTCTTCGCCGACCGGCTGGGCGGCGAGCCGAGCGAGAACCTCGGCCGGATGCGCGTGCGCGACCTGCTGACGATGTGCACGGGTCACGCGCGCGGGCTGTCGGGCGCCACCACGCGGCTGCGGCGCACGGGCTGGGTCGACGAGTTCCTCGAGGAGCCCGTGGTCGAGCTGCCGGGGCGCAACTTCACCTACAGCAGCACCACGAGCCACGTGCTGTCGGCGATCGTGCAGCAAGTCTCGGGTCAGCCGGTCGACGAGTACCTGCGGCCACGGCTGTTCGACCCGCTGGGGATCACGGACTACACGTGGGAACGGGACCCCGAGGGCGTTTCCAGCGGCGGCAACGGGCTTTCGCTGCGCCCGCGCGATCTGCTGAAGTTCGGCGTGCTGCACCTGCAGGACGGCGTGTGGGACGGTTCCCGCGTGCTGCCGGCCGGCTGGGTGCAGAAGGCTTCGGCGCTGCACGTGCGCCGCGCGATCAGCGGGGAGTGGAACGGCAAGGAGCTCGTGCCGCCCGCGCCCGACGTCGTCGCCGACGAGGGGTACGGCTACCAGTTCTGGACGACCGAAGCCGGGATCTACAGCGCTTCGGGCATTTTCGGCCAGGAATGCATGGTCTTCCCCCGCCACGACGGCGTGGTCGTGATCACCGGCGCCATGGGCGACGGCAGCTACCACGACCTGCCGGGGATGTTGCGGTCCGCGTTCACCACGGCGTTCGAGAGCCCGGCTCGGGAACAGTCCGAAGTAGACGATCTGGCCGCGTGGGTGGACCGCGTGCAGGAGCCCGAAACCGTCGGCGCCGCGGTCCAGAGGGCCGGGTTCACGGCGACGTACGACTTCGAGCCCAACGAGCAGGGTCTCGTGTCGCTGGCGGTCGAGGTCCGCGACGGCTCGGTGCACGTCGTCGTCGAGGACGAGCTGGGCCGGCACCCGATCGACCACGGCGTGGGCACCTGGACGCGCCAGGACACCGGCGTCAGCGTGTGGCGCCTGCACCACTCCTACCAGGACCCGACGGCTGCCGTCCTCGCCGCCGGGCAGTGGTGGTCGGCCGACGAGCTGCACCTGACGTGGCACTTCCTGGAGTCACCGTTCGTCGACCGGCTCGACCTGGCCTTCGACGACACCGGCGTCACGGTCGGCCACGCCACGAACGTCAACTCCGGGCCGACGACGCTGCCGCCGGCGCGCGGCGAGCTTCGCAAGTAATCCCTCGGCCCCCGGCCGTGAGGTCTGCCGCACCGACGGCGGACCTCACGGCCGGTTTCAGTTGTCAGGCCCGGAGTTCCGCCAGCGCACGCCGCAGCCGCTCCAGGAACTGGCTCACGTGCGTGTCCTCCCACACCAGCGGCGGCCGCACCTTCAGCACGTCACCGCGCGGGCCGGTGGACCCGGCGAGCACGCCCTGCCCGACCAGCTCCGAGAGGAGCGCGCGCGTGACTTCGCGAGACGTCGAGGCACCCGAGCCGAGCACGTCGACACCCGCGAGCAGCCCGGTGCCGCGGACCTCGCCCAGCAGCGGTTCCTCCGCGGCCAGCGCTCGCAGACCCTCCCGCAGGAACGTGCCCGTCGCGGCGGCGCGCGCGGGCAGGTCGGTGAGGCCGAGGACGTCGAGCACCGCGTGGCCGGCCGCGGCCGCCGCCGGAGTGGCGGCGAAGGTAGAGAAGTACTCGTAGCTGCCGGCGAGCGCGTCGGCGATCTCGCGCCGCGTCACGACGGCGCCGATCGGGTAGCCCGCGCCCATCGGCTTGCCCAGCGTCACGAGGTCGGGTGTCACGCCGGCGAGCAGGAAGCGCCACAGCTGCGGGCCGCTGCGGCCGTAGCCCGACTGGACCTCGTCGGCGAGGTACAGCGCGCCCGCCGTGTGGGCGCCCGAGACCAGGCCGGCCACGAACTCGCCGGGCACGTCGAGGATGCCTTCGGAGGTGAACTGCGAGTCCGCGAGCACGAGGGCCGGACGCTCACCGGCGGCGCGCAGGGTCTCGTCCGCCCGGCGGATCCGTTCGGCCGCAACGGTTTCCGTCAGCTCGGGAGCCGGGCCGCGCGGTGCTTCGAACGTCGCGACGTGGGCGGGCCGGTAGCCCGCGGGCCACTCGTTCGAGCTCAGGTCCGCCATCCACTTCGACGCCCCGTGGTAGGCGTGCTCCGCGATCACGGCCGCGCCCGCGCCGGTGTACTCCGTGGCCAGGCGCCACGCCAGCTCGTTGGCCTCGGTGCCGGACGTGGTGAACAGGACCGTGTCGAGCGGTGCCGGCATGGTCGCGAGGATGCGCTCGGAGAGCTCGACGATCCCCGCGTGCAGGTAGCGCGAATGCGTGTTGAGCTGCGCCAGCTGCAGGTTCACCGCCTGCGTCACGGCGGGGTGCGTGTGGCCGATGACCGCGACGTTGTTGTACGCGTCGAGGTACCGCGCGCCGTCGCGGGCGTAGAGCCACGGCCCTTCGCCGCGCACGATTTCCAGCGGCCGCCGGTAGAACAGCGGGGAGAGCTTGCCGCCCATGGCCTGCGCGCGGCGCGCCGGAAGGCTGTCCGGCGAGATCGCCGCCGTGAGGTCCCGCGTGCCCGCCAGCCGCGCCAGCCGGTCGGCGAGCTCCTGCACGGACAACGCCGACAGCAGCTCCAGCGCCTGCTCGCTGTTGGTGTCGTACTGCGTGATGTAGCGGTGGTTGTCCGCGTGCGGCCCGCGCCGGGTCGCCGAGACCGCGAGTGTCGTGAGCAGGCGCGCGATCACCAGCTCGCCCAGCACCGCCACCTCCGCCGGCGACAGCGAGCGGTGCCGCTGGTAGCCGCGCAGCACGGCGTCGGTGAGGCGCCACAGGCGATCCGCGTCGCCGCCGCTGAGGCGCAGCACGGAGGTCAGCGTCACGGCGAGGTCGGCGACGGCGGCCGTGTGGTGCATGTCGCCGAAGTCGATCACGCCGGTCACGCTCGCACGCGAGGCCAGCACGTTGGTGAGGGTCACGTCGGCGTGCTGCACACCCGACGGGAGCGTGGCGGTGGCCGCCAGCGCGGGGGCGACGCGCTGGGCGAGCTCGCCCAGCCGCCCGGTCGCGATCCCCGCCGCCGCCAGGACCTCCGGCATCCGCCGGATGTCCCACATCAGCGTCCGCCCGGCCGAGGGGTGGAAGAACCCTTGCAGCGCCACGGAAACGCGCGCGGCCACCGCGCCGACCTGCGCGGCGAGGTCGGGCTCCAGCGGTCCGCCTTCGAGCGGTGACCCGGGAAGCAGCGTGATCAGCCGCGCGAGGCATTCGCGTCCGGCGTCGTCAAGCGGGCGCGCGACGGGTTCGCCCGCCGTGGTCGCGACCGTCTCCGGCACCGGGAGCTCCGGGTCGGCTGCGTGCACGTGCTCCAGCGCGCGGGTCTCCATGTCCACGACGTCAGCCTGTTCGGCGGGGTTGGAGATCTTGAGCACGAACCGGCCGTCGACGAGCACGTTGAGATCGCGTTCGCTGTCGAGCGGCTTGAGTACCGGGTCGGTGAGCGCCCAGTGCTCGCCGAGCACGGCGTGCAGGCCCTCGGTGGAGAACTTCGGAGCCGGCTCGGCGAAGATGCCGGTGGCGGTGGTCATGCTGGGGAGCTTCCTTTCGGCGGAGACCCGCGCCTCAAGACGGCGCGGGCGGGTCGTCGGTCAGCGGGTCGGGCGCGAGCACCTCGAGGTCCACGCGCGGGAACAGGTACCGGCCGGGCAGCCCGGCCTCGATCGTGAACGGCCGGTCGTGGCCGGGGTACACCACGTCGGCCCGGCTCCGCACGAGCTCGATCGACGCGGCGGCCGCTTCCTCGCTCGCCGCTGTGGTGGCGCGGCCGGCACGCAGGGCGCGGGACGAGGGGACGGCGTCGCCGGTGAGCAGCGCCGTGCCGTCGGCGGTCTCGACGGTGAGGCCGAGCGAACCCGCGGTGTGGCCGGGCAGCCCGGTGATCGTGACGCCGGGCGCCAGCTCGAGCCCGTCGATGCTGCCTTCGTGCAGTGCCAGTCCGGTGAAGATCGCGTCCGTCCACGGAGGAGCCACCGGGTCGCCGGGCGCGCGCCCGCGTTCGGCCGGGTGCAGGAACACCTCGGCGTGGCCGAAGAGGTCGGCGTTCTGCACGTGGTCGTAGTGGGCGTGGGAGAGCACCAGCGTGTCGACGTCGCGCACGCCGAGCCCGTGGCGGGCCAGCGCCCGGTGCAGCGCGCGGCGGCGGCCCGCGTGACCGCAGTCGAACAGGATGCGGCGCCGCGGCGACTGCACGAGGTAGACACCGCAGAACCCGATGCTGCCCTGGTCGGACGAGAGGCCGTAGCCGAGCAGCAGCGGTTCGACGACGGGCGCGGGATCAGTCAAGCTCACCTCGCAGGATCAGGCGGTGGACATACGGCAGCACCCCGCCGTTCGCGTAGTAGGTGGCTTCGCGCGGGGTGTCGAGCCGGGCGCGCACGGAGAACTCGAACGCCGGTCGGTCCGCCGGGCGCACGCGCACCGTCAGCGGCCGCGCCGGATCCTCGACGACGTCGGCGATCCCGGTGAGGTCGAACTCCTCCGTGCCGTCGAGCCCGAGCGAGGCCGCGCTGTCGCCGTCGAGGAACTGCAGCGGCAGCACGCCGAGCGCCACGAGGTTGGACCGGTGGATCCGCTCGAACGACTGCGCCAGCACGGCTTTCACCTTCAGCAGCGCGGTCGTCTTCGCCGCCCAGTCGCGCGACGAACCCGTGCCGTACTCCTGGCCGGCGATCACGATCAACGGCACGCCGGCCGCGGCGTAGGACTGGGAAGCCTCGTGGATGGGCACCAGCGCGCCGTCGCGCGTGAAGTCGGGGGTGACGCCGCCGCCGGCGTCCGGGGCGAGCAGGTTGGCCAGCCGCGGGTTGGCGAACCCGCCGCGCACCATCACCTCGAAGTTGCCGCGGCGTGAGGCGTAGGTGTTGAGGTCGGTCTCGCCCAGCGCCGTGAGGTAACGCCCGGCGCTGCTCGCCGCGGGGATGCGGCCGGCGGGGCTGATGTGGTCGGTGGTCACGGAGTCGCCCAGCAGCAACAGCGTGCGCGCGCCGGTCACGTCGGTTGGCGCGGCGACGGTTTCGGTGACCTCGTCGAGGAACGGCGGGCGGCGCAGGTACGTCGAGTCCGGCTCCCACGCGAAGTGGTGGCCGTCGGACTCGGGCACGCCGGCCCAGTGCTCGTCGCCGCCGAACACGTCGGCGTAGGCCTCGCGGAACAGCTCGGGCGTGAGGTGCGCGCGCACGACCTCGTCGATCTCGGCGTCGTCCGGCCACAGGTCCGCGAGCAGCACGGGCTGGCCGTCGGCGTCGACCCCCAGCGGCTCGCTGGTCAGGTCGTGCTTGACCGAACCGGCCAGCGCGTAGGCGACGACGAGCGGGGGAGAGGCGAGGTAGTTGAGGGAGACGTCGTTGTTGATGCGGCCGTCGAAGTTCCGGTTGCCCGACAGCACCGACGCCACCACGGCGCCGCGCTCGGCCACCGCTTCGGCGGCGCTGGGCAGCAACGGGCCGGAGTTGCCGATGCACGTCATGCAGCCGTAGCCCACGAGCTGGAAGCCCAGCTCGTCGAGCGGCCCGGTCAGCCCGGCGCGCGCCAGGTACTCGGTGACGGTCTTCGAACCCGGCGCGAGGCTCGTCTTCACCCACGGCTTCGCGGTGAGGCCCCGCGCGCGGGCGTTGCGCGCGAGCAGACCCGCGGCGACCATCACATGCGGGTTGGAGGTGTTGGTACACGAGGTGATCGCTGCAATGGCTATCGCACCGTCAGCCGCGGCTCCGCCGGGCCCTACGGCGCTATCGCCATCGCTGTGTTTTTTGGCCCCGGCTCCGCCGGGGCGTGCGAGATCGCCTTTGAGCCGGCTTCCGGATTGGGCAGTCGGATCGGCCGGGGGCCGATCGGACCGCCCAATCCGGAAGCCGGCGCGATCTCGCTGGTGGGTCGCGTCGACGGAGTCGGGTTCTTGATGGTGGGGTGGCTCGGGGGACGGTGCTTCACCGCGCGAGGAGCGCACGTGCTCGATTGCGGCCGTGGCGTTGGCCGGCACGGCGGCGAGCGGCACGCGGTCCTGGGGCCGGCGGGGGCCGGCGAGGGAAGCCGTCACAGTGGAGAGGTCGATCCGCAGGCGCTCGTCGTAACGCAAGTCCGCCGAAGGATCGTGCCAGAGGAGCTGTTCCTTCGCGTACTTCTCCACGGAGGCGACGTGGTCCGGCGTGCGGCCGGTGAGGCGCAGGTAGCCGGTCGTCGCGGCGTCGATGGGGAACATCGCCGCGGTGGCGCCGAACTCGGGGCACATGTTGGAGATCGTCGCGCGGTGCGCGAGCGGGATGCGCGCCACGGCGTCGCCGGTGAACTCCACGAACTTCCCGACCACGCCGTGCGCGCGCAGGGTTTCCACGACCGTGAGGACGAGGTCGGTCGCGGTGACGCCGGGGCCGAGTTCACCCGTGAGCTCCACGCCGACCACGGGCGGCACCAGCATGCTCAACGGCTGGCCCAGCAGCGCCACCTCCGCCTCGACGCCACCGACACCCCACGCCAGCACACCCAGCGCGTTGACCATCGTCGTGTGCGAGTCGGTGCCGGCGCAGGTGTCCGGAAACGCCCAGCCGTCGCGGCGTTCCACCACGCTCGCGAGGTACTCGAGGTTGATCTGGTGCATGATCCCGGTGCCGGGCGGCACCACGTGCACGCCGTCGAGCGTCTCGCCCCACTTGAGGAAGCGGTAGCGCTCGGCGTTGCGGGTGTACTCGATCTCGACGTTGCGGCGCAGGGCGTCGGCCCGGCCGGAGACCTCCGTGGCCACGGAGTGGTCCACGGTCAGGTGGCTCGGGATCCGCGGGCGCACGCTGCGGGGATCGCCCCCGGCCGCGGCGACGGCGTCGCGCAGCGCGGCCAGGTCCGTGAGCACGGGCACGCCGTTGGTGTCGTGCAGGAACACCCGCGACGGGGAGAAGGCGACGACGTCGTGGGCCGCGTCGGACCCGCCGTGCACCAGAGCCGTGATGTGCTCGGCCGTGACGGTGTGGCCGTCTTCGTGGCGCAGCAGGTTCTCCAGCAGGATCTTGTGGCTCAGGGGCAGCCGCTCGGAGCCGGGGACGGCGTCGAGGCGGTGCACCCGATAGCGCTCGCCACCGAGGTCGAGGCGGGCGAGGCTGCCGAAGCTGTCGGGTCCTGAGGTGGCTGCGGTGCTCGGCGCCGGGGTGTTCGGCGCGGCGGTATTCGGCGCTGTGCTCAAGGCGCTCCTTCCATACAGCTTATAGGCTATAATAAGCTCGGAAGTGAGACCAGTGGCCCTGGCGGAGCGTCCGGGGCCCATCCGGAGAACCCCCGAGGAGCCCAGCGTGCCCACCCTCTTCGACCGCATTCTCGACGCGCACCAGGGCATCCGCCCGCAGGTGCCGGTGAGCACGCTCGAACGCAGCCGGCTGCTGTCGGACGAGCTCGAGTGCGAGGTGTGGCTCAAGACCGAGCACCTCATGCCCACCGGTTCGTTCAAGGTGCGCGGGTCGGCCAACAAGATCCGCGTGCTCGGCGAGAGCGCGAAGCGGACCGGTGTGATCACCGCGTCGACCGGCAACCACGGCCAGGGCGTGGCCCGCGCCGGCAACCTCGCCGGGGTCGGGGTCACCGTGTATGTCGCCTCCTACACCACGCCGGCCAAGATGGCCGCGATCCGGGCGATGGGGGCCGAGCTCGTGGTGGTCGAGGGCGGTGCGCTCGACGCCGAGCAGGAGGCGCGCCGGCAGGCGGAGCGCCTCGGCAAGCCGTACGTGGCGCCCTACAACGACCTCGACACCGTCGCGGGCCAGGGCACGCTCGGCGTCGAGCTGGCCGAGCAGGCGCCCGACCTCGACGCCGTGTTCATCTGCACCGGGGGCGGTGGCCTGATCGGCGGCACGGGCACGGCGCTGAAGCAGCTGAGCCCGCGGACGAAGGTCGTCGGCGTGTGGCCCGAGGCCTCCACCTGCATGCTCGACTCGCTGAAGGCCGGCGAGATCATCGAGACGCCGGAGTTCCCCACGCTGTCCGACGGCTCGGCCGGCGCGGTGGAGCCGGGCTCCGTCACGTTCGGAATCTGCCAGGAAGTGATCGACGAGACGGTCACGGTCACCGAGCCGGAGATCGCCCGTGCCATGCGGAAGATCGCCGAGGGGGAGCGCTGGATCGTCGAAGGCGCCGCCGGTGTCGCGGTCGCGGGTCTGATCCGCACGGCCGAGCAGTACCGGGGCAAAAAGGTCGCGGTCGTCCTTTGTGGACGGAATGTGGCGCTCGAGACGTTCCTGGGCGCGATGGCTCTCGCGCAGGAGTGAGCCGGGTGGGGTGGCGGGCCGACGGCTCGCCACCCGGGCCCTTCAACCGGGCCGCAGGCGCCCGGTCACTCCGGGACCACGGCGGCGGAGCCGTCGGAACGCGGGTCGCTGCCGGCGGTGAGGGTGCCGTCCGGCGCGAGCGAGACGACGTTGGTGTGGCCCAGGAACTCCGTGCGCGCAGGGACTTCCCGCAGCGGGAAGCCGTCGGCGGCGAGGTCTGCCACGGTCTCGGCCGCGAGGTCGGCTTCGTGGTGCACCGTGTCGGAGGCCTGGCCCTCGGCCCGCGCGCCGACGACCCAGCGCGGCGCACTCACGGCTTCGGCCGGCGAGTCGCCGGCCAGCAGCCGCAGCAGCACCTGCGCGTGGATCTGCGGCTGGCCGTGCCCGCCCATCGTCGAGTTCACCCAGCGGACGCGCCCGTCCTCGCGCGTGACGAGCACGGGCATCAGCGTGTGCTTGGGCCGTTTGCCGGGCGCGATCACGTTGGGGGAGCGGGGATCCAGCGAGAAGCTCGTGCCGCGGTTCTGCAGGATGATGCCGGTCTCCGGTTCCAGCACGGCGGCGCCGAAGCTGTCGAACACGCTCTGGATGATCGACACGGCGTAACCCGCGGAGTCGGCCGCCGCCACGCCCACGGTGTCGCCGCGCGGGATCGAGGGAGCCGCCACCGCGTCGGCCGGGCGCGGGTCTCGCAGTCCCGCGATCAGCTCGGCGAACCCGTCGTTCTCCACGTCCGTGGCGGCGAAGGCGGGGTCGGCCAGCAGGGTGTCGCGCACGCGCGTGCCGTCGTGGAACAGGCGGCCCAGCACGGCGGCCGGGGCCGTCCACGGAGTGGCGGCGAAGCCCAGCTCGGCCAGCGCCCGCACGGTCCGCAGCAGCGCGAAGCCCTGCGTGTTGGGCGGGCTGGTGTGCACGCGGAAACCGCTCAGCGGTGCGGAAATCGCGGCCGTGTCCCTGGCCACGTACCCGGCGAGGTCGGCTGTCGTGAGTGGACAGCCGAGGGCCCGCAGGCCACGGGCCAGGGCCGCGCCCACCGCGCCTTCGTAGAACTCGCCGGGTCCGCCGGACGCGATCGCGCGCAGCGAATCCGCGAGACGTGGCTGCACGAGCAGGTCGCCTTCGCGAAGGGACGCACCGAACACCGCGCGCGAGCCGGCGTCGGCGTCGAGGAGCGCCCGGTCCGTCACGAGCGCGGCGGCGAGCGAGCGCGCCACGGGGACGCCTTCGGCCGCGTACCCGATCGCGGCGGCGAACTGGGCGGACCAGTCCAGCGCGGCACCGTGACCGCGCAGGGCCTCCCAGCCGCGTACCGCGCCGGGCACGGTGATGGTGTCGGGCCCGCGTTCCGGCAGCCGCTCACCGTGGCGGGCGCGCAGTGCGGCGAGGTCGCGGGCGGCCGGCGCTGTGCCGGTGGCGTTCACACAGGTGATCGAGCCGTCGGGGGTGCGCACGAGGGCCACGAGGTCACCGCCGAGAGCGGTGTTGTGCGGATAGACGACGGTGAGTGCAGTCGCGGCCGCGAGCGCCGCGTCGATGGCGTTGCCGCCCGCGCGGAAGGCCTGCTCCCCGGCGCGGGTGGCGAGGGCGTGCGGCGAGGCGATGGCGCCGGTGATCGGGGACAAAGCAGCTCCTTCTTCGCGGCGGGCGGGTGTGCGCGGCGAGGCCCGGGGCAGTCCCGGCCCGGCGGGGTAAGCTGCGGTCACTGTAGCAGTGACGACAGAAACGGCACTAGCTGAATTGGATACTTCAGAACCGCGCACCCTCGCGAGCCGGGTCAACCACGAGTGGACCCGGCTGAGCAAGACCGAACGCGTCGTCGCGCGGTACCTCGTCGCGTCGCCGCCGCAGCGGATCATGCTGGCCACCGCCGGCGACATCGGCCGCACCACGGGCACGAGCGACGCCACGGTCGTCCGCACCGCGCGCCGGCTCGGGTACGCCGGGCTCCCGGACCTCAAAGCCGCGCTGGGCGAAAACTTCACCACGACCGCGCCACCCCAGATCAGCGAACGCCTCCAGCTCTCCCGCACGGCGCGGGACTTCTCCGCCACCTCGGAACGGGTCCTGGGTGACGCCCGTGAGCGGATCACCGGGCTCGGCCGCAAGACCGACCCGGCCGCGCTGGCGAAGGCGCTGCAGCTCATCGCGCCCGCGGCCACGGTCTTCTGCTACGGCTGGGGCGTCAACGAGCTCAGCGCCCGCTACCTCGCCCTGAAGCTGAACCGCATCGGCAAGTTCGCGGTCTTCTCCGGCGCCACCGGCTTCACCCTCGCCGACGACCTGCTCAGCCTCTCCGCCCGCCACGCCGTGGTGATCTTCGCGCCCGGCCGCGCCTTGCCGGAGCTGGAGCTGCTCGTGGCTCACGCCCGCGCCGCCGGGGCCGGGCTGATTCTCGTGACCGAGAACCTCGGCGAGGAGCTCACCAGTGCTGTCGACGTCGTCCTGCGCGACGAGGCGTCCGCGGGCGGGCTCACCGCCGAACCGCTCGGCGGGATGCTGCTGGCCGACATGCTCGTGCTCGCCACGATGGCCGTCGGACGCGACCCCGCCGTCGACACCTACGAACTGCTCACCCGCCTGCGCCGCGAACTCGCCCCGGAAGCCTGACCCGTCCCCGAAGGAGAGCCATGCCCCTGATCGCCGACGCCATCCTCGACCAGGCAAGGGAAACGGTCACGCGTAACCTCGCGCCGACCCCACTCCTGCCCTTTCATGCCGCCGGTCTCGACGTGCCGGTGTTCCTGAAGTACGAGGGCGCGCAGCCCACCGGCTCGTTCAAGGTCCGCGGCGGCGTCACCGCCCTCACCGCGTACGCCGCCGACGGCACGCCGGTCGTCACGGCGTCGGCGGGCAACCACGCGCTCGGCATCGCGCACGCGTCGCGGCTGCTCGGCGCGCAGTCCACAGTGGTCGTTCCCGAAGACGGTTCCCCGGCCAAGATCTCGGCGCTGCGCACCTACCCGGTGGACCTCGTGCTCGCGCCGGGCGGCTACGACGGCGCGGAAGCGAAGGCCCTGGAGCTGGCGGCCGGCGGGATGAAGTTCGTGTCCGCCTACAACGACCCGTACGTGATCGCCGGCCAGAGCACCCTCGTCGGCGAGGTGGCCGACAGCTTCGGCGAGGACTTCACGATCGTCGTGCCCACGGGCTCGGGCGGGCTGCTGGCCGGCACGGCGCTCGGCGCCCGTCGCGCGAAACCGGACGTGCGCGTGGTCGGCGTCGAGTCCGCGGCGTGCCACGCCGTGTCCGCGGCGGTCGCGGCGGGACACCTCGTGACCGTGCCGGTGGGGGACACCATCGCCGATGGGCTGGTCGGCAACCTCGAGCCGGGCACCATCACGCCGGACATCGTGCGTGAGGCCGGCGTCGAGCTGGTCGACGTCGACGAGCCCGCGATCCGCCGCTCGGTCCGCGAGTTCGCGCTCACGGCGGGACTGGTGGCGGAGGGTTCGTCGGCCGCGGCGCTGGCCGCGTTGCGCGAGGGCCTGGTCCCGCTCGACCGGCCGATCGTGCTCGTGGTGTCCGGGCGCAACATCGCCGCCGAGCTGCTCGCCACGATCCTCACCGAGGGCTGAGCGGGAGTTCCGACTTTCGTGGGTGTGCCGGGTTTGTCCCGGGCCGCCACACTGTGCGTTGCGGGACGGTCACCGTCGGTCCGTCCCCCGACGCATCCGTGAGGAGCCCCGATGAAGGTCAGGTCGTCGTGGAAGGCCGCGCTGGCGGCGGTCGGAGTGCTGGTGGCGGGCCTGTCCGCGGGCGCCACCAGCGCCACGGCCGCCGCGCCCGGGTCCGGCGCGCCGGTGTTCTGGCGGGTGCCGGTGACCGCGGACCAGGTGGCGGGGCTCGCGCGCGCCGGGTTCGACGTCGCCGAATCCGACCGTGAAGCCGCGTACGTCGTGGGGGACCAGGCCGTAGCCCGGAAGCTGCGGACGCTGGGGTATCAACCGTCGTACTTCGACACCGTCTACAAGGACGTGCCCGCCGCGGCAGCGCGGGCGGCCGCGGCCGACACCTTCTACGGCGGCTACCGCACCGTCGCCGCGCAGGAAGCACACCTGACCCAGGTCGCCTCGGCGCACCCGGACCTGGCGACCGTGTACACGCTCGGCTCGTCGTGGAAGAAGACCAAGGGCCAGGGCGGACACGACCTGAAAGCCATCTGCCTCAGCAAGAAGCAGGCCGGCGACTGCACGCTGTCCACGGCCTCGGCCAAACCGAAGTTCGTGCTGATGGCCCAGATCCACGCGCGCGAGATCTCGACCGGCGAGCTCGCGTGGCGCTGGATCGACTACCTCGCGAACGGCTACGCCGGTGACCCGACCGCGAAGTCCATTCTGGACACCACCGAGGTGTGGGTGATCCCGATCGCCAACCCGGACGGCGTGGACATCGTGGCCTCGGGCGGCAACTCGCCCAAGCTGCAGCGCAAGAACGCCGACAACACCCGCGGCGGCTGCTCCGGCACCAACGTCGGCATCGACGTGAACCGCAACTCCACTTATCAGTGGGGCGGGGACTCGAACTCGCCGTGCGCCGAGACCTATCAGGGCGCGAGCGCCGGTTCGGAGCCGGAAACCCAGGCGCTGGAGAAGTTCTTCCGGGCGATCTACCCCGTGCAGCGCGGCACCGGCAACAACGACCCGGCGCCCACGACCGCGCGCGGCACGATGATCACGCTGCACAGCTACGGCAACGACATCGTGATCCCGTGGGGCTTCACCCAGGCGACCTCGCCAAACGACGCGCAGTACCGCAAGCTGGGCGCGAAGTTCACCGCCTCCAACGGCTACGTCGTGGGCACCAACCGCGAGACCGTCGGCTACGACACGAGCGGCACGACCGACGACTTCACCTACGGCACCCTCGGCGTCGCGAGCTTCACCTTCGAGGTCGGTGCGTCGAGCGGCACGTGCGGCGGGTTCCTGCCGAAGTACTCCTGTGTGGACAGCACGTTCTGGCCGAAGAACAAGGGCGCGTTCATCACCGCCGCGCAGGCAGCCGCCGCGCCGTACCGGCAGTGAGTGCGGGCTACTATTTCCGTTCACTTCTGTCGTAACTCGGCACGAAGACGGTCCTGAGTCGGGAACCTCCGGGCACTGACTCTGTGATCTGTGGCCGGAGTCACCTGGCGTGGCTCCTGGTATGACAGAGGCTAACGGTCTACGGTTGGGTCATTCACCGGCAGTCGCCCGACGCCGGGACGACCTGATCGGGGAAGATCCATGGCCGAACCGACCGTCTTCGTGCACGGGTTCCTCGACGACCACCGGGTCTGGGACGGGGTCGTCGGGGCGCTCCCGGCCGACGGCGAGTACGTGGCCGTGGACCTCGCCGGCAGCGGCGACCGTGCCGCGGAGGCGGGGGCGTTCACCTACGACCGGTTCACGGCCGACGTGCTGTCCACTGTGGACGCTATCGGCGGCCCGTTCCTGCTCGTGGGCCACAGCATGGGCTCGGCTGTGGCCGAGCTGGTCGCGGCGGCACGGCCCGAGCTGACCAGCGGGCTGGTGCTCGTGAACCCGGTGCCCCTGGCGGGCACGCGCCTGCCCGACGAGGCCATCGAACCGTTCCGCTCGCTGGGCGAGGCCGGAGCCGAGGCGCAGCGCGCGGCGCGGGCGAACCTCTCGCCGAACCTGAGCGCCGAAACCTCCGAACGGATCGGCGCGGCCGGCCTGCGCCTGCGTCCCGAGGTGGTGCGTGCGTTCGCCTCCTGCTGGAACAACGGCGCTCCGGAAGGGCACGCGCCGAGCGGGTACCCGGGTCCGGTGCTCATCGTGCGCGGCGGGGACGACCCGTTCGTCACGGCGGACCTCGTGGCCGGCGCCGTCGCACCCCGCTTCGCCGCGCCCGTCACGGAGGTGGTCGCCGGCGCGGGCCACTGGACGCACGCGGAGGCGCCCGCCCGTCTCGCCGAGCTGATCGCGGGCTTCGCCGGCGGCCAGGCGCGCGGCTGGGCCGCGGGGTTCTCGCGCAAGACCGCCGACGCGTTCGGCGAGACGTTCGCCGAGGACGTGGTCCTCGAAGCCGGCACGCTGCTCGAACCCGTCGAAGGCCGGGAGAACGTGCAGCGCGTGATGGCCGCCGCCAGCGGGATCTACGAGTCGCTGAAGTTCACGCACCAGACCGAGTCCGGCGAGCGCACCTACCTCGAGTGGGAGGCGGTGGCCTTCGGCGGCGCGACGCTGCTCGGCGTCACTGTGCTGACCAAGGACGAGGCCGGCCGGATCGTGCACGCGGCCATCCACCACCGCCCGCTCGGCGGCGCGCTCAAGTTCTCCGCGGAGCTGGGCCGGCGCCTGCCCGACCTCGCGGCCGCTCACTTCCACCAGGAGGCCTGACATGACCACACGAAGCGACATCGAGTTCGCCGGCGAGGACGGCGTGACCCTGCGCGGCTGGCTGTTCGTGCCGGACGCGCCCGGGCCGCGGCCCGCCATCACCATGGCCCACGGCTACGCCGGCGTGAAAGAACACGGCCTCGAACCCTTCGCCGAGGCGTTCGCCGACGCCGGGTTCGTGGTGCTGGTGCACGACCACCGCACGTTCGGCGCCAGCGACGGCACCCCGCGCCAGGACGTGGACCCCTGGCGCCAGATCGCCGACTGGCGCCGCGCCCTCACCTTCCTCGAAGCCCGCCCCGAGGTCGACCCGGAGCGGATCGGCTTGTGGGGCACCAGCTACGCCGGCGGCCACGCGATCGTGCTGGGCGCCACCGACCGGCGGCTCAAGGCCGTGGTCGCGCAGGTGCCGACGATCAGCGGTGTCGAGCAGGGCCTGCGCCGCGTGCCGCCGGACGGCGTCGCCGCGCTGGAGCACGCGTTCGCCGAGGACGACCGCGCGGTCGGGCGGGGTGAACCCCCGCGCAGCCAGACGATCGTGAGCACGGACCCGGCTGTGCCCGCCTCCTACCGCGCGCCGGACGCGGTCGGGTTCTACCTGCAGGACATCCCCGAGGGCAGTTGGGAGAACCAGGTCACCGTGCGCTCCACGCGTGCCGCGCGGATGTACGAGCCGGGCGCGTGGGTCAGCCGTGTGTCGCCGACGCCGCTGCTGCTGGTCGTCGCGTTGAACGACACGATCACCGTGACCGACCTGGCGCTCGCCGCCTACGAACGCGCCCTGCAGCCGAAGGGGCTCGAACTGATCCCGGGCGGGCACTTCGACCCGTACGTCACCGAGTTCGCCCGCTCCAGCGCCGCCGCGCGGTCCTGGTTCGAGCAGCACCTGTCCTGAGGAGTCCACCGTGCCGCAGCTTTCCCTGACCCGAGACGGTGCCGAGGACGCCGCCGTCGCCGTGCTCACGCTCCACAATCCGCCACAGAACCGCATCGGCGTCCCGATGACGACGGAGCTGGTGGCCGCCGTCGACGAGATCACCGGCAGCGGCGCCCGTGCCGTCGTGCTGCGCGCCGAAGGCCCGGACTTCAGCTACGGCGGCGACATCGTGCCGTGGGAAGGGCAGGACGGGCGGGAGCTGCGCGCGTCGTTCGAGCTCTTCCTGCGCGCGTTCAACGCGTTCGAGCAGCTGCCGGTGCCGGTGATCGCCGCGGTGCACGGGTTGTGCTTCGGCGGCGGCTTCGAACTGGCGCTGCGGGCCGACGTGCTCTTCGCCGGCGAGTCGGCCCGGTTCGGCCACCCCGAGCAGACGCTGGGGATCGTGACGCTGCTGGGCGGGATCCACCGCGTCGCCGCGCGGGCGGGCCGGGCACGGGCGATGGAGTGGGCGCTCACCTCCGAGCCGGTGCCGGCGACGGTGATGGCCGAGGCCGGCGTCGTCAACCGGGTCGTCCCGGACGAGCAGGTGTTCGCCGAGGCGCTGGCGTTCGCGCGCCGCGTGGCGCAGGGCCCGACCCGGGCGCACGCCGTGCACAAGGCGCTGCTGCGCACGTGGGAGGTCGGCGGCACGGCGGCCGCGGACCAGGTGCTGTTCGACCTCTCGATGCCGCTGTTCGAGACCGGCGACGTGCGGCGCGGCCTGGCGTCGGCGATCACCGCATACAAGGCGGGGCAGCCGCGGCCGGTGCTGACGTTCGACGGGCACTGAGTCGTCGGACCGCCGTCAGCCGACGCAGCCGAACGCCGTCCACCTGCGTCGGCCGGGGCGGAATGCCGGTTCTGTCTTGCGTGCAGCTCGGAGGCGGTATAGTCGAGCCGACAGAGTTGATGACGTGATGGCTCTGCCGGGAGGAGTACGGATGAACTGGCCGGCGACGGATCGCTACGAGCTCGAGGTGAGCCCGGGCGGGCTGGGTTTCGTGCACGACCTGCTCAACACGCTCTCGGCCGGCAAGCCCCGCGAAAAAGACCTGCTCGCCGAGGTCGGTGACGCGCAGAAGTGGCTGGACAGCGCGCTGGAACGGTGGGCCGGGGCCACCGAACGCCCGGCCGAACGTGTCCAGTTGTCCGGCGACGACGTCGAGCGCCTGCGCGACCTGCGCGAGGAGCTGCGCGACTTCACCGACCACGACCCCGAAGCCGGCGCGGCGCTGCTGCACAGCGCGCCCGTGCTGTTGCAGCCCGGCGCCGACGGCTGGATCCGGCCCGAGCCCCGCGGCACCGGCTGGCGGCGCGTGGCGTCGATCGTGCTGATCGAGGTGCTGGAGGCACAGCGCGCCGACCGCTGGCGGCGCCTGAAGACCTGCCGCAACAAGCGCTGCGCGGTCGCCTTCTACGACCGCTCCCGCAACAACAGCGGCGTGTGGCACAACGTGCAGATCTGCGGCAACGCGGTCAACCTGCGCGCCTACCGCGCCCGCCGGCGTACCCAGCAGAGCACCTGACCCGCGACGGGTGCCCGGACCTCGAGTCCGGGCACCCGTCGCGGATCAGTACGGCATCTCGTGGATGTCGGTGATCTGGTCGGCGGCGTTCACGGCGGCGTCGGCGAACAGCCCGCTGCCGCCGTACTGGCTCAGCACGCTCTGCAGCTCGATCCCGGTCGAGCACTCGGTGGGAGGGCATGTCTCGAACGGGAAGCCGGCCGGGTCGACGGACTCGATCGTCGCGTTCGGGGCCAGCGGCAGCCGGTGCGGACCCGGCACGTCGACGAGGTGCGGGCCGGCTCCGCCGTTCGGCGCCAGTGTGACCAGGAAGAACTCCGCCATCCCGCTCGCGCGGTCGTAGCGGTTGAACCGGACCTCGAGGCTCTTGCCCGGGAACTTCAGCCCGGCGGCGGCCGCCGCCACCGGCTGCTGGGACTGGCCCGGCTGCTGCGCGGAAGACGACGGGGCCTGCGTTGCGGTCGGGGCGACGGAGGTGGACAACGGGGCTGACGGAACCGGTGCCGGCGGTGCGGCGGGCGCACCCGAGCACGCGGTGGCGAGCACCGCCGCCGAAACGGAAGCAGCGACGAGAGCGCCTCTGAACACGGTTGTCCGCGTCATGTGATCATTCCCCCAGGATTCGCGAAAAGCTTGCTGTCACGGGCAAAGACGGCTGTGCGCGCCCGGCGTTGCGGCTGTGATCAACCCGTGACTCACGGGTGCCCTCGCGGTGGCCGGCTGTCCGCTCTGTCCGGTGTGGACTGCGCCGGTCGGACGAGCCCGGCCACGGTTCCCACGCGCGTCGAGGAGTGTTCAGGTCGAGTTCGCCCTGAACCAGTTCCGCGACCGTAGGTTTCGGCCGTCCCACGCGCTCTCTCGCGCGTGCCGGCCGTTACCGGAGGTTCTCACCCATGTCCGATCTTTCCCGAAGAGGTTTCCTCGGCGCTGCCGCGGCGGTCACCGGTGCCGCGGTCGTCGGCGGCGGCGCGCTGGCCGCCACCGAAGCCGAGGCGTCGCCCCGGCCGCCCGTCCCGTCGAAGCGGTACGGCGACCTGCGGGACATCAAGCACGTGGTGATCCTCATGCAGGAGAACCGCAGCTTCGACCACTACTTCGGCTCGCTGAAGGGCGTTCGCGGCTTCGGCGACCGCTCGGCGATCACGCTGCCCGGCGGCAACTCGGTGTTCCAGCAGCCGACGACGGCGCCCACCACCCCGGCCGGTGGTACTCAGTTCCCGTGGAAGCTGTCCGACGCCAAGGTGTCGCAGTACCCGGCCAACCACCAGCCGCCCACCTCCGAGGTCGGCGCGCAGGGCTACGGCGGCACCTCGCACAGCTGGGACGACCAGCACGGCGCCTGGTACGGCGGCCTCATGAACGGCTGGTACTACGCCAAGGGCGGCCCGACCACCCTCGGGTACCTCGACCGCTCGGACATCCCGTGGCACTACGCGCTGGCCGACACCTACACCGTCGGCGACGCCTACCACTGCTCCGTGCTCAGCGCGACCGGCCCGAACCGCACCTACCTGTGGAGCGGTTCGATCAACGCCGACAAGTTGCACGGCGACTACGTGGCCTTCAACGGCGGCGACGAGCTCGGCAAGCACCTGCTGTGGGAGAGCTACGCCGAGTCCCTGCAGAAGACCGGCTACTCGTGGAAGGTCTACCAGGGCTCCGACAACTACGGTGACAACGGTGTCGAGTACTTCGACACCTTCGCCAAGCTCGACCCGTCGCAGGGCGGCACCGCCGCGCCCGGCAACGTGTTCTACGACAACGGCGTGGCGATCGTCCCCGAGCCGCACACCGGCCTGAGCGCCAACGCCGACAACCTCACCGACGCCCTGCGCGCCGACGTGGTGGCGGGCAAGCTGGCGAAGGTCTCGTGGATGGTCACGAACCAGGCCTTCTCCGAGCACCCGGACGGTTCGCCGAACGACGGTGCCTACTACGTCAACAACGTCCTCGAGGCCCTCAACGCCGACCCCGAGGTCTTCAACTCGACGCTCGTGATCATCGACTACGACGAGAACGACGGCCAGTTCGACCACGTGCCGCCGCCTGTGCCCGCGCCCGGCGCCGACGAAGACGAGTTCTACCTCGAGTCCTCCGGCGCGCTCGCCAATGCCGGCCTCACCAAGCCGATGCCCGTGGGCCTCGGTTTCCGCGTGCCGCTGCTGCTGATCTCGCCGTGGACCCGCGGTGGCTGGGTCACCTCGGAGGTCTCCGACCACACGTCGGTGATCCAGTTCCTGGAGAAGTGGACCGAGGCGCTCGGCAAGACCGCGCACTGCCCGAACATCAGCGCGTGGCGCCGCAGCGTGTGCGGTGACCTCACCGGCTCGTTCGACTTCCACTCGCCGGTGTACGGCCTGCCGCGGCTGCCGAAGACCACCGTGATCGGCGACCCGGCCGGCGGTTCGTACCAGCCGCCGGTGACCACGAACAAGATGCCGAAGCAGGAGCCGGGCACCAAGAAGGCCCGAGCTCTGCCGTACCAGCCGAACGCGAACCTCGACGGGTTCACCACCTCGCCCGGCTCGACGCAGGCGAAGCTGTCGTTCAGCAACAACGGCAAGCACGTGCGCAAGGCCAGCCACTTCGCCGTGTACGACAACACCCAGGCGACCCCGTCGCTCAAGGACTACCCGGCGAAGTTCCCGGGCCAGTACACGGTCGCGCCGTCGAGCACGATCTGGGACAAGACCGTGCCGGGTGCGGTGCAGCTCGCCGGGAACCGCTACGACATCACGGTGGTGGGCCCGAACCGGTTCCTGCGCCAGTTCACCGGCGACCTCGACGCCGCCGGTCAGACCGCGAAGGTCACCGCCGCCTACTTCGACGGCATCCTCGGCTTCGGCTCGCGGCCGCGGCTGCTGCTGGAGCTGGAGAACAACAGTTCGCGGCCGGTCACCTTCACCGTGAAGCACAACCAGTACTCGGACGACCGCCCGAAGACCTACCGCGTGTCCGCGCACGGCCGCACGCTGCACTCGGTCGACCCGTGCGGTTCGGACCACGGCTGGTACGACGTGACCGTGACCCTGGACGGCGACAAGTCCTGGTCGCGTCGCTACGTGGGCCACCTCGAGGACGGTTCGGACAGCATCACCGGCTGACGCCGGAGGAATGGCAAGGGCGCGGGTGCGCGAGGGAAGGCTCGCGCACCCGCGCCCACACCAGGTCATCGCCCGGGCCCATCGCGGCGCACCCGCCACAGCAGTGGAGTGCCCGTTTCTCGTGGCGGACTGCCCGAAGGACACGTGCGTTTCCCGGCCGCGTGTCACGTGGCCGCAACAGCCGGCCTCAGCCGGGACCGGCCTGGCTCAGCTGGTGATCTCGATGTCGGGCAGCTCGTCGAGCTTGCCCTTCGGCAGCTCCTCGACGGCGGCGAACACCTTCTTCTGGTGCTCCTTGATGCGCTCGTCGAGCAGACGGCTCAGCTCGAAGGCGAGCCGGCCGGTCTGGCGGACGGTGAGATCGTCGACGAGCGGGTGGATCGCCGAGGTGATCACGATGCCCTCGGGGCTCCCGTCGGCCGCCTGCGAGACCCCGATCGAGTAGACCTCGCGCGGGTTGGCCTCGCCGAGCACCAGGTGCTTGCGGATCTTGCGCAGCAACCCGTGCCACTCGAGCACCTCGCCCTGCACACCGGTGGCCTTCAGGTCGTCCTCGGTCAGGCCCATGCCGCGTTCGCCGGGGCGGAAGCAGCGCGCGTAGGAGTTCAGGGCCGAGACCCACAGCGATTCGATCAGCACGGGGTCGCGTTGTCCCTCGCCCCGTTCGAGCTCGACGACCAGGCGTTCGCAACAGCGCAGCGTGAACTGCAGGTCGTCGAAGATCGCCGCGAGGTCGGCCAGCGCGAGCGCCAGCGGAGTCCTGAGCTGGCGCGCGTTCTTGACCGGTGCCGTGGGTTGGGACATCCCGGACGCTCCTGTCCTGCCGGCGGAAGTGTTGCGGCCATCACACCGCACCGCGGCACAGTTGCGTGTCTCAATGTGAAACAGAGTTGTCTGCCTCGGCTCCGCCGAGGCGTGCGAGATCGCCTTTGAGTCGGTGTTTCGTCGGGGCGGTCGGATCGGCCTGGCGGCCGATCGAACCGCCCCG
>NZ_JBFAHL010000007.1:87215-510254 GCF_040654155.1 Amycolatopsis sp. NPDC050768
TGTCTTTCTGTTGTTGTTGTGTTGGTGTGGGCGTGATGCTCCCGCGCTGCAGCCAACCCCCCCCCCCCCCCCAAACACCCCCCGACGCGATCTCGCTGGTGGGGTTGAGTCGAGACGCTGGAGTGGTCTCGTTGGGGGGGTGGAGTCGAGACGCTGGAGTGGTCTCGTTGGGGGGCGTCGGTCGTTCGGGTGCAGAATTAGTTGTGTGGGGTTGGTCGCGCTGGGCTGGCGGAGTTGACGGCGAAGTAGTTCTGTGTGAGAACGAACTGTCGGCGAAGGGGACCGCTGTGGCGATGCTGGTGGAGCGGCCGCGGCCGCGGGTGGTGCGCGAGCACCGGCTCGCGGGCTGGTTCGCGGTGGGCGCGGTGTGCTTCGGCGCGTTCATGGGCCAGCTGGACGCGAGCATCGTCACGCTCACGTTCCCGGCGCTGCAGCGCGAGTTCGGCGAGCCGCTGGCGGCGGTGGAGTGGGTGTCGCTGGCCTACCTGCTGACGCTGGTGGGGCTGCTCGCCGCGGTCGGCCGGCTCGCGGACGCCCACGGGCGCAAGTTCACCTATGTCTACGGCTTCGGCGTCTTCACCGCGGCGTCGATCGCGTGCGGGCTGGCGCCGACGCTGACGTGGCTCGTCGTGTTCCGCGTGGTGCAGGCGCTCGGCGCGGCGATGCTGCAGGCCAACAGCGTCGCGCTGGTGGTGGGCAGCGTGCGCCGCGAGAAGATGCGCGCGGCGCTCGGGGTGCAGGCCGCCGCGCAGGCGCTCGGCCTCGCGCTCGGGCCCGCGGTCGGCGGCCTGCTCGTGGACACCGTCGGCTGGCGGTGGGTGTTCCTGGTCAACGCGCCGGTCGGCCTCGTCGGCCTGATCGCCGGGCGGTACCTGCTGCCGCGCACCCGCGAGCGCACGCCGCTGGGCCGCTTCGACGGCGCGGGCGTGGCCCTGCTGGCCACGGCGTCGACCGCGCTGCTGCTGGCCATCTCGGGTCTGTCGGGGCTGGCGCTGCCCGGCTGGGCCGTGCCGGCGCTGCTCGTGGCGGGCGTGGCGGCGGCCGCCGCGTTCGTGGTGCGGGAGAACTCGGCCGCGAGCCCGATCCTGCGCCTCGCGGTGCTGCGGCCGCCGGTCGTGTCGTTCGGCCTGGCCGGCGCGCTGTGCGGGTACCTCGTGCTGTTCGGGCCGCTGGCGCTGTTGCCGCAGGTCCTGGGCGCGCACGGTGCGACGGGCACGGTGCTCACGAGCCTGCCCGCCGGGTTCGCGGTGGCCGCCGTCGCGGCTGATCGCGTGCTGCCCGCGGGACTCGGCTCCCGCGTTCGCATCGGCGCCGGAGCGGCGCTGGCGGCGGTCGGCTGCGCGGTGCTGATGGGGGTGTCCGGTCCGTGGGAAACAGGCGTGTCGCTGTTCGCGGTGGGGCTCGGTCTGGGAGTGTTCATCCCGGCGAACAACTCGGCCGTCATGGGCGCCATCCCCACCCGGATGTCGGCCACCGGAGGAGGTCTGGTGAACATGGCCCGCGGACTCGGCACGGCGCTGGGCGTGGCACTCGTGACGTTGTGCCTGCACACCGGGGGAACCGGCGGCCGCTCGCTCGCGCTCGCGGCCCTGGCCGTGGCGGCGGTGCTCGCCGCCGGCACGGGTCTCGCCGCCGGCCCCCGCGCACCCCGCACCGCATGACGCCCGAGCCGAACCTCGCCGACGTCGTGGCCCGCCTCCGGCGCGCCATGCGCCGCGCCGCGCGCACGGCCGACCCGGACAACACGCTGTCGGTCGCGCAGCTCGAACTGCTCTCGTGCCTGGCCGAGAATCCCGGCGCCCGCCCGAGCCGCGTCGCGCAGTTGCTGAAGCTCGCGCCGAACTCCGTCACGACCATGGTCACCGGGCTGC
This sequence comes from Amycolatopsis sp. NPDC050768, assembly GCF_040654155.1. Taxonomy (NCBI): domain Bacteria; kingdom Bacillati; phylum Actinomycetota; class Actinomycetes; order Pseudonocardiales; family Pseudonocardiaceae; genus Amycolatopsis; species Amycolatopsis sp. NPDC050768. The sequence continues at coordinate 89,087 of NZ_JBFAHL010000007.1, forward strand.
GAGCGCGTGATCTCGTCACGCGCACCAGCGGCAGTGAGGACCGGCGGACGGTCGAGCTCGAACTGACCGAGAGCGGGCGCGCGGCCGTGGACCGCTACAAGCACCACAACGCCGAGATCCTCGCCGCGGCGATCGACCGGCTGCACCCGGCGTGGCGGCACCTGATCGCGTCGGCGATTCCGGCGCTGGCCGAGCTCGTGGGCGCCATCGACCAGCTCGCCGAGACCGGCGCGCCGCACACCGAGCGTCCCTGAAGGACGGTCAGGCGCGGGCGATCGCCAGCGGTACCAACAGTTCTTCGTCGGTCACCGAGCCGTGCTGGCCCGTCATGCGGCTCAGCCGCGGCTCGGCTTCGGTGCGGACGACGGCGGCGGTCCCGCGGGCCGCGACGACGACGTCGCCGATGCGGGGGAGCACGGCGCCGTCGACGCGCGGGCCGAACCAGCCCGCCGTGACAGCCTCTTCGCGGCCCAGCACCCACGCGCGGTCGCCGAGGGTTTCGCGCCACGCGGCTCGCACGTCGGGTGCCGCGCCCTCGACGGTGTAGACGTGGCGCGCGCGGGCCTCGCCGCCGACGGTGCGGACGCCGGCCCGCAGCGCGGGTTCGGCGTCGTAGTCGACGCGCTCGCCGACGGTGACCATGCCGTGGTCGGCCGTCACGATCAGCGCCGCGCCGGCCGGGAGGCTGCCCGCGATCGTCTCGGCGAGGCGGTCGACGTAGGACAGCTGGTAGAGCCACGGGGTGCTGCCGGGGCCGTGGACGTGGCCGAGCAGGTCGAGGTCGGCGTGGTAGGCGTAGCAGAGACTCCGCGGGTGTTTCAGCGCTTCGGCGACGGCCGCGGTGAGGTCGCCGAGAGCGTGCACGCCCTGGAATTCCCCGCCGCGCAGCGCAGCCCGCGTGAGACCGCTGTCGCGCTGGTCGCGAGGCCCGACCACGCGCACGGCGACGCCGGCTCCTGCCGCGCGTTCGAACGCCGTCGGGCGCGGCTGCAGCTCCTCCGGCACAACGCGCTCGCGCAGGTCGATCGGCTTGCCGCCGGTGTGGCGGCGCCAGCCGAGGACGTTGAGCACGTCGCGTCCGGCCTCGAACGCGTACCCGACCACGCCGTGCTCGCCCGGCGTCAGGCCGGTGCCCAGAGATGCGACGCTGGTCGCGGTGGTGCTGGGGAAGCCGGCCGTCAACGGCCGGGCGGACAGCTGCGCCAGAAACGGCGCGGCATCGGCGTGCGCTCGGAGCGAGGTCCAGCCAAGGCCGTCGACGAGCAGCACGCACACGCGGTCGGCGGCGGGCAGTCCGAGCGGGTTGCGCTCACCGTCGACGCCGAGCCCGGCGAGCGCCGAGGGGATGACGTCGGCGAGGGTGCCCGCGGCGTAGCGCTGCGCGAGATCTTCCATGCGCCTCACCCTAAGGCGACAGGCGCGGCGTAAGGATTCGGAAACGGGGCGACGCGGTTTCGTGGCGTACAAAGGGACCGTGGAAGGGGACTCAGAGGTGATGCCGGTGTCCGTCGTGCGTCGTGAGCGCGGTCTTCGCTGGGCGGTGGTCGCCGTCGTGGCGATCGCGCTGGTGGCGCTGCCGTCGCTCGTCGCGGCCCTGCGGCCCGCCGGGCCGGTCGCCGACGCCGGGCACCTGCGCGACCTGGTGCTGAGTTCGGCCGGGAAGCCGTACCAGGGGCTGGCGCAAAGCCGGGGCTCGCTGGCGATCCCCGAGCTGCCGGATCTCGCCGACGTGTCGGCCCTGTTCTCCACCACCACGACCACGCGTGCCTGGTACGCCGGGCCCGACCGCTACCGCGTGGCGGTGCTGACCACGACGGGGGAGCACGACGTCTACCACCTGCCCGAAGGCGAATACACCTGGGACTACGGGGCGAACATGCTGACCCAGCTGACGGGTGACCCGGCCGTGCGGCTGCCGCGCGCGGGTGACCTGCTGCCGCCGGAGCTGGCACGGTGGGCGCTGCGGTCCGCGCCCACGGATCCGGTGAGCGCGCTGCCGCCGCGCAACGTCGCCGGCATCCCGGCCGCCGGGTTCCGCCTGGTGCCCGCCGATCCGGAGACGACGATCGGCGGCGTCGACGTGTGGGCCGATCCGGAGAGCGGGCTACCGCTTCGCGTCGAGGTGACCGCGCGCGGCCAGCAGGCGCCGATGCTCACGACGGAGTTCGAGGACGTCGAGCAGACCGCACCCGTCGTGACCACCCCGGTTCCCGCGCCGGGCAGCGGGTTCACGGCCACCAACGCGCCGGATTTGACGAACGCGCTGGGCGCTTTGGGCCGCGTCCGCCTGCCCCCGACGCTCGGCGGCCGGCCGGTGCGCACCGCGAACTTCGGTGGCGTGCAGGGCGCCGCGCTCTACGGCTCGGGGCTCGCGACGTTCGCCGTGGTCGCCGTGCCGCGCGCGGTCGCCGACGGCGCGGCGGACGCGGCCGGCAAGGCGGGCGGTACCGCGATCACGCTGCCGCGGGGCACGGCCGTGCAGCTGTCGGTCACGCCGCTGTCGCTCGCGATCGTGCGCCCGCCGAGCTCGCGGCGCGGTTACCTGCTCGCCGGGCTGGTCGCGCCGTCGGTGCTGGCCTTGGCCGCGGCCGATCTGGCCACGCTTCGCCGGAGCGGCCGATGATCGTCACGAGGGGGCTGACCAAGCGGTACGGCCGGACCGTGGCCGTCGACGCGGTCGACCTGGAGGTCCGCGAAGGCGACCGCTACGGCTTCCTCGGCCCGAACGGATCCGGCAAGACCACGCTCGTGCGGATGCTGCTCGGGCTCGTCTACGCCACGAGCGGTGAGATCGAGGTGCTCGGCCAGCCGGTGCCGAAGCGGCTCGCCGACGTGCTGCCCGACGTCGGCGCCCTCGTCGAAGGCCCGGCCGCCTACGGGCACCTGTCGGGCCGGCGCAACCTGGCGCTGCTCGACGCCGCCGGCCGCCACCGCGGAAGGCGGACCCGGCGGCGGCGCATCGAGGAGGCCCTGGAACGCGTGGGGCTCGCCGGCGTCGACCGGCGGCCGGTCAAGGCGTACTCGCTGGGCATGCGCCAGCGTCTCGGCCTCGCCGGCGCCCTGCTCGACCGCCCGCGGCTGCTGGTGCTCGACGAGCCCACCAACGGCCTCGACCCGCAGGGCATCAAGGAGATCCGCGAGCTGCTGCTGGAGCTCAACCGCGACGGCACCACCGTGTTCCTCTCCAGCCACCTGCTCGCCGAGATCGAGCAGCTGTGCACCCGCGTCGGCATCGTCGACCACGGCCGCCTGGTGCTCGACGGCGACGTCGCCGCCCTGCGCGCCGCGACCGGCCGCGTCCTCCTGCGCACCCCGGACCCCGCCGCGGCCGCCGCCGTGCTCGACGGCCACCTCGAACACCGCGACGGCGAACACCTCGTGGTCCGCTACGCCGACGCCGCGGAACTCAACACCCGCCTCGTCAGCGCGGGCGTGCGCGTGAGCGACCTGCGGGAGGAGCACCGCACTTTGGAACAGGTCGTGCTCGAAGTGACGGGCCACGGTTCGGACCGCTTCGGAGGCACGCGGTGATCGGCGTCGAACTGCGCAAGCTCGCCTTGCGGCCGCGCGTGTGGGTGAGCGTGCTGCTGTTGTGCCTGCTGCCGGCGATCGTGGCGGTGTTCCTGGCGACCGCGGACTTCGCGCCGCCGCCGGGGCAGGGCGGGGCGTTCCTGTCGGCGGTGGTGAGCGACGGGTCGCTGTACCCGGCGGCCGCGCTCGCGTTGGTGCTGCCGCTGTTCCTGCCGATCGCGGTGGCGGTGGTGGCGGGGGACTCCGTGGCGGGGGAGGCCTCGGGCGGCACGTTGCGGTACCTGCTGGCGCGCCCGGCCGGGCGCACGCGCCTGCTGACGGCCAAGCTCGTGGCGCTCGCGGTGTACGTGACGGCGGCGATCGCGATCGTGGTCCTCACGTCGCTGGTGATCGGGATCCTGTTGTTCGGCACGGGCGGCGAGGTCGGGGCAGGCGGCCAGGCGGCCCAGGCCGTGACGTTGTCGGGCACGTCGCTGAGCTCGTCGTCGCTCGCGTTGCGGTTGCTGGGGGCCGTGGCCTACATCGTGTTGTCGATGCTCGGGTTCGCGGCGATCACGATGTTCCTGTCGACGCTCGCGGACTCGGCGCTCGGCGCCGCGCTCGGCGGCCTGGCCGTGCTCATCACGAGCTCGGTGCTGGAAACGCTCGACGCGGCCGCGCCGGTGAAGCCGTACCTGCCCACGCACTACTGGCTCTCGTGGCTCGACTTCTTCCGCGATCCCGTGCTGTGGCACAACATCGACCACGGGCTGCTGCTGCAGGCCGGCTACATCGTGGTGTTCTTCGGCGCCGCGTGGGCGAACTTCGCCACCAAGGACGTCACCAGCTGACCGGCATCACTCGCTGAGGTCCGCGCACGAGGCCGGCGTGCTCAGCGGCGCGGTGCCGATCGCGTTCAGCACGAGACCGGTCACGGCCGGGTCTGTCGGCAGGTCGCCGTGCGCGGCGGTGTCTGCGGGACACACCTGCTGCAGCGCCACGTTCACCGCGCCGTCGAGGCGCGCCGACTCCGGCGGGGTCACGGTCTGGTCCAGCCGCGTCCACACCGAAAGCCACGGCAGGCCCGGCGGGATCGGCGGCAGCTGCCGCAGCAGCGCGCTGCCGGGCGTGAGCTGGCGGCAGGCCGTGGGACACGCGCTGGGCGCCAGCACTCCGCCGGCGGTGGCGAGTGTGGTGCCGTGCATCGGCGCGCCGAGCGTGATCACGCGCCGCGCCTGGTGCTCGCCGCCCTCGCGCGCGACCCACAGCCGCGCGACGACCCCGCCCGCCGAGTAGCCGATCACGTCCACGGACGGGGCTCCGCCGGCATACGCGCGTTCGACGGCTTCCGCCAGCACGTCCACCTGCTGCAGGAGGTCGCCGGTCCCGTCGCCGGCGAGGGTGAGCACCTCGGTGTCCCGGCCCGTGGCCCGGTGGATGCGGTCGGCCAGCTGTTCGAGCGAGTCCCGGCCACCGCCGTAGCCGGGCACCAGCAGCACCGGCCCCGGTGTGTCCTGCGCGGGGCTTCCGGCACGGGGTACGCCGGAACTCCCGCCGACGGACACCGCCGTGACCACGCCGGCGGCCACGACCGCGAGCGCCACCCCGGCGACCAGCAGCCGTCGCCGCGGGCTCAGCCCTCGCACACCCGGCCACCGCATGGCTCCATGATGATCCCCGGCGTGCGGGACCTCCGTGAACTCAGTGGTCGGGCGTGACGATGCCGTACTCGTGGATCTTGCGGTAGATCGTCGCGCGCGAGATGCCGAGCAGCTGTGCCGCGCGCGGTTTGTTGCCGTGGGCCTCCTCGAGGCTGCGCACGATCGCGTCGCGCTCGATCGACTCGAGACCTTTCAGCGGCCGTTTCGCGATGGCCTGGTACTCGGCCGGCAGGTCGCTCGGCTGGATCGCGCCGAGCCGCCGGTGCTGCGCGACCTTCTTGAGCACTTGGTAGAGCTGCGCGGTGTTGCTCGGCCAGTCGGCGCGCATCAGCAGGTGCAGCGCCGTCGGCGAGCACGAGAGCCGGCTGCCGCGCGAGAGCTTCGCGAGGAAGAACGGCACGAGCTCGGTCAGGTCGTCGATGTGGCGGCGAAGCGGCGGCACGGTCACCGTGCGCGGGAAGAACGCCAGCGACTCGGCCAGGTCCGGCGTCGTCTCGGCCTCCGGGGCGAGGGTGACCGCGAGCCACGGCGCGTTGGCGCCGTACGCGGTACGCACTTCTTCGAGCACTGCCGAGAACGCCTTCAGGTTCTCGCCGCTCAGCGACTCCAGGTGCTGCACCACGAGCGTGTCGACCGGATCGTCGATCAGGTCGCGCCGAAGGTCGCAGAGCCAGTCGTCCTCCACCGCGTCGCGCGCGTCGAGCGTGTGCAGCCGGCCGGTCGGGTTGCGCCGCTGGTGCACGCCCTTCGCCAGGCTCAGCTTCCCGGTACCCGGCTCGCCCGCGAGCACGAGCCACTCGCCGCGGCTGTAGCCGGCGTCTACGTCGTGCGTGCAGCGCAGCCAGGACGGCGTAGAACCGACCAGGCCCGGCAGGAACATCGGCAGCATCGGCACGGGCACGCCGCTCGACTCGGCCTCCGAGACGATCAGCTTCACCGAGAGCACGCCGCCCACGACGTCGTCCTCGTGCTGGCCCGGCACGCGCCGGCAGTGCATCTTGACCTTGCCCCCGCCCGAGAGCGTCACGGTCGCGGTGTTGCGCCGGTACTCCGACAGCGCCTGCGCGGCGTGCCCGAGCAGGATCGACTGGTCGGCGGAGTTGAGCAGCTGGCGCGCGCTGTCGTTCATCATCACGATGTCGTCGTTGAACGCCATCACGATGCCGGTCGTGCGGCGGCACGCCTGCAGGTAGGACTGGAAGAGGATCAGCTCGCGCAGGTTGCTGTGCGTCAGCAGCGCTTGCTGGATCTGCTCGGCCGTGCTGCGCGCGAGCGCGATCAGCAGCCCGCCCGCGTCCTTGCGCCAGCACGTGAGGTCGACGGCGCCGATCATCTTCCCGGAGATCGGGTGGTGGATCGGCACGCCCGCGCACGCGAGGTTCTCGAGGTGCTCGGCGTAGTGCTCGTGGCCGAACACGTGCGTCGGCTGGTCGTCCTCCAGCGCGGTGCCGATGCCGTTGGTGCCCACGAACTTCTCGCCGTAGCTGAAGCCGGGGACCAGCTCCACCCGTTCGAGGTGGCGGTGCAGGTCGGTGTCGCCGGAGCGCTGGCTCAGCACCGTCCCGGTCGGGTCGGCGAGGATCATGCTGATCGGCTGCCCGTCCAGCTGGTCGCCGAGCCGTTGCATGACGAGTTTCGCGCTGTGGATCAAGGGAGTGTCGAGGTTGACCTCGCCGAGGTAGGGCAGGTCGATGCGATCGGCTGGCACGCGGAAGTGCCGCGACCGCCACCACGAAGCGAGGATCGCCTCGCGGACTTGGTCCGGCTCAATGGTTTCCGACGTCAGAAAGCGAATCCGGGTCCTGGCCAGACCGTCTTCGTCGGGCAGGATCGCGGCCGGGTTCGGTGCGACCTGGCGGGCGGGTGGACTCTTCACCACGGCTCGACCTCCTGTCGCTGCCCACATCTTTGTGTCGCAGTACCGGGTCGTGCCCAGCTTAGGACACGTGTCCAGCGCGGGTCTCACCTTGAGACGCGCTCCCCGCGCGCGCGGGGTTCTGATGGGGGAGTCCGGACGAGCGCGCAGGAGGACCCGAATGGATGAACAAGCCGAGGAAACGTACAACCCGTGGACGGTTGTCGACCTGGTATTCCGCCACCTCGTGGACATCGGACTGCACCCGACACTCGGCTCCGGCGGCCCGCCCGGCGAGCCCGCCGCGGAACTGCTGCGGGCGCTGGGGATCACGCCCACGGCCGAGGGTGACGTGCGGCTGCAGCACGAGAAGGAGTCTCAGCTGGCCGCGCTGCGGGCCGCGATGATGGAGGACGGCTGAAAAAATCTCCGCCGCTTGTCTCGTATTGAGACTCGCGGTTCGGCGGGCCGCCCCCCTAATCGTCTTCGCAGGACTTGACGTCCCGGTCCGGCCGGGTGACCGGGTACCGCGGTACGGGCAGGGCGAGCCAGCAGCCGTCGTGGCGCGACGGGTAAGGAGAGACCATGAGCCGCCAGAGCGTGGCGAAAGCCCACCAGAAGATCCAGGAGCTGTCGTGGGAACCGGTGTACCACCAGCCGGTGTCGCACTACGGGACCGATTACACGTTCCAGAAGGCCAAGAAGAAGGACCCGCTCAAGCAGGTGCTTCGTTCCTACTTCCCGATGCAGGAAGAAAAGGACCACCGCGTTTACGGGGCCGAGGACGGCGCCATCCGAGGCAACATGTTCCGGCAGGTCCAGGAACGGTGGCTGGAGTGGCAGAAGCTGTTCCTGTCCATCATCCCGTTGCCGGAGATCTCCGCGGCGCGGGCCATGCCGCTGCTGTTCCGCACGGTGCCGAACCCGGAACTGCACAACGGCCAGGCGATCCAGATGATCGACGAGGTTCGTCACTCGACGATCCAGCAGAACCTGAAGCGCCTGTACATGAACAACTACATCGACCCGGCGGGTTTCAACTCGAGCCTGCGTAACTTCCAGAACGACTACTGCGGCACGATCGGCCGGCAGTTCGCCGAGGGCTTCATCACCGGTGACGCCATCACCGCGGCGAGCATCTACCTCACGATCGTGGCCGAGACGGCGTTCACCAACACGCTGTTCGTCGCGATGCCTGCCGAGGCGGCGGCCAATGGCGATTACCTGCTGCCGACGGTCTTCCACTCGGTGCAGTCCGACGAATCGCGCCACATCAGCAACGGCTACGCCACGCTGTTGATGGCACTTTCCGACGAAAGCAACCACCAGCTGCTCGAACGCGACCTGCGTTACGCGTGGTGGAACAACCACCGGGTGGTCGACGCGGCCATCGGCACCTTCATCGAGTACGGCACGAAGGACCGCCGTAAGGACCGCGAGAGCTACGCGGAGATGTGGCGCCGGTGGATCTACGACGACTACTACCGCAGCTATCTCGTCCCGCTCGAGAAGTACGGTCTGGTCATTCCGCACGACTTGATCGAAGAAGCGTGGAAGCAGATCTGGGACAAGGGCTACGTGCACGAAGTCGCGCAGTTCTTCGCCACCGGGTGGCTCGCCAACTACTGGCGCATCGACCCGATGACGGACGAGGACTTCGAGTGGTTCGAGTACAAGTACCCGGGCTGGTACGACAAGTACGGCAAGTGGTGGGAGAACTACAGCCGCCTGTCGGTGCCGAACGGGCACAACCCGATCGCGCTGGAAGACGTCGACTACGTCTACCCGCACCGGTGCTGGACCTGCATGGTCCCGTGCCTCGTGCGTGAGGACATGGTCATGGCGGAGGTCGACGGGCAGTGGCGGACGTACTGCCACGAAGCCTGCCGGTGGACCGACGTCGAGGCGTTCCGGCCCACGTACCAGGGTCGCGAGACCCCGAACATGGGCCAGCTCATCGGGTCCCGCGAGTGGGAGACGCTCTACCACGGCTGGAACTGGGCCGATGTGGTGTCCGACATGGGCTTCGTCCGGGACGACGGCAAGACCCTGGTCGCGCAGCCGCACCTCGACCTGGACCCGAAGAAGATGTGGACACTGGACCACCTGCGCCGGTGCCCGCCGCTGCAGAGCCCGAACGTACTGCTCAACGAGATGAACGCCGAGCAGCGGGCCGCGTTCCAGGACGACTACAACCGCCAGGGTCCGGCGGGACGGCCCGCGAGGGCAACGTCCTGATCGGACGGACGACCGGCTTCCACCGGCGATCGGGTGCCGCCTTCGCGGCGGCCCCGGTCGCCGACGGAGGCGACCCGGGATGCGTGCGAGCTCCAGCGTTCAGGCAGGGAAGCGAATGGGAAACAAGCACCACGTGCGCTTCGAGCCGGTCGGCATCGAGATCGAGGTCGACGAGGACCAGAACATCCTGCGTGCGGCCGCCGAGCAGGGCGTCATGCTCATGCACGGTTGCAAGGAGGGCCAGTGCGCCTCCTGCAAGTCGTTCATCCTCGATGGCGACGACGTCGACCACGACCGGTATTCCACATTCGCGTTGCCCGACTTCGAAAAGGAGGAGGGCTTCACGCTGCTGTGCCGGGCGCACGCGTACGAGGACCTGACGATCGAACTGCTCAACTACGACGAGGAGATGATCCACTCCGGACTGCCGATCCAGGAGGCGGTGGCGGAAGTGGTGTCGCTCGATGAGATCACGCACGACCTCCGGCGGCTCGTGGTCCGGCTCGTGGACGCCGAGTCGTTCAAGTATTTCCCCGGCCAGTACGTCGACTTCGCGGTCCCGGGACACGAGGCCACCCGGTCGTTCTCGATGGCGAACACCCCGGGCCGGGATTCCGGCCTGCTGGAGTTCGTGATCAGGATCTACCCGGACGGGTTGTTCTCGCACTTCCTGGACACCGCGGTCTCGATCGGGGACCGGCTCGACGTGTCGGGTCCGTTCGGGGTCTTCACCCTGCGGGACGCACCCGAGCGGGATCTGGTGTTCCTCGGTGGCGGCGCCGGCATGGCGCCGATCCTCTCGTTGCTGCGGTCCATGGCCGAACGCGGCATCGAGCGGAAGGCGACCTATTACTACGGCGCCCGCCGCAAGAGGGACCTGTGCTTCGAGAACGAGCTGACGGCTCTCGAGGACAAGATCCCGGGTTTCCGGTTCGTGCCGGCCCTGTCCGAGCCCGACGAAGACGAGGAGTGGGATGGCGAGACGGGCTTGATCACCGATGTGGTGCGGCGGCTCGAGACCGACCTGGGCCGCACCGACGTCTACGTGTGCGGGCCGCCGCCCATGGTGGAGGCGGCCCTGGAACTGCTGCCGGCGCTCGGTGTGCCGGAGAAGCGGATCTTCTACGACAAGTTCACCACGACCGGCGACGCGGATGAGACGTGAGTCCGGCTGAGACACCGAGGTAACGACGAGGCCAGTGCCCGACGCGAAGGATGAAAACCGATGACATCAACGGCAGAACGCAGCGTCCCCAAGCCCGTCTTCACCGATGCTGAGGCGGGCGCCCGGGACTTCCCGGACTCGACGGAGCGGCACTTCAACTACTTCACCCCGAAGAAGCGCAAGCAGAGCCACTACGAGGACGTCACCGTCGAGGTACAGCCCGACCCGCGGCACTACCTGAGCCAGGGCTGGCTGTACGGCTTCGCCGACGGCAACGGCGGCTACCCGCTCGAGTGGACCGCGCTCAAGGCGTGGGGCTCGGATCGGCCCGAGCCCGTGCGCAGCCCCGGTTCGGGTGGCCAGGGCTACCCGTGGCCCGCGCTCGGCTGGCACGAGTTCCGCGACCCCAACGAGGAGTGGGAGCTCACGCTCTACCGTTACAACGCGAACGTGGTTCGGCAGCTGAACCAGAACATCGACGCGGCCCGCCAGTCGAAGGCGTTCGAGCAGTGGAACCCCAACTGGGTCACCTTCGTCTCGCACCACATCGGTGCGTGGATGCACGTGGACCAAGGCCTGGGGCTGTACCTGTACGCCAACGCCAACCGGCGGGCGCCGACCAACATGCACAACAACGCCATCTCCGTGAACAGCATGCACCGCATCCGCGCGGCGCAGGACCTGGCGCTGTACAACCTCACGCTGTCCGAAGAGATCGACGCGTTCGACGGCACCGCGCACCTGACGACGTGGAACGAGGACCCGGCGTGGCAGGGCGTACGGGAGACGGCCGAGGCGCTCACCGAGATCTGGGACTGGTGCGAGGCGATCTTCGCCGCGAACATCGTGTTCGAGCCTCTGATCGGTGAGCTCTTCCGCAGCCGGCTGGTGCAGCAGGCGGCACCCGCCAACGGCGACTTCGTGACGCCGACCCTGATCGGTGCCGAGGAGTTCGACTACTCCGAGCGCGACCTGCGCTACACGAAGGCGATGTTCGACCTGTTGGTCAACGACAAGGAATTCGCCGACCACAACCGGCAGCTCATGCAGCAGTGGCTGTCCGCATGGGTGCCGAAGTGCATCTTGGCCGCGCGGACGCTGCAGCCGCTGTGGTCGCAGCCCGACGCGAAGCCCATGCGGTTCGAAGACAGCCTCGACCGCGCCAAGAGCCGCTTCGGCGGCATCCTGTCCGACCTGGGTCTGCAGGCACCGAAGGAGCTGAGCCAGTGACTCTCTTCAAAACGGCGGAAAGCCCGTACAAGTCCAACAACACCGCCTCGAACCGGTGCGGGTTCACCCTGATGAACAACCAGGTCGGCGTCATCGTGGCCGAGGTCATGGGTGGCAAGAAAAACGTGACCATCACGCCGCTGCCCTCGATGATCCGCGTGGATGCCGACGGCCGCATGGACGTCGTCTACTCCGAGATCGACGAGGCGGCGGGCGAGGAGGAGGGCTGGTTCAACTCGGCGGAATTCGAGGAGAACATGTCCACCCACTACGGGCGCATGGTCCACCTCGACGACCGCACCATCATGTTCGCCAACCCCGAGGACGCGGCCGAGTACCTCGACTTCGACCTCGTGGCACGCTCGTAACAGCACCGGTCGCAGCAGGACCGGTCGGAGAAGCACTCGATTCAGTCCGGGAGGAGCACCGTGTACGAAAAGGACGGCGAGAAGTACTTCGTGGTCGACAGCCACACCCACTTCTGGGATGCCAGCCCCGCCAACTGGGTTTCGGGTCAGGAGGAGTACGCCAAGGGCTGGATCGAGTGCTTTCACGCATACCAGAGCCTTGGTCCGGCGGAAACACACTGGCCGATCGAAAAGTTCCAGAAGTACGACGAAGAAACGATGATGCACGACCTGTTCGACGCGGGTCACGTGGACATCGCCATCTTCCAGCCCACCAGCCTCCGGCAGTGGTACAAGGAGGGTTTCAACACGACGGAGGCCAACGCCGCGCTGGCCGAGAAGTACCCAGGCCGGTTCATCGTGAACACGAACTGGGACCCGCGGGACGGCGATCCGGGGCTGAGGGCGCTCGAAGAGCGCGTGAAGCGCTACGGCTGTAAGGGCGCGAAGCTCTACACCGCCGAGTGGCACGGTGACTCGCGCGGCTGGAGCCTGCGGGACCCGGAGGCCGCGTACTACCTGGAGAAGTGCCAGGAACTGGGCGTGAAGAACATCCACGTCCACAAGGGACCGACGATCTGGCCGCTCGACAAGGACGCATTCGACGTCAAGGACGTGGACTACGCGGCCACGAACTTCCCGGAGCTCAACTTCATCGTCGAGCACGTGGGGCTGCCGCGGATCGAGGACTTCTGCTTCATGGCCACGCAGGAGCCCAACGTCTACGCCGGCCTGTCGGTGGTCATCGGCGGGCTCATGCATGCGCGGCCGCGGTTCTTCGCGAAGGTGATGGGAGAGCTGCTGTTCTGGGTCGGTGAGGACAAGATGCTCTTCGGCGCCGACTACGCCATCTGGGAACCCAAGTGGCAGGTCGAGGGTTTCGTCGACTGGCAGATGCCCGACGGCGAGGAGTTCTCCGACTACGGGAAGCTCACGGTCGAGACCAAGAAGAAGATCCTCGGGCTCAACGCGGCCCGCCTCTACGGCATCGACGTGCCCGAGGGGCTCGGGATCGAAGCGCCCAAGACCGTCGAAGCCGTCGGGGTCCCGTCACCGTGACCTCGGCCGGAACCGCCGGCGCGCGCACCGACCAGACCGCCGCGATCACCGCGGCGGTCTGGTCGGCGCTGGGGACCGTGCGCGATCCCGAGCTCGACCGGCCGCTGACCGACCTGGGTTTCGTGGCGAGTTCCACGGTGGACCCGGGTGGGGAGGCGGTCGTCGAGCTGTGCCTGCCGACGTACTTCTGCGCACCGAACTTCGCGTTCCTGATGGTGGCCGACTCCTACGACGCCGTGTCGGTGGTGCCGGGTGTCACCAGGGCCGTGGTGAAGTTGAAGGATCACTTCGCCGCCGACGTGATCAACAAGGGGGTGGCGGCGCGGGCCGGTTTCGTCGGCTCCTTCGGCGACGAGGCGGCGGACGAGCTCGACGGGCTGCGCGCAGACTTCCTGCGCAAGGCCGTGCTCGCCGGCACCGACCGCGTGTGCCGGTCGGTGGTGTCCGGCGGCGTGGCCCGGGAACGCCTGGCGGACCTGACGCTCGCCGACGCACCGCCGACGCCGGACCGCGAGCGGCTGCGGGAACGCCGCCGTGAGCTGGGCCTGCCCGGCGGCGACGCGGACCCGCTCGTGCTCGACCCGGGCACCGGCGAGGCCGTGACGGCGGACGAGCTGCACCGGCACCTCGGCCTCGCACGGCTCACGCGCGTGAGCCAGGACGCCAACTCGGGGGTGTGCCGCGGGATGCTGCGCGCCCGTTACCCGGAGGCCACCGACAACCCCGATACGGAGGAGACGCCATGAAGGCGGTCCGGTTGCACGCGTACCACCAGCAGCCCGTGATCGAGCAGGTGCCGGAGCCGAAGGTCACCGGGCCGCTCGACGTGGTGGTGAAGATCGGCGGGGCCGGCGTGTGCCGCACGGACCTGCACATCATCGAGGAGCAGTGGGCCGCGAAATCCGGCGTCGCGCTGCCTTACACGATCGGGCACGAGAACGCGGGCTGGGTGCACGAGGTCGGCTCCGCCGTGACCAACGTGGCCGTCGGCGACACCGTGATCCTGCACCCGACGCCGACGTGCGGGCTGTGCCACGCCTGCCGCGCCGGCAATGACATGCACTGCGAGAACAACGCCTTCCCCGGCATCGACTCCGACGGCGGGATGGCCGAGTACCTGCTCACCTCGGCGCGGGCGTGCATCAAGCTCGACCCGGACACGCGCCCCGAGGACGTCGCGGCGCTGGCCGACGCCGGCATCACCGCCTACCACGCCGTGCGCAAGGCGGTGCCGCTGCTGCCACCGGGCACGGTGTGCGTCGTCAACGGCGCGGGCGGGCTCGGGCACATCGGCATCCAGTCACTGCGGGCGCTCACCGCGACGACCGTGGTGGTCGTGGACCGCAATGTCGAGGCGCTCAAGCTCGCCGCGGAGCTCGGGGCCGACCACACCGTGGTCGCCGACGGCACCCACGTCGACGCGGTCCTCGACCTCACTGGCGGCCACGGTGCCGAGGTGGTGCTGGACTTCGTCGCCGAGCAGGGCGCGCAGCAGGAAGCGTTCGCCATGACACGCCGCGCCGGTTCGCACTTCGTGATCGGGTACGGCAGCAACATCGACGTGCCGACGATCGACATCATCTCCACGGAACGCAACATCGTGGGCAATCTGGTGGGCACCTACAACGACCTCGTGGAGCTGATGGTGCTCGCGCAGGCGGGCAAGGTCACCTTGCACACCAGGCAGTACCCGCTCGACGCGGCACTCGACGCGCTGGCCGATCTCGACGCCGGCCGCGTCCGGGGCCGCGCCATTCTCGTCCCCTAGCCGATCCAGTCCCATCACACAGGAGGAGCAGCATGGCCAAGGAACTTCGCTTCGGCTCGGAAGCCCGCGACCTGCTGGTGGCGGGGGTGGACAAACTCGCGGAGGCCGTGAAGTCGACGCTGGGCCCCAAGGGGCGCAACGTGATCATCGAGAAGATCACCGGTTCGCCCGTGGTCACCAACGACGGCGTGACCATCGCGCGCGAAGTCCACTTGCGCAACCAGTTCGAGAACATGGGCGCGCAGCTGGTGAAGGAAGCGGCGATCAAGACCAACGACGTGGTGGGCGACGGCACCACGACCGCGACCGTGCTCGCGCAGGCGATCATCGGCGAGGGCATGCAGGCGATCGCCCACGGCGGCAACCCCGTGCTCGTCAAGCGCGGCATCGACGCGGCGGTGGGCCGGCTCGTCGAGCACCTGGAGACGATGGCGCACCCGGTGAAGTCCGAAGAGGACTACGCGCGGGTCGCGGCGATCTCCGCCAACGACGACGGGGCCGTCGGCTCGGTGATCGCCAAGGCGCTGCACACGGTGGGGGAGAGCGGCGTCGTCACGATCGAGGAGTCGCCGCGCATCGGCATGTCGGTGGAGTTCGTGGAGGGCTTCGAGTTCGACAACGGTTACCTCTCGCCGTACCTCGTCACGGATCCCGGGCGCCTGGAAGCGGTGCTCGACGACCCGTACATCCTCATGTGCAGCGAGAAGATCAGCAACGTGCAGCAGCTGATGCCGGTGCTGGACAAGGTGATGCGCAACCCGCGCCCGCTCGTGCTGATCGCGGAGAACGTGGAGGGCACGGCGCTGTCGATGCTCGTGCACAACCACGTGAACCGCACGTTCCAGGCCGTCGCGATCCGCGCGCCCGGCTTCGGCGACCGCCGGCTGCACAAGCTGGAGGACCTGGCGGCCGTGGTCGGCGGGGCCGTGCTGTCGAAGCACTCGGGGTTCTCGCTGGAGACGATGAAGCTGGAGCACCTCGGCCGTGCGAAGCAAGTGCGGGTGACGGAGAACGCGACCCAGATCGTCGGGGGCGCGGGGTCCGCCGAAGCGATCGAGTTCCGCGTGAACCAGCTGCGGGCCGAGCGTGAGCGCGCGCAGTTCGGCATCGACGACGACGTGCTGACCGATCGGATCGGCGCGCTGACCGGCAAGGTCGCGGTGATCCGCGTCGGCGCGGCGACGCCGGCCGAGCTCAAGGAGCTGCAGCACCGCGTGGAGGACGCGCTCTCGGCCACTCGGGCCGCGATCGCGGAGGGCGTGGTCGCCGGTGGCGGCGCGACCCTGCTGCACGCGGAGAAGGTGCTGACCGGACTCGACCTCGAAGGCGACTACGCCATCGGCGCCGACATCGTGCGGCGCGCGCTGAGCGCACCGGCGCTGCTGATCGCCAGCAACGCCGGGTACGCGGCCGAGGAGATCGTGGAGCAGACCCGGAAACTCGGCGACGACGAAGGGTTCGACGCACTGGTCGGGCGCTTCGGCGACCTCGTCGAGCTCGGCATCATCGACCCGTTGCGGGTGTGCCGTTCGGCGCTGCAGAACGGCGCTTCGGTCGCCGGCCTGCTGCTGACGACGAACTCGCTGATCGCCGAGGAGCAGACGCCGTGGGGCGGCAGCGCGGCGCTGATGACCGAGTTCGGGCCGCTCGACGAAGGCCTGCACCAGCCCTCACCCGACGCGAGCACTCCGCAGTCGCTCGGGATGGGGCCGTCGGTCGGCTGATCCGCTTTTGATCCGGGTAACTTGACCCCCGCGCACCTCACCCCCGCACGGGTGCGCGGGGGTCTTCCCGTTGAGTGGCACGGAAAGCCGCGAGTGCCCCGGTGAGCGCGAACCGGCCGGGTCCGGTGAACGCGAGCACCAGCAACGTCCAGCAGAACAGCGCGGCCTGCTCGCCGCCGTTCTGGATCGGCAGCACGTCGTTCGGCGCGTGGACGGTGAAGTAGGCGAAGGCCATCGACCCGGAGCCGATCAGCGCGGCCGCGCGGGTGCCGATGCCGAGGAACACCAGCGTGCCCGCCACGAGCTGGATGAGCGCCGCCCACCAGCCGGGCCACGAGCCGACCTGCGCGGGGGCGTGGGCGCCGAGGAGGCCGAAGAGGGTTTTCACGCCGTGGCAGGCGAAGAGGAACCCCACGACGATGCGGAAAAGTCCGATCGCGTGGTCGCGGATCGCGTCCAGCCGGTGCATGGTACCTCCACAAAGGACGGTGCCGGGGCGCGGCCGGGCCGACACCCCGGTCGGCTGCCGTAATGGTCCAGACCTATCGGTGCGTGGGACCAGGTATACCGGCTGTGACGTCCGACGCGGTACCTGCGAAAGTGGGGCCTCGCGCGTTCGGGGTGCTCAGACGGGCCGCGGTGGCCAGCCGGACTCGAGGAGATCGAACACGGCGTGCATCGCGCCGACGGGGTCGGGCTCGGTACCGGCGAGGTCGGGGATCTCCAGCACGTAGCGGGCCAGCGCCCTGGCCGCCATGTCGGTCGCGGGCACCTCGCTCGCCTCGGCGATCGCTTCGGTCAGCGCGTCTTCGCTCGCGATCCAGAGCTTGCGCGCGTACCCGCGCAGGGCCGGCGTGGTGACGATCAGGGTGCGCTTGCGTTCGTACTCGGGCGGCAGTTCGGCGGCGAACGGCCCGCGGTTCGCGAAGTACCGGCGCAGGGCGGCGAGGACGGGTTCGCCGGCTTCCCGCTCGCGCACAGCGGCGACGAGACCTTCGCGGCGCTCGGTGCCGTCGTCGAAGATCAGGGCTTCCTTGCCGTCGGGCACGTGGGCGAACAGCGTGGCGACGGAGACGTCGGCCTCCTCGGCAATCTGCGCGACGGTGACGTGGTCGTAGCCGTGCTCGAGGAACAGGCGCAGGGCGGCTTCGTCGAGCGCCTGGCGGGTGCGGGCCTTCTTGCGTTCGCGTCGGCCGGGGGTGGCGGGCATGAGGCTCATGATAGCTGAAGTGACTCTGGAATTGTAGGTACTCTGTAATCAGAGTGACTACAGAAATGAGTGCGCACCATGGCGAACCAGTCCACGATCGCGCTGGTGACCGGCGGCAACGCCGGCATCGGCTACTTCGTCGCCGAGCAGCTCGCCGCGGCCGGCGCCGCCGTGGTGCTCGGCAGCCGCGACCCCGCGAAGGCCGCCTCCGCGATCGGGGCGATCCAGGCGCGAGTGCCCGGCGCTCGGGTCACCTCCGTGCGCCTCGACCTCGCCGACCTGGCCTCGCTCAAAGCCTCGGTCGACGCGCTGGACGCGCCCCGGCTCGACGTGGTCGTCCTCAACGCGGGGGTGCTCCTCGAAGGTCCCGAGCGGCGAGAGACCCCGGCCGGCCACGAGCTGATGTTCGGCACCAACCACCTCGGCCACTTCGCCCTCACAGCCCTGCTGTGGCCCCGGTTGCCGGCCGGCCGCGTGGTGACCACGGGCAGCTTCACGGCCCGCTCCGCTCACCTCGACCTCGACGACCTGCAGAGCACCCGCGCCTTCGCGCCGAAGCAGGCCTACGAGCGCGCCAAGCTCGCCCAGATGTTGTTCGGCTTCGAGCTCGCCCGCCGGCTCGAGCAGGCGGACAGCGCTGCCCTCAGCGTTGTGGTCCACCCCGGTGGCGCCCTGAACGCCCTGACTCCCTCGCGGCCGCCGGTGCACTCACGCACCACCGGGCAGCTGCTCCACGCGGTGCCCGCCGGCGTGCTGCTGCAAGGAAAACACGCGGGCGCCCGGCCGTCCGTGCACGCGTCGCTCGCCCCGTCTGTCCGCAATGGACAGCTGTGGGGCCCGCGGTTCTTCGGCCTGCGTGGAAAACCGCGCCTCGAAACTCCGAAGGGACCGCTCGCCGACTCCGCGACCGGCCGTCGGCTGTGGGACCTGAGCGCGGAACTCACGGGCGTGGACCCGGAGTTCGTGACCGCGCCGGTCACCGAACCTCGGTGACCGGCGCAGGGTTCAGGAGGCCGGCGTCACGTCGATGAGGATCTTGCCCGTCACGCCGTTCTCCGAGGCTTCGTGGGCTTGTGCCGTCTGCTCCAGGGGGAAGCGGTGCACCGGCAGGCCGCGCTCCTCGCCCAGGCGCAGGGCGCCGTCGGCCAGCGCCGCGGTGACGTCCTCCGCGCCGGCGCGGAGCTTGTCGAGGCCGACGGTGTAGAGGACCAGGAACTGGTAACGCGAGTTCAGCCACAGGTTGCGGCCGAACTCGAGGGTGATCGTGCCGGTGCCGCGGTCGTCGCCGTACGCCGCGACGGTGCCGCGGGTGCGCAGGACGTCGGCGTGCAGCCCGGTGTTCGTGCCGGCGGCGACCTCGACCACGAGGTCCACGCCGTCGGGGGCGATCGCCCGGATCTCGGCCGCCAGGTCGCCGGAGGTGTAGCGGAGCGCGTGGTGCGCGCCGGCTGCCCGGGCCAGCGCGGCCTTGGCCTCGGTGCTCACGGTGGTGAGCACCGTCGCGCCGGCCCAGCGGGCGAGCTGGATCGTGGCGTTGCCGACGGCGCCCGCCCCGCCGGTGACCAGGACGGTGCGGCCCGAGAGTGCGCCCGGGGCGAGCCGCGTCGGCCCGTCCTCGGCGACGGTCAGGGCGCGGTGCGCCGTGAGCGCGGGGATGGCGAACCCGGCGCCCTCGTCGAAGCCGACCGCGTCGGGCAGGCGCACGAGCCGTTCGGCGGGCAGCACGGTGTACTCCTGCGCGGTTCCGGATGCGGGGGAGTGGGCCGCGGCCAGCAGCACCCACACGCGGTCGCCCGGCGTGAACTCCGTGACACCCGGCCCGACGGCGTCGACCACCCCCGCGCCGTCCTGGTTGGGCACGGCTGGGCCCGCGAGCTCACCGGGGCCGCGGCGCGACTTCCAGTCCGTGGGGTTCACCGCCGACACCACGATCCGCACGCGGACCTCGCCGGTGCCCGGCTCCGGGACCTCCCGCTCCGACAGCGACAACACTTCCGGCCCGCCGTGGCGGGTGAACGTGACAGCCTTCATCTCTCGTGCAAGCCCCGGCCGCGCCCGCGTATTCCGGGTGGGCGCGCTGCGGGGTTTCGTGGGTACGGTAAGGGGCGTCCGGCTCGCTGACCTCGACCGGAGGGTGCCGTGGAACCTCCTCGCGCTCTGCTTGAGCTGATCCTGGACACCGTGCCCCAGCCGGTGTGGGTCGTCGACCACGCGGGTGTGATCGTCTTCGCCAACCCGGCGGCGGTCGCCGTGCTCGGGTACGACGACCTGGCCGAACTGCGGGGCCGGCCGAGCCACCAGACGGTGCACCACCACCGCCCCGACGGCTCGGAGTTCCCCGCGGCCGAGTGCCCGATGCTGCGCCCGCGCGTGACCGGCGAGACGCTGCACCGCGACGAGGACTGGCTGTTCCGGCGCGACGGCTCGAAGTTCCCGGTCGCGTGGCGCTCGGCGCCGGTGGACCTGCCGGACGGGCGGGGCGCGGTCCTCGCGTTCGTCGACACGACCGAACGCCGCGCGGCCGAGCGGGCGCTGCGCGAGCGCGACTCGGCAGAGATCCGCGCGGCCGCGTCGCGCGCCTCCGGTCGCCGCATCGTCGAGAGCACCACCGCGGCGCGGCGCCGGCTGGCCCGCAACCTGCACGACGGCGCGCAGCAGCAGCTCGTCAGCCTGCTGCTCGAACTGCGGGTCGCCCGCGCGGAGCTCGATACCGACCCGGTGCACGCCCGGCAGCTGCTCGACGAGGCCGTCGAACACACGCTCACCGCCCTCACCGAGCTGCGCGAGCTCGCCTCGGGCGTCCACCCGGCGATCCTGGCCTCGCGCGGCCTCCTCCCCGCGGTCCAGGTCCTCGCCGCGCGCGCCGCCCTGCCGGTCGTCGTGACCGGTGCGGTCGATGTCGAGCCCACCGAGGGCGTGGCGGCGTGCTCGTACTTCTTCGTCGCCGAAGCCCTCACCAACGCGGTGAAGCATTCGCACGCCTCCCAGGCCACCGTGACCATCACGGCCCACGCCCGCCACCTCACCGTCGAAGTCCGCGACGACGGCGTCGGCGGCGCCGCCCCCGGCGCGTCCGGCTCCGGCCTGGCGGGCCTCGCCGACCGCGTCAACGCCCTCGACGGCCACTTCACCCTCACCTCGCCTCCCGGCGGCCCGACCACGCTGAGAGCCGAGTTCTCCCTCTGAGCCGGGAACTCGCGCACATCTCGAACGCAGCGAGCACCCCAGCCCGGCTCTCGACCGAGTCGGGCTTCCCAACCGTGACCGCGAACCCCCTTGAACTCTGGCTAACGACGAGTTACCGTCCGCCTAACCAGTATTCACCTCCCGCAAAGAAGCAGGTGGCCCATGTCCGAAGTGGCGACCAACGCCCCGGCCGGCGTGGCCGGGTCCGCCTACACCCGAAGAGAGCGCGGTCTGATCATCGCGGCCGCGGTCAGCGGCTGGGGGATGGAGTACTTCGACCTCGTGATCCTGTCGCTGGTGGCCGGCGACGTGGGGAAGACGTTCGGCGTCTCCACGGCCGCCGTGGGCGCGGTCTTCACGGCGCAGCTCGCGGCCACGGCGATCGGCGGCATCCTGTTCGGCCCGCTGGCCGACCGGTTCGGCCGCCGTCGCGTGCTCACGTGGACGATCTGGGTGTTCGCGATCGGCACGGGGCTGGGCGCGCTCGCGCCGAGCTTCGGGCTGTTCGTGGTGTGCCGGATGATCGCCGGGATCGGGATCGGCGGCGAGTGGGCCATCGGCTTCGCGCTGCTGAACGAGGCGTGGTCGCCCAAGCGCCGCGGCCTCGCGGGCGGCATGGTGCAGGCCGCGATCTGGCCCGCGTACGCGATCGGCATCTTCGTCGCCGGGGCCGTGCCCAACTGGCGCTGGGCGTTCGCCATCGGCGCGTTGCCGGCGCTCGCCGCGGTCGCAATCCGGCTCGCCTGCCCGGAGTCGAAGCAGTGGCTGGAGCTGCAGCGGGCCAAGGCCGAAGGCCGGCAGGCCGGCACTGTCGTCGCACGGGAGTCCGCGACCGCCGGGCTCGCCATGCTGTTCAAGAAGAACGCGCTGAAGATGGTCGTGCTCGGCACCGTCGTGGTGTTCGGCGCGCAGTACTCCTACTACGTCTACTCGTCCTGGATGCCGACCTTCCTCAAGACCGGCCTGCACCTGGGCGCCGGACCGACGCAGACGGTGCTCTACGTCAGCGCCGCCATCTCGCTCGTCTCCTACATCGCGGCCGGCGCGCTCGGCGACCGCTGGGGCCGGCGCAAGGCGCTGCTCGCCTTCGCCTCGGTTCAGCTGGTCGCGTTCATCGCCTTCGCGGTGCTGATCGCCACCGGCGCCGCGACCGGGGCGGTGATCGCGATGTACTTCGTGATCTCGTTCGGGCTGGGCTACTTCGCCGTGTTCGGCACGTGGTTCGGCGAGCTGTTCGCCACGCCGATCCGGGCCACGGGCTCGAGCTTCTGTTACTCGGTGGGCCGCGGCATCGCGAGCTTCGGGCCCGGGATCGTCGGCCTGCTCGCCGCCCGCTACGGCCTCGGCGGCGGCATTTCGACCGGCCTGTTCGCCGTGGCCTTGATGATGATCACCGCGCTGTTCCTGGCCGACCGCTCCGGCCGGGCCATCACAGCCGTGGAATGAGTCGGGAATGAGGAAGGGGAACGACTTGCAGCACCTCTGGAGGGACCACGTCGACGAGCGCCTCGCGCTCGAGGCCCGCGAGTTCACGCGGGAGCACGTGGCCCCGGTCGCGGACGCCCTCGACCGCGACGACCGCTATCCGCTCGACCTCGTACGGCTCACCGCCGAACGCGGCTGGAACTCGATGACCCTCGACCCGCGCTACGGCGGCGAGGGCCGCCCGATGACCGACCTGCTCGCCGTGCTGGAGGAGCTCTCGGTCGCGAGCGCGATCCTGGGTATCTCGCTCATCACGATCTTCCAGAGCCAGCGCTGCATCGAGCTCTACGGCGAGGAGTCGCTCAAGGAGCGCTACCTGCCGCGCTACGCCGGTGGGCTGCCCGCGTCGTTCGCGCTGACCGAGGACGGGCACGGCAGCGACATCCGCACACTCGACACCAAGGCACACCGCACGGACAAGGGCTGGGTCCTCAACGGCGAGAAGGCCTTCATCACCTCCGGTGCGGCCGCGGAGCTGTTCGTGGTGCTCGCCGAGACCGACGTCGGCGTCTCGACGTTCGCGGTCACGAAGGACACCCCGGGCGTGTCCAGCTACCAGGGCCACGAGGCCGAGACGTTCGGGCTGCGCAACGGCCCGCACGTCAACCTGGTGCTGGAAGACGTCGAGGTGCCCGCCGACCACCTGATCGGCACCGAGGGCCGTGGCCTCAAGCAGGTGATGGTCACCCTCGCCAACTCGCGCACGCTCGCCGCCGGCATCAGCCTCGGCATCGCGCGCGCGGCGTTCGAGGGCGCGCTGCGGTACGTGGACAAGCGCTCCGCGTTCGGCACGAAGGTCCTGGATTTCCAAGGGATCCAGTGGTACTTCGCGGAGCTGGCCGCGCAGATCGACGCGACGCGGCTGCTCACCTACGAGGCCGCGCGCGATCTCGACGCGGGCCGCGACATCGCGCGCTCGTCCTCGTCGGCCAAGCTGCTGGCGGCCTCGCTCGCCACGAAGGTCGCCTCCACGGCGGTGCAGGTGTGCGGCGCCCACGGCACGCGCGAGACCCAGCCGTTCGGCCGGTACCTGCGTGACGCGAAGGCGTACGAGGTGGCCGGGGGATCGGCCGAGGTGCTCAAGAACACCGTCGCGAAGAGTCTGGTCAAGGCCGTCAGGGTGGAGGATCGGTAGATGTTCGCGGCAACACTGAAGCAACGGTGCGAGACCAGCGGCGACGCTCCGTTCCTGCTGCAGGACGACAAGGTGATCAGCTGGGCCGGGCTGCTCGACGTGGTCACCCGCACCGCGACGCTGCTGCAGAGCAACGGCGTGCGGGCCGGCGACCGTGTGCTGCTCGCCTGCGGCAACACGCCGACGTTCCCCTACCTGTGGTTCGCGCTGCGCTGGCTCGGCGCCACGTGCGTGCCGCTGCACAACCAGGCGACCGGCGCGCACATCCGCCAGGTGGTGGCCGACGCGGGCATCGAGTTCGCCGTCGGCGACACCCCGAGCATCGCGCGCCTGGTCGCCGACGCGGGCTTCGACCCCGGGCACACGCTGGGCTTCACCACGGCCGACGAGCTGGAGCACGCCGTGGCCGGCCTCGCGCCGCACCCGATGCACGAGGCGGAGCTCGACGCCGAGAGCAGCCTGCTCTACACCTCCGGCACCACCGGCCCGCCCAAGGGCGCGGTGCTGTCCGACGGCGCGTTCCTCGCCGGCGGCCGGGAACTGGCCGACGCGATCGGGATCCGCGCCGACGACCGGATCATGGTGGCGCTGCCGCTGTTCCACACCAACCCGCAGGTGTACGCGGTGATGACCGCCATCGCCACCGGCTGTTCCCTGGCGCTGCTGGAGAAGTTCGAGCCCGCGAGGTTCCTGGAACAGGCGATCCGGTACGAGGCCACGGGATTCACCTACGTCGGCACGATGCTGGCGATGCTCGTGCGCAAGCTGCCCGAGCACATCCCGCCGCACAAGCTGCGCTTCTGCACCGGTGGCGGCGCGCCGGTCGGGCTGTGGACCACGATCGAGGACCACGTG
This sequence comes from Amycolatopsis sp. NPDC050768, assembly GCF_040654155.1. Classification (NCBI taxonomy): domain Bacteria; kingdom Bacillati; phylum Actinomycetota; class Actinomycetes; order Pseudonocardiales; family Pseudonocardiaceae; genus Amycolatopsis; species Amycolatopsis sp. NPDC050768. The sequence goes on from NZ_JBFAHL010000007.1 coordinate 113,575, forward strand.
GGCGTCGAGGTCCACGAGCTCTACGGCATGACCGAGACCGGTGGCTGGGTCACGGCCAACCGCTCCGGGCAGCGCCGCCGCGGGACCTGCGGTACCGTCCGGCCCGACATGGACCTGGCGATCCTCGACGTGAACGACGTGCCCGTGGCACCCGGCGAGCCGGGGCAGATCTGCGTGCGCCCGCGTGAGGCCTTCGTGCTCTTCGACGGTTACCACGGCAAGGCCGAGCTGACGCTGCAGAAGTTCCGCAACCTGTGGTTCCACACCGGGGACATGGGCGCGGTCGACGACGAGGGCTACCTGGTCTTCCACGGCCGGGCCGACGACATGATCCGCCGAGCCGGCGAGAACGTGCGGCCCGCCGACGTCGAGGCGGCGATCGCCGAGCACCCGGCGGTGGACGAGGTGGCCGTGGTCGGCGTGCCCGACGAGGTCGTGGGCCAGGAGGTCCGCGCCGTCGTCGTGCCGCGCGGCGAGTTCGATCCGCTCGGGCTGCCCGCGTTCCTCGACGGCAAGCTGCCGAAGTTCGCCTGGCCGCGCTACATCTCGGTGCGTCCCGCACTGCCCAAGACGGCGACGCAGAAGGTCCGCTCGGCCCTGCTGCGCACGCACGAATCCGACGACGTCGACCTCCGCGGAGCCCGCCCATGACCGAACCCGTGCTGTTCGAGGTGACCGACGGCGTCGCCGTGCTCATCCTCAACGCCCCGCGCAAGCGCAACGCCATCGATGGCGAGCTGGCCGGCGCGCTGATCGACGCGTGCGAGCGCATCGACGCCGACCTCACCATCGGCTCGGCCGTGATCCAGGGCGCCGGCGGGTACTTCTGCTCGGGTGGCGACCGCGACGAGCTGGCGGCGATCTCGGCCGCACCGGCTTCGGACGAGGGAATCCGCGCCACGCAACGGATCTACGATGCGTTCCTCCGCTTCGGCGCGCTGAAGGTGCCGACGGTCGCCGCCGTGCGCGGCGGGGCCGTGGGCGCCGGGATGAACCTCGCGCTGGCCGCCGACGTGCGCGTCGTCGCCGAAGACGCGGTGCTCGCGTCCGGCTTCACGCGCCTGGGCGTGCACCCCGGTGGTGGGCACTACACGTTGCTGACGCGGGTCGTCACGCCGGAGGCCGCGACGGTGCTCGGCGTGCTGGGCGAGTCGGTGAACGGCCGCCGCGCCGTGGAGCTCGGGCTCGCCTACGAGGCGCGGCCCGACGAGGAGGTCGAGCCGCGCGCCCTCGCGCTCGCGGCTCGTGGTGGCGGCGACCCGGCCCTCACGCGGGCGGCGATCCGCAGCCTACGGGCGGAGGTCGGCCCGCCGGCGTTGAGCTGGCAGGCGGCCGTGCCGCTGGAGCAGAGCGCGCAGCTGTGGTCGTTCGCGCGCAAGGGTTCCGACCGCTGGAAGGGCACCGAGCGCGCGAGCGACTGAGCCGCGCGCAGAACCTGTGGCCGCGGAACCGGACGGGCGCGGCCACCGGAGAAAGCCGAAGGGCGACCGGCTGAGAACACCGATGGCGGGGAAGGACTTCCCGAGGGGGAGGGTCCACCCCGCCATCGGTGTCCGTCCACGGTGTCTGTTCAAGACAGAGGGTCCGCGTCAGACCGCCACGCTCGTCAGTGCCGCCAGCGCGAGTCCGACCGTCCACTCGGGACGCTCCGGCACCGCGGCGAACCGCCTCGACCGCGCCACGGCGTCGATCAGCTCCATCACCGCGAGGCTCGCGGTCTCCGCCACCGCTTCCTCCACGCCCGGGTTCACCGCCAGCACCGCGCCCACCCAGTAGTCCAGGTAGCGCTTGCGGTCGCGGCGCACGGCCTCGCCGAGGTCTTCGGGCACGTGGTGCTCCTCGGTCATCCACACCGCGATCAGGTCGCTCTTCGCGATCGCCGTGCGGACGTGCGTGGTCACCAGCCGTTCGAGCACCTCGTGCGGGGTCCCGTCCGAGGCCATCGCCAGCGCGCCGCCCCAGCACAGCTCGTCGGCGATCTCCTCGACCACGGCGGTGAGCACGGCCGCCTTGCTGGGGAAGTGGCTGTAGATCGACGGGCCCGCGATGCCCACGCCCGCGGCGATGTCGTCGATGCCCACGGCGTGGTACCCGCGTTCGCGGAACAGTTTCGCCGCCTCGTCGAGGATCGCGCGGCTGCGCGTGTTCTCCGCCGCGGCCGGTGACTCCCGGTCCACCACGCGGATTTCCGGCAGGCTCTTCGGCGGTTCCGGCGCGAGCAACGTGGCCAGCAGCACGGTTTCCAGCGTCGCCGCGTGGGCCGAGAGGCGCCGCCGCGGCAGCGCGGGCACGCTGTTGAGCAGGCCCAGCGCGGCGCGGATCCGGAACTCCGCCTGGCTCGTGGTCAGTTCTGCCCGTGCGTCCACCAGCACCCGCAGCCACAGGCCGACCCCCTCGACGCGCACGGCCACCAGCTCTTCGCGGACCTCGCTCGTGAGGTAATGGGCCTCCTGGTGCCACAGGCGCACCACGTCCGGGCGCTCCAGCACGACGCCGACCACCGACGTCGCCAGCCGCCGCAGCACCTCGTCGGTGTCGCCGCCCTGGGCCAGCGCGAGCACCTCGCGGTTGCGCCAGGTGAGCACCATCTCCCGGATGGGCTCGGCGAGCAGCGCGCGCTTGTCGGGGAAGTGCTTGTACACCGCGCCGGCGGTGATGCCGACCTGCTCGGCGATGTCCGCCACGGAGACCCCGCCGTAGCCGCGTTCGCGGAACAGCCGGGCCGCGGCCGCGAGCAGCTCGGCGCGGCGGTTGGGACGCGCGGACGGCGAGGACTGCCGCTTCGTCCCGCGAACTTCCGCCCGGCTCACTCGTTCTCCTCATCGCGTCAGCACCGTTCCCACCAGGTTAGCGGGCGCGCGCCGGGATGGCTTCCACAACCGGGCTTCGCCGAAGCGCCGCTACGGCTGCTGGTTCTGGAACTGGAACTGCACGCGCGGTAGCGGTAGCGGAAGGTCTGTCCCGGCGCAGCCGGCAGCGCGGTCTCCTCGATCCCCGGGCTGCGCAGGAACAGCCGCTCCTTCGTGTCCACGATCACGCTCGGCAGCTGGTCCAGCGAACGCGCCTGCGCCATCGCGAGCCCGCACCCCGACCACTGCGCGACCGTGGCCGTGGTCCAGAACAAGCTCACGGCGACGACCACCAGCACCAGGGCCGGCGACACGCGCCGCACGGCGGAGGCGGCCCGCGGGGCGCTGCGGTCCAGGCGGCGCAGGACGCGGAAGCCGTAGACCACCAGCACACCGCCGGCGGCGATGAGCAGGGGAGTGACCATCAACCACGTTGAGTCCGAAGTGGACCCAGGGTCCCGTGGTCACTTGCCGGTGAGCCGCTCCACGAGCGGGGCGAACTCCTCGACGAACGCGCTGTTCACGGTGAAGTACGACACCCCGAGCTCGTCGCGGCGACGTTCGAGCTCGGCGGCCATGGTGTCGAGGTCACCGTTGAGCACGGTGAGCGAATCGCGCTCGATGAGGGTTTTCGCGTCGAGGCCGCCGAGGAACCGGCTGATCCACGGCGGCGCTTCGTCGCCCACCACGAAGATGTTGTGCGACAGCTCGAGGTCGTCGGCGCGCGCACCCGCGGCCGCGCGGATCTCCTCGACGTGGCCGGCCATCTCGGCGCGCGTGGTCAGCGCGCCGCCGGCGAGCGTGACGATGTCGGCCTTCGCCGCGGCCAGCCGGCGGGCCTTGGGGCCGCCGGCCGCGATCATCACCGGTGTGTGCGCGGCGCCGTCGAGGCGCCGGACGTGGTCGATGGTCTCGGACACCTGGTCGAGCCGGTCCTGGCCGGAGCCGTAGGGCAGGCCCAGCTCGTCGGCCGCCTGGCGCATCGTGGGCAGGCCGGTGCCGAGGCCGAGCTCGAAGCGGCCGTCGGTGAGCTGCGTGAGGCTGTGGGCCTCCCACGCGGCCGCGCGCGGCGTGCGCAGCGGACTGGCCAGCACGAACGACCCCACCCGCAACGTCGTGGTGACCGCCGCGGCGATCGCCAGCGACGCCGTCGGCGAGGGCAGGTTGAGGTTGTCGGGTGAGAGCAGTGTCGAGTAGCCCAGCTCCTCCGCACGCCGCGCCGTGGCCTGCCACTTCGCGCCGCTGCCGTCGGCCGCCGCGACCACTCCGAACCGGAACGCCTTGTTCGACATGGAAACACCCCCGTAGTCGATGATCCCGATACAACCACCGCCGAGGGTGCGGGTGCCACCACGGCACGTCCTCGCCGACTCTTGCCGAACCGGCGAGGACGCCGCGGTCAGCCGCGCTGGTACTCCTCCCAGGTCTTCTTCGGGTTCACCGCCGGGCCGTCGTCCGCGCCGCGTCCGGCCAGGCCGTTGAGGCCCAGGTAGTAGTCGCCCGTCTGGTGCTGGGCGCCCGAGGACAGGTCCGGGTCGGAGATCGCGACGGCGTGGATGTGGTAACCCCAGTCGGCCTGCTCCGGCGTGCGTAGCCACGCCGCGAACCCGACCTGGCGCAGGGTTTTGACCACGCTCGTGCGGGTCGCGGTGGACAGGCCCGACACCGAGACGTCGAACGTGCCGCCGCCGTCGTGGGTGCCGGCCGACGCGTCGACGCCGCCCGGGTTGTACGAGCCCTGCGTGAGGCTCAGCTGCCGCCCGAGCAGGCCTTCGGCGGCCACCAGCATGGCCTTGGTGCGGGTGTTGAGTGTGACGCCGTGGTAGGTCACGTGGCTGCCCGCGGCGATCACGGCGGTGACGGTGTAGCGGCCGGCGCCCAGCTTCTCCAGCGACGTGCGGCCGGGCAGGCCCGAGGCGTCGATCCCGGTGTAGCCCAGCGACTTCTGGTACTCCGAGTACCCCGTGATGGTCGTGGTGCCGAAGTACCCGTCCACGTACTTCGCGTCGAGCAACCCCTTGGCCTGAAGTGCCTGCTCGACCAGCAGCACGCTGTCGTGCGCGCCGGGGGTCTGCGTGCTGTCGGCGCGGCGCGGGTCGATCTGCGCGGCCTTGAGCACGGCCTCCATGCTCGCCGCGGGCAGCGCCTGTGTGGCCGCACCGGCCGAAACCGGTGCGGCCACGCCGAGCGCCACCGCCGCGAGCGCGGTCAGTGTGACGACCTTCCTGAGCATCCCTGGTCCTCTCGTCCGCGGATGAATCCGGGCAAAGAATCATGGAACGGGATACAAGGGACGTACAACTCGAAGGTCCAGGCCGGGTTCAGTCGGCGATCAGCAGCCGGTTGCGGGCGAGGGTGACGCCGCGCTCCTGCTGGCGGCGCACGAGCCACCGGCCCGGCGCCACACCGCTGCCGCCGTGCTCGGGGTGGATCAGGTACGCGGGCGCGGTGTTCTCGAACACGACGATGCCCAGGCGCAGCGGGTCGTGCACCGAGATCCACCGGCAGGTGCCGGGATCGGCCACGAGCGTGTGCGGGTTGCGGCCGTCCACACCGCGCACCAGTTCGAAGCCGCTGGGCGGCACCGGCTGCCAGAGCGCCCAGCCGTTCAGCTCCACAGTGCGGGCCACGAGGGCATGCGGGATCACGATGAGGTCGCCCTGGGCCTGCGGCCCGTCGAGCACGGGGACGGCGACCTGGCGTTCGAGGTGGTCCAGCACGTCGAGGCCGGAGCGGTCGAGGAGATCGGCGAGGCTGATGGTCTGGGTGTCCATTGTGGATGTTTCAGTCATGGTGATCACCTTGGGGGGTCTCGAAGGGCTGGAATTTTGAAGTGCGTCAGGTGCGGCGCAGCAGGCCGGTGTACTGGGCTCCGGTGAGCCCGTAGGACCAGCCCGCGGCGTCGACGGGGTCGTCGAACCACGGCGGCACGGAAAGTCCGTAGCGGCGGCGCGTGCCGTCGCGTTCCACGGATCCGTTGACGGTGAGCAGCAGCCGGCGCGCGATCGTGCCCGGCGCCCGGGGCACGTCGTAGAGCAGCAGTTCGGCGTCCCCGTTGCCCGGGTCCGGTGCTCGCGCGACGAACGTGAGGCCGGCCCGTTCGATGTAGCCGTCCCAGCCCAGGCGCTCGACGGCGCAGCGTCGGATTTCGACGTTGCGTTCGGTGTTGATGGCTTCGGCTGTCACGTCTTCGATCACCCACGCCGGCACCGGCGTGCCGTGCCACGCATACGCGCGCCAGCCGTCGGGATAGGCGATGGCCGGTCCGTCGGCGGCGTGCGCCCGCACCTCGCCGTACTCCGAGCCGGGCACGGGTTCGGTGCGGACGACGACCGGGCGTTCGGTGAGTACGCAGACGTCGTCGCGGGGCCACCACCAGCCGCACGAGCGCACGGTTTCCGCCCACAGGTCCAGCTGTCGTTCGACTTCGTGTCCGAAGTGGACACCGATCCGGCGGTGGGCGTCGTAGTGCGCCACCCAGTGGGCTTCGTGCTGGCCGTACCAGCCGATCCCGGTCGGTGCACGCAGTTCGGCCTTGATCGTGCCGGCGACGGAATCGAGGATGCTGCGCCGCACCGACCGTCGGACGCCGGAGGCCAGCAACGAGTCGAGGGAGCCACGATCGAGCGCTTCCTGGGGTTCTTCGGGCCAGGTCGGCCGTGGCCACGCATTCTCGGAGAAGCCGATCCTGCGGTTGAACCGGGCACGCAGATCCGAAAGCGACCCGGCCAACCGGTTTTCCAGCCGGGTCATTGACGCGAGGGACAACGCGGGGCTCGGTAGTACGACTTTCGTTGCCGCACCAGGGGAATCGACCCACACGAACGTCGGGGGAGGCTGGTCGACGAGCTCGTAGAGCGCACTGATCGCCGCTTCCGCGGCCGGCCGGTCGGCAGGCTCGCAGGACAGGGCGTGGCCGAGCCATTCCGCTCGGGCGGCCTCGGCGAGCTGCCACCGGGACCGTTGCGGATCAAGGAATTCGGGAGGTGCGGGAACGCGGGCTCCGGGCCCGCCGGGCGCGGTCAACGCGCGAGGGCGAGCACGCCCTTTCCATCAGACATACCGCGATCATGACAGCAATCGTGGTGACCGCGCAAGCGTTTTGGCCGCCACCGCGTCCTTGGGCGCGCGGCAGCGGCCGGCCGGCGTCACTCTTTCCAGTCGGAGTTCTCGATCACGTCGACGAAGTCGGTGTGCTTGAAGCCGGGCACGAAATGCTCCAGTACGTCGGCGTTCACGGTGCCGAAGGTCGAGTCGGGACGGTGGGCGAACCCGTCCTTGAACGCCTGCAGGATCTGCCGCTTGAAGTCCGGCCGCGGGTGCGCCGCGGTCACGGCCGCGCGGTCGTCGGCGGAAATGCGGTCGAGGTTCAGGCCGAGCACGTCGGTCTCGACGCCCGCGGTGGTCGCGGCGATCTCGGGCGCCATCCGGTAGGGCACCTCGGGCGTGGTGTGCAGCGCGATCGACGTCCACACGAGGTCGGCGTCGGCGGCCGAACGGCCGTGCGCGAGCAGGAACTCCCGGGCCTGGTCGGCGCCGTCGATCTCGAAGCGCTGCTGCTCGCTGCGCCACGGCGGCACTAACCCCGTGTCGTGGAACAGCGCGGCCACGTACAGCAGCTCCGGGTCGGGGTCGATGCCGAGGGCGCGCGCCTGCAGGCTGCCGAACAGGAACACGCGGCGCGAGTGGTTGAACAGCAGCTCGGTGGACTTCTCGCGGATCAGCGATGTCACCTCGGCGACGAGCTGCGTGTCCGGCACGGTGATCCCGGCGATCGTCTCGGTCATCACGACTCCTTGTTTGAAAGCGGCGTTGAGAAACGGTGTGGTCCTCACAGCCTGTCGCGCGAGGGCCGCTGAGCGCTGTGGCCGGACCGGCCACGAACCCCACCGATAGGGACATCGCTCAGGCGTGCGCGATCCTCCGCAGCACGTCGGTGAACGCCGTGCGCTGCTCCGTGCTCAGCTCACCCAGCAACGTGTCCTCGGTCTCGGCGACCAGCGGCGCGACCCGGCGCAGCACCCCGGCCCCGTCCTCGGTGACCCGCAACAGCTTGCGGCGGCGGTTGCCCGGGTCGACGCGCCGCACGACGTAGCCGCGCTCCTCGAGCCGGGCGAGCAACGGGGTGAGCGTGGCCGTGTCGATGCGCGTCGCCTCGGCGAGCGCCGCCTGGTCGAGATCGGGGGAGGACCGCAACACCCGCAAGGCGACGTACTGCGGCGGCGTCAGCTCGCGCACGGTCTCCTGCCAGCGCGCGGTGTAGGTGCGCAGCGCCTGGCGCAGCAGGTACAGCGGAGCGTCGTCGAGCGGACGTTCGCCGCTCTCGGTGTCGTGGTCCGATCCGGTGTCCATGGGTCAAGGCTGCCTCATGCGGCGCGGGCGTACGCGGGTGCCAGGGCGAGGTCCACGGTCGCGCCGCCACTGGCCGGCACCGTCAGCGCCCGCGTCTGCGGCAGGAACCCTTCGGCGACGGCGGTCAGCGTCACGTCGCCGGGGGCCAGGCCGGTCAGGTGGAACCGGCCGCGGCCGTCGGTGTCCGATCGCGCGGTGACGGCGCCCTGCGGATCCGTCACGACGAGGACCGCCGGGGCGCTGACGCGACCCGAGATCTCCCCGGCCGGCCCGGCCTGTTCTGCTTCATCGGCCCCGGTACGGCTGCGTTCCCGCACGTGGATCAGGAAAGCGGCACCCGCGGACCACGCCAGCAGCGTGAGAACGGGCACGAGCAGGTGGGCGCCGTGGAAGTAGTCGAGGTCCGACAGCGCGCGCACCGCGGCGCCCGGTGGCAGCACGGCCGACACCCACCGCGCCGGCTCGGGCAGGAGGTTCACCCCGAGCACGCCGCCGCTGGTCGAGTTGCCGATGGTGAGCAGCAGCAGCGTCGACATCGGGATGCCGATCGCGCCGAACCACGTGCCCAGGGCCTTGGTCGCCAGTGCCGTCGCGGCCGAGAGCAGGCCGAGGGTCAGCGCCAGCGGCACGAACGGCGCGGGCAGCGCGCCGAGCACCGGCCCGGCCAGCGTGGCCGCGACGATCCCGGACAGCACCGCGAACCCCGCGAGCGCCGCCATGCGGTGGCGCAGCCGGACGCGCCGCGCGGCCGCGAGGAGGTTCTGCGCCAGCGCGAACGACGCCAGCGTGACGCCGAAGGCCACGTAGAAGCCCGACATCCCCTTGGTGTCGAACGCCGAGAGCGGCAGCACGTCCGTGATCACCAGCGGTTGCCCCCGGTGCTGCGCGAACGCGCTCACCAGCTTCTCGGCCGCGGACACGGTCGTGGCGCCGCTCGCGCCGGCGACGTCCAGCCGCAAGTGCCCGGCCTGGTCCGTCAGCGTCGCGACGGCGTCGCCGTGGCGCAGCAGCGCGTCACCCGCCGCCTGGTCGGCGACGGGCACGACGGCCACGGCCTGCCCGGCCGCCCCGGCGAGCTGCGTCTGCAGCTGGGTCCCGGCCACCGCGACGGGCACCTGGTAGGGCCGCGGGCTGCGCTGGAACCCGACGTAGAGGCCGATGAACACGAGCACCAGCAGCAGTGAGATCCCCAGCGGCTGCCACCACCAGCGGTGCCGGGCGAGCACGGAAGTCTTCATGTTCGGCTCAACTATTCGTGCACGAATAGTATTCCGGTCGGGTGGTGGCGGTGACCGCGCGCACACCTCTTCCCGTAGTGAAAACTACCATGTACTGTCACCTGTCATGAACGCTACAAAGAGGTTGGACGGTCCACAGTGGACGCGGTGACCGTCACCGACTACCACGCGGCGGGGGAGCCCTTCCGCATCGTCACCGGTGGGGCGCCGGAGATCCCCGGCACGACGGTGCTGGAGCGGCGTGAAGCCGCGCGGTCGACGCCGGGCATCGACGCGGTGCGCGAGTTGCTCGTGCGCGAGCCGCGCGGGCATTCGGCGATGTACGGCTGTTTCCTGGTGCCGCCGCAAACCGAGGGGTCATTGTTCGGCGTGCTGTTCTGGCACCGCGAGGGTTACTCCACCGCCTGCGGGCACGGCACGATCGCGCTCGGCGCGTGGGCCGTGCGCACCGGCCGCGTCGAAGCGGTGGCCGACGGCGTGACCGAGGTGCCGATGGACGTCCCGTCGGGCCGCGTCATCGCCGCTGTGACGTGCGAAGGCGGCGAGGTGCGGAAGGTGGCCTTCCGCAACGTCGACACGACCGTGCTCGGCCGCGGCGTCGAGGTGGCCACGAAAAGCGGGCCGGTCAAGGTCGATCTCGCTTACAGCGGCGCGATCTACGCGTGCGTGCCGGCTTCGGCGTTCGGCCTCGAAGTGGTCCCCGAGCACCACACCGAGCTCGTGGCGGCCGGCCGCGAGGTCAAGGCCGCGCTCAGCGGCACGGAGTGGGCGCGGTACTCCGCGGACAGCCGGCTCGGCGGTGTCTACGGCGTGATCCTCTACGACGACCTCGGCGACACCGCGACCGGACCGCGCCAGCGCAACGTGACCGTGTTCGCCGACGGTCAGGTCGACCGTTCCCCTTGTGGCTCAGGCACTTCTGCTCGGCTGGCGCTGCTCGCCGCGGAGGGCAGGCTGCGCGAGGGCGACGTGCTCACCCACGGCTCGATCATCGGCACCACCTTCACCGGCCGGATCTTGCCGACCGGCGTCAACGGCACTGCCGGCGGCGTCGCCACGGAGATCGAAGGCACCGCACACCTGGCCGGCGAGAGCGTGTTCACGCTCGACCCGGCCGACGAACTGGGAACGGGGTTCACCCTGCGATGACGAAACTGGCCATCATCGGCGGCGGCAACATGGGCGAGGCGCTGCTCGCCGGACTGCTCGCCGGCACCGAACCGAGGTTCACGGCGGCCGAGGTCGTCGTGGTCGAGCTCGCCGAGGAGCGCGCGGCGTACCTGCGCGAGCGCTACGGCGTGACCACCACGGCGGAAGCCGGGCCCGCGATCCGCACTGCGGAAACCGTGCTGCTCACGGTGAAGCCGTACCACGTCGACGACCTGTTCGCCGCGGTCGCGGACGACGTGAACGACAACCAGCTCTTCGTCTCGGCCGTCGGCGGGGTGCGCATCGCGCGCCTCGAAGCGCTGCTGCCGGGCAAGCCGCCGGTCGTGCGCTGCATGCCCAACACGCCTGTCTCCGTCGGCCGTGGGGTGGTGGCGATCAGCGCGGGCACGTACGCGGGCGACGCCGAGCTCGACTACGCGCAGTCGCTGTTCGACCCGGTGGGCAAGGTCGTGCGGGTCGAGGAAACCCGCATGGACGCCATCACCGCGCTGTCGGGCAGCGGGCCGGCGTACTACTTCTTCCTCACCGAAGCGCTGATCGAAGCCGGGATCCTGCTCGGCCTGCCGCGCCCGCTGGCCGAGGAGCTCGTGAAGGCCAACGCCGCCGGTGCCGCCGAGATGCTCCAGGTCCCGGACGCCGACGCGGTGCGCATGCGCGCGGCCGTGACCAGCCCGGGCGGGGCGACGATCGCCGCGATCCGGCAGTTCGAGGAACGCGGGGTGCGCGCGGCGGTGATGGCGGCGATCGAGGCGGCCCGCGACCGGGCGGCCGAGATGGGACGCTGAGCCCAGGTCACTCGCGGCCGGCCCGGCGCGCTCGCATGTCGCGGGGCACCAGGGCGGTGCGCAAGGCGGTCAGCAGGTCGGTGTTGTCCGAAACGGCCGCCGGGTCCTTGCGCGCCAGCCCGGCCAGCAGGCAGTCGACGACCAGCGTCGCCCCGAGTCCCTCGTGCGTCAGGCCGCTCACGGAGTGCACGGCCGTGAGGACGACGTCGACCTGGTCGCCGAGCGTGGGCCGCAAGGAGTTGGTCACGAGCAGCACGCGCGCGCCGACCGAGCGCGCGTGCTCGACGAGCGTCTTGACATCGTGCAGGAGCCGGTCGGGCACGCACAGCACCACGACGTCGTTCTCCTTGAGGCGCAACAGGTCGTCGGCGAGCCGGAACCCCGTGGCCGACGTGCTCCAGGCCCGCCGGCCGAGCCGGTGCAGGCGGGTCACCAGGTACTGCATCGGCAGCTCGGAAGGGCCGAGGCCGTACCCGAGCACCTCGGCCGCGGAGTCCAGCAGGTCGACGGCCGCGGTGAACTCGGGGTCGGCCAGCAGCCGGCGCGTCTCCGTGAGGCGCTCGACCGACTCGGTCAGCACCTGGTCGAGCAGGGCGTCGGTGTCGCCGCCGGTCCGCTCGATTCGCTCGCGCAGGCGCGTGGCCGGGTTGGTGTCGCCGACGACGTAGCGGCCCACCACGCGCTTGAGCTCCGGCAGGCCGGAGTAGCCCAGCGCCTTCACGGCGCGGACGACCGTCGCGTCACTCGTGCCGCTGAGCACGCCGAGGTCGCCGGCCGTGGACAGCAGGATCGCCTGCTGGTGGCTGCGCAGGTACTCGGCCACGCGCTGCTCGGCCGGCGACAGCCCGGCAAGCCGTTCTTCGACACGAGCGCTGAGCGAGTCGGTCTGGTCGTCGTGGGCGGTCACGACCCGACAGCCTACCGAGCAGCGGTTTCGATCCGCCGCACCGGACGGTCAGTGCACAGTGGACGGTGGCGGGTGCTGAATTTTCAGTGTCGCGTTCAGGCGAGCGGCCGGCTGCCCAACGCGGCCCGTACGGCGCGCTCGACCAGGATCGGCACGAACGCCTGGATCGGCGCGTCGGTGAAGCGCGCTCGTTCGCGCTCCACGAGGTCGTGCACGGACTCGGCGCCGACGGTCGCGAAGTCGCGGGTGAGGCGGTCTTCCAGGTGCCCGAAGTGGGTGTCCGGCGTCAGAGCTCCGAGGGTCTGCGTGCTCATGAAGCCTCCTGCTGTCACCCGATGGAGGTTTCATTGCAGTACACCCAGGTAAACGAAAGGTAAACGAAGGCCGTCGCCACGGTGTCGGCCGTCGGTGTCATCCCGGGGGTGTCATCCCGCGGTGGCGGCCGGCAGGTCCAGCAGCGTGTCGAGCTGCTCGGAGGTGAGCAGACCGGCGTCGACCACGAGCTCGTGGATCGAGCGGCCGGTGGCCGAAGCCTGCTTCGCCAGCGCGCTCGCCGCTTCGTAGCCGATCACCGGATTCAGCGCCGTGACGAGGCCGATGGACTCGCGGACCTGCCGGCGCAGGTACTCGGTGTTGGCCGTGATGCCGGTGACACAGCGGCGCGCCAGCGTCTGCGCGCCCGTACGCAGGTGGTGCAGCGACTTCAGCAGCGAGTGGGCGATGATCGGCTCGAACGCGTTGAGCTGCAACTGCCCGGCCTCGGCGGCGAGCGTGACGGTGGTGTCGTTGCCGATCACCTCGAACGCGATCTGGTTGACCACCTCGGGGATCACGGGGTTGACCTTGCCCGGCATGATGCTCGACCCGGCCTGCACCTTCGGCAGCCGAAGCTCGTTGAACCCGGCCTGCGGACCCGAGGACAGCAGGCGAAGATCGTTGCAGGTCTTGGAAAGTTTCACCGCCACGCGCTTGAGCACGCCGGACAGCTGCACGAACACCCCGACGTCGGCCGTCGCCTCCACGAGGTCGGTGGCGGTGACGAGCGGCGTGCCGGTGAGCCGCGAGAGGTGCTCGCACGCCAGGCGCGCGTAGTCGGGGTGCGCGTTGAGCCCCGTGCCGATCGCGGTGCCGCCGAGGTTGATCTCCGTCAGCAGCGTCAGTGCTTCGGCCAGCCGCTGCTCGTCCTCGCCGAGCGTCACGGCGAACGCGGTGAACTCGCGGCCCAGCGTCATCGGCACGGCGTCCTGCAGCTGGGTGCGCCCGATCTTCACGACGTCGCTGAACTCGCGGCCTTTCTCGTGCAGCGCGCCGCGCAGCTCGGCCATGGCGCCGAGCAGCTCGGTCGCGGCCGCGTGCACCGCGAGCTTCACGGCGGTGGGGTAGACGTCGTTGGTGGACTGGCCGAGGTTCACGTCGTCGATCGGGTGCAGCCGCGCGTAGTCCCCGCGCGAGTGCCCGAGGAGCTCCAGCGCCCGGTTCGTCACGACCTCGTTCACGTTCATGTTCGACGACGTGCCCGCGCCGCCCTGGATCACGTCCACGGTGAACTGCTCGTGCAGCCGGCCGGCCTCGATCTCCTCGCACGCGGCGACGATCGCGGCGGTCTTGTCGTCGGACAGCAGGCCGACGTCGTGGTTGGCCAGCGCGGCCGCGTGCTTCACGCGGGCCAGCGCGACCACGAGCTCGGGGTGCGTCGAGAGCGGCAGGCCGCTGATCGGGAAGTTGGCCATGGCGCGGCGGGTGTGCACGCCGTAATACGCGTCGGCGGGCACGGCCAGCTCGCCGAGCAGGTCTGCTTCGGTGCGGGTGGTGGTCATCGGGCACTCCTGGTGAACAACGCGCCGCGGTCGGCGGTCACGGCGCCGGCGACGACCGTCGCCACGGGCCGGTGGGTGAAGGACAGGCCCCCGAACGGGGTGTTGTGCGAACGGCCCGCGGTGTCGGCGGGGTCGACCGTCCAGTCGGCCCGCGGGTCGACGAGGGTGAACGTGGCCGGCTCGCCGACGGCGATCGGGCGGCCGGCGGACGCGGCGATGCCGCCGATGCGCGCCGGGGCGTGGGCCATGCGGTCGGCCACGAGCGCCCAGTCGACGCCGCGGCTGGTGTGCAGCACCTCGGACACCACGGCCAGTGCCGTCTCCAGCCCGGTCATCCCGAACGGCGCCCCGCACCAGTCGGCGGCTTTCGCCTCGGCCGGGTGCGGCGCGTGGTCGGTGGCGACGGCGTCGATCGTGCCGTCGAGCAAGGCGGCCCGCAGCGCCCGGACGTCGCCGGGGGAGCGCAGGGGCGGGTTGACCTTGAATTTCGGGTCCGCGCTCGCGGCCTCGCCGTCGGTGAGCAGCAGGTGGTGCGGCGTGACCTCGGCGGTCACGGCCCAGCCCTGCTCCTTGGCCCACCGCACGAGCGCGACCGAGCGCGCCGTCGACACGTGGCAGACGTGCAGCGGCGCCCCGGCGTCGGCGGCGAGCACGATGTCGCGCGCCACCACGGTTTCCTCGCCCGTGGCCGGCCACGGCGGCAGCCCGGTCCGCTCGGCCGCGCGGCCCGCGTTGATCTGGCCGGCGCCGGCGAGCGGGCCCGACTGGGCGTGCTGGGCGAGCACCGTGCCGGTCCGCTTGGTCAGCTCGAGGGCGTCGCGCACCAGCACGGGATCGTCGACGCAGCGGCCGTCGTCGGAGAACAGGCGCGCGCCGGCCGCGGCCATGGCTTCGAGCGGTGCGAGGCGGTGCCCGGCAAGGCCTTCGGTGATCGCGCCGACGGCGTGCACGCGGCAGGACGCGGTGCGCTCGGCCAGGTCGAGCACGTGACGGATCCGCTCGGGCGAGTCGGTGACCGGGCTGCAGTTGGCCATGGCGAACACATCGGAGTACCCGCCGGCCGCCGCCGCGGCGGTGCCGGTGGCGATGGTCTCGGCGTCCTCGCCGCCGGGCTCGCGCAGGTGCGTGTGCAGGTCGACGAACGCGGGCAGCAGCACGAGACCGTCGGCGTCGAACCGGTTCGGCTCGTCGGCGCTGCCGCGGGGCCGCAGCTCGGCGATGCGGCCGTCGCGCACCACGAGATCGATCGGGGTGCCGCCGAACGGGGCCACGCCGGTGAGCACCGCGTGGCCGAGCGGGGCCTGCGTGAGCGGGCTCATGCCGGCACCTGCAGCCGGAACACGGGCCCGTCCTTGCAGATCAACGGTGATTCCTCGGGCCCGCCGCGGGTTCCGGTGGCGCAGCCGTGGCAGTAGCCGAGACCGCACGCCATGTGTGCTTCCAGCGACACCTGCACCTCGGCGCCCCAGCGGTCGGCCAGCTCGCGGCACAGCCACGCCAGCCGGTCGGAGCCGCACGTGAGGATCCGCTGCGGCGGCGCACTGTCCAAAGTGGAGGTCAACTCCGTCCGCAGGCGCGCGATCTCGCTGGTGCCCTGAGCGTCGGTCACGGTGAGCACGCGCTCGGCGCCGCACTCGTGGTAGAAGTCAGCGCCGATCACGGCTTCCGGCGTCCGTCCACTCGCGACGGCGACCAGCTCGGTGCCGCTGCCCGCGAGGTCCTGCGCGACGGTGGTGAGCGAGCAGGTGCCGATGCCACGCCCGACCAGCAGCACGCGCGTGGTGTCGGCGGGCACGTGGAACCCGCGGCCGAGCGGACCGACCACGAGCATCGTCTCGCCGGCGGAGAACGTGGTGAGCTTGCGCGTGCCGTCGCCGACCACGCCGTAGACGACCTCGATCGTGCCGGCGTCGGCGTCGCGGCGGTAGATCGCCATGGGCCGGGGCAGCACGGGCCCGCTTTCTCCTTGGCGCGCGGCGGTGAGCATCACGAACTGCCCGGCCGTCGCGGCCCGCGCGATGCTCGGCGCGTGCAGGCGCAGGTACTGGTAGCGGTCGGCTTCCGGACGGTGCTCCAGCACTTCCGCGTGGTGCCACGTCGGGGTCGGGAGGACGGCGCCGGTCGCCGGCAGGGGCGTCACGTGGTCGCGGACGGCCCGGGTTTCGGTGGTGGTCATGACTGCTCCGATCCCGCGACGGGGAACGCGGTGTCGAGCCGGACGAGGCTGTGGGCGAGCACTTCGGTGCCGACGACGAGGTCGGCGAGGTCGGTCCACTCGTCGGGGCTGTGGCTCACGCCGTCGCGGCTGGGCACGAAGAGCATGCCGGTCGGCGTGACGTGGTTGACCATCTGCGCGTCGTGGCTGGCGCCGCTGGGCAGCACGCGGTGCGCGAAGCCGAGCTCGGCGCAGGTGGCCGCGACGACGTCGGTGACCCGGCGGGGCAGCAGCACGGGGGACGCGTCGGCGAGGGTCTGGGCGCTGAAACCGATTCCGCGGCGCGCGGCGAGGGCGTGGGCGCGCTCGACGATCTCCGCGGCGGTCTGGCGCTGGCGGTCGCTGTCGACGTCTCGGACATCGACGTGCAGCTGCGCCTGTCCGGCGATTGTCGTGATGGACCCGGGGGCGGAGTCGAGCCGGCCGACGGTCGCGCGGGTGCCGTGGTGGCGGCTGTCGGTGGCGATGGCTTCGATCAGCAGCACGATTTCGGCCGCCGCGGCCAGCGCGTCGGCGCGCTGGTGCATGGGCGTGCCGCCCGTGTGTGACGCGCGGCCGGTGAGGTCGAGGCGCAGCCGGGTGCTGCCGGAGATGAGGTCGACGACGCCGAGCGGCAGACCCGTCGACTCGAGCACACTGCCCTGCTCGATGTGCAGCTCCAGGAACGCGGCCCAGTCCGCGGGGTGCCAGCGCGCGCCGGCCGCGCCCTCCGGGTCGAGGCCGACCGAGCGCATCGCGTCGGCGAGGCTCGTGCCCAGGGCGTCGAACTTGGTCTCCAGGTCCGCGGCGCCGGTGAGCCCGGCGACGACCCGGCTGCCGGTGCACGCCTGGCCGAAGCGCGCGCCCTCCTCCGCGGCGAACACGACGAACCGCACAGGGTGGGCCAGGCGCACGTCGTGCTCGGTGTAGAGCCGCGCGGTCTCCATGGCCGCGACCACGCCGGCGATGCCGTCGAACGCGCCGGCGTTGGGCACGCTGTCGAGGTGCGAGCCGGTGCCGAGCGCGGGCGCGTTCGCCACGGTGCCGGGGAGCTCCGCGATCGTGTTGCCCGCGGCGTCGGTGCGCACGTCGAGGCCGAGCCCGCTGACGTGCTCGGCGAACAGCGCGTGCGCGCGGCGTTCGAGCGGGGTGTGCGCGAGCCGGGTCACGCCCGGTCCGGAGTCCGGTTCGGACAGTGCGGCGAACGTGTCGAGCCAGTGCGCGATCCGGTCCGGGTCGGCGCGCAGCCGCGTGTCCACAGTGGACTCCGATGACGCGGTGGACGCGGTCATCGTGGACCACCCGGCAGCTCGGTCAGCAGCGCCGCCGTCGGCGTGCCCGTCACCTCGGCGAGCGCGGGCGTGGCCAGCACCGCCGCCACCGCGACGACTTCGGCGCGTGTGGTCGCGGCGAGGTTGAGCAGCGTCCTCAGCCGAGCGGGTTCCCACGCGGTGCCGACCAGCGCGATCCGCGTGCCGGCGGTGACCGGCGGGTGGAAGCCGACCACGCCTTCGAGCTCGGACGCGCGGGTCACCGTGGCGCCCAGCTGCCGGGCGACGACGTGGGCGAGCACGGCGTCGTCGGCACCGTGCCACACCGCGACCTGGTCGAGGGTGTGCTTGGCGAGCAGCTCCGCCAGCGCCGAGCCGACCACTTCGGTGGCGGCGGGATCGGTGGGCGTGTCGAGCGAAGGGCCATAGGTGTCGGGGCTGACGCCGAGCTTGCGCACCGCGGCGCCGACGTCCTGGACGGGAGTGGTCATGACTGGTTCTCCGAAGGGGTTCGAGTGCCCGCGAGGGTTGGGGTGCCGTCGGCCGCGAGCACGCTGAGCAGGACGACGGGTTCGGCGCCCGCCGCGCGTACGCGGTCGGCCAGCGCGGCGGCGGTGGCGTCGGCCGGGGTCTCGGCCGGGTCGTCGGCGATCGGCGTCACGACGGCGACGCGGTCGCCCCGGTGCACCTCGCCGGCGTCGACCGCGAACGGCAGACCGGTGTGCAACGCCAGCGCCGTGGTGACCGCGACGGCGTCGGCCGTGCCCGTGGTGACCAGCCGATCGGTCGCCGTCGGCAGTTCCTCGGCGAGCAGCGCCGCCGCCCGGCGCAGGATCGACGGCCGCGTGGTGAACGCGGCGCCGATCGCCGCGAGATCCGCGCGCAGCTCGCCGCGCCGCCGCTCGGCGTCGAGGAACACCGTGGTGGTGTCGGTGGCCGTGGCCAGGTCGTCCTCGAGGCTCATCGGGCGCTCCTCGCCGGTCCGCCGACCGCCGTGGTGGGTTCGGCGCCGGCGAAACCGAGCTCTGCGGACAGTTCACGCGCGGCGGTGAGGACGGCGTCCGTCGCCACCGTGCGCGCGGTGCCCTCGCGCATGCGGTTGCCGGCCGCGGCCAGCGTGACGCTCGCGGCCACCGCGCCCGTGGAGGTGAAAATCGGGGCGGCCACGGCCCAGACGCCGCGGTCGAGCTCGTCGTCGCAGATGTCGTACCCGCGGGCTCGCACGAGGGCGAGGTGCTCCACGAGTTCGTCCACTGTGGTCGGCGTGTCCGGCGTGAACGCGTCGAGCGACTGGGTTTCGAGCACCCGCCGGGCCGCGGGTTCCGGCAGGTAGGCCAGCAGCGAACGGCTCGACGCCGCGGCGTGCAGCGGCATCTCCTGTCCGATGCGCACGAACAGCCGCAGCGGGTGGCGGCCCTCCACCAGCGCGACGCACACCGCGCGGGCGCCGATGAGCTCGGTGAGGAACACCGTCTCGCCACTGGCTTCCGCGGCGTCGACCACCGCCTGGTGCGGGTTGGCCAGCAGTGCCGTCCGGTGCGGCGCCGGCTCGCCGAGCTGACGCGCGGCCGGGCCGAGGAAGTAGCGCTTGTTGGTGGGGGAGCGGGTCACGAAGTTCTCCTCCATCAGCGTGGTGAGCACGCGGTGCGCGCTGCCCACGGGGATGTCGAGCTCCTCGTGCAGCTCCTGGAGCGTGGCGCCCTTGCCCTTCGTCGCGAGGGCCCGCAGCACGGACAAGGCGCGGATGACGACCTGCATGGTTCTCCTGTCGATTGAGCGCGCGGCTCAGGCGAGCTGCTCGGCGCGACGATCGGGGATGAAGATCATCGCGACCATGTCGAGCAGGTAGATCACGGACAGCACGCCGATGGCGAAGCCGAAGCCGTAGCTCGCGGCGACGAGCGCGACCACGATCGGCGCGAACCCGCCGACCGCGCGGCCGAGGTTGAACAGCACGTTCTGCGCCGTGGACCGGATCGCCGTGGGGTAGAGCTCGGCCATCAGCGCGCCGTAGCCGCCGATCATGCCGTTGGCGAACGCGCCCATGATCGCGCCGCCCACCATCAGCGCCCACGGCGACGACAGCTGGCTGTACCCGAGGACTGAGAGGGCGGCGCCGGCCTGGAAGAGCCAGAAGGCCTTGCGGCGCCCCAGTTTGTCGGCGACCTCGCCGAACGCCAGGATCCCGACGCCCATGCCCACCACGGTCACGGCGGTCCACACCCCGGATTTCGTGAGGCTGTAGCCGAACTGCGTGGACAGGTAGGTGGGCAGCCAGATCATGATGCCGAAGTACCCGAAGTTCTGCACCGACGTGAGCACGAGGACGCCGATCGTTGCGCGGGTGGTGGGCGCGTCGGCCACGAGCAGCTTCAGCGGCACCTTCGGCTTGCCCTGCTGGAGCGCGCGGTGGCGCGTGAACTGCTCGGGCTCGTGCAGCCGCGAGCGGAACACGATGGCGACGATCGCGGGGAACGCGCCGAGCAGGAACAGCCCGCGCCAGCCCCACGCGTTGAGCACCGGAGCGGAGACCAGCGCCGCGAGCAGCACCCCGGCCTGCCAGCCGAGCCCGACCAGCGACGTCGCCCGTGCGCGCTTCTTCGCCGGCCACGCTTCGGCCGCCAGCGTCATGCCGATGCCGAACTCGCCGCCGATGCCGACGCCCGCGAGGAACCGGAAGACCGCGATCTCCCAGTAGCTCGTGGAAATCGCGGTGAGCCCGGTGAACACGGCGAAGAAGATCACCGAGTACGTCAGCACCTTCACCCGGCCGATGCGGTCGGACAGGATCCCGAACGCGATCCCGCCGACCACGGCGCCGATCAGCGTGATGGTGGCCAGCGATCCGGCTTCGGCGCCGCCCAGCCCGAGGTCACCGGAGATGGCGGAGAGCGCGAACCCGAGGATCAGCAGGTCGAAGCCGTCCATCGCGTAGCCGAGCGAAGACGCGAACACCGCCTTGCGGGCGTAACGCGTGGTGGCTTTGGTGGCCGGGGTGTCTTCGGACGTGGCGGGTGGTGCGGTGCTGCCGGCCAGCGTTTCGTCGGACATGGTGTGGAGCACTCCTCACAGCGTTGGGGGA
Source organism: Amycolatopsis sp. NPDC050768 (assembly GCF_040654155.1). NCBI lineage: Bacteria > Bacillati > Actinomycetota > Actinomycetes > Pseudonocardiales > Pseudonocardiaceae > Amycolatopsis > Amycolatopsis sp. NPDC050768. The sequence continues at coordinate 134,240 of NZ_JBFAHL010000007.1, forward strand.
AGGGGGACGGGGCTGGGGGAACGGGGCTGGGGGATAGGGGAAGGGCTTCAGGCGCGCAGGGTTCCGATGAGCTCGTGGACGGCGCCCGCCCCGAGCTCGGCGCAGTGGCGGGCGAGGTCGCGCACGATCTCGGCCATCGCGTAGGGGCGGGTGAACGTCGCGGTGCCGACCTGCACGGCGGTGGCGCCGGCGATGAGGAACTCGACGACGTCGCGGGCACTGCTGATGCCGCCGCAGCCGACGACCGGGATGTCGACGGCACTCGCGGCCTGCCACACCAGCCGCAGCGCGAGCGGTTTCACGGCCGGGCCGGACAGGCCGCCCACGCCGTTGCCCAGCACCGCGCGCCGCGAGCGCACATCGACGGCCAGGGCGGGGAAGGTGTTGCTCACGGTCACGGCGGTCGCGCCCGCCCGCTCGGCGGCGCGGGCGATCTCGCCGATGTCGGTGACGCCGGGCGTGAGCTTCACGAGCACCGGCAGTTCCGTCCGCGCCACCACACCGGCGACGACGGCCTCGACCGCCGCGGGGTCGGCGCCGATGGCGAGCCCGCCGTGTTCGAGGTTGGGACAGGACACGTTGACCTCGAAGGCCGCGCACTCCGCGCCGGCCAGCTCGTCGGCGACCTGCCAGTACTCGTCCACGGTCAGCCCGCCGACGCTGGCGATCACCGGGACGCCGAACTCGCGGTAGCGCGGCAGCACGTCGTGCACGAACCGGCTCGTGCCCGGGCTGGGAATGCCGACGCTGTTGAGCATGCCGAGCGCGCTTTCCGTCAGCCGGTGAGACGGGTTGCCGGAGCGGCGCTGCGCGAACACGGTCTTCGTCACGACGGCGCCGAGCTCCCGCACCGGCAGCAGGGGACCGAGCTCGGGCCCGAAGCAGCCGGACGCGGGCATCACCGGGTTGGCGAGCGTGAGCGGGCCCAGGGGAACCGACAGGTCGACGGCCGATCCGGGCGCGGTGGCGAACAGCCGGTCGCGGTCGTCGCGGCCGGTCGTCCGGTCCAGCACCTCCGTCATGCGGAATCACACCCTCCATCGAACGGAAACGAGAGAAGTGAGGATGAGTCCGGCCCAGCGTGGTGTCAAGGCAGCGGCGGCCCCGCCTGTCGACGGTGGTCAGAGCCGGTTTCACGACACGGCGGCGCGAGTGCGGAGTGTTTCCGCGAGGTGGAAACGTGCCCTCCGCGATGCCGGAGGGTTCCGCAGGTCAGCGCCGGATTCGGCGATTTCGGCGGCCGGGTGCGAACCGCGCCGACAAATGTGCGAATGCGAACGCGGGTGCGGAGCCTCTGCGCCGTCGTGTGTGGACAGTGTCTACTCGAGCCACTCCGTCACGAACCGGTCGTTCTCGTGGATGTGCACGGCTTCGTAGCGCTCGGGCCCGAGAACCACGAACTTGTGCGCGACCCCGGCGGGGACCGCGAGCACGTCGCCCGCCCGGCCTTCCCGCTCGGTGTCGCCGATGGTGAACAGGGCGCGGCCGCGCTGGATCACGAACGTCTCGCGGTAGGGGTGGCGGTGCAGGCGCGGGCCGGACCCGGCGACGTCGGTGCTCTCGCGGATGATGGACACGCTCGCACCGACCTCGTGCCCCTCGACGTTGCGCGTCAGCGCGCCGGTCTGGTCTTCGGTGCTGGTCGAATCGGTCATTCCCGCCACGGTAGCCCTGAGCCCGCGAAGTCGGGACCGGATTCGGTCTGTTCCGCCGTCCGCCGGTGGTCGTAGGGCCAGAACATCCGTGAAGGGAGCAAGCTGTGGATCTTGTGGAGCAGTTTTTCGTGGCGCAGGACGGCTTCGGCAAGGTGGTGGCCGAGGTGCCGGCGCATCGATGGGACGCATCGTCGCCGTGCGCGGCGTGGACGGTGCGGGACATCGTGGGCCACGTGCTGTGGGGCCGCCACCGGCTGTCGGCCTGGGTGACCGGGGCCGACTACCCGGAGACCGCGGGGGAACCCGGCGCACCGAACCCCGGTGTGCTCTGCGCCGGGGATCCGGCGCAGGAGTGGCGCGTGGCGTTCGAGGCGACCGCCCCGGGTCTGACCCGTGACGGGCTCGCGCGGGCCATGTCGACCGACGACGCCGGGCGTGTGCCGCTCACGACGCTGCTGCCGGCGTTCGTCTCCGACGCGCTCGTCCACACCTGGGACATCGCGCACGCTGTCGGCCTGACTGTCACGCTCGACCCGGCGGTGGTGAAGGCTACGGGCGAGTGGGTCCGGTCGATTCCGTTGCAGCGTCCGGAGTTCTTCGGGCCCGAGCTCACGCCGCCGGTAGACGCCGACGAGACCACGCAGCTGCTGGCGTTCCTGGGCCGCGCGGCCTGAGTGCCGGCGAGGTCAGGCGGGCGGCTGCGGCCCCCGCTTGGCCTGCCACGGCCACGCGCCGGAGATCTCGACCTCGAGCGCGAAGCTCAGCACGGTCCGGATCAGCACGATCAAGCCGAGGACCAGCACGTTCTCCAGTGACGCGTCGACGATCACGGTCCGGATGATGTCGCCGGCGATCAGGATCTCGAGCCCGAGCAGGATGACGCGGCCGAGGTGCACCCGCAGCTGATCGTAGCTGCCGCGGCGCCGGGTGGCGTCGACGACGAAGCGCACCAGCACCACCACGAGGCCGATGGCCATGATGCCGACGCCGAGGCCTTCGATCACGGAGGCGACGGTCTCGAACGACTCGGTGAAACTCATCCGCGAGTCCCCTCTCCGAGGCGGACGTCGGGGAAGGTCCGCGGCTCCCGGCCGGAACGTACGAACCGCCTCGACGGACTGTCAAGGCCCTGGCGGCGGCGGTCGTTCACGGGGAACTGCCGGTGATCTGCGGTTTTCGGATTCGGTGGGGACGTTTCCGGCGAGCGTGCGGCGGATCTGCGAAAATGGCCGCACGACTTCGCCGGATCAGTTTTAGGCCTTGGCCTTTTTGTGACCACCGCGGGCGCGCGACTTCGAGCCCGAGGCGCGGCTGTTTTCGTAGGCGGTGACCACGTCGGTGGGAATGCGGCCGCGTTCGGAAATGCTCCAGCCGTTGTCCGCTGCCCACGCGCGGATGCTGCGCGAGCGTTCGCGGTCCTCGGGCGTCGGCGTGCCCGAACCGGTGCCACGGCGGACCTTGCGGCCGCCGGTCCGGCGCGAGGCGGCGATGTAGCGGGCGAACTCTTCACGCAGAGTTCCCGCGTTCTTGTCGGAGAGATCGATTTCGTACTGGACGCCGTCGAGGCCGAAGGGCACGGTCTGGTGCGCGACCCCGCCGTCGATGTCGTCCACCATCTGGACCAGGACCTTGTGCGCCATGGCGGGTGAATCCTCCTCGAACGTTTCCGGCAGCCGCGTTTTCCGTGGCCTGAGAAGAACTGTAACATCGATCCACAGTGGAACGCAGTATTGGGAGTGACCGGAATCCCGTGTCGGTCCCGATTATTTTCCGACATTTCCCCTCGGATGCGGGGAATGGTCAGCGGTGGTACCCGGGCGCGCGGGCGGTGGTGGCGCGCACGACGAGCCGCGTCGGCAGTTCCGTGACCACCCGGCCGGCCGGGTCGGCGGCAGAATGGGCCAGCAGCAGATCCACCGCGCGGCTTCCGGCCTCGGCCAGCGGCATGGCGACAGTGGTGAGCGGGGGAGCGGACACCGCCGCGTAGACGAGGTCGTCGAAGCCGGTCACGCTCAGCTCGCCCGGCACGTCGACCCCGCGCTCGCGCAAGCGCGCCAGCACGCCGAGCGCCATCACGTCGTTGTAGGCGAGCACCGCGGTGACTTCGGCGGCGAGCGCCTGGTCAGCGGCGGGCGCGCCGTCCTCGTACCGCGGGGCGAACGGCCCGAGCTCCACGATCTCGATGCCGTGCTCCGCGGCGGCCGGACGCAGGCCGCGCAGCCGTTCGTGGTTGGACCACGAGCTGTCCGGGCCGTTGAGGTAGGCGCAGCGGCGGTGCCCGAGCCCGGCCAGGTGCGCCACGACCTCGCGCATCCCGCCGGCGCTGTCCATCACCGTGGCGCCGATCCCGGCCACGCGGCGGTTGAGCAGCGCCAGGGACGTGAGGCCGTCGAGCTCGGTGATGGTGGCGTCGTCGATCCCCGGCGAGCACAGCAGCACGCCGTCGGCCTGCTTCGCCAGCGTGCGCACCAGCTCCTGCTCGGTGGCCGGGTCCTCGTCGCTGTCGCCGACCAGCACGGCATGGCCGGTTTCGCGCGCCCGCGCCTGGACGCTCTTGAGCACGCCGGTGAAGAACGGGTTCCCCAGATCCGGCACCACGATGGCGATCGCGCCGGTCTTGCCGGTGATGAGGCTGCGCGCCGCCGGGCTCGGCCGGTAGCCGAGCTCCCGCACGACCGTGAGCACCCGGTCGCGCGTGGCTTCGCTGACGCGGTCGGGCGAGCCGAGCGCCCGCGACACCGTGGCCACCGACACCTCTGCCCGCCGTGCGACATCCCGGATCGTGATCCGCACGGTTCTCCTCCGCCCACCGCCGCGGCGCGGCTGGCCCCGATTGTAGGGCCGGGCCCGCCGCGCCCGGCTGTGACGTGCACCCTTGTGGCTCCCGCTCTCGTCGACCGGCTCACGTCGCGATAGTCATCCGATGAATCGATGAAGAGGCCCTAGCTCTTCTCGTGGCTCATGGTGCTCCAGTCGGGTTGCCTTGCCACGAACTTGGGCAGAGGTCTCGACAACAGATGTCAGACATCCTATGTTTTGGCCGACCGCCGCCGCCACTGACCTGGAGGTCGCAGACATGGACGTCTCCCGCAGAACAGTCCTCGGCGGCGCGCTCGCCGGGATCGCGGCGAGCGCGGCGGGCCTGGGCCCGGCCGTCGCCTCGGCCGCGAGCCACCCGCCGCCGGGCGGCGACGACTTCGACTGGGCCGCCTTCCTCGCGGCCGCGGACCTGCGGTGGCAGCGGATGCCGGCCGCATGGACAGAGGGGCCGTTCCTCGGCAACGGTTTCCTCGGCTCGGGCATCTACGCCGAGCCGGGCAAGAACGCGGTGCGCTTCAACGTGCAGCACAGCGAGGTGCAGGACCACCGGCCGCAGTACGGCTCGCTGTTCGGCCTCGCCCGGCTGCCGATCGGGTATTTCACGCTCGAACCCGTCGGCGCGATCACCGGCGTCGACTGGCGTCTGGACCTGTGGAACGCCGAGCTCACCGGCACGATCACCACGGCCGCGGGCAGCCTCGCGCTGCGCGCGATCGTCCACACCGGACAGCCGGTGCTCGCGGTCGAGGTGCGTCCGACCGAGGGCGAACGCGGGTTCCGCTGGGTCTTCCACCCGGCCGAGGCCGTGAGCCCGCGCGCCGACCCCGTCTGGAAGAAGGCGCCGCCCGAGGGCTACGTCGCGAACCCGCCGGCGACGGTCCGCGCCGTCGGCGACAGCCACGTCGCCGAGCAGCCGCTGCTCGCGGGTGGCGAGCACGTCACCGCCTGGCGGGAGGTCACCCGCGGCGGCGCGCGGACGCTCTACTCGTCGGTCGCCTGGTCCTACCCCGACCGCACGTCCACCGCGCGGGCGCTGTGGTCCGTGCGCACGGCGGCCGGGTTCGGCGAGCTCACGCGCGAGCACCGCCGCTGGTGGCACGACTACTACCGGCGCAGCTTCGTATCCATTCCGGACACCCGGCTGCAGAGCTTCTACTGGATCCAGCTGTACAAGCTCGCCTCGGCCGCGCGGCGCGAGGCGCCGGTGATGGCGACCTCGGGCCCGTGGCTGGAGAACACGCCGTGGCCGGCCACGTGGTGGAACCTCAACGTGCAGCTCGAGTACTGGCTCATCCACGGCTCCAACCATCTGGAGCTCGACGCCGTGAGCCGGGCGCTGGACCAGTACCGCGGGCACCTGTCGAGCCAGGTCGGCGCGCCGTACCAGAGCGACTCGGCCGGCATCCCGCGCACCACCGACATGACCCTGTTCAACGGCGTCTCCGACGCGAACAGCGGCTTCCCCGTGGGCGAGCCCGGCCAGGACACCCCGACCCCGGAGGTCGGCGACCTCACGTGGGCGCTGCACAACGTGTGGCTGTCCTACCGGCACACGCTGGATCGCCGCCTGCTGCGCGACACGCTGTTCCCGTTGCTGCGCAAGGCGATCAACTACTACCTGCACTTCCTGGCGCCGGGCCCGGACGGGAAGCTGCACCTGCCGCCCACGTTCTCGCCCGAGTACGGCGTGAACGCCCCCGACTGCACCTATGACCTCGCGCTCGTGCGCTGGGGCTGCCGCACCCTGCTCGACACGGCGCGCGAGCTGCGCGTCGCCGACCCGCTCGTGTCGCGCTGGCAGCAGGTGCTGGCGACGCTCGCGCCCTACGCCGTGGACGGGAACGGCTACATGATCGGCGCCGGCGTGCCCTTCGCGAAGTCGCACCGGCACTACTCGCACCTGCTGCAGGTCTACCCCTTGTACGAGATCACCTGGGAGCAGCCGGAGAACCGCGCCCTGATCGAGAAGTCGCTGGCGCACTGGGTCGGCTTCGAGGGCGCGCTGCAGGGCTACACCTTCACCGGCGCCGCGTCGATCTCGGCTTCGATGCGACGCGGCGACCAGGCGGCGGCCTACCTCGACCAGCTGCAGAGCCGGTTCATCCAGCCCAACACGATGTACGAGGAGTCCGGCCCCGTGATCGAGACGCCGCTCTCGGCGGTGAAGTCGATGCAGGACATGCTGGTGCAGAGCTGGGGCGGTGTCCTGCGGCTGTTCCCCGCTGTCCCCGCGACGTGGGGCGACATCTCCGTGCGCGACTTCCGCACCGAAGGCGCGTTCCTGCTCAGCGCCGCCCGCGAAGGCGGCAAAACGCGCTGGCTGAAGGTCCACAGCGAAGCCGGCGCCCCCTGCATCCTGCGCCCGGGCATCGACGGCGCGCTCGAGGTGACCGACGCGCAGGGCCGGGCGAAGCGATGGCGCACCCTGCCCGACGGCGACGTGCGGGTCGAGCTCGCGCGCGGCGAGGAGGCCTTCGTGTACCGCGCGGGCGACCGGCCGGACTTCGCGGTGCGGCCGGTGGCTTCGAACGGACCGAGCACTCCGTGGGGGCTGCCGGCCTGACCCGGGCGCCGCTGGTGGGTCTCGGGCAGGATGGGTTTCGAGTCCGACGACGCCGACCACGAGAGGGCACAGTGGACACTCGCAGGATCGCCGTCGTGACCGGGGCCGGGCGTGGGATCGGGGCCGCCGTCGCGGAGCGTTTGCACGGGCTCGGCCACCGGGTGGCGCTGCTCGACATCGACGCCGGCAGCTCGGCTGCGAAAGCGCGGGAGCTCGACGCCTCCGGCACCACGGCAGCGCCATTTGCCGTCGACGTGCGGGACCCGGCGGCCGTGCGGGCCGTCGCCGAGGAGGTGCGGCGGGCCTTCGGCGAGCCGGAGATCCTCGTGAACAACGCGGCCCGCACGCGGAGCCGGTCGGTGTGGGACATCGAGGTGACCGAGTGGGACGATGTGCTGGCGACCAACCTGCGCAGCGTTTTCCTGCTCACGCGCGAGCTCGCGCCGGCGATGCGCGAGCGAGGGTGGGGCCGCGTGGTCAACCTGGCGTCGCTGGCCGGGCAACAGGGTGGGCTGGTCGCGGGCGCGCACTACGCGGCGTCGAAGGCGGGAGTCCTGGTGCTCACCAAGGTGTTCGCGAAGGAGCTCGCCGCCTCGGGCGTCACGGTGAACGCCGTCGCCCCGGCGGCCACGCGGACACCGGTGATGGACGAGATGGACGGCGAGGAGCTCGATGCCGCCGAGGCCGCGATCCCCGTGGGCCGGTTCGGGCGCGCCGAGGAGGTCGCGGACCTCGTCGCCTACCTGTGCGGCGAGACCACCGGGTACATCACCGGGGCCACGTTCGACATCAACGGCGGCCTGTTCATGCGGTGACTCACATGCTGCGCAGCACCGACACGACCGTGCCGAGCACCACGGCACGGTCGCCGTCGATCACGTCGTAGGCCGGGTTGCGGGGCTCGAGGTACACGTGGCCGTTGCGGCGCCGGTAGACCTTCACCGTCGCCTCCTCGTCGATCATCGCGGCGACGATCTGGCCCGAGTGCGCCTCGGACTGCTGGCGCACCACCACGATGTCGCCGTCGCAGATCGCGGCGTCGATCATCGAGTCGCCGCGCACGCGCAGGCCGAACACGTTGCCGCGGCCGGTGAGCCCGCGCGGCAGCTGCAGCATCTCGTCGAGGTGCTCCTCGGCCGAGATCGGCGTGCCGGCGGCGATGTGGCCGACGACCGGCACCGCCACGGAGTCCTCACCGTGCTGCGGCTCGGCCGTGCCGAGGAACGCGCGCACGTCGATCGGCCGCGACATCGAGCTGCTGCGCCGCAGGTAACCCTTGTCCTCCAGGCTCGCCAGGTGCTTCGACACCGACGAGGACGACCGCAGCCCCACGGCCTCGCCGAGCTCGCGGCTGCTCGGCGCGTACCCGTGGCGGACCACCCAGTCCCGGATCGTGACCAGGATCTGCTGCTGGCGAAGCGGCAGGGACGAGGCGTCGAGATGGTCGAAGGTGTCGTCGTAGGTGGTCACCCGCCGAATCGTAGAGGTAGGCGCCGCTCGCGCCGGGGACCGGTCCGGTGCGTCGGCGAAGTTCGCCCGGCCGGGGACGGCCGCGCCCGCGGTCGCGTCGGAGAAGGGGATCGACGGCGTCGTGACGAACGCCAAGACCGGCGCTCCGGTGCGCGGCGCGTGGTGACCGGCCGCGAAACGGGCGGGATCGACCTGCGTGTACCTGCGGTTTCGTGACGCTCGTGGCCGCGGACCGGGCTCGGCTGGTCCCCGGCGACGAGGTCGTCGAAAATCTTCCCGATCGGTTTGTCGAATCGCGAGCGGGGCCGTTCGACGCGTCGGTGTGGGCCGGTCAGCGCTTCCGGGAAGAATCCGGATCCCGGCCCGAGGGACAAAGGAGCGGACATGCGGTTTCTCATGATGCACCGGCTGTCGGAGACGCACTCGTCGTGGAACCCCAGCCAGGAGTTCATCGCGAAGATGGGCGAGTTCATCCAGGACTCGGCCGAGAAGGGCATCTTGATCACGGCGGAGGGCGTCCACCCGTCGGAGAAGGGCGCGCTCGTGCGCAAGACGCGCGGCGGTGCCATCAAGGCCACCGACGGCCCCTTCACCGAGGCCAAGGAGGTCATCGGGGGCTTCGCGCTGCTGAACTTCGCGAACCGCGAGGAGGCCGTGGAGTACGCGAAGACCTACGCGGCGCTCTTCGACGACGAGATCGAGGTCGAGGTGCGCCAGGTCGTCGAGTTCGACGAGCTCCCCACCGCGTGACGCCCCGGCCGGTCCGCCCGCCGCGGGCGGACCGGCCGGGTCACCGGTACGAGGGAGCGAACACCGGCACCAGCGCCGGGTCGTTGAACGACGTGATGCGCGCGATGCGCCCGCCACGCACGGTCAGCACCTGCACGCCGTATGGCTCGTCGGGCCCGTCGTCGGTGCGGTGGTGCACGACGAGGGCCGGCTGGCCGTTGGCGCGCGTGGGCGTCATCCGCCAGCGGCCCGGGCGCAGCACGCGCGCCGCGAGGAACCCCGTGACGGCGTCGCGGCCGGTGAACCACGTCGGGATCGGCGGCATCTCCAGCTCGACGTCGGCGCGCAGGAGACGCACCAGCGCTTCGGCGTCGGCGCGGGTGAACGCGTCCACGTAGTTCTCGAGCAGCGCCCGGTCGGTCTCGCCGGTCGGTTCGGTCATCTCGTCCTCGATCGGTCCGGCCTCGGCGAGGTGCGTCCGCGCGCGGCGCAAGGCACTGTCGACGGCCGCGGCGGTCGTGTCGAGCAGCTCCGCGACCTCGGCCGTCGGGAAGGCCAGCACGTCGCGCAGCGTCAGCACGGCCCGCTGCCGAGCCGGCAGCAGCTGCAGCGCGGCGATGAACGCGAGCCGCACCCCGGCCCGCGCCGCGGCGGCCACGGCCGGGTCCCCGGCGCCGAACTCGGGGGCCGGCTGGAGCCAGGCGACCGACGGCTCACGCGAGGCCACCGGCACCCGGTGGTCGTCGGCCGGCGCGCCCAGGCCCGACGGCAGCGGCCGCCGAGCCCGGGTCGCCAGCGCCGTCAAACAGGTGGTGGTGGCGATCTTGTACAGCCAGCGCCGCACCGACGACCGGCCCTCGAATCCGCCGAACCCGCGCCAGGCCCGCAGATACGTCTCCTGCACGAGGTCCTCGGCGTCGTGGATCGAGCCCAGCAGCCGATAGCAGTGCGCGAGCAGCTCCGGCCGGAACGGCTCGGTCAGCGCGCTGAACTCGGCGTTCGACGGCATGGCTTCTCCCGTGGTGCGCAGGAGTCCACTGTAGAGGCCGCTCACGGCAGCGGGCGCACGCCGGCACCGCCGACGACCTGCTCCGGCGCGGCGGTCTCGTCGGCCGCCAGCTCCAGCACGGCCTTGGCCACCTGCTCCGGCGTGAGCACCGGCTGCAGACCCTCGATGAACGCGTCGCGGGCCACGCCCTGGCGGGCCGCGTAGGCGGTGACACCGGCCGAGCCCACGCCGGCCGTCGGCGTGAGCTGGGGGAGCAGCGTGAGGAAACGCAGGCCCAGCCCGGCGCGCTCGGCTTCGTCGGCCGCGTAGCCGCGCAGGTAGCGGACCGCGGCCTTGGCGCTCGCGTAACCGCCGCTGAGCGGCGACCCGGCCAGCGCCGCACCGCTCGACATCGACACGACCACGCCGCCGGGCGCGAGCGGCTCACGCAGCGCCGCGCGGGTCCACTCGAAGACGTGCCGCGTGTCGGTGTGCCAGTTCCGGCTGAAGGTTTCCCAGGTCTGGTCCTGCACCGGCGCCATGTGCGGCGTCGCGCCGGCGTTGAGCACGAGCAGATCGGGCCGGTAGTCGCGGAGCACGGCCGCGGCCAGCGTTTCGTCGGTCGCGTCGGCGGCCAGGGGCGTGAAGAGCTCGCCGGCCTCGTCCCGGACGGCGAGCAGATCCTCTTCACTGCGCGCGATCCCGACGACGCGCGTGCCGGCGGCCACGAGCGCGACGGCGATCGCGCGCCCGAACCCACGGCCGGCTCCGGTGACTACGGCGGTCTGGAAAGACATCGGACACTCCCGGGTGGTGAGGGAAATCGGTCCGCATCAAGACCGCCCGGCGCCGCGAAAACCGTCGGCCTGCCGCTGTGTCTTGGGTCACAGCAGGCTCAGCGGTGCAGGTTCCGCGCTTCCCTGACAATCGTCTTCTCGAGGCCGATCACCGGATCGTATAACGACCTATACGGCGTCCTTTGTGGACACCCGCGCTCCACCGTCGGTCTCCCAGTCGTAGACGACCGTCGTCCGGAGGACGACGTCCTGCAGGGACCGGCGGTGGGGGCTCACGATTACCCACAGCAGCCCGATCGGGAAGACCACGCAGAACAGCGCTCGGGCCGCGGCGCGGACCCAGCCCAGGCGCCGGCCGCGGCCCAAGACGCGGAGGCCGAGCAGTGCCTCGCCGTAGCTGCGGCCGATGGTGGCCCAGCTGACCGTGAGGTACACGATCGCGACGGCCGCGGAGATCCCGCCGGCCAGTGCCGGCGGTGCCGCGGGCCACCGGAACGACAGCGGCGAGGCCGCGAACAGCGCCGCCACCACCGCGAAGTAGCCGCCGACCGTGAGCAGCCCGGTCACGGCCGCGTCGAGCAGGGCGGCGACCAGGCGCGTGACGATGCCCGCCGGCCCCTCAGGCGGGCCGGTCACCACGGCGCCGCAGCACGCGGCCGACCACGCGGGCCACGGCGTCGTCGGCGTTCACCCCGGCACCCCGCACGCCCCGGATCGCTTCGCCCGCAACGGTTCCGCTCGACTGCCGCACGACTTCAGGCAGGTCCATCGCGGCCACGAGGTCACCGAAGTCCAGTGTGGACACCACGGCCGCCACGTCGACCTCGGCGAGCACTGCGTCGAGGTCCACGTGCTCACCGACCAGCTTCGGCAGGTCGACCGCGTCGAGCACGGCCGCGGCGGCCGCGGTCACCACGTCCCGCACCGCGCGGCGCGCCACGTCCTCGGGTACGGCGGTCGTCAGCACGGCCCAGCCCGCCCGCCGCAGCGGGGTGGACGCCCACCAGCCGGCCTTGAGCGCCACCGCGCCCAGCCCCAGCACCGCGCCGACGTGGTCGGGCTCGTCGTTCACGGCGTCCCCCTTCAGCCGGTCGCCGCCGGCCGGTCGCCGGGGACGTCGAGGAACTGGATCACGGCGAGGACCACCAGCAGCACGAGGGCGATCAGCAGCACCGCGAGCCCGCTCGGCCGATCGAGGAACAGGAACACGAGCACGGCGATCGCGACGGCACCGGCGCGCAGGGCCACGCGGTAGGAGTGCACCCACTTGCCGAGGCCGGTGGCGCGCAGGCCGCTGCGCGAGCGCAGCCACGTCAGTCCCTTGACCACGCCTTGGCGGATGTGGACGGCGGTGGACGAAGGACCGGCGAGGAAGGCCCCGAGCGCCACCACGATCCCGACCGCGAACAGGGTTCTCAGACCGTCGCGCAGGAACCGCAGCACGATGTCGAACGCCGCCGAGACCGGTGCCGCCGAGCGGCTCGGGACCGCGTCGACGACGATGGTGCGCCCGATCGCGAGCCCGATCGCGAGGACCAGCATGCTGAACGCGAACCCGAGCGCGGCGCCGATGAGCGCACGTCGTTTGTGCCGGGCGATGTAGACGCCCGCGGCGAGCAGCACGATCGCGATCCACGGCAGCCACGTCGCGAGCCGGTCCAAGGTGGTGTACCACGAGCGCGCTTTCACCAGGCCGGCCGCGTCGGCGACCTCGATCGTCGGGTGGACCTCGGGGATGCGGTTCACGATGGTGAGCCCGTCGGCGGCGAGCTGCTGCTTCGCGTCGTCGATGAACGGCGCGAGGTCGAGCACGACCTTGTCGCCCTGGATCGCGATGGCCGACGCCGACCCGTCGAGCACGGCGACCGCCTGCTGGTGGGCTGTGCGGATCACACGGTCCCAGGTCTGCGCGATCCGGTCGCTGGCGACGAGGGTCGCGACACGGCCGTGCACGAAGCTCTGCACGCCCGACGCGAGCGGACCGGTCAGGGCCTCCAGCCGGTCGGTGACGGCCGGCGGGACGCCCTGGGCCGCGAGCGCGCCGACGGCGTCGGTCGCGATGGCCTGCACGTTGATGTTCGTGAAGATGGTCTCGGTGACCCGGTCGGTCACGGCCGCCTGCACCGCCGGGTCGCGGATCAGCGGGCTCATCGTGGCGGTGAACCGGTCGGTGTCGGAGATCTGGTTGTTCACCCACACCGACGCGAGCGCGAGCGGCGCGAGGATGCAGCCGAGCACGATGAGGATCGAGGACACGATCGGCCGCCAGCTGAGGTGGCGGCGTTCGCGGGTGGCCCGCAGCCGGGCCACTTCGAGCCGCAGTTGTTCCAGCTCGGCCCGCTCGTCCGCGGTCGGCTCGATGAGGTGGTCCGTGCTATCCGACATGACCGGTCCGATCCGATCAGCTCGACATCATTTCCCGCAGCGCGGCTTCCTGCTCCGCGGACAGGTTGGACTGCAGCAGCTCCGGCTTGTGGCCGCCGGCCTCGATCGCGGCCTTCACCTTGTCGACCACTGCGTCGCTGGACATCAGGAACAGGGCCGAGGTGCCGGGGGTGACCTTGTCGCGCACGGACTTGATGAAGTCGTCGTCGATGCCGACGTCGGTCAGCGATCCGGCGAGCGCACCGGTGGCCGCGCCGATGGCGGCGCCGATGAGCGGCATCAGGAAGATCAGGCCGAACAGCATGCCCCAGAACATCCCGCTCATCGCGCCGCCGGCGGTGAGGTTGCGCAGCTGCCGGGTCTTCGGCTTCTTGGCGTCAGGTTTCCACGACACGGTGGCCGCGTCGTGGATCGAGATCAGTTCCTGCTTGGCCAGGCTCCGGAGGGTGTCCACCGCGTTGTCGGCTCCGTCGGGGCTGTCGAACTTCCACACCGTCAGCGTCGTCATCGTGCTCTCCTGTCGGGTTCGCGGGCCGCGCCGACGCCACCGTCGCCCGGCGCGGCCCCGTCCGCCTCGCCCCTGCGGGGTGAGACCCGCCGCCGCACCGCCGCGGCACCCAGCCGCAGCTCGGTGCGCCGCACCGCGTCGTGCCGGGCGGCCTGCGCGCCGGCGTCGAGCGCGCGCACGAGGGGTGAGCCGGAGCCGTGGCGGGCGCGGATGCCGGCGATGCGCTCGGCGAAGTCGGTCGGGCCGCCGTCCGGGGTCGTGCGCATGTCGCAGAACCACAGGGCGTCGCGCAGCACGGTGCGCTCGTCCGGGTAGCGGGCGAGTTCGGCCCCGAGCCCGCGCTCCTCGGCGATGAACTGGGCGGCCGAGTGCTGGGCCACGAGGTTGACCAGCCGGGGCGGTGCCGACACCGCGACGAGGAACCGGGCGCCGTCGAGCGGGTGGTAGCCGGACACGACGAGCCCGGCCGCGTAGCCGATGTCGTGCAGGAGCGCGGCCGCCACGAGCAGCTCTTCCTCGCCGGCGTGCAGCAGACTCGGCCCGATCTGCCGCCCGCACTTCGCGACTCCCTGCACGTGCTGCCACCGCCGGGGCAGTTCGCGCGAAAGATGGCGCTGCGCGAGGCTCCAGGCCCACGCGATCAGCGCGCCGCGAGGGTGCGTCGCCGGTTCAGCGACGGCTGGGGCGGGTTCGGAGTGCGTCGGGGGCATGTGCGACCAGCGCCCAGATGACCAGCACGTCGAGGGTGAGCACGACCAGCGCCCAGAACGGCGCGGCGGGCAGGAAAGTCAGGTGCGCCAAGGCGCTGAGCCCGGCGATCGCGACGCCGGGGTAACGCGCCCAGCTCGCCCGCGCGAACAGCCCGAGCGCCGTGAGCACCGCGGCCGCGCCCAGCACAAGGTGCACCCAGCCCCAGCCGGTGAGGTCGAACAGCAGGGTCCCGTGCGGGGTCACGGCGTAGTACTGCGGGTCGAGCAGCGCCGTGAGCCCTTCGACCAGGGTGAAACTGCCGAGCAGGAACATCATCGTGGCACCGAAGAAGATCCAGCTGGCCCAGCCGGACTCCTCGGCAGCGGCCTCGGGTGCGGCCGGGCGCACAGCGTGATGGCTCATGGTCGGGTCCCTTCTCCTGGCCGCGGACATCTTCGACGACCGGGCTCACGGGCGCTTCGCCCGGTGCGGATGAAAGCGTTCTTTCCGGACGTCAGCGGGCCGGCCGTCCGGCGAGCACGCGGAACACCACGCGCAGCGCCTCGCCCATGCCCTTGGGCGAGGCCGCCGCGGGGGCGACGCCGGGCGCGTCCAGCGGCACGCGCACGCGCAGCGCGCCGGGCAGCGTGCGGAACCGCAGCGGTGGTTCCAGCTGAAGGGCTTCGCCGTCGACGCCGATGTCCACAAGGGACTGTCCCGAGCTCACCACGAACTCCTCGGCCTGCCACTCCCGGTAGCCGGGGTAGCGGGCGAGCTGGCCGGTGAGCTCCGCGGTGACCAGCGCCGGCAGGTCGCGCGCCCGGTCGACGCTCACGGTGACGATGCCGAGGGAGCCGCTGTCGAGCCGTTCGCGCGAGCCGAAGCCGCTGAGGCGGTCGAGGCGGTAGGCGCCGTTGGACACGAGCACGATGTCGGCCGGCGGGCGATCGTCCTCGCCGGGCACGCGGTACTGGAGGTCGAAGTGCTCGGAGTCGGGGCCCAGCAGCTGCGGCAGCTGCCCGGCCACCGTCGACACCTTGGCGTCGCGGTAGCCCGGCGACTGGACCACCGTGGCGTAGACGCCGAGCGAAGCGTTGTTCACGAACACCCGGTCGCCGATCAGCGCGAGGTCGATGCGGTGCTCGGCCGCTTCGCCGTACGCGTCGAGGGCGGCGGTCACGTTCTCGCGGTCGAGCCCGAGGTCGAGGGCGAAGTGGTTGCGCGTGCCGGCGGGCACGCACACATACGGCAGCCCGTGGCGGCGCGCGACGTCGGCGACCAGCGCCTGGGAGCCGTCGCCGCCGGCCATCCCGAGCACGTCCGCGTGGTTGGCGGCCTCTTCGGCGAGCTCCCGCAGGTCGTCGCCGCGGCGCAGCACGACGGGGGTGATGCCACGTTTGCGCGCCTCGCGTTCGAGGTCGAACTGCGCCACCTTCCCGCCGCCGGAGCGGGGGTTCATCAGCAGCACGCCGTGGCGCGCGGGGCCGACGCGGTCGGCCCGGACGCGCCGGGCCAGGTCGTGGCCGATCGCCACCCGGGCGGCCAGCGCCGCGAGCACCATCAGCCCGAGGACCAGCGGCAGCACCACAAACGTGCGCAGGTCCGGCAGCAGGACGATCGCGGCGAGCGCGAGGACCGCCACGACGGCGAGCACGATCCGCGCGAGCCCATGGCGGACCAGCGCGGCCCAGGCCGCGATCGTGGCAATCACCAGCAGCACCACGGCGAGCACCAGCTGCACCGGGCTGCTGACCGCGGCGATGACCGCCACGACGATCGCGGCGGCCAGCGCGAGAAGGGCGCCCAGAGCGCACGCGCGCCGGGCGAGCGACGGAGCAGGGCCGGTCATGCGCCGACCCTGCGTGGGCGGGCGGCCCCGTGTCGTCACCCCGTCCGGATGATGCCTCGTCTCACCCCGTGCGGGGGAGGAAAGGCGCTCGCCGGCGGGTGAAGCTGCCTCGATGGTGCTCACCTCACGACGTTCGACGGTCGAATCCCGGGAAGACCGGATCGCCCGGGGCAAGGCGGCCCGTGCGGCCGCTCCGCGGTCGAGCCACGCAGGGTTCACGCGCGCACGCGGCCGCCCCGATCCGCTGGAACTGCTCGCCCGCCAGGACGAAACGCGGGTCAAGGAACTGCTGCCGATCCGCTACGGGCGCATGGCGGTGTCGCCGTTCACCTACTTCCGCGGTGCCGCGCTGCCGATGGCGAGTGACCTGTCAGGGACGCCGGTGAGCGGGCTTCGGGTGCAGGCGTGCGGCGACGCGCACCTGATCAACTTCGGCGTGTTCGCCTCGCCGGAACGCAAGCTCGTGTTCGACATCAACGACTTCGACGAGACCCTGCCCGGCCCGTGGGAGTGGGACGTGAAGCGCCTCGCGGCGAGCCTCGAGATCGCGAGCCGGCACAACGGGTTCTCCGCCCGCCAGTGCCGCGGCGTGGTGGCCGCGACGGTCGCGCAGTACCGCCAGGCGATGCGGGGATTCGGCGAGCGCACCGCGCTCGACGTCTGGTACGCCCACGCCGATGTCGATCAGGTGAAGGCCCTGTATGCCGACCGCTTGGGCGGGCACCGGCGCCGGATGATCGAGAAGGGCATGGCCTCGGCTCAGGCGCACGACAACCTCGGCGCCCTGCGCCGTTTCACGTCCGTCGCCGACGGCACGGTGCACATCAAGCCCGACCCGCCGATCGTGCTGCCCATCGAGGAGCTCGGGCACACCAAGACGGCCGTCGAGGAGGTGCGCATGCAGCTGGGCTCGATCCTGGAGGCCTACCGTGCCACGCTGGAACCCGAGCGGCGTGTGCTGCTGGACCGCTACCGGATCGTGGACATGGCGCACAAGGTCGTGGGCGTCGGCAGCGTCGGCACGCGGTGCTGGATGGTCCTGCTGCTCGGCAACGACGACCGCGACCCCTTGTTCCTGCAGGCGAAGGAAGCCGGCCCGTCGGTGCTGGAGGAGTTCGCCGGGCCCAGCGACTACGACAACGCGGGGCGCCGCGTGGTCGTGGGCCAGCGGCTGATGCAGACGGTGAGCGACATCTTCCTCGGCTGGGTCCACGTGACCGGCGTCGACGGCCGCCCGCGCGACTTCTACCTGCGCCAGCTGCGCGACTGGAAGGGCTCGGCCGACGTCGAGACGATGGACCCGCGCGACCTGCGCACCTACGGCATGCTGTGCGCCTGGACGCTCGCGCGCGCCCACGCCCGCACCGGCGACAGCGTCGCGATCGGCGCCTACGTCGGTTCCGGTGACTCGTTCGACCAGGCGATCGCCGAGTTCACGCGCGACTACGCCGACCAGAACGAGAAGGACCACGCGGCGTTGGCCAAGGCCATCAAGACGGGTGCGGTCAAGGCCGAGTCCGGGCGGTGAAGGCGCGGCAGCTGCTCGGCCCGGGTGTGCTGCGCCCTGTGCTGACGGTGGCGACGCTCATCGCCGTGTACTACCTGCTCCCGTTGGACCGGCAGCTCGACGTGTGGACGATCGTGGGGCTCGTCGTCGGGGTCACGCTGGTCGCGGTCCTGGTGGTGGTCGAGGCGCGCGCGATCCTGCGCTCCACGCGCCCGGCGTTGCAGGGGATCCAGGCGCTGGCGCTGGTGGTGCCGCTGTTCCTGCTGGTGTTCGCCAACGTCTACTACGTGCTGGACTACAACGTGCCCCAGAGCTTCGACGTGCCGCTGAACCGCACCGACTCGCTGTACTTCGTGGTCACGGTGTTCGCGACGGTCGGGTTCGGTGACATCGTGCCCGTGACGCAGGCCGCGCGCCTGCTGGTCACGGCGCAGATGATCGCGAACCTGCTGGTGGTCGGCGTCGCGTTGCGAGTGATCCTGACGGCCGTGCAGCACAGCCGTTCGCGGTTACCGCTTGGCGTGCTTCGGGATCAGCAGCGCCGTGACCACCCCGACGAGGGCGAGGCACACGAGCATGATCAGGGCGATGCCGAACGGCCCGTTGCCCGGGACGGCCGCGCCGGCGAGCACGGAGCCGACCAGCGCGGTGCCCAGTGACGAGCCGAGGTTCGACACGCTGCGCGACACACCCGAGATGTCGCCCTGCGCCTCTTCCGGCGAGCTGGACTGCACGAGGTTGACCGACGCCGTCAGCATCACGCCGATCCCGATGCCCATCAGCAACAGCCCGGGCGCGAACGTCCAGACGCTCGAGTCTTCCCGGACGAGCACCAGCATCAGCACGAGGCCCAGCGTGGTGGAGCTGAAGCCGGCCCGGATCAGCCTGCGCAACGAGTGGCGCCGCGACATCCGTCCCGCGAGGGCCGACGCGGCGAGGATGCCGATGGTGGCGGGCACGAGCACCAGCCCCGTCTCGATCGCGTTGAAGCCGCGGATCTGCTGCAGGAACACCGACGTCACGAAGAACGCGCCCTGCATGACCAGCCACTGCAGCACCTGGGTGACGAGCCCGAGGTTCGACGCCTTGCTGCGGAAGATCTTCAGCGAGAACAGCGGGGCGCGCCCCGCGTGCTCCACTCGCCGCAGATGCAGGAAGAAGATCGCCAGCAGCACGACCCCGATCGCGACGTAGATCCACACCGGCGACATGCCGCCCTGGGGGATCACCACCGTGCCACCGATCGTGAAGTCCTCACGCGACTTGAGCCACCCGTAGGTGGAGCTCTGCAGCACGCCGAAGACCACGAAGAACAGCCCGGCCGCCGACAGCACCGCGCCCCACACGTCGAAGTGCGGCGGGCGCTCGGCCAGCGGCGGGTCGACGATGCGCAAGGCGAGGACGATGATCAGCACGATCACGGCCACCTGGAAGAGGAACGACGCCCGCCAGCCGAGGTAGCTCGTGATCAGACCGCCCAGCAGCGGCCCCGCCGCCGCCCCGAGCCCCGCCGCCCCGCTCACGATCCCGAAGTTGCGGGCGCGGGCGCTCACGTCTTCGAACACCACCGTGACGAGGATGTAGATCGGCGGGATCAGCAGCGCCGACCCGATGCCCTCCAGCAGCGAGTACCCCACGATCAGCAGCCCGATGCCCTGCGCGAACGACGAGAGCAGCGCGCCCGAGCCGTAGATCACGAGGCCCGCGATGAAGCAGACCTTGCGGCCGAGGAAGTCCGTGAGCTTGCTGCCGGGGATCATCAGCGCGGCCATCGTGAGCGTGAACAGCGTGATCGCCGTCTGGATGCTGATGACCGACGTGCCGAGGTCGTCGGCGATCGTGCTGATCGCCACGTTCATGTTCGTCGCCGCGTAGCTCGCGATGAACTGCCCGAGCGCGAGTGGCAGTACGACGGCGGAAGCGGAGACGCTCTTCGATCCCGTGGCCATCGGGGCCCCTCTCCTCGATGCCCCACCTTGCGAACCCGCGGCTTCGACGGCATCACCTGCTGCGGATGACCCGCCGGAGCCCCGTCGCTGTCCACTTCGGACGCGATGGAGACCGAGCTCGTGAAAGGTCGGCGCACGGGCCCGCGCCGAGGGCTCAGGGTGTGAAGACGATCCGCTCGCGGGGGTCGGACGGCGTCGTCCAGGCGCTCTCGACGTCGGCGAGCGGGACGGCTTTCGCGGAGGTGGCGAAGGTGCCGGCGGCGGTCAGCGAACCCTGACCGCTGCCCATGATCCGCTGACTAGGCGTCCGAGAGTTCTTCCCGGCCGCGTTCGGTGAGCAGGTAGCAGTGCGGACGAAGCGGATCGGACTTGGGCCATTCGTCGGTGATCCAGCCACGCTGCCGCATCTGCTGCAGCAGGGGATACAGGCGCGCGTTGTGTACGCCGACCGCGGCGCGCAGATCCGCAGCCGAGAAGCGTGCGCCGTGACCGCCGCCGAGGAACGCCGACGCCAGCTTGTCCATTTCCCGGGCTGTCCGCATGACCAAATGGTAACCGGAGCATGCGCACGCCGTCAGTCTTCGCCGTCCTGCGCCAGCGGGTCCGGACGCCACCGGAACCGGCTGGACCGGTAGCCGCCACCCGGGCGTGTGGGCCCGGTCGGCTGCCGAGGCGGCCCACTTTCCAACGGCCCGAACACCCAGTTGCCCTCCCGTCCTCCGGCAAGGCAGCTGCGGGTGTCGCGCGGCCGATTCGGTGGCTCGGTCACCGCTTCGGCCTGTCGTCCGGCGGCGGTGGCTGGATCGGTCGGGGCTGTGGGGTGGAGTTGTTCTCCGTCGGTCGGGTCGTTCGGTGGTTCTTGCCCGATACCGGCCGGGTCGGTCCGGTGCCGGCGGTATTTCGTTCCTTTGCCATCTGCTGTCCTCTTTCGGTGTTGTCGAAAAATGGGCAGGTGGAACCCGGCCGCCGCGCGGGGTCGGGGCACAGCGCGGCGGCCGGAGATCGGGTGGTTCAGGTGGACCGCTCGGCGATCACTTGTCGTCTTCGATCACGGTGCCGGTGTCGGGATCGGTCAGGACCTCGGTGCCGTCGTCTTGGATCCAGACGCCCATCAGCGCGGCCGCGGGAGCGCTCGTGGCCGGCGGTGCAGACCTGGATGGTTCGGCGGTATGGACCAGCCGAGGGCGCGGCGGTAGGCCACATCGCAGTACGGGCACTGGGTCGGCACACCATGTGCCGTGCGTTGCTTGAGCGGCTCGAACTCGGCGGCCGCCGACTCGCCGCACAGCATCGTGATGCCGTCGCCCGGGGCCGGAATGGCCGTTAGCGTTGTGCGGTGCCACACGCCGTCTATCACGGGGTGGATCGCCGTCGGGTCGATGTAGATCAACGCCGTCATGCAGTAAGTATTTCCGAGAGTAATTGTTTGGAACACAGCCAGTAACAATCATTTCGGGGCGAGGAGTCGCGCGAACTAGGCGCGAATGGCATAGATCAGGTCCTGCGGCGCGGCGCCTGTACCCTCCGGGCGTGGACCTCCTCCCGTTCGACGAATACGTGCGCTCGCTCAACCGGAAGCGGATGTCCGCGGGAACCCTGATCCGCGACGCCGCCGACCGCGTTCTCCTCGTCGAGCCGTCGTACAAGGAGCACTGGGACATCCCAGGCGGCGCCTGCGAGGAAGGCGAACCGCCCTGGCGAACTGCGCGCCGCGAACGCGCCGAGGAAGTCGGTATCGACCGGCCCCTCGGCCCGCTGTTGGTCATCGACTACATCTCGGCCAACGACCGGATGCCCGAGGGCATGGCGTTCATATTCGACGGTGGGATCATCACCGAGGACGAGGCTGCTCAGCTCAAGCTGACCGATCCGGAGATCCTCTCGGTGGAGCTGCTGCCCATCGACGAGGCCGCCGACCGGGTGAAACCGGTGCTCGCACGGCGGATTCGGGCAGCGCTCGAATCCGCGCGGGCCGGAGGAAGCTTCGTGTTCTGCGAGAATGGCTTGCCGATCACGGACTAGGGGCGGTCGGTTCCCGGGG
This sequence comes from Amycolatopsis sp. NPDC050768, assembly GCF_040654155.1. Taxonomy (NCBI): domain Bacteria; kingdom Bacillati; phylum Actinomycetota; class Actinomycetes; order Pseudonocardiales; family Pseudonocardiaceae; genus Amycolatopsis; species Amycolatopsis sp. NPDC050768. The sequence goes on from NZ_JBFAHL010000007.1 coordinate 156,191, forward strand.
GAGGGCACCATGGCTGGCGCACCAATCGCCGACAACCTCGCACGGCTGCGCGTCGCGCGGGACCTCTCGCAGGAGCAGCTCGCCGAAGCGGCCGGTGTCGGTTCCGACACCGTTGCACGAATCGAGCAAGGCAAGCGGACCCAGAGCCGCCCGGCCACCTTGCGGAAGCTCGCCGGCGCGCTCGGCGTGAGCGTGGACGCGTTTCTCGGCCAGGCGCCCGCGCCCCACTCGCTCGACGTTGACCTGGTTCCGCTGCGACGCGCCATCAACCACGACGCGCAGATCCCCGGCCTCGACGACCTCGCCGACACCCGTGACCTGCTTACCCTGCCGGAGCTCACGGATACCGCACACCAGGCCTGGCGCGCCTACGTCGACGGCCGTCACACCGAGCTGCTCCACGCGCTCCCGCTCGTGCTCGCCGACGCGCGCCGAGTCGTCCGCGACGCGCGCGACGACGAACGCGCCGGCGGCTACCGCGTGCTGTCCACCGCCTACCGGCTCGGAGCCGGCATCGCCGGCCGGATCGGGCTCGACGACCTCGCCTACACCGCGGCCGCGCGCGCGGTCCAGGTTGCCGGCGAATCCGACGCCCCGGATGTGGAACGAGCGATCTCGCTCCGCTACCTCGCCTGGACTCTGGTTCGCCAGGGACTGTCCGAAGACGCCGAGCGCGTCGCGACCGAGGCTGCCGCGGTGATCGAACCCCGCATGCTCGACCGTGACCCCACTCGCGCCGGCGTGTTCGGCAACCTCCTCTTCAACGCCGCGACCGCAGCGCTCAACAACGGCAGCACCGGCCGCGCCGACGACCTCCTCGCAGCGGCGCACGCGGCCGCCGTCCGATCGCGCGGGGACACCGCGACTGAAGCTGCGATCTTCGGCCCCCGTGTCGCCGCGCTGCAACGTGTAGATTTCACTGTCCGCGCTGGCGACCCGGAACGTGCCCTCGTGCTCGCGGGCACAGTGCCGGAGGTGGACGGCAGCGACGTGCCCGCGTTCTGGGAGGCCGGACACCGGCTGTTCCTTGCCGCTGCGGCGGCTGTGCTCCGACGAGACCAAGCGGCTCTCGGCTGGCTCGGCGAGGCGCGCGACCTCGCGCCCGACTGGGTCCGCTACCAGCCACTCGGCAAGCGCACCATGCTTCAGCTCGTCCAGCGCGCGACGCGTCGACGCGGGCCGAAGTTCGCCAGCCTCGCCAAGCACTACGGCGCCGTCGCGGACAACTAGGGTTCGCGGTCAGCAGCAGCGGAAAGCCCCGGCCACAGCATGGGGGACCGGCGCACGGCCCAAGCCGAGGGCTCAGGGTGTGAAGACGATCCGCTCGCCGGGGTCGGACGGCGTCGTCCAGGTGCTCTCGACGTCGGTGAGCGGGACGGCCTTCGCGGCGGTGGTGAAGGTGCCGGCGGCGAGTTCGTCGAGCAGCGACGGCAGTTCGGCGACGATGCCGGCGGCGGTCAGCGAAGCCTGACCGCTGCCCATGATCCGCAGGGTCGCCGCGCGCAGCAGGGCCGAGGGCAGCGTGACGTCGGCGCCGGCGAGGGAGCCGATCTGCACCCAGGCCAGTGGTTTGCTGCGCTCGGCGCGGTGGGTGACGAGCGCCCGCATCGCCAGCTCGGGCGGGGCGCCCCAGGTGTAGTCGAGCACGACGTCGACGTCCGCGGCGAGCTTGTCCGCGTCCGCGGTTGAAACGACGTGGGTCGCACCGAGCGTGGTGAGCAGCTCCAGCCGCCGCAGATCCCGCCCGACCGCGATGACCTCGCCGGCCCCGAGGTGCCGCGCGACCTCCACCGCCAGCCGCCCGGCGTTGCCCGTCGCGCCGAGCACCAGCACGCTCTGCCCCGGCTCGAACTCGACCCGCCGCCGCAACGCCACCCACGACGACATCGCCGGGTTCATCGCGGCCGCGACCACCACGGCGTCGGCTCCGGCGGGCAGCTCCACCGCGCGCCGTGGATCGACCACCGCGCGCTCGGCCATCGTCCCGGGCACGTCGTCGCCGGCGACGAAGTACACGCGCCGCCCGTCGGGCAGCCGGCCGACCCCGTCGACACCCGGGACCATCGGCAGGCGCCCGTCACTGGTGTAGTGCGTGCCGCCCGCGCCGGACCGCACGCGCGGGTGCAGGCCGGCCGCGAGCACCTCCGTGAGCAGGTGCCCGCTGGCGGCTTCGGGCGTCTCGAACTCTTCGTAGCGGGGCGGCTGTTCGAACGACCGCGCGACAGCTGCGTACACGGCGGTTCTCCCTCGGTTTAGTACGTGGCACAAACCAAATTAGTTTGTGTCACGTACTACGTCAAGTATGCTGTCGCCCATGGAGCAACCACCGGACCTGGGCATCGTCGACGGCCTGGCGCAGCTGTCCTTCCTGGTCCAGGGCGAGCTCGCCCACGTCGCCGCCGAGCACGGCCTGTCGCTCGTGCAGCTGCGCCTGCTGGGCATCCTGCGCGACCGCACGCCGGGCATGCAGGAGCTCGCGCGGCACCTCGAGCTCGACAAGTCGAGCACCACGGGCCTCGTCACCCGCGCCGAACGCCGCGGTCTGGTCCAGCGCACCCCGGCCCCGCATGACGGCCGCGGCGTGCTCGTGTCGCTCACCCCCGAGGGGCACGCACTGGCGCGCGAGGGTGAGGCGGAGGTGGGGCGACGGCTGGTGGCGCTGACCGCCGGACTTACCGAGGTGCAACGTTCCCGATTGGCTCAGCTGGCCAGTTTCGTGGTGGCCGCGGCGGAGTGATCCTCAGGCGCCGATGCCCTCGAGCACCGTCGCCACCACGTCGTCGACCGACGGTGCCGAGGTCGGGCCCGCGTGGGGGACCAGCGCGGAGAACACCGTCTCGTGGCACGCGCCGACGAGCAGGGCCGCGGCGGCGTCGAGGTGGGCGGCGGGGGAGAGCCGGCCCAGGTCGCGTTCCGCGTGGAGGTAGGTCAGGAGGCGGTCGCGCCATTCGGTGCCCGTGGGGGTGAGGGACGCGAAGCGCGTGAGCACCGCCTGGCGGGCGAGCAGGCCGGCGAACGTGGGCAGGATGGCGCGGTGCAGGGCGAGCCCGTAGACGAGGTGCGCGCGGAGATTGGCCTCGACCGTGCCTTCTCCGGGAGTCGGCAGGTCGCCCAGCTCGCGTTCGGCGTTGCGGACGTGGGCGCGCAGCGCGTGTGCCAGGAGTTCTTCCTTGTCGGCGAAGTGGTTGTACAACACGCCGTCCGCGACGCCGGCGCGGCGGGCGATCGCGCGGACCGTCAGCTTCGCCGCGCCTTCCTCGGCCATGAGCGCGCCGGCCGTCGCGATGAGGTGCTCGCGCAGGCTGCGGTCCCCGTCGCGCAGGGCGGCTGCTGTTCTCGGTGACATCGCCGCCATCGTATTCACCGGGTGGCGGTGACGAGCCACGCCGCGCCCCGCAGCCGCACTGCGCCGGGTTCGGCGAACGGGCGCAAGGCCTCCGCCAGGGCGGTTTCGGCGTCCCGCGCGTGGTGCCGGACCGGGCCCCAGCCGGCGATGAACTCCGCCGCGTCGGCCACGTCGCGGCCCCAGACCTGGTCGGCCTCGACCCGCGTGCACGTGACGTCGTGGAATCCCGCCTCCGCCAGTACCGAGCGCGTGTGCGCGGGATCGGCGAGCGACATCGGCCCGCTGCCCGAAGGCAGTGGCGCCAGTGCGCCGAACACGGTCCCGAGGTCGGTTCCTGCCAGCTCGGTCAGGCACACGAACGCGAGCCGCCCACCCAGCCGAAGCGCGTGGCGCACCCCGGCGAACGCCGCCACCGGATCCGCGTAGAACATCACCCCGAACCGGCTCAACGCGACGTCGAACGACCCCTCGGCGAACGGATGAACCTGCACGTCACCCTGCTCGAACACCACGTTCGCCGCACTCCGGGCCCGTGCCGTCGCCAGCATCGGCCCGGACAGGTCGACGCCCAGCACCCGGCCGGACCCGGACCGCTCCGCCGCGAGCCGCGTCAGCTGCCCCGTGCCGCACCCGAGGTCGACCACGTCGTCGCCCGGACCGACCGCGGCCAGCAGAAACGGGTTGAACCCGCTGTTCACCGCGTCGTAGCGATCGGCGTGCTCCGCCCAGTGCCCACCCTCGTAGCCGTTCCACGCCTCCGCCTGCGCCGTGTTGACGATCCCGGTCATGAGCTCCTCCTCGAGTGTAGTGAACACATGTTCATGAACAGACGTTCATAATGACTCGCAGCGCCGGAGACTGTCAACTGGTCCGATGTGGACGGTCATGATCACGTCAGCGATTCGTAAGGCTCCGCCACCTCGGCCTCCGAGCTGATCTTGGTTACCGTCGGCCGGACATCCGATCACGACGAAAGGGGAGCCCGTGGCTTCTCGGGTCACACTGGGACGACGCGTCGAGGCCGTGGGCGGGCTCGTCGTGCGCTACGGGCTCGTGCTGGTCGTCGCGTGGATCGCGGTGCTCAAGCTGACGGCGTCGGAAGCCACGCGCATCCAGCAGTACGTCTCGCACAGCCCGTTCCTGAGCTGGACGAACCACGTCCTGGACCCACAAGCCCTCGCGATCGTCCTCGGCGCGGTCGAGTTCGGCGCCGCCGTTCTCATCGCCGCCGGCCCGTGGGCGCCCCGGGTGTCCGCTGTGGGCAGTGCGCTCGGGGTCCTGATTTTTCTGACCACGCTCAGCTTTTTCCTCACGACCCCCGGCGTCGGCGACGCGGCGGCGGGCGGCTTCCCCGCGTTGTCGCCGGTCGGCCAGTTCCTGCTCAAGGACGTGGTGCTGCTCGGCGCGTCGATCTGGACCCTGGGCCGGTCGCTGAACCGCGAAGAGTCCTAAGTGGACGAGTAGTTCCGCCCCTTCCACCCGGCACCACGGCCGGCGAAGTGCCGGCGCGCCGAATCGAGCGTCATCAACGTGTACAGCAACGCCGTCACCGGCAGCAGCGCGCCGAGCACCGGCCACTGCCGGTAGTAGCGCGCGATCGGCACGAACGTCGCCGCCATCAGCACCCACGCCGCCAGCGCCGGCCACGACGGGCCGGCGAACGTCAGTACCGGGGGAGCGAGGAACACCAGAGCCAGGCCGACCACGGTGCCCGCCAGCACGAGCGGTGAGTGCCGCAACTGCGTGTACGCCGTGCGCGCCACCATCTGCCACAGATCGGAAAGCCGCGGGTACGGCCGGACACTGTGGACGTTCGTCGCGAACCCCAGCCACGTCCGCCCACCCGCCGCGGACACCGCGCGGGCCAGGGCGACGTCGTCGATCACGGCGCCGCGGACGGCCGCGAGGCCACCGGCGCGTTCGAGGGCGCCGCGGCGCACAAGCACGCAGCCGCCGGCGGCCGCGGCCACCCGCGAGCGCGGGTTGTTCACGCGCCGGAACGGGTAGAGCATCGCGAAGAAGTACACGAACGCCGGCACGATCAGCCGTTCCCACGGCGTTTCGGTGCGCAGCACGGCCATCTGCGACACGAGGTCGTGCTCACCGCACGCCGCCACGAGGGTTTCGAGCGAACCCGGGCCGTGCTCGATGTCCGCGTCGGTCAGCAGCACGAACTCCGCCATGCCCGCCTCGGCGATGCCACGCGCGGCCGCCCACAGCTTGCCCGTCCAGCCCGCCGGCAACGGATCCGGCGTCACCACGGTCAGCGGCAGCGCGTCGGGCGCGCGCCCGAGCCGCCGGGCGAGGTCGCCGGTGCCGTCGCCGCTGTCGTCGTCGACGAGGATCACGCGTGCCTCGCCCGGGTACCGTTGCGCGAGCAGGGCGGGCAACGTCGTCGGGAGCACGGCCGCCTCGTCGCGCGCGGGTACCACGATCGCCACCGACGGCCACTCGCCCGGCCGCGCCGACGGCGGCAACCGCTGGTCCGTTCGCCAGAACCAGCCGTGGCCGAAGGCGAGTCCCAGCCACACCACGAGCGTGAGCCACCCGAGCACCGTCAGCACTTCGCGGATCCTAGCGCCGCGATCAGGTCCTGGCTCGACGACAGCATCGGTCCAGACCCATCGGACGACTGACCTTTCTCGTGCTGGAAACTCAGCCCCGAGTGAACGGCGTCAACCAGGTACGAACACAGATTCCCCGGGAAGACAGGGAACGGACAGCCCTGTGCGCCTCCCCCGAGTAGGTCTAGACATCCGATGGATCACGCACCTAGTGTGCTGGGCGATCCACCAGCTCGTCGCCGGCCGCCACCGGGGCACGCGGCCGCGCGGACCCGTCAGGAGGAGCACGTGCCGATCTCGACGCGCCGGAACGCCGTTCTGGCCGCACTGTTTTCCCTCGCCGTGGCCGGATCCACGGCCACGCCCGGTGTCGCCGCACCGCCGGACCGCGGCTGCACCGGACCGATCAAGACCGCGGCGATCATGACCGTCCAGCCGTGCGACGGCATGGACCGCGTTCTGGCCAAGGCCGCCGCCGTCGTACCACGGCCCGGCCAGCTCGCCTGGCAGCAGCGGCCCGTCACCGCGTTCACGCACTTCGGCATGAACACCTTCACCGACCGCGAATGGGGTTCGGGCGCCGAGAAGGAGTCGACGTTCGCGCCACCGGCGGTGGACACCGACCAGTGGATGCGCTCGCTCAAGGCCGCCGGCGTCACGCAGGTGATGCTCACCGCCAAGCACCACGACGGTTTCGTGCTCTACCCGACCCGCTACACCGACCACTCCGTCGTCGCCAGCCCGTGGTGGCTCGGCGCGGGCTGCACCGACCCGAAGGCCGACGCCGCACGCCAAACTGCGCAGGCCACGCGCTCGCAGGACCCGTCCGCCTTCTGGCAGGCGCGCGACGCGGGCTGCACCAACCCGCGCGGCGACATCCTGCGCGACTACGTGGATTCCGCGCGCAAGGCCGGCCTCAAGGTCGGCGTCTACCTCTCGCCCGCCGACGGCGCCGAGCTGCCCGCGACCTTCTTCGCCGACGAGGTCAAGCGGATCGAGGCGAAGGTCGCCGCCGGCCAGTCGCTGTCCATCGAGGAACAAGCCACCTACGACGACCGCGCGAGCGCCCCGCAGGGCCAGGGCCGCTACGGCACCGGCAGCGCCGTGACCGAACGGACCATCCCCACGCTGGTGGCGCACGACGACCGAGCCGCCGCGCTGGCCACCGGGAAGCTGCCGCGCTTCACCGTGGACGAGGACGACTACAACACCTACTACCTCAACCAGCTCTACGAACTGTTCACCCAGTACGGCCCGATCGACGAGCTGTGGCTCGACGGCGCCAACCCGTGGCGCGACCGCGGCGTCAGCGAGAACTACGACTTCACCACCTGGTTCTCGATGATCCACGCGCTCTCGCCGAACACCGTCACGTTCGCCGGTCCGGCCGGCGTGCGCTGGGTCGGCAACGAGGGCGGCCAGGCGCGGACCACGGAGTGGAGCCCGCTGCCGACGACCGGCGACCCGAACACCGCGCACAACGAGGAGCTGTTCCTCGGCGGCGCGACGGCCACCGACCTCGGCTCGCGTCAGGTGCTGGCCGACCCGTCCGTGCGCTTCCTGCAGTGGGCGCCGGCCGAATCCGACGTCTCGATCCGCCCCGGCTGGTTCTTCCACGCGGGAGAGCAGCCGAAAACCGCCGCGCAACTCGTCGACATCTACCGGCGCACGGTCGGGCGCAACTCCTCGCTGCTGCTGAACGTGCCGCCCGGCCCGGACGGCGAGTTCGCCCCGGCGGACGTCGCGGCTTTGGCCGTCTTCGGCCAATCCGTCGCCGCCACGCAGGTGAACCAGGCCCACGCGCGGCCCGGCGACAAGGCAGTCGCCGCGGTCACCGACGGTTCGCTGACCACGTCGTGGACCCCACCGCACGGTGCGCTCGCGGGAACACTCGACGTGCCGCTCGCCCGGCCCGCGACGTTCGACCAGATCCGTCTGGGCGAGGACATCAGCCGCGGCCAGCACGTGGAGGGCGCGACCGTGCAGGCCGAGGTCAACGGCGCGTGGCAGACGCTCGGCACCGTCACCACCATCGGCTACACCCGCCTGGTCACGCTCTCCGCCCCCGTGACGACCAGCCACCTGCGCGTGGTGATCACCCAGGCGCGGGCCACGCCGTACCTCTCGACCTTCGCCCTGTACCGCACCGTGGCGCCGGCCGCCTGACCCGAGGGATCTCTTCATGACTTCACGAAAGCGCCACCTGGCAGCCGTGCTCGCGGCCGGGGTTTCGCTCGCCGCACTCGTCACGCAGCCGGCCACGGCCGCGCCCGCCCAGCACCAGCCACTGCCTGTCGTCACGCCCACGCCGCAGTCGTTCGCCCGCGACTCGGCCGACCTCGCCGTGCCCGACGAGGTCGTGCTCGTCACCGACGGCACCACCGACGCCGCCGCGAAAGACCTCGTCACCACGCTGTTCCGGCAGCACGGTGCGCGCAAGGTCACCACGGTCACCCGGGAACCCCGTCAGGGCCACGCGCTGGTCGTCCGCCTCGGCGCCGGCACCACCGCACCGGCCCAGGCCGAGGGCTACTCGCTCACCACCGCGCGCGGCGAGATCGTGATCGCCGGGCGCGACGGCTCGGGCCAGTACTACGGCGCGCAGACGTTGCGGCAGCTGTTCGTCCGGTCCGGTCACGGCTGGGCCATCAGCGGCGTGGCCGTGCGCGACTGGCCGAACATGGCGTTGCGCGGGTCGATCGAGGGCTTCTACGGCCCGCCGTGGAGCACCGCCGATCGGCTGCGGCAGATCGCGTTCCTCGGCGAGGTCAAGGCCAACACCTACGTCTACAGCGCCAAGGACGACGCCTACCTGCGCGCGCAGTGGCGCGATCCGTACCCCGCCGACGAGCTGGCCACGCTCGGGCAGCTGGTGAAGTCGGCGACCGCGCACCACGTCGACTTCACCTACGCGCTTTCGCCCGGCGTGTCGATCTGCTTCTCCTCGCCCGACGATCTCGCCGCGGTGAAGGCGAAGCTGCAGTCGGTGTACGACCTCGGCGTGCGGTCGTTCTCGATCCCGTTCGACGACATCTCCTACACCAAGTGGAACTGCGCCGCCGACCAGACAGCGTTCGGCGCGCCCGGCCAGGCCGCGGCGGGCACGGCCCAGGTGTCGCTGCTCAATGCGATCACGAGTGGCTTCGTCGAGACCCACGACGGTGCCCGTCCACTGCAGACGGTGCCCACCGAGTACAGCGACCTCAAGGACTCGCCGTACAAGACCGAGCTGCGCGAGAACCTCGACCCGTCGGTGGTCGTGCAGTGGACCGGCACGGACGTGGTGCCGCCGAGCGTCACCACCGACGAGGCGCAGCAGGTGTCCACTGTGTACGGACGCAAGGTGTTCCTCTGGGACAACTACCCCGTGAACGACTACGAGCAGTCCGCCGGCCGGCTGCTGCTCGCGCCCTACGCCCAGCGCGAGGCCGGGCTCTCGCAGTACCTCAACGGGATCGTCGCCAACCCGATGAACCAGGAGGCGGCCAGCGAGGTCGCCGAGTTCGGCGCCACGGACTTCGCGTGGAACGACGCGGGGTACTCGCCGGAGCGCTCGTGGCCGCAAGCGCTTGCGCGGCTCGCGGGCGGCGACGCCCGGGCGACGGCCGCGTTGCAGGTGTTCGCCGACCTCGAGCACCTGGCCCCGACGTTCGGCCCGACGCCGTGGCAGCCGCAGGCCCCGGTGCTGGCGGCGAAGACGAAGGCGTTCTGGCAGCGGTGGAACGCGGGTGACCACCGGGTGGCCGACCTGCGGGCGTACGCGGTGCAGATCCGCGATGCCGCGAAGGTCATCCGCGACGGCCGGGTGGAGAGCGCGTTCGTCGACGAGGCTTCACCGTGGCTCGATGCGACGGCTCTGTGGGGTGGCGCGATGGTCGACCAGCTCGACGCCCTCGCGGCGGCCGGGCGTGGTGACACCAAGGCGGCGCAGCGGCTCACCGCGTCCGCCGACGATCTCGTCGCCCGGGCCCAGGCCGTGAAGACGGGCGACACCAACCGGTGGGGGGTGCGGCAGGCACTCGTCGGCGACGGGGTCCTCGACGCGTTCATCACCCAGGCCCGAGCCGCGACGCTCGGCTGACCCCGAAGGACGGAGAGCTTCGTGAATGCAGTGAGCAGGAGGAGTTTCCTCGGCGGGGTCGCCGGGCTGGCCGCGGCGAGCACGGTGTTCGCCGGGCCCGCCGACGCGGCGGGTCGTGGGGGACTGACCGTGTCCGGTGAGCAGTTCCTGTTGGACGGCAAGCCGTTCCAGATCATCTCGGGTGCCGTGCACTATTTCCGCATCCACCCCGACCAGTGGCGCGACCGGCTGGAGCGGCTGCGGGCGCTCGGCCTGAACACGGTCGAGACGTACGTGGCGTGGAATTTCCACCAGCCGGAGCCGGGCCCGCCGGACTTCAGCGGCCGGCGTGACCTGCCGAAGTTCATCCGCACCGCCGGCGAGGTGGGGCTGCGGGTGATCGTGCGGCCGAGCCCGTACATCTGCGCGGAGTGGGACTTCGGCGGCCTGCCCGCGTGGCTGCTCGCCGACCGCGACCTCGAACTGCGGTGCGCCGATCCGAAGTACCTCAAGGCCGTGGACGCCTGGTACGACCACCTCGTGCCGCGCCTGGCCGCGCTGGAGGCGCACCGCGGCGGGCCGGTGATCGCCGTGCAGATCGAGAACGAATACGGCAGTTACGGCAACGACACCTCGTACCTGGCGCACCTGCGCGACAGCCTGCGTTCGCGGGGGTGCACGAGCCTGCTGTTCGCGGCCGACGGCGCGTCCGACTTCTTCATGCGCTTCGGCTCGCTGCCGGGCACGCTCGAAGTCGGCACGGGCGACGGCAATCCGGTGCCGAGTCTCGAAGCACTGAAGAAGTTCCAGCCCGGCAAGCCGGTGATGATGGCGGAGTTCTGGGACGGCTGGTTCGACCACTGGGGCGAGCAGCACAACACGCGCGACCCCCAGCAGATGGCGGGCTACATCGACACGGTGCTCGCCTCCGGCGCGTCGGTGAACCTGTACATGGCTTGCGGCGGCACGAACTTCGGCTTCACGAGCGGGGCCAACACCTCCGGCACGACCTACCAGCCCACCGTCACGAGCTACGACTACGACTCGCCGGTGGGGGAGGCGGGCGACCTCGGCGCGAAGTTCACGGCGCTGCGGGAGGTGATCGGCAAGTACACGAAGCTGCCCGACGGGCCGATCCCCGGCCGTTCACCGCGGCTGGCGCCGCAGACGGTGAAGCCGGACGCGACGGCGTCGCTGCTGGAGTCGCTGCCCGCGTTGTCGAAGGTGGTTCGCTCGCCGCAGCCGTTGCCGATGGAGAAGCTCGGCCAGGCCACGGGGCTCATCCACTACCGGACGAAGGTGCAGGGCCCGCACAACGGCACCCTGAGCATCCACGGCCTCGCCGACCGCGCGCTGGTCTTCGCCGGTGGAAAGCAGGTCGGCGTCCTCGACCGCAACACCCCCGACGCCACGGTGGACCTCGTGTTCGAGGAGGCGGAGAACCAGCTCGACATCCTCGTGGACACGATGGGCCGGATCAACTACGGCCCCTACCTCGCCGACCGCAAGGGCATCGACGGGTGGGTCGCCATGAACACCCAGCAGAAGCTCTTCGGCTGGGAGATCCGGCCGTTGCCGCTCGACGATCTGTCCACAGTGCACTTCACACCGGGTGCCCCGGGCGTCGGTCCGGCCTTTCACCGGGCCGCGGTGACGATCGGGGCGCCCGCCGACGGGTTCGTCGCGCTGCCGGGCTGGGAGAAGGGCATCGTCTGGCTCAACGGCTTCAACCTGGGCCGCTACTGGAGCCGCGGTCCACAACGGACTCTCTACGCCCCGGCGCCGCTCTGGCGGCGGGGGCGCAACGAGCTCGTCGTGCTGGAGCTGCACCAGCCGGGGGAGACGCTCGAGATCCGCGCGGAGGCCGACTTGGGGTGAGACGCAGGTCACATTTGCCGGTGTCACAACTTCGCGAGCCCACCCGTCAAGAGTGCGTAACCAGTGGAAAAGGGCGAAGGAGCAGACCAGTGGACGCACGACTCAACCTCTTCGAGAACGCGGTCGCCGGCAAGTTCATGAAGTACCTCAACGCGGCGAACAAGCCGATCTCGGACTCGGGCCTTCCCGCTGCGACGCAGGAGCTCGTGAAGCTGCGCGCCAGCCAGATCAACGGCTGCGGCTTCTGCACCGACATGCACTACAAGGAAGCCGTGGCCGCGGGCGAAGAGCCCACTCGCCTCAACCTCGTCGCGGCCTGGCGCGAAGCCACGGTCTTCACCGACGCCGAGCGCGCGGCCCTCGAGCTGGCCGAAGAGGGCACCCGCATCGCCGACGCCGCGGGAGGTGTCAGCGACGAGGTCTGGCAGCAGGCCGCGAAGCACTACGACGAGGACCAGCTCACCGGCCTCACCATGCTCATCGCGCTCATCAACACCTACAACCGCATGAACGTGATCACCCAGCAGCCGGCGGGCCACTACGAGGTGGGCATGTTCGGCTGATCCCGGGTCACCGCCGCTCCCACCGCTACGACGCCCCAGGCACCGGACCTCCGGAGCCTGGGGCGTTGTGCTGTCCGCGGCCGGATTTCTCGCGGTTGTCCCTCATGCCCGGTTCAGGTGAACCCTCCCGCCCTGCCGCCGTCCCAGCATCCGGGCCAGTGAGTCTCCGGCCACCCTCACTTGTCAGGACGGCCACCCGTCCCGCACCCTCCCACCTGCACGGATTCCACGGTAAACGGCTCGCGCTGTGCTCACGAGGCGCTGCTCACCATGATCCCCAACGAAATCGTCCCCACAATCTTGTACGAGATTGTTAACAATCGTGTAGGGTCCCCGTCTGCCGGAGCGCGCGGGCTCCGAGCCGGGTCGCCGAGGATCCGGTGCTGCGCCGAACCCCCGGTTCACAGGAGGTCACATGGACACCATCGACTCGCACACCCACGTCATCTCCCCGGACGCGGGCCAGTACCCGGTCGACCCCATCGGCGGGAAGCAGAGCGAGTGGTCGAAGGCGCACCCGGTGGACATCGACGGCCTCGTACGGGCCCTCGACACGGCGGGCATCGCGCAGGCCGTGGTCGTGCAGGCGTCCACGGTGTACGGCCACGACAACCGCTACGTCGCCGAAGCGCTGCGCCGCCACCCCGACCGCTTCGCGGGCGTCTACTCGATCGACGCGATGGCTCCCGACGCCGTCGAGAAGATCGACCACTGGCAGGGCCTCGGCCTCTCGGGCTTCCGCCTGTTCACCACCGGCACGACCATGCCCGGCCAGGCCGACTGGCTCGGCCACGAGGACTCGTTCCCCGCCTGGGCCCACGCCGAGAAGCACGACATCCCGGTGTGCCTGCAGATGACGATCCAGGGTCTGCCGAAGCTGCGCGAGATCCTCGACCGTTTCCCGCGCGTGCGCGTGCTGCTGGACCACTGCGCGCGCCCCGACCTGTCCGACGGGCGCCCGTACCGCCTGGCCAAGGACCTGTTCGACCTGGCCGCCTACCCCGGTGTGCACCTCAAGCTCACCCACCGCGCGCTGGCCGCGTCGGCGAAGGGCGCGTCCACGACCGAGGACTTCCTCACCGACCTGGTCGCGGCCTACGGCGCCGCCCGCATCGCGTGGGGCTCCAACTTCCCCGCGGCCGACGGCGTGCTGCCCGACCTGCTGGCCGAGGCCCGAGAGACGGTCTCCGTGCTGCCCGAAGCGGACCTCGACCAGATCTTCGGCGGGACCGCCGCCGCCTTCTACCCGTCCCTGAAGGGTGCGAGCCGTGCCTGAGCCCACGATCCTGCGGACCGTCCTCGCGGACTACCCGCACACCAAGCCGCTCAAGAACGGCGAGGTCACCAGCCCGTCGGTCGAGCTCGACTTCACCGCGGTGTCGCCGGTGCACAAGGCGTTCGCCCCGATGGTGCGCGAAGCGGCCTACGACCTGAGCGAGCTGGCCATCGTCACGGCGCTGCAGGCGATCGCGTACGGCCGCCCTGTGGTGCTGCTGCCGGCCGTGGTCGCGTCGCGGTTCCAGCGCGGCTGCCTCATCGCCCACGCGGCGCGCCCGGTGGACCCGGCCGAGCTCAAGGGCAAGCGCATCGGCGTGCGCGCCTTCACCCAGACCACCGGCATGTGGGTGCGGGCGCACCTCACCGAGGACTTCGGCCTCGCCTCGCGCGACATCCACTGGCTCACCCGCGACGGCGCCCACGTCGCCGAGTACGAGGACCCGGACTTCGTCGAGCACGGCGTCGGCGAAGCGAGCCTGCCCGACCTCCTGCGCGAAGGCCGCATCGACGCCACCATCCTCGGCAACGACCTGCCCGAGGGCGACGAGTTCGTGCGGGTGATCCCCGACGCCGCCGCGCGCGACGAGCAGTGGTGGCGCGAGCACGGCTTCATGCCGATCAACCACATGGTCGTCGCGGGGGAGTCCGTGAGCCGCCGCGACCCCGGTGCGGTCCGCGAGGCGTACGAGCTGCTGCGCCGCGCCGACGCGACCGTCGAGCGGCCCGACGGCGCGCCGGTCCCCACGGTGTTCGGCTTCGAGCGGCTGAGCGGGCCGATCGAGCTGATCGTCGAGGCGTGCCTCGAACAAGGCCTGCTCCCACGCCGCCTCGACGCCGACGAGGTGTTCGCGCCGGCGCGCCGGATCCTCGGCTAGCCGCCAGCTTTCCCCACCGGAGATTCAACGGAGAAACCGGAAGACGATGAGCGAAACCACGTCCACGGGCGCCCCCGGGCAGACCCGCAAGCGCAAGCCGTTCTACCAGGACCTGACCTTCCAGGTCCTCGCCGGCGTCGTCGTCGGCGTGCTCGTGGGCGCGCTCGCGCCCTCGGTCGGCCACCACGTCGACTTCCTCGGCGACATCTTCATCCACCTCATCCAGATGGTCGTCGGCCTGATCATCTTCTGCACGGTCACGCACGGCATCGCCAGCGTGCGAGACCTCGGCAAGGTCGGCCGCATCGCGGTGAAGTCCATTGTGTACTTCGAGGTGATCACCACGATCGCACTGGTGATCGGCCTCGTGGTGGTCAACGTGCTGAAGCCCGGCGTCGGCATGAACATCGACCCGTCGTCGCTGCACGCGCCGGCTTCGGCGGCGCCGGCCAAGTCGGAGGGTTTCGACGACTTCCTCGTGAGCCTCGTGCCCACGTCGGCCGTCGACGCGTTCGCCAAAGGCGAGATCCTGCAGGTCCTGGTGTTCTCGGTCCTGTTCGCTTGCGGTCTCGCCGCGCTGGGCGAAAAGGCGCAGCCGGTGCTGAACATCGTCGGCACCGTGCAGCAGTCGCTGTTCTGGATCATCAAGAAGGTCATGCGGCTCGCGCCGTTCGCCGCGTTCGGGGCCATCGCGTTCACGGTGTCGAAGTACGGGCTGAGCACGCTGTTGCCGTTGGGCAAGCTGGTCGGGGTGTTCTACCTGATCGTGGTGCTGTTCTTCGTGCTCGTGCTCTGGCCGGTGTCGCACTACGCCGGGGTCAGCCTGTGGAAGGTGCTGCGCTACTTCCGCGCGGAGCTGGTGCTGGTGCTCGGCACGAGCTCGTCGGAGAGCGTGTTTCCGCAGCTCACGGCGAAGCTCGAAAAGCTGGGCGTGGACGAGCCGGTGGTGGGGCTCGTGCTGCCCACCGCGTACAGCTTCAACCACGACGGCACGTGCCTCTACTTCGCCGCGGTGAGCGTGTTCCTGGCGCAGGCCACCGGCACGGACCTGAGCTGGCAGGCGCAGCTGGGCCTGCTGTTCGTGCTGCTGCTGACGTCCAAGGGCGGCGCGGGTGTGTCGGGTTCGGCCATCGCGGTGCTGGCGCTGACGTTGGCGGCCACGCACACGATCCCGGTCAGCAGCATCGCGCTGGTGCTGGGTGTCCACAGTGTCCTGTCGGCCGCGTTCGTGTTCACCAACATCGCGGGCAACTGCGTGGCCACACTCGTCGTGGGCAAGTGGGAGAAGGCGATCGACCGCGTGACACTCCATCGGGAGCTCGACGCCGGTTACGTCGCGGCGTGACGAATCCGGGGCGGGGTTGCGCCCAGTGCCCCGCCCCGGATTCAGGCGTCGAACGAACCGTGGCGGCCGGCGCCGCGGGCGAAGCGGGTGGCGCCGGCGACGGTGTCGCTCGACAGGGAGACCAGACCGTGGCTGAACTCGTTGGCCATGGCGGATTCTTCGGTGGCGCCGTGTTGTTCGAGCACCGACGCGCGGTCTTCGCGCAGGCAGGTCTGCGGGAACGCGGCAAGGCTGTTCGCGAGCTCGACCGCCGCGTCGAGTGCCTGCCCGGCGGGGACGACGCGGTTGGCCAGGCCGATCCGCAACGCTTCGTCGGCCTCGACCGGGCGCCCGGTGAGGATGAGGTCCAGCGCGTGGCTCTGGCCGATCAGGCGCGGCAGCCGCACGGTGCCGCCGTCGATGAGCGGCACGCCCCAGCGCCGGCAGAACACGCCGAACACAGCGGTTTCGTCGGCCACGCGCAGGTCGCACCAGATCGCCAGCTCCAGCCCGCCCGCCACGGCGTGGCCGCTGACCGCGGCGATGACCGGTTTGGTCAGGCGCAGCCGCGTCGGTCCCATCGGCCCGTCGCCCGAGGGTTCGGTGCGGTTGCCCCGGCCCTCGCTGACGGCTTTGAGGTCGGCGCCCGCGCAGAACGTGCCGCCGGCGCCCTGCAACACGGCGACGGAGGCGTCCTCGTCGGTGTCGAACGCGCGGAACGCGCCGGCGAGCGCTTCGGCCGTGGCGCGGTCGACGGCGTTGCGCCGTTCGGGCCGGTCGATCGTCACGATCGTGACGGGGCCGCGCTTCTCGACCAGGACGTTCATCGGTCCTCCCACAGGGGATCACGCAGGGCGCGGCGCAGGATCTTGCCCACCGCCGACTTCGGGATCGCATCGACCACGTGCACGCTCTTGGGCACCTTGTACCCGGCGAGCCGGCCGCGCACGTGCGTGCGCAGGTCCTCTTCGGACACTGTGGCGCCGGGGCGCAGGGAGACGAACGCCGTCACGGCCTCGACCCACGTCGGATCGGGCGCACCGACCACGGCGGACTCGGCCACGGCCGGGTGCGCGGCCAGCGCGTCCTCGACCTCGCGGGGGTAGACGTTGTAGCCGCCGGTCACGATCATGTCGCTCGCGCGGTCGACCAGGTAGAGGTAGCCGCGCTCGTCGGCGCGGGCGAGGTCGCGCGTGCGGATCCAGCCGTCCACGAGCGTCTCCGCGGTGAGCTCGGGCGCGTCGAGGTACCCGCTCATCGTGAACGGCGCACGCACGCGGATCTCGCCGATCTCCCCGCGTGGCACGGGATTCCCGTCGGGATCGGTCAGCAGGAGCTCCGCGTCGACGGCCGGGTGACCGCACGAGCCGAGCAGGTCACTCTGCAGGTGGTCGGCCTTGCCGAGCACCGTCTGGCACAACGGAGCCTCGGTTTGGCCGTAGTACTGCACGAACTTCGGCCCGAAGCGGTCCATCCCTTCCTGGATCAGCGGCTTCGGCATTGGGCTGGCGCCGTAGACGATGGTGTCGAGCGTGGCCGCCGAGTCCATAGTGGACCCGGCGAGCAGCAGGCCGAGCATCGTCGGCACGAGGTTGATGTCGGTGACGCGGTGCCGGGTGATCGAGTCCGGATAGGACTCGGGGTCGAAGCCGGGCAGCACGACCGCGCGGCCGCCGCGGATCCAGTACGGCAGCACGAAAGTCCCGCTGGCGTGGATGAGCGACGCGGCGTGCAGCATCGCCGAGTCGCGGCCGGGGGAGAGGAGGTTGGCGAGGATGTTGGCGGTGATCGCGGCGTAGCCGGCCTGGGTGTGCTGCGCGGCCTTGAGCGTGCCTGTGGTGCCGGACGTGTAGAGGGCGAGCATGACGTCGTCCGGGGCGACGGGGACGCGCGGGTCGGCGGCCGGAACGCGGTCCAGTTCGGCGACGAGGTCGAGGTCCTGGGCGCGTTGCCGGTCACCGAGTCCCACCAGCCTCAGGCCGTCGAGGGTTTCGGCGAGTGTCGCGGCCCGTTCGGCCAGGGGCATGCTGTACACGAGCAGGGCCACGCCGGATTCGGCGAGCATCCGGGTCTGCTCGGCCACGGCGAGGCGGGCGTTGAGCGGCACCCTGGTCACGCCGGCCTTGAGACACGCGAAGTCGAGCGGGATGGACCACTCGCCGTTGTCGACCAGCAGCCCCACTCTCGTGCCGCGGCCCGCGCCCGCGGCGAGCAGGGCGTTGGCGAGGCGGCTGGCGCGCTCGTCGACTTCGGCGAAGGAGAACTCCCGGTCGCCGACGACCACGGCCGTGCGATCCGCGAAGCGCCGGGCACCCCGGCGCACCAACTCCACAGCGAGCATGCCCGGAGGTTTTCACAGTCCGTCTGGACTGTCAACGAGAACGGTAGGCTGCCCGGGTGACCCGCAGCGAACAACGAGCGCGTACCCACCAGACCCTGCTGGACGCCACCGTCGGGTGCCTGGTGGAGTTCGGTTACGCCGGCACGACGACGCAGCGCGTGCAGGAGCGGGCGGGGGTGTCGCGGGGTGCGCTGCTGCACCACTTCGGGTCGAAGGCGGACCTGTTCGTCGCGGCGATCCACTACATCGCCGAGCAGCAGCTGGCGCAGGTGCGGCTCGCCGGCGCGGATTCGCGGCGGCAGTTGGTGACGGCGTTGCGGGAGGCGATGTCGGGGCCGTTGTTCCTGGCGGGGCTGGAACTCTGGCTGGGCGCGCGGACCGACCCGGCGTTGCGGGCGGCGTTGCTGCCCGCGGAACGCGAGCTGGGGCGGGAGCTGCGGAAGGCGTTCGAGTCCACAGGAGACGATCGGGTCGGCTACGAATCGCTGCTGATGATGTTGCGAGGCCTCGCGCTCACCAGCATCCTGCGCGACGACACCACGGTCGCCGACGCCGTCGTGGACCGGTGGTTCGACCGCCTGGGCTGAGTTTCAGCGTGACCGCAGGTGGTCCCGCATCGTGCGGGCGACCCTGGCCATCAGGATCTCCGCCTCGGGCTGGATCGCCGCCGGCACCCGCGACTCGGTGAGCGCGGCCACCGCGAACACCTGCCCGTCGGCGTGCTCGGCCACGCCGACCTCGTGCCGCAGGTTCAGCAGCGTGCCGGTCTTGGCGGACCATTTCGTCGAGTCGGACGCGAAATCCGGCGTGAGCCGCTGGCGCAGCAGGTTGTGGGCCATGAGGTCCCGCGTGCGTGCCGCCACCTCGGTGTCTACTTTGGACGGCCGCCACAACGCCTCCAGCAGCGCGACATACGCCCGCGCCGAACCGGCACTGGCCCGGCTGACGTCCAGCTGCGACACCGGGTGCCCCCGCCCGGCCGTGCCCGCGCGAATGGCCAGCGCGTGCGCGAGGTGCACCTCGCCCGGCTCGAACCGTTCCGCGGGGGTGTCGGCCAGCTCCGCCGTCGCGTGCCGCACGGAGACGCCGTCGATGCCCCACTCGCGCAGCATCCGCGTGACCTCGGCCGGCGGCGTGAGCTCGAACAACGCGTCGGCCGCGGTGCCGTCGCTGACCGCCACGCTCAGGTAGAGCAGATCGTCGATCGCCACGCGCGCCGGGTGGCGGAAGCGCGCCAGCCCGGCCGGCCCGGCCGTGGTGACCCGCCCGGGCTCGACCTCCAGCTGTGTCGCGCCGTCGAGCTCACCTCGCCGGATGCGCTCCAACGTCGCCGCGGCGAGCGGCACCTTGACCAGCGAGGCGCTGGGGAACTCCAGGTCCGCGTCGAGGCCGATCTCCTGGCCGGTGTTGAGGTCGCGGACGAGGAACGAACCGCGCAGGCCGCCGTCGTCGAGGTCCTCGCGGAGGTCGCGGAGCAGGGATTCGGTGTTCACACGTTCTCCTGATCGGGGGCGCCGAGGCAGCGGGCGATGCCGGGGCGCAGGCGGGTGCGCAAGTGGTGGGCGTCTTCGCCGAGGGCGGCGGCGACGTCGAAGCCGCGGGCGAGGGGGCCGTCGCCCAGGGGGCGCCAGCCCAGGCCGAGCTCGGTGGCCTGCGTGGGGGAGCACAGGAGCAGGTCGGCGGAACCGTAGACGGCGGCCGCGGCGGCCGTCAGGGAATCGGCGACGGAGACCTGTGCGGGTCGCAGTCCCACGGCGTCGCGGACGCGGAACACGCGGTCGCGGATGTGGGGGACGTCGTCTTCGGGCTGGATCCACACGCGGCGGCGCTCGGCGTTCGTGGCGCGCCCGGCGCGCAGCGTTTCGAGGTGGACCACGGGTGGCAGCTGCTGGCGTTCCGTGGCGGCGACGCCGAGCGGCACCGTCCACACGGCATCGGTCTCGGGCACGGCGACGAGGGCGGCGCGCACCTCCTGCGTGCGCACGAGCTCGGCGCGCTCGCCGGGCGGCGCCGGGCGGAACTCGAGGAAGATGCCGAGCGCGCGGGCCTCGGCGTCGAGCTCGGCGAGGTCGCGGGTCGGGCAGGTGTCGGGCACGGCGAGACGCAGGGGACGCAGTTTGGCGCGCTTGGCGTCGTGCTCCATGGCGTCGGCCAGGTGGACGAGGCGCCGCGCGGACGGCAGCATGTCGCGGCCGAAGGGCGTGAGCTGGGCCCGCCGCGTCGCGCGGTCGAAGAGTCGCTCGCCGAGGTGGCGTTCGAGCGCGGCGATCCGGCGGCTCGCCACGGGCTGGGGGATGCCGGCCACCGCCGCCCCCGCCGTGAAGCTCCCGGTTTCGCTCACGCCGACGAACGCGCGGCAGCTTCCGATCAGGTCCACGACCACACTGTATGCCCATTGCGCATGGAAGTGGCCACTTCTGTCTTGGACAGCATGAGCAGCCTTGGTGAGACTGCGGATGTCGATCACTTCCGAAGGGGGAACCCGGTGTTCAGCAAGTCTGCGGTGGCGGTGGCGGCAGTGGCTGTGGTGGCGTTGGCGGGATGTGGCGCGCCGCAGGCTCTGCCGCCCGCCGCACCGCCCGCCACCTCCGCTTCGCCGACGGTCTCGAACCACGACTTCGAAGACCTCGAGCGTTCTTTCGGCGCCCGGCTCGGCGTGTACGTCGTGGACACCGGCTCGGGCCACGAAGTCGCCTACCGCGCCGACGAGCGCTTCGCCTACGCGTCGACGCACAAGGTGTTCAGTGCCGCGGCCGTGCTGCAGAAGGTGGGGATGGCGGGGCTCGACCGCGTGATCAAGTACGGCCCGGCCGACGTCGTCGCGGATTCGCCGATCACCCAGAAACACGCGGGCGCCGGCATGACGCTGAGCGCGATCATGGACGCCGCCCTGCGCTACAGCGACAACACCGGCGGCAACATGCTCTTCCGCGAGCTCGGCGGGCCGGCCGCGCTGAGCACGTGGCTGCGCTCGATCGGCGACACCACCACCCACGTCGACCGCATCGAACCCACCCTCAACGAAACCGCCCCCGGCGACCTGCGCGACACGACCACCCCGCGTGCCTGGGCCCGGTCGCTGCGCACGGTGGTCCTCGGCGACACCCTGCCCGCGCCCCTGCGCACCGTCCTGACGAACACCATGCGCGCCAGCACCACCGGCACCCACCTCGTCCGTGCGGGCGTCCCCGCCGGCTGGCAGGTCGCCGACAAATCCGGCACCGCCGACCACGGCACCCGCAACGACATCGCGATCGCCTGGCCTCTGGGCCGCGCGCCGATCGTGTTCGTGGTGTTCTCCGACCGTCCCGCCGCCGACGCCCCCACGGACGACGCCCTCGTCGCCCGCGCCGCGGCGGCCGCGGTGAAGGCGCTGGGATGAGACGTTCTCCTGGGGGAGTCATGCGGCTTTGCCTGTCCACTTCGGACCGCGCGGGCCGGCGGCGCGACGTCGGCTACCGGGTGATCACCCGTCTGCTCGCCTTCGTGTTGTGGCCACTGGCCTCCCTGGTGGCTCCGGGCCTCGGGCGATCCGTCGCCTGCTCCTGGGCGCTCAGGGTCCGGTTCCCGTCCGAGGACCTCACCGGCCTGTCGCCTGGCACCCACGCGGCTTTCGTCGCGGCCCGCACCACCGCCCTCTGGCGTCACGGCACCCTCCTCGGCCTCACCTCCGGCCACCGCGACGCCGGCACCCAGGACCGCCTCTTCACCGCGGAGGTCCGCCGCACCGGCTCGGTGGCCCGGGCCCGCAGACGCGCACTGCCCCCGGCGAACTCCCGCCACGTCACGGGCACCGCCCTCGACATCCGCCCCCGCGACGGCGCCCACTGGCTCGAACTCCACGGCGCGGCCCACCATCTGTACCGCGTCTACGACAACGAATGGTGGCACTTCGAATACCACCCCGAAGGCCGCCCACGCCGAGTCCCGCATCCGGGATTTTCTTTGGCGGATGCGGAAACATGAGCACGACAGCCCCGACAACGCCGGGTCGCTGTACTGCCCCTCGGCCCCGCCAGACAGACCCCCGCCCTCCCAAGGCAGGGTTGCGGCAAAGTCGTTGTGGTGTTTAGGGCTGGATAGCGAGCGAGGTGAGGGCTCGGGTGGGGTAGGTGACGTGCCTCTACCCTGCGCTGACTCAGCTCCAGCGTGAGCGGAAGTCGTCGAGCACCCGGCGTTCCCGTTTCGTCGGACGGCCCGCGCCGCGCTCGCGGTGCGCCACCGGGATCGCGGCCTCCGGGGGCGGCTTCGGAGTGCGGTCGATGATGCATTTCGCGGCTTCGGGTGCGCCGACGCGTTTCTGGATGACCTGGACGACCTCGACGACGCGGGTGGTCTGGCCGATGCGGGCGCGGACCTCGTCGCCGGGGACCACGGTGGTGGCGGGTTTGGCCGGGCGGTCGTTCACGCGCACGTGCCCGCCCCGGCACGCGGCGGCCGCGTCCGAGCGCGTTTTCGCCAGCCGTACGGCCCACAGCCAGCGGTCCACCCTGGTCGACTCCACGGGTCCATCATGCCCCAGCCGCGGGTCAGCCGCGGCGCATAGGCCGCGCCGCCGACGTGCCCAGCACGCGCCCGACCACCCAGGCCAGCGCGTCGGCCGTGCGGGCGGGCGTGTCGGACGGCTGCATCACGTGGCTGAGCACGGTGCGCACCACGAGGTCGATCACCACGGCGATCTGCTCGTCGTCCAGCGGCGGCCCGTACGTGCGCACGCGCTCGATCAGCATCGTCTTCGCCTCGGTGAGCAGCGAGCCCGCACGCGTGGTGAGCAGGGGCAGCAGTTCCGTGTCCGTGCCGTGGGTCGCCGACGCGATGGCGCGCAGCAGCGTGTTGTCGTCGGCGAGGTCGAGCACCGCGCGGATGGCCTCGTAGATCGCCTCGACCAGGTCGTCGGGGTGCCGGTCGAACGCGGTGCGCACCACGGCGAGGAAGCGGGCCAGCTCGTGGGAGATCATCACCTCGGCCAGCGCGGCCTTGGAGCCGATCTCGTTGTACACGGTCTGGCGGCTCACGCCCGCGGCCTCGGCCAGCCGCGCCATGGTGACCGCCGACCAGCCCTCGGTCGCGGTCAGCTCGATGGCCGCGGTGACGATCGGCTGCCGGTGCTGGCCGCCCTCGGGCGGTGCGGCCCGGAGTGCCTCGCTCATGATCGTCATCCTAGGCCGCCTCCCGTGTGGTCCCGGCGAGCTGGAGAACGCATCTTCAGTCCCGCACCTTCAGCGCGAGCACCGGGCACGCGTCGGCCGCGGCCGTCACGTCCAGGCGGTGCTGCTCGGCGGGACTCTCCTCCAGGAGCACCACCGTGCCGTCGTCACCGACCTCGAAGAAGTCCGGCGCCATCGCCTCGCACATGCCGAACCCCGCGCACAGCTCGCGGTTCGCCTCGATCCGCATCACGCACCCACCCTTCCTGGAGCCACGAAATCGACCTTCTCGCGCACGCCGCAGTCGGGGCAGCACCACGAGTCCGGGATCGCCGACCACGGCGTGCCGGCCGGGAAACCCTCGCGCGGATCGCCGCGCTGTTCGTCGTAGACATAGCCGCACCCGGGGCACATCCCGCCTTCGGCCGCGTCGCCGCGGGTGTCGGTGGTGGTCGGCTGTTCGGCCGTCACGCGGGTGCCGTACCGGGCCAGGACCTTGCCGCGTTTGCGCGGCTGGATGTTGGCGCGGGAGATGTCGCCGTCGAAGTGGGCCAGCACGCGCGGGTCCATCACGCGCCGCCACAGCGGCGGCACCAGCGCCAGCACGATCATCCCGGCGTACCCGGTGGGCAGCGCCGGCGATTCGGCGAAGTCCCGCAGCGTCTGGTAACGGCGCGTGGGGTTGGCGTGGTGGTCGCTGTGGCGCTGCAAGTGGTAGAGCAGGACGTTGGTGGCGATGTTGTTGGAGTTCCAGCTGTGGCTCGGGTCCACGCGCTCGTGGCGGCGGCGATCCGGCGGGCCCACGCGCCGGCGCAGCATCCCGTAGTGCTCCATGTAGTTCACGACTTCCAGCAGCGAGAAGCCCACCACGGCCTGGATCAGCAGGTACGGCAGGATCCCGACCCCGAGCCACACCAGCATCGCCGCCCACAGCACGGCCGACATCAGCCACGCGTTGAGCACGTCGTTGCCGATGCGGAACGGGTGCTTCGCACGCCGGGCGTAGCGCTTGCGCTCCAGCCGCCACGCCGACTTCAGCGAGCCGCCGACCGTGCGCGGCCAGAAGCGGTAGAAGCTCTCGCCGACGCGGCTCGAAGCGGGGTCCTCGGGCGTGGCCACGCGGACGTGGTGGCCGCGGTTGTGCTCGATGTAGAAGTGGCCGTAGAAGCTCTGCGCCAGCGCGATCTTCGACAGCCAGCGCTCGTGGCTCTCCTTCTTGTGCCCCAGCTCGTGGGCGGTGTTGATGCCGATCCCGCCGATGCACCCGATGGACGCGGCCAGCCCGATCTTGTCCACCACGCTGAGGTCGCCGCGCCCGATCAGCCAGAACGCCGCCACGAACCCGACGTACTGGATCGGCAGGAAGAGGTAGGTGATCCAGCGGTAGTAGCGGTCGTTTTCCAGCCGTTCGAGCACGTCGTCGGGCGGGTTGCTGCGGTCGAGCCCCGCGACGAGGTCGATCACGGGCACGATCACGAGGATCACGATCGGCCCGATCCAGAACCACACGCCCCAGCCGGTGGCCGCGTGCAGCCCGATCGCCAGGAATGCGAGTGAGGGCACCACGAGCCCGATCAGCCACAGGTATCGCTTGTGGTCCGTCCACGACTCGGTCGAACCGGCGGGCACCGTCCCCGCGACTTCGCTCATCTCGTCCTCCTCCGTCAACGACGCTGTCCGACGTGGTTGACAAGACGGTAGGTGATGTACACCCAGCTCGACAAGTCGAAGCGAAATGTAAAGACGCGAGCGTTGCCCGCTGCCGGGTTGTGACCGCCCCGTCCGCCCCGGGTGTACCGCGTCCACTGCGACCCGTCATCCGTGCGAGGTGAAATTTTCCGCGGCCCGTTCCGGTGCACCTGGGCTGAGTGCTCATTCGCGAGTATTTCGCCGCGTGGTTCCGGTGAATTGCCTCCGAACGCGTCAGTCCGGTTCTCGAATGTCGTAATTCGCTTTCGGTGGTGGCTCGGCCTCTTCGCGAGTGACCCGCATGGTCTATCGCCCGATTCGATTTTTCGCCGTCTAATCATTCAGCCACCTCCTCGAGGGAATGAGGTTTCATGTTCCGAAGAATTGTTGTCGCGGTTGCAGTTCTGGTCCTCACCGGGCTTGCTGTGACTCCTGCGTCGGCGCGGCCTGTGGCTCAACCGCCGGTGGCTGCCGGCACGAGCAGTTGTGCCGCGATCCGCGCCCTGCTGCCGATCGCGGGCGACGGGAACTATGTGCTGAACACCGGATCCCACCTCGTTCCCGTCTATTGTCACGACATGGCCGGGACGCCGCGGGAATACATCACGCTCACCGCCCCCAACTTCTCGCAATACACAGTCGGTGGCGTGACACAGGGCACGAATGTCCGCACCACGTCCACCCGGGTGCGGATCGACCCGGCGACCCTGCTGGTCGACATCAACGACGTCACGTTCGCCACCAGCACCGGATCGGCCGTGCAGCCGGGGCCCTTCGTCATCGAGTCCATGCCTTACGCGGTGGCCGGGTCGTGTGACCACGCGGCCAGTGGTGTCGGCCGGGTCGACCTCGCCGGCACGGCCTTCGTGCTGGCCGCCGCGTGGGTCGTCGGCGGGTTCGTCCCGCAGGGCGGCGCCACACTCAGCGCCGACGGCCGCAGCGCCGACCTCGCGGGTGGTGGCTACTGCGGCTCGATCACTCCGGCGCCCGCCATCTACAACCCCGTCAACCCCACCGTTCCCGACTTCCACCTCCAGTTCGCGTGCGGCCCCCACACGCTGGTCGACGTGCTGCTCGGCCGGGCGTGCGTGAACCTCACCTGAGCCCGGCCGACCCGGGCGGGCCGTGGCACGCGGCTCGCCCGGGCGCGGGTGCCCGGCCGGCGGCGTAGGTTCGGACGATGAGCGACTGGTCGTCGGGCGAGGCCTACGAGCGGTACGTCGGCCGGTGGAGCCGCCGCGTCGCCGCGGCCTTCCTCGACGGCACGGTCGTGCCGCCCGGGGCGCGCTGGCTCGACGTCGGCTGCGGCACCGGCGCGCTGACGTCGGCGGTGCTGGCCACGGCCGATCCCGCCGGTGTCCTCGGCGTCGACCAGGCCGCTCCGTTCGTGGCCCACGCCCGCCGCCTGGCCGCCGACCGGCGGGCGAGCTTCGTGGTCGGCGACGCGCAGGCGCTGCCCGTGGCCGGCGACGCGTTCGACGCCGCCGTGAGCGGGCTGGCGCTCAACTTCGTGCCCGACCCGCACCGGGCGGTCGCCGAGTGGGTCCGGGCCGTGAAGCCCGGGGGAGTGGTGGCCGCGTACGTGTGGGACTACGCCGAGGGCATGGAGCTGATGCGCTGGTTCTGGGACGCCGCGGCCGAGCTCGACCCGGTGGTCGCGGACCTCGACGAAGGCCGCCGCTTTCCGTTGTGCCGACCGGATCCGCTGAGTCGACTGTGGACGGACGCGGGCCTGGGCGGCGTGGTGGTGCGCGCGGTCGGCGTGCGCACCGCGTTCGCCGGCTTCGACGACTACTGGCTGCCGTTCCTCGGCGGGCAGGGCCCGGCGCCCGCCTACGCCGTGCGGCTGCCCGAACACCACCGCCGGGCCCTGCGTGACCTGCTGCGCGCCCGGCTGCCGATCGCCGCCGACGGCACGATCACCCTCACCGCGCGGGCGTGGGCCGTGCGGGGCAGCGTGCCGCACCGCTGACTCGCGGGAAATGCCGTGTTCTCAAGCTATTCTCGGTTTCGTGGGCGGACGGCGGGTCGACTGGGCGGCGTTGCGGACACCGCGGGACGAGGCTCCCGCGGAGGGCCTGCGCGAGCGCAAGAAGCGCGAGACGCGCCGCCTGCTCGTCAACACCGCCACGGAACTCTTCCTGGCGCGCGGCTTCGACACCGTGCGCGTCGCCGACGTCGCGCAGGCCTGTGGCGTGTCGGAGAAAACCGTCTTCAACTACTTCCCGGCCAAGGAATCCCTCATCCTCGACCGGCCCGACGCGACCCTCGCCGCACTGCGCGCCGAGCTCGGCGACCCGGCCCGCACGCCCGTCGAGGCCGTGCTGCGCATCCTCGCCGGCGAACTGGCCGCGGTCACCGGCTGGCTCGCCGACCAGCACGACCGCCGCGCTGCGGGAGCGGGGTTCCGCCGCTACGGCGAGCTGGTCCGCTCCACGCCGGCGCTGGCCGCCTACCAGCGCGACCTGCTCGACGAGCTCGCCGACGGCGCCGCGCAGCTGCTGGCCGTGCGCGCGGGCCTGGCCACCGCCGACCCGGAGCCGCAGCTCGCCGCGACGGCGCTCGTCGGGCTGTGGCGGGTGCAGTTCGGCAGCCTCGCCAAGCACGTCGACGCGGGTCGCACGCCGGCACGGATCCGCGGCGCCGTGACCACCGACGTGCTCCGCGCCGCCCGGCTGCTGGAGTCGGGCCTCGGCAGCTTCGCGCGCCCGCGGCGTCCGGCGGTGAAGGACACCTCGAAGGACGTCTGAACCGCCCGGCGAGTACGAAACCGGCACGGACTTCGCGCCGCACGAGTTCCGGCGCCCCAGCGTCCAGAGTGGCCACCAAGGGCGGAAACTCGCACGCTCACCCGGGGTTCGCGAGAAGTTTCTGTGACTGTAAGTTTACGGCGACCCCGCAGCGTGTGACGGTGAGAGCGGGTCATCCGGCAGGTTCACGACGGCGAGTCATTCTTGATTGATTCCAGAAGCTGCGGCACACTGCCAGGCGTGCCAACGACTTCGGACTTCGAGCGCATGCTTCGCGGAGCGGCTCTGCGGGTGACGCGTCCTCGGATGGCGGTGTTGTCCGCGGTGCACGATCATCCCCACGCCGACACCGCGTCGCTCATCGGTGCCGTGCGCGCGGATCTCGGCGAGGTGTCCCACCAGGCCGTCTACGACGTCCTGGGCGCCCTGACCTCCGCGGGTCTCGTGCGGCGGATCGAGCCCGAGGGCTCGGTCGCGCGGTACGAGGCACGGGTGGGGGACAACCACCACCACGTCGTGTGCCGGTCGTGCGGTGCGATCGCCGATGTCGACTGCGCGGTCGGCGCCGCGCCCTGCCTGACCGCGTCCGACGACCACGGTTTCGTCATTGACGAGGCCGAGGTCATCTACTGGGGCCTGTGCCCCGACTGCAACACCGTTACCCACACTGATTCCCGGAAGGATTCCCGTGTCTGACACCCCCAACGCCGAAGTCGGCGAGATGAACGTGGAGAGCGCGGGCGGGTGCCCCGTCCACACGGGGCGCTTCGCGCACCCCACCGAGGGCGGCAGCAACCGTGACTGGTGGCCGAACCAGCTGAACCTCTCGATCCTCCGGAAGCACTCGGCCGTGGCGAACCCCATGGACGAGGACTTCGACTACGGCAAGGAGTTCCAGACCGTCGACCTCGACGAGCTGGCGCGCGACGTCGACGCGGTCCTGACCACCTCGCAGGACTGGTGGCCCGCGGACTTCGGCCACTACGGCGGCTTCATGATCCGCATGGCGTGGCACAGCGCCGGCACCTACCGCATCGAAGACGGCCGCGGCGGCGCGGGCGCCGGCATGCAGCGGTTCGCGCCGCTGAACAGCTGGCCGGACAACGGCAACCTGGACAAGGCCCGCCGTCTGCTGTGGCCGGTGAAGAAGAAGTACGGCAAGAAGATCTCGTGGGCCGACCTCATGATCTTCACGGGCAACCGCGCCCTGGAGACCATGGGCTTCAAGACCTTCGGCTTCGCCGGTGGCCGCGCCGACGTGTACGAGCCCGACCAGGACGTGTACTGGGGCCCGGAGCGCACCTGGCTGGGCGACGAGCGCTACACCGGTGACCGCGAGCTCGAGGCGCCGCTGGCCGCCGTGCAGATGGGCCTGATCTACGTCAACCCCGAAGGCCCGAACGGGAACCCGGACCCGGTGGCCTCGGGCCGCGACATCCGCGAGACCTTCCGCCGCATGGCGATGAACGACGAAGAGACCGTCGCCCTGATCGCCGGTGGTCACACCTTCGGCAAGACCCACGGTGCCTCCGACGCCGACGAGTTCGTCAGCGCCGAGCCCGAGGGCGCGCCGCTCGAGGAGCAGGGCCTGGGCTGGAAGAACAGCTTCGGCTCGGGCAAGGGCCGCGACGCGATCACCAGCGGCATCGAGATCACCTGGACCCCGACGCCGACCAAGTGGAGCAACTGGTTCTTCCACAACCTGTTCACCTACGAATGGGAGCTCGAAACCGGCCCCGGTGGTGCGAACCAGTGGAAGCCGGCGAACAACGCGGCCGCGAACACCGTGCCGGACCCCGAGACCGGTGAGCTCAACCGCGCGCCCGGCATGCTGACCGCGGACCTCGCGCTGCGCTTCGACCCGATCTACGAGCCGATCTCGCGCCGCTTCTACGAGAACCCGCAGGAGTTCGCGGACACCTTCGCCCGCGCCTGGTACAAGCTGACCCACCGCGACATGGGTCCGGTCCAGCGCTACCTCGGCGCGCTGGTCCCGGACGAGGCCCTCATCTGGCAGGACCGCGTGCCGGCCGTGGACCACGAGCTGGTCAGCGCCGCCGACGTCGCGGACCTCAAGGCCAAGCTGCTCGACTCGGGCCTCACCGTGGCGCAGCTCGTCTCCACCGCGTGGGCGTCGGCCTCGACGTTCCGCATCGGTGACAAGCGCGGCGGCGCCAACGGTGCCCGCCTGCGCCTCGAGCCGCAGCGCGGCTGGGAGGTCAACAACCCGGACGAGCTGGCGCAGGTGCTGACCACGCTCGAGGGTGTCCAGGAGGCCTTCAACGGCGCCCAGTCGGGTGGCAAGAAGATCTCACTGGCCGACCTGATCGTGCTGGGCGGGGCGGCTGCTGTCGAGAAGGCCGCGAAGGACGCGGGCGTCGAGATCACCGTGCCGTTCACCCCGGGCCGCACCGACGCGACGGCGGAGCAGACCGACGTCGAGTCGTTCGTGCCGCTCGAGCCGAAGGCCGACGGCTTCCGCAACTACCGCGGCAAGGGCAACCGCCTGCCGAGCGAGTACCTGCTCCTCGACCGCGCGAACCTGCTCGACCTGAGCGCGCCCGAGATGACCGTGCTCGTGGGTGGCCTGCGCGTGCTGGGCGCCAACTACCAGGCGTCGAAGCAGGGTGTGCTCACCGAGACGCCGGGCGCGCTGACCAACGACTTCTTCGCCAACCTGCTCGACATGGGCGTGGAGTGGAAGACGGCCTCGGAGGACGGCGAGGCCTTCGAGGGCCGCGACCGCGCCACCGGCGAGGTCAAGTGGACCGGCAGCCGCGTCGACCTGCTCTTCGGGTCGAACTCGGAGCTGCGCGCCGTCGCGGAGGTCTACGCCGCGGACGACGCCAAGGCGAAGTTCGTGAAGGACTTCGTGGCCGCGTGGGACAAGGTCATGATGCTGGACCGGTACGACCTGGTCTGAGTGTGACGCGGGGCCCTCGGGCTCCCGGTGACGTTGGAGAAGGGGGCGGGGACCGCGGTCTCCGCCCCCTTTTTTCGTTGCCCGGAAAACCGCCGAGCCGCAGGTCGCGGCTGTCGTGTGGGCTCGGAGGTCGCGGTGTGGTGTACCGCTGGTTGACACGGCGGCTCTGCGGGGTGCACTATCGTGATTAATCCCGTTGGAAACGTTTCCAACTCTCGGATCGCGAACTTGGAAACGTTTCCAAATCGTGAGCCGACACAGACCACTACCGAGGTTTGAGCGACGATGACGTCAACACGGGCCACGCTGATCCAGGTGGCCGAGCGCGCCGGGGTGTCCCTGGCCTCGACCTCCCGTGCGCTGCACGGGGTGGGCGCGAGCAGGGCGATGGTCGAGCGCGTCCGGGCCGCCGCCGAGGAGCTCGGGTACAGCGCCGACGCGATCGGCCGGTCGCTGCGGATGAAGAAGACGTTCCAGGTCGCGTTCGCGGTGGCGGACATCGGCAACCCGGTCTACGTCGAGATGATGCGGGCGATCCACGAGGTGCTCGCGCCCCACGGCTACCGGGTGGTCGTCATGTCGACAGGGGACACCTCCGACTCGACGATCGAGCTGGTGCGCAGCCTGGGCAGCGGCTTCGTGGACGGCATGATCGTGAGCCCGCTGCGCACCGACGACGGCCTGATCACCGAGATCCAGCAGGCTCCCGTGCCGGTCGTGGTGATCGGGCGCGCGATGGACGACCGCGGCATCAGCTCCGTGTCCACCGACTCCGCCGGCGGGATCGGCGAAGCGGTGCGCCACCTGCGCGCCATCGGGCGCCGCCGCATCGGCTTCCTCAACGGTCCGGCCGACACCACGCCGGGTGCCTCGCGCCAGCGCGGTTTCGACGCCGCGGTCAACGCCGGTGACCTCGCGGCCGAGCGCATCGAGCGCGAGACCGCCGAGGACTTCACCGTCGGCGCCGGCCTCGAGGCCGCCCGCCGGATCCTGGCGCGCGTGCCCGAGGGCGCACCGCAGCTCGACGCGCTCGTCGCGGCCAACGACCTGCTCGCCATCGGCGCCATCCGCGCCGTGCGGGAGCTGGGCCTGTCCGTGCCCGAGGACGTCGCCGTGACGGGCATGGACGACACCGAGATCGGCCGCGTCTTCCAGCCCAGCCTCACCAGCGTGTCCCTCGGCGCGAGCGAACGCGGGCGCGCCGCGGCCCGCCTGATGCTGCAGCTCGCCGACGACCCCGACCAGCCGGCCCAGCAGGTGTCGGTCGGCGCGGAGCTCGTGGTGCGCGAATCCACCACAACGGCCACCGAACGGGGTGAGCGATGACAGTGCGGCTTGTACTCATGCGGCTTGTGCCCATGAAAAAAGGTCCGGCTGCGGGCCGGTCCTCCGCCGGCGAACGGCCGGCGCCCGGGACCACCGACCCGACTGTGACCACCGGGACGACCGGGACCGAGCGAGGTGACCGATGACGACCCCGTCGCTGACCGAGCCGAAGCGCGGCACCGCGCAGCCCCCGGCCCCGCGGTCCAAGAAGCGCGTGAAGCCAATGGCGCGCACGCGCCGGCGTGAGGCGATCGCGCTGGTGCTGCCGTCGTTGATCCCGATCCTGGTGCTGAGCGTGGCCCCGCTCGTGGTCGGCGTGTTCCTCGCGTTCACCAACGCCCGGCTCGTGCGCCACCCCGACTACAGCTTCGCCGGCCTCGACAACTTCGCGCGCCTCGGCGGCAACGCGTTGTTCTGGGACTCGCTGCGGATCGGCATGATCTGGACCGTCGGCGTGACGTTGCTGCAGCTCGCGGCGGCGATGGGCCTGGCGCTGCTACTGAACTCCGGCCTGAAGCTGCAGGGGCTCACGCGGGTGCTCGCGCTCGTGCCGTGGGCGATGCCGCCCGTGGTCGTGGCGATCATGTGGCAGATGATCTACTCCGCCAACGGCGGGCCGCTCAACGCGTTCCTCGGCGCGGTCGGTCTGCCGAGCGACATCAACTGGCTCGGCGACTTCTCCACGGCGTTGCCGGCGGTGATCGTCGTCGGCGTGTGGGTCGGGATGCCGCAGACCACGGTGACGCTCCTGGCCGGGCTGCAGCAGATCCCCGGCGAGCTGCTGGAAGCCGCGGCGGTCGACGGCGCGAGCGCGTGGCGGAAGTTCACGGCCGTGACGTGGCCGGCGATGCGCCCGATCGTCACGTCGATCACCTCGCTCAACTTCATCTGGAACTTCAACTCGTTCTCGCTGGTCTACGTGCTCACCGCCGGTGGGCCGGGCGGCAAGACGATGGTCCCGGTGCTGTTCATCTACCTGGAAGCCTTCAAGAACCGCGAGATCGGCTACGCCGCGGCGATGGGACTCGTCGTCGTGATCGTGGTGGTGCTGATCCTCGCCGTGTACCTGCGGTCTCAGTTCCGCACCGAAGACCGCGCGGAAAAGGGGCGCTGAGCCATGCGCTTGCTCGTTCGTCCGGCCCAGTACGTGGCCCTGGCGCTGTACATCCTGTTCCTCGGGTTCCCCCTGCTGTGGCTGATGTCGGCCTCGGTGAAGTCCTCGGGTGAGCTCAACTCGCTCACGGTCAGCCTGCTGCCGCAGGAGTGGCACTGGGAGAACTACACCGAAGCCCTGACACGTCAAGGACTTCTGCACTCG
Source organism: Amycolatopsis sp. NPDC050768 (assembly GCF_040654155.1). NCBI lineage: Bacteria > Bacillati > Actinomycetota > Actinomycetes > Pseudonocardiales > Pseudonocardiaceae > Amycolatopsis > Amycolatopsis sp. NPDC050768. The sequence goes on from NZ_JBFAHL010000007.1 coordinate 189,573, forward strand.
GCGTGGAACAGCCTGCTCGTGGCGCTGGCCTCGACGGTGCTGTCGATCATCATCTCCGTGCCGGCCTCCTACGTGCTGGCCCGGCTCAAGGGCAAGGTCCGCATCGCCGGCGTCGGCTGGATCCTGGTGAGCCAGGTCTTCCCGGTGGTGCTGATCATCCTGCCGCTGTTCCTGATCCTGCGGACGCTCGGGCTGGCCGACAACCTCGTCGGGCTCACGCTCGTGCACACCACGTACATGCTGCCGTTCGCGTTGTGGATGCTGCAGGGGTACGTGGCCGCGATCCCCACAGAGCTCGAAGAAGCGGGCGCGATGGACGGCGCGAGCCGGTTCACCGTGCTGCGCACGATCGTCTTCCCGCTGCTGGCCCCCGGCGTGGTCGCGACGGCGATGTTCAGCTTCGTGTCTTCGTGGAACGAGTTCTTCTTCGCCTTGGTGTTGTTGCAGTCGCCCGAGAACTACACGCTGCCCATCACCTTGAACACGTTCGTGGGCGGCGAGGGCAGAACCGCCCTCGGGCCGCTCGCCGCCGGGGCCGTGCTCGCCGCGATCCCCAGCATCGTCTTCTTCAGCATCCTGCGGAGGAAGCTCACCAGCGGGCTCATGGCCGGGGCTGTGAAGGGATGACCCCTGACCGCCCGAACCCCGCGAAACCCTTGATCCCCCAACAGAAATCCCCGAAAGGTCGGTCGATGAAGACACGACGCCTGCTGGCCGCGGCCAGTCTGATGGTCACCGCCCTGCTCGTCGCCGCGTGCGGCAGCGGCAGCGGTGACGCGAGTGGCCCCGTCACCCTCACGTTCCAGTCCCTGTCCGACCAGCCTGCCGCGATCGCCGAGACGCAGAAGATCGTCGGCGCCTGGAACACCGCGCACCCCGACGTGCAGGTCAAGATCGTGCAGGCCGGCTGGGACAGCGTCTACGACAAGTTGATCACGCAGTTCAACGCCGGCACCGCGCCGGACATCGTGCACTACGAGGCGGCGGGCATCGAGCCGTTCGCGGAGGACGACTACCTCGCCGACCTCACGCCGTACCTGTCGAAGGCCAAGCACGACGACTTCCAGAAGGGCGTGCTGGACTCGGTGACGTTCGGCGGCAAGGTCGTCGCGTTCCCGACCGAGGTGCAGTCCTATGTGGTCTTCGCGAACAAGAAGCTGCTGCAGCAGGCCGGGGTCGCCGTGCCGACCGGCAAGACCATGACGTGGGACCAGCTGCGCCAGATCTCCAAGGCCACGACCAAGGGTGGCACCTACGGCCTCGGCTGGGGCCTGTCGAGCCCGACGGCGGCGTTCGTCGCGCTGGCCCCCGGCTTCGGCGGCAAGTACTTCCAGGGCACCGGTGACCAGGCCAACCTGACGGTGGGCGAGGGCGAGACGGCGCTGCCGAAGCTCGTCGGCGAGATGGCGTACCAGGACCACTCGATCCTCCCGGTCACGCTGACGCAGTCGGGTTCGAAGGCGCTGGCGCCGTTCTACGCGGGCCAGACCGCGATGACCGTGCAGGGTTCCTACCAGGCGGCCAACATCGCGAAGGACGCGCCGAAGGGCTTCGACTGGGTCGTGCTGCCGCCGCTGGCCGGCCCCGCCGGTCCCGCGCAGGCCGCCAGCCCGCAGACGCTGTCGGTGAACAAGGACTCCGCGCACGTCAAGGAAGCAGCCGAGTTCATCGACTACTTCACCAACACCGACAACCTGGCCGCCATGAACGAGGCCGACGCGCTGATCCCGCCCACCAACTCCGCGCGCCAGGCGCTGGCCACGAAGCTCGCCGGCAAGACCGGCTGGGACCAGATCCTCGCCTCCGGCCAGTACATCACTTCGGCGCCGTATCTGTTCGCCAGCAAGTACCCGCAGTGGAAGGACACCATCGCCACCCCGGCGTACCAGCAGTTCCTGGCCCAGAAGATCGACGCCAACGGCTTGACGACCCAGCTGCAGAACGGCTGGAAGAGCGTCACCACCAACTGAACGAGAACAGGAGCGGATTCTCTTGACCTGGCTGGAAGACCGGGCCGTCGCGGTGATCACCGGCGCGGCCGTGGGTGACGCCCTCGGCGGGGCCGTCGAAGGGTGGACCCCCGAGCAGATCGAGGAACGCCACGGCGGCCGCGTGACCGGCATCGTGGGCCCGTGGTACCCGAACTGGCGCGACGCGCGTCCCATCGCGCCGTACCACAAGGGCGACGGGCACATCACCGACGACACCCTCATGACGCGGGCGCTCGTGGAGGTCTACGCGAAGCGCCGCGAACACCTCGACGCGTTCGCGGTCGCCGAAGACCTCGTGCCGCTGATGATCGGCGAACCGCAGTGGGTGCCGGAGCTGGAGTCCACGGCGCTGCTGCTGCAGCGCGTGTTCCTCGCGGAGAAGTGGATCGTCACTCGGCTCCACTACGGACACGTGGACCCGCGCGAAGCGGGCGTGGGCAACGTCGTCAACTGCGGTGCGGCGATGTACGTCGCGCCGGTGGGCGTGGTCAACGCGGGTGACCCCCGCGGTGCCTACGCCGAGGCGATCGACCTCACGGGCGCGCACCAGTCGAGCTACGGCCGGGAAGCGGCCGGCGTCCTCGCGGCGCTGGTCGCGGCCGCGGCCGCCCCGGGCGCGACGCTCGACGACGTGACGGCGGCGGCGCTGGAGCTCGCGCACGACGGGACCGCGGTGGCTCTGCGCGCGGTGATCGACGCCTTCGGCGGGACCACCGCGGCGCCGGTCACCGACGAGGAGGAACGCGCGCTGGCCCGCAAGGTGCGGGAAGTCGTGGCGCCGTTCGACTCCGTGGGGCCGGAGTACCGGCAGATGTCACTGGACGCGCGGCGTCCGTCGCGGACCAAGTCCATCGAGGAGCTGCCCGCGGCGCTCGCCTTCGTGCTCGCGCACCGCGGCGACTTCCGCGGTGCCGTGCTCGCGGCCGTGAACTACGGTCGCGACGCGGACTCGATCGCCGCCATGGCCGGGGCGATCTGCGCGGCCCTCGGCGGCGCGGAGGTCGTGCCGGCGGAGTGGCTCGACCCGATCGGCGAGGCCAGTCGCATGGACATCGTCGAGACCGGCCGCGTGCTGGCCTCGGCGGCGGCCGACATCATGCGGGCCGACCGTGAGCGGGCGCAGGCTCGCGTCAAGGCGCTGGACGGCCTCGACGGGGCTCTCGCCGTGGAGGCGCGGGCGTGAGGCTGACCTGGGCCCAGCCCGAGGACCTGCTCGCGCACGAGCTCGTCCAGTCCTCTGTGGAGGGTCGCGACACCGCGGACGTGCGGATGCGCTGGGTGGCGGCGGGCGGCGACCCCGTCCCCGCCGTGAGCGGCGCCGGGCCGAACCCGGCGCCGCCCGCCCTGCGGGCTCTGGCGCGCACGCTGCTCGGCGAGCTCGCGGCGGTCCCGGCCGCGCCGGCGCCCGACGAGCCGGACGAGTGGGACGCGATCGTCGCCACGCTGCCGGCGGCGCCGGACCTGCCGCCGGGCCTGCGCGACGGGCGGGTGCTCGGCGCGTGGACCGGGCGCGCCGCCGGGTGCCTGCTGGGCAAGCCGGTGGAGAAGATCCCGCGCGAGGGCATCGAGGAGATCCTGCGCGCCACGGACCGGTGGCCGCTCGAGAAGTGGTTCACCGCCGTCGGGCTGCCCGCGGACGTCGCGGCGCGGTGGCCGTGGAACAAGCGCTCGGCGCCGACATCGCTCGAGGAGAACATCCACGGCATGCCCGAGGACGACGACCTCAACTACCCGATGCTCGCGCTCACCCTGCTCGAGACGCGCGGGCGCGGGTTCACCACCGAGGACGTCGCGCAGCTGTGGCTCGACAACCTCCCGGCCGGCCGGGTGTTCACGGCCGAGCGGGCGGCCTACCGCAACATCCTCGACGCCCGCCCGGTTCCCGAGACCGCGACACACCTCAACCCGTTCCGCGAGTGGATCGGCGCGCTGATCCGCACGGACGTGTTCGGCTGGGTCTCCCCGGGCGACCTGCGCGCGGCCGCGCGCCTCGCGTGGACCGACGCCCGCCTGAGCCACACCCGCAACGGCGTCTACGGCGCCATGTGGGCCGCGGCGCTGGCCTCGGCGGCGATGGTGTGCGACACGGTGGACGAGGTGCTCGATGCCGCGGCCACGGTGATCCCGCCGGGCAGCCGCCTCGCGGAGGCGGTGCGCCTCGGCCGCGCGGCTGCTTCGTCCGGTGACCTCCGCACCGGCCTCGACCGCCTCCACGCCGCTTACGGTGACCTGCACTGGGTCCACGTGCTCGGCAACGCGGCCGTGATCGCCTACGCGCTGGCCAAGGGCGCCGGCGAGTTCGGCCCGAGCGTCTCCATCGCCGTCACGGCGGGCTGGGACACCGACTCGGCCGCCGCCACGGTCGGCGGCGTGGTCGGCGCTCTGCGTGGTGTGCAGGGAATCGGCGAGCAGTGGGTGACGCCGCTGGACGGCCGCATCGCGACGTCCCTACCCGGTGGCGAGCAGAAGATCACCGACCTGGCGGCTCGGACCGTCGCGCTCGCGGAGCGTGTGTCGTGAGGGCGCGCCGGTTCGCGGTCTCGGCAGGGATCGTCGGTTGCCGGGAGCGTGTGTCGTGACGGGAAGTGTCGTGGTGGTCGGGTCGGCGAACGTCGACCTGGTCGTCGACGCGCCGCGGCCGCCGCGGGCCGGGGAGACGATCCTCGGCGGGCGGCTGCGGCGCAGCCCCGGCGGCAAGGGTGCGAACCAGGCGGTGGGTGCCGCGCTGGCCGGGGGAGCGCACACGACGTTCGTGGGCGCGCTCGGCGAGGACGAGGCCGGGGATCTGATCCTGCTGTCGCTGGGCGGCGCGGGCGTGCGGACCGACCTCGTGGCGCGGACGAAAGCGGCCACGGGCACGGCGTTCATCACGGTGTCACCGGACGGCGAGAACGCGATCGTCGTCGCGCCGGGTGCGAACGAGCGCGTGCGGATCGGCGAGGTGGAAGCCGCGCGGATCGCGACGGCCGACGTGGTCTTGGCACAGCTGGAGATCCCGCTCGCGGTGGTGCGCGCCGCCGCGGCCGCGCGCAAGCCGGGCGCGCTGTTCGTACTCAACGCCGCGCCGTCGCGGGAACTGCCGGCCGACGTCTGGGCCGCGCTCGACGTGCTCGTGGTCAACGAGCACGAAGCCGCCGACCTCGGCGGCCTCGAAACCCTGCTCGACCGCGTGCCCGCCGTCGTGGTCACGCTCGGCGGCGACGGCTGCCTCGTCGCCGAACGCGCCGGGGAACCCGTGCGGGTGCCCGGGATCCGGGTGACCACAGTGGACACCACCGGGGCCGGCGACACATTCTGCGGAGTGCTCGCCGCCGGCCTCGCCGAGGGTCGGCCTCTCGCCGACGCCGCGCGGCTCGCGTGCGTGGCCGGTGCGCTGGCCGTCACGCGGCCTGGCGCGCAGGCCGCCGTTCCCACCGCTGAAGAGGTCGCGGCTCTCGCGGCCGGAGAAAAGGTGCGATGACCACCCCGTTCGACCCGCTCGTGCCGCGCCCGATCGACCGGCCGGCCGAGGTTCCCCTGACCGCGCTCACCGGCGAGCAGCTCGCGGCGCTCGACGAAGCCAAGATCTTCGCCGCACCGAGTGACCCCGCCGACCGGCCCGCGTGGCGCGCCCGCCTGCGTGAGTGGCGCGAGGATTCCCGCCGGCGCCACGACTACACCGGCGAGGCCTACGAGCGCCCCGGCGCCGCGTGGGCGGCTCGGTGCCACACCGTCGCGCAGGTCTGGCTGTGGGACGAGCTGCTGTACTCCTTTGCCGAGCACAAGTTCACGCCCGAGGTGTTCCTCGCCGACGCCCGTGAGCGCTTCGGTGGCCTCGACGCCGTGGTGCTCTGGCACGCCTACCCCGTGATCGGCCTCGACGACCGCAACCAGTGGGACTACTACCGCGACGTCCCCGGCCTGGCCGAGCTCGTCAAGGCGCTGCACGACGCCGGCCTGCACGTGTTCGTGGACTACAACCCGTGGGACGTCGGCACCCGCCGCGGCGCGGACGACCTCACCGAGCTGGCGGCCCTCGTCGCGGACTTCGAAGCCGACGGCGTTTTCCTCGACACGCTCAAGAAAGCCGAGCCGGGCTTCGTCGAACGGCTCGAAGCCGCGCGCCCCGGGATCGTGCTGGAGGGCGAGTCGAAGCTGCCGGTCGAGCGCATCGCCGACCACACGGCGTCGTGGGCCCAGTTCTTCGCCGACTCGCCCGTGCCCGGCGTGCTGCGCGCGCACTGGTACGAGCGGCGCCACATGCAGCACCACGTGCGCCGCTGGCACCGCGACCACTCCGAGGAACTGCAGTCGGCGTGGCTCAACGGCGTCGGCGTGATGGTGTGGGAAGTCGTTTTCGGCGTGTGGGTCGGCTGGTCCGCCCGCGACGCCGCGACCGTGCGGCGCATGGTGACCGTGCAGCGCGCGGCCGGCGACCTGCTGCTGGGCGGCGAGTGGACCCCGCTCGCCGAGCTGACGCCCGAGGCTGAGGCCGCCGGCGTCTATGCGTCCGGCTGGGGGCTCGACGGCGTGACACTGTGGACACTCGTCAACCGCGGCGAGACGGACTACACCGGTGAGCTGCTGCCCGCCGGGCCCGGCAAGGTCCTCGACCTGCTCGGCGGCGTGCCGGCCCGTGGCATCGGCGCGGTGCTGCACCTGGCCGACGGCACTCCCGAACCCGCGTGGCTGCCGGAACTGCTCGACGCGCTGAAGTCCACGCCCCACGATGCGCACTTCCGTTTCCCGCACCGGATCGCGGAACGGGTCAGTACACAAAGGACCACTGGCGAACCCGAAGCGGACGCCGTCACGGTGCCGGCCGGGCCGTACGTGCTGACCGTCCGCTACCAGGCCCGCGAAACCGGCATGTACCAGGGCGCGCCCTACGTCGACGAGTGGAAGCCCCTCCCGCCGCGGTTGCACGACGCCCGCACCCTCCAGCGTGACGGCTCGCTTGCGACCTCGGTCGCGGTGGCGGCCACCGAGGTCACCAACGCGCAGTTCGCCGAGTTCCTCACCGCCACCGGCTACCGGCCCGCGTACGGGCACCGGTTCCTCGCGCACTGGATCGACGGCGTGCCAGACAATCCCGAGGAGCCCGTGACCTTTGTGGACATCGAAGACGCCCGCGCGTACTGCGCGTGGCGCGGCGGCCGGCTGCCCACTGAGGACGAGTGGCAGCTGGCGGGGGAGAGCCGCGGCGAGCCTGCCGTGTGGAATTCAAGCCTGTGGAACTGGACCGAGAGCGAGCACTCCGACGGGCGGACCCGCTTCGTGATGCTCAAGGGCGGCAGTGACTATCGGGCCGAGGGCTCCGAGTGGTACGTCGAGGGCGGCCGCCACGCCCCCGACGTCAGCGTGAAGCTCCTGCTGCCCGGTTTGGGTCTCGCGCGCGCCGCGACGGTCGGGTTCCGCTGCGCTTGGGAGGTGACGGCATGACGACGTCGCGGGATTCCGCCGGTGGCGCCCTGGCCGGGCTGCGGGTGGTGGACGCGTCCACGCTCTTCGCCGGCCCGATGGCCGCGATGCACCTGGGTGACATGGGTGCCGAGGTGATCAAGGTCGAGCACCCGAGCCGCCCCGATCCGTCGCGCACGCACGGCGTCGCCAAAGACGGGGTGAACCTGTGGTGGAAAACGCTCGGGCGCAACAAGCGGACCGTCACCGCGGATCTCAGCAGCGAAGGCGGGCGTGAGGTGTTCCTGGCGTTGGCCGCCGAGGCCGACGTGGTGATCGAGAACTTCCGCCCGGGCACCCTGGAACGCTGGAACCTCGGCTACGACGAGCTTTCCGCCCGCAACCCGCGGCTCGTGCTCGCGCGCGTGACCGGGTTCGGCCAGTTCGGCCCGTACCGCTCGCGCCCCGGCTTCGGCACGCTCGCCGAGGCGATGAGCGGGTTCGCCGCCACCACGGGCGAGCCGGACGGCCCGCCGACGCTCCCGCCGTTCGGCCTCGCCGACGGCGTCGCCTCCCTGGCAACGGCTTACGCGATCATGGTCGCGCTTTCGGCCCGTGCCACCAGCGGGCGCGGGCAGGTCGTGGACACCGCGATCATCGAGCCGATCCTCGCGATGCTCGGCCCGCAGATCACGCGGTGGGACCAGCTTCAGACGGTGCAGCCGCGCACGGGCAACCGGTCCATCAACAACGCGCCGCGCAACACCTACCGCACCGCCGACGGGCAGTGGGTCGCCGTGTCCACCTCCGCGCAGTCGGTGGCCGAACGCGTGGTGCGGCTCGTCGGCCGGCCCGACCTGGCCGACCAGCCGTGGTTCGCGCGCGGCGCCGACCGCGCGCAGCACGCCGACGAGCTCGACGACGCCGTGGGCGGCTGGATCGCCCAGCGCAGCCGCGCCGAGGTCGTCGCCGCGTTCGAGGAGGCGCAGGCCGCGGTCGCCCCCATCTACGACGCCGCCGACATCGTCGCCGACCCCCAGTTCCGCGCCCTCGGCACCATCCACGAGATCGACGACCCCGAGCTCGGCCCGATGCTCATGCAGGGCCCGCTCTTCCGTCTCTCCGACAACGACGGCGTCATCGGCTTCACCGGCCGCCCCCACGGCGCCGACACCGACACCGTGCTGAAGGAACTGGGCTTCTCGGCGGAGCGCATCGCCGAACTTCGGGACGGGGGCGCGGTATGAGCGCGACCCCGCCGTTGACCTTCCTCTACGCCCCGGCCGACCGGCCCGATCGGGTGGAGAAGGCGCTCGCGTCGGAGGCCGACGTGGTGCTGGTGGATCTCGAGGACGCTGTGGCGCCGGCGCACAAGGAGGTGGCGCGCGAGAACGTCGTGCGGCTGCTGGCCGGCCTGCCCGAGGGGCGCCGGGTGCAGGTGCGCGTGAATCACCCCAGCACGCCGTGGCACGAGGCGGACGTGGCGGCGCTCGCGGGGCTGCCGGTGGCGGTCGGGGTGCGGATGCCGAAGGTGGAGGCGGCCGAGGAGGTGCTGGCGCTCGCGGCGGCGTTGCCGGGGCGGGAGCTGCACCCGTTGATCGAGTCGGCGCTGGGGGTGGAGCGGGCGTTGCAGATCGCGACCGCGTCGCCGCAGGTGGCGTCGATCGGGCTCGGGGAGGCGGATCTGCGGTCGGACCTGGGCGTGGACGACGAGGCCGGGCTCACGTGGGCGCGCAGCCGCGTGATCGTGGCGGCGCGGGCCGCGCGGCTGGCGCCGCCGGCGATGTCGGCTTACACCAACGTGCGCGACCTTGAAGGGCTGGCGGCGTCGTGCCGGGCCGGGCGCGCGCTCGGGTTCCGTGGGCGCACGGCGATCCACCCGGGCCAGCTCGCCACGATCCGCGCCGCGTTCCTGCCGAGCGCGGAGGAGGTGGCGCGGGCCAGTGAGGTCGTCGCGCGCGTCGCCGACGCCACGGCGGCCGGGGTCGGGGCGATCGCGCTGGCCGACGGGACGTTCCTCGATGTCGCGATGGTCGAGCGTGCGCGCACGGTGCTGGCGCTGGCCCAGCCGGATCCCGCGTAAGCGATCTCGAACACAGGAAAGCCCGTCCCGTCTTCGACTACTCTGGGCATCGACGAGTCCGGAGGGAGGGGCCATGACCGACGAGGAGCTCGTGGTCGAGTTCGCGCTGCGGCGCCTGGACAACCCCGACCTCGAACTGGAGGAGATCGCGGCGCTGGTCGTCCGGCGGCTGGGGCCCGAGCGCATGCTGGAGTTCGCGTCGCAGAACCTCGCCACGCGCGGTGAGCTGCGCGCGGCGATCTTCCCCTCGGCCGTCGAGCACGTGCTCCGCGTGGTGCTGACCCTGCGTGGCCGCAGCGACTAGCCGCCCACCGCGGCAGCGGCCGGAGCCTTCCGGCGCAGCCACACCCAGGGACTGCGCCCGCCCGTGAAGGCCCACAGCGCGATCACCGGGTCCGTCAGCGCGCACCCGAACGACGAGTCCGCCGCGAACGGCAGGATCGGCGCGCCCTTGAGGTGGTGGACGACGTCCCACGCCGTGTGCAGCAGCCACCCGATCCCGATGAACGTCCACGAGTCCAGCCCGCGGAAGGCGACCAGCGTCAGCACGGCGCAGAACACCACTTCCCACACTCCCAGCTCGCCGCCGGACAGGTAGGCCGCGCCCGCTCCGGCGACCATGAGGGCGTTGAACTTCCGCCGGTGCGGCTCGGGGATCAGGGACGAGAGCAGCACGTACACCAGGCCGATCGCGATCGGCAGCAGCACTTCGGTCATGGTCGTCACGCTAGGAAGCCCGGGGCGCGCCCACTACCGGCCTCCGCGCCAGACAGCAGCGGATTCCCGCCAACCGACGGGAATCCGCTGCTGCGTACCGGGTTCAGCGCGGCTTCGGCGCGGCGTGCCGACGGTGTGGCCAGAAGGGCAGCCGAGCGCCCTGACGGGTGACGTAGATGCCAGGGATGAGGCCGAGTGCCGGGCTCAGCGCGCCCGTGGTGCCGATCTCGGCCGGGGCGGTGGTCTTGGTGCTGGTGTGAGCGGACATGACTTCCTCCGGGTGTCCCGAGTGGACAGGTCTCTTGTGGACGGTGCTCAGGCCGCGGCGGCCTCGATCGCCGCCGCGGGGGCGAACGCGGCCACGCGGCTGCGGGCGCTGGTGATCACGGTGGTCAGCGTCGCGAGGTCCTGCCGGCCGTCGTGGCGCTGGTCGTTGACGAAGAACGTCGGGGTCCCGGCCACGCCGCTGAGGTCGGCCGACTCGACGTCCCGCTCGACGTGGCCGGCGAAGCGGCGGCGCAGCAGGTCGTCGCGGAACCGGTCGACGTCGAGGCCCAGCTGCTCGGCGTAGCCGACGAGGGCGTCGAAGTGCAGGTCGGTCTGGTTGCCCAGCAGCAGGTCGTGCATCGGCCAGAACGCGCCCTGCGCGCCCGCAGCCTCGGCGGCCTCGGCGGCCAGCTGTGCGTGGGGGTGGATGTCGTGCAGGGGCAGGTGGCGCCACACGTAGCGGATGTCGCTGTTCTCGGCCAGCAGCTCGCGCGCGGTCGGCGCCGCCATGCCGGTCCACGGGCACTCGAAGTCGCCGTACTCGACCACGGTCACCGTGGCGTCCTCCGGCCCTCGCACGTGGTCGCGGCTCAGGTCGACCGGAGCGACGAGGTCGGTCAGCAGGGGAGCGTCGCCGAGCAGTGCGCGGGTCCGTACCTCTTCCGGCAGCGCGGCGGTGAGCTTCTGCACCAGGAAGGTCAGCAGCGCCGCGCCCGCCGCCGCGGCGAGGACACCGAGCTTCGCCTCCTCCAGCTCCCGCCCGGTGAAGGCGAGGTCGGCGATCAGCAGCGACACGGTGAACCCGACGCCCGCCATCGCGCCGCCGCTCAGCACGCCGGCCCAGCCGACCGGCGGCCGCAGCGCGCCGCCGCTGAGGCGGGTCAGCAGCCACGAGGTGCCGAACACCGCGACGGGCTTGCCCAGCACGTAGGCGAGGAAGATCCCGACGGTGATCGGTGCCGTGACCGCGCTCGCCAGTACCTCGGTGTTCACCGTGATGCCGGCGTTGGCCAGCGCGAACAGCGGGACGACGACGTAGCTCGTCACGCGGTGGAAGGCGTGGCGCAGGCGGGCGTTGGCCGACAGCGTGGCGCTCAGCCGCTTGCTCGCCGAGCTGGCCGTCTCCGCGGTGGGCTGCTCACGGAACAGACGCACCAGGGTGGTCGCCTCCTCCAGCGAATCGCGCTTCGGCACGTACGCCGATGTCGCCAGCCCCACCGCCAGACCGGCCACGACCGGGTCGATCCCGCTGGTCAGCAGCGCGCCCCACACCGTCAGCGCCAGCGCGGTGAACACGGGCTTGCGGTAGCGGTAGTCGAGCCTGCGGCTCGCCAGCACCCCGGCGTACGCGGCGGCGGCGATCCCGACGGCCATGAGGTCCACATGCCCGCTGTAGGCCAGCGCGATGACCACCAGGGCCACGATGTCGTCCACCACGAACACGGTGAGCACGAATGTGCGGATCCGCTCTGGCGCGCCGCGCCCGACCACGGTGAACACGCCCAGCGCCAGCGCGGTGTCGGTCGACATCGCCGCGCCCCAGCCGTGCGCGCCGGGCCCGCCGCCGTTGAGCGCCAGGTAGATCAGCACGGGCACCGCCATGCCGGCCAGCCCGGCGACGGCGGGCAGGATCAGGCGGCGCCGTTCGCGCAGGTCGCCGAGGTCGAACTCGCGCCGCGCCTCCAGCCCCACCACCAGGAAGAACAGCGTCATCAGGCCGCTGTTGACCCAGTCGCGCACCGGCAACGCGGCGCTCAGCGGCCCGATCCGCACGCTCAGCACCCAGTTCCACACGGCGTCGTACGCGCCGGGCGCCAGGTTCGCCCAGGCCAGGGCCATCACGATCGCCGCGACGAGGATCCCGGCGCTGCCGGACTCGGTCCGCAGGAACGTCCGCAGCGAGCTCGACGACGGCCCGGACATCGACATCCGGCCCATCGACATCTCGGGCTGGCTCATCTCCGACATCGACATGGCTTCGCTGGTCCGCGGGTGCATCGGCGTCACGTTCATGTCTAACCCTTAAAGTCGCTGGTGGTAGTTAGAACTCAAACATGGTAGAACTAACCTGTCAAGAGGGAATTTGAGGGTTAGATCAATCGGAGGGTGGAGCGGTGGAGAGAACGGTGGAGAACGACGAGACGCTGGTCCTCGACCTGCTGAACACCACGGCGCTCGTCGACGGCACGCCGCACGACGACCTGGCGGACGCGGCCGAAGCCCTGCGCTGGCTGTCCGCCCACGGGCAGCCGGCGACGGAGGGGGAGTGGCGCACCCTGCTCGACCTGCGCGCGACGCTGCAGGAGGTGGTGCGCGGCGATGCGGAACCGTCGTCCGTAGGGCGCTTCGTCGAGGGCGTCGGCTACCTCGCGACCCTCGGCGCCGACGGCATCGGCTGGACCCTCGATGCCCCCGCGGGCCACGCCGCCGCGGCGCGCGCGGTCCTCACCTGGGACGGCCTCCGCGAGTCCGGCCGCCTGCGCCCCTGCGCCAACCCGGAGTGCCGCGTGTTCCTCATCGACCACAGCAAGGCCAACACCGCCCGCTGGTGCTCGATGGCCACGTGCGGTAACCGCCTCAAGGCGCGCCGGCACTACCGCCGCGCCCGGCAGTCCGAAGTGGACTGAAGTGGGCCCTGCCCCCCCGGCGACAGGGCCCGCTCCAGGGCTTCATTCGTTGTGCAGCACCTTCGCGATCGGCAGCCGAGCCGCGCGTGCGGCGGGGATGAGCGCGCCCAGCACGGCGATGACGACCCCGGCCAGCCCCAGCACCACGAGCATCGGCGCGCGATAGACGTCGATCACGAACCCGAACACGTCCGACTGGGCGGCGCGCAGCATGGCCGGCCCGACCAGCCGGTGGACGAAGAAGCCGAGTGGCAGCCCGAGCAGCCCGCCGACCACGCCCAGTGCCCCCATCGAGGTGATCATCATGACCGTCACCTGGCGCGGCGTCATCCCGATCGCCTTGAGCATCCCCAAGTCGCGCCGGCGTTCGTGGGCGTTGAGCACCACGGTGTTGAACACTCCCAGCGCCGCGACGATCGCGAGCACCAGCGTCAGGACCGACGCGCTGCTGACCAGGAGCACGGCCTGCGAAGACGTGCCGTCACGCGGGGGAACGACCTCCAGCCCGGGGTCGCGGGCGTGCACCGCGCTCGCGAGCGCCGCGCGGTCGGCGCCGGGAGCCAGCTGCACGTCGTAGGTCTCCGCGCGGGTGCCCGGCGCGAGGACGTCGAGGGTCGACCAGTCGGCGTAGATCGCCTGGTCGTTGTTGGTCAGCGTGACTCCGACGAGCGTGAGCTGCGTGCGATTTCCGCCCAGCTCCACCGTGATCGTGTCGCCGAGGGCGAGCCCGCGCTGGTTGAGGAACCGGGACGGCGCGGCGGCTTCCCCCGCGCGTGCCGCCCACCGGCCGTCGAGGATCTCCGGCCCCAGCGCCGCCGAATCCCCGCGGGAGAAGGTGACCGAGGGGTTCTCCTGGCTGCCGAGCAGGTGCACGGTGCGCTCGGCCGAGGCGGCGACCCGGGCGGAACCGGGCAGCGAACGCAGCATCGCCTCGTCGGCGGAGTCGCCGAGCGCCGGAGCCGGACGCGGACCGGCCAGCCCGGCCGGACTGGTGAGCCCGTCGGGCAGGCCGGCCAGGAACTCGACGCGGTCGGGGTGAGCGGGCCGCATCGCGTTGTTGTACGCGTTCACCGACAGCGTGACGCCGATCGACAGCGTCACCGTCATGACCCCGAGCACGATCGCCGCCAGCGTCAGCGCGCTGCGCGCCGGGCGGGCGAACGGGACGCCGAGGCCGAGGCTGATCGACCGCGGCAGCCGGGTGCCTGCGAGCCGCCGCTGGACGGCGAGCGCGCGCCCGAACCGAGGTCCGCTGCCCGCGCTGATCGCCGCGGTCGCCGGCAGCCGGCGGGCCCGCAGTGCGGAAACCAGCGCGGCCAGCACGACGACCAGCGGCAAGCCCACCAGCGCGACGACGTCGACCCAGGCGTCGATCCCGACGTCGCCCGCGCCGAACGCGCTGAACGCGTCCGCCAGTACTGGCTTGGCGACGAGATTGCCGCCGATCGTCCCGACGACGCAGCCGAGGGCGGCGGGGACGAACACCATCAGCAGGTACACGGCCATCACCTGGTTCGGCGTGAACCCGAGCGACTTGAGCACCCCGATGTCGCGGAACCCGGACACCACCGCGCCGCTCACCACGTTGGCGACGATCAGCACGGCCACCGCGAGCCCGAGGATCCCGAACGGGACCAGGAACGGCACGTACGGGCCGACGTCGGAGTTGAGCCGTTCCTCGACGGTCAGGTAGGACTGCTCGCCGAGCACGGACCTCGCCGGCAACCCTGCCGTCACCTCGGCCTGACCCGTGTCGACCTCCGCAGCCGTGGCGGCGTGGGTGAAGCGGTAGAGCACCTGCGCCGTGGTCGGCCGCAGCGCCGACAGCTGCGCCGGCGTCACCCACGCGTCGGCGGACGCGCTCACCGAATACGCGAACCCGACGACGGTGAGCACGGGCTTACCCGGGATCTCGATCCGCGAACCCACGGGAACCAGGTCGCCGGAACCGCGCGGGAAGTTCAGCACGATCTCCCCGGGCGCGGTGGCCCATCGGCCCGCCCACACGTCGAGCCGGTCGACGGCGCCTTCGGGGTCCGCGCGCCCGACCGTGGTCAGGCTGCCCGCCCGCGCCGCGACGCTCTTCGCCGTGTCCAGCGTGACCTGCCCGAACGGCCCGGCCGACGCCTCGACCCCGGGCCGGGTGGAGGCGTCGGCGAGCTGCTCGCCCGACACCCGCGTGGTGTCGTAGGCGACGACGAGGTGCGCGCCGTTCTGCTCCGCGTGCGCCCGCTGGAACGGCCCCGACGCCGACACCAGCAGCCCGAGCGCGAGCACGATCGTGCCGGTCGACACCGCGACCACGACGCCGATCACGGCCGTCTGCACTCGCCGGCGCCGGACCGCGGCGCGCGCGACCCGCCACACGGCGCTCACGAGCTGCGCTCCAGACCCGAGGTCGCGGCGATCCGGCCGTCGACGACCTGGACCACGCGCGTGGCGCACTGCTTCGCGAGCCGCTCGTCGTGCGTGACGAGCAGCAGCGTCTGCCCGATCTGGTTGAGGTCGAGCAGCAGGTCCATCACCTGCTCGCCGGAGCGGCTGTCCAGCGCGCCGGTGGGTTCGTCGGCCAGCAGCAGCGCGGGCCGGTTCATCAGTGCCCGGGCCACGGCCACGCGCTGGCGTTCGCCGCCGCTGAGCTGCGCGGGGTGGATGTTGCGCCGGCCGGCGATGCCGAGCTCGTCGAGCAGCTCCAGCGCCCGGGCTCGGGCCTGCGCGGCCGAAGTGCCGGTCAGCTGCGCGGCGAGGGCGACGTTGTCGAGCGCCGGGAGGTCGTCGAGCAGGTTGAAGAACTGGAAGATCATGCCGATGCGCCGGCGGCGGAACAGCGCGAGCCCCGTCTCGCTGAGCTTGCCGAGATCTTCGCCATTGACCACGACGGACCCGGACGTCGGCCGGTCCAGCCCGGCCACCATGTTCAGCAGCGTCGACTTCCCGCTGCCCGACGGCCCCATCACCGCGACCGCCTCGCCGGCGCGGATCCCCAGCGAGACCCCGTCGAGGGCCACCGAATCGCTGTACTCCTTGCGCACGGCGGACAGCTGCACCACCGGGTTCGCTCTGCTCTCGTCACTGGTCACAGCACGCAATCCTGAAGCAGCTTCGCCGCCGGGGCATCAGTCCGGGGAGGTAACCGCCGAACGTGGTCATCCTGGGGATGTAGCCGCCGGGTTGATGCGGCGGACGCGGCGGCCTGGGAGAGTCAAGGTGTGTGGGAACTCGGGGTCGCGGCCGTGGCGTGCCTGGTCGCGGTGGTGCTGGCCGTGCGGCTGATTCTCGCGCGGCGCGCGGCCGCCCGTGCGCTGGAGCAGCGCGGGTGGCTGCTGGAGCGGGAGCGGGAAAGCGCCGCACAGCAGGCCGTCGACGCCGAACGCGCGCGGATCGCCCGCGAGCTGCACGACATCGTGAGCCACAACGTGAGCGTGATGCTCGTGCAGGCCGGCGCCGCGCGCCTGGTGGTCGAGACCGAGCCCGCGCAGGCGGCCGAGGCGTTGCGGGAGGTCGAGACCGCCGGCCGCGACACGATGACGGAGCTGCGGAACCTGCTCGGCCTGCTCGCACCGCCGGCCGACGGCGAGGAGCCGCCCGACCTCGCGCCGCAGCCCAGCCTCGCGCGGCTGAGCCCGCTCGTCGACCGGATCGCGTTCGCCGGGCTGCCGGTGGAGGTGCGCGTGTCGGGCGAGCCGCGGTCGCTGCCGTCCGGAGTGGACTTGACGGCGTACCGGATCATCCAGGAGGCGCTGACCAACGCGCTCAAGCACGGTGACGGGGGGAAGGCCGAGGTGACGGTGCGCTACACCGACCACTACCTGCGGGTCGAGGTGGTGAACAGCGGGCCGAGCGTGCTCACGGGCGGTTCGGCCGCCGCGTCCTCCTCGCAGGGGGAGGGGCGTGGCTTGCTCGGGCTGCGGGAACGCGTCGCGGCCTTCGGCGGTGACCTCGACGCGCGGCGCCGCCTCGGGGGCGGGTTCCGCGTGCGCGCCCGGATCCCGCTGGAGCGCCCGTGACCGCCCCGCGCGTCGTCATCGCCGACGACCAAGGCCTGGTCCGCACGGGCTTTCGCATGATCCTCACGGCCGGCGGCATCGACGTGGTCGGTGAAGCGGCCGACGGGGTGGCCGCGGTGGAGCTGGTGCGGGAGCTGCACCCGGACGTCGTGCTCATGGACATCCGCATGCCCGCCATGGACGGTCTCGAAGCCGCGCGCCGCGTCCTGGCCGACGACCCGCGCTGCAAGGTGCTGATGCTGACGACGTTCGACCTCGACAGCTACGTCTACCAAGCCCTCGCCGCCGGAGCGAGCGGCTTCCTGCTGAAGGACGTGACGCCGGAACACCTCGTGGCCGCCGTCCGGCTCGTCGACACCGGCGACGCGCTGCTGGCGCCCTCGATCACGCGGCGGCTCGTGGAACGGTTCGCCGCGGCCGCCGCTCCCGCTCCGGCCGCGGCAGCTCCGCCGACGCACCGAAACCTGTCCGCGCTGACCCCGCGCGAGCTCGAAGTCCTGACGCTGCTGGGCCGGGGCCGGTCCAACACCGAGCTGGCCACCGACCTCACCCTGAGCGAGGCGACGATCAAAACCCACGTCGCGCGCATCTTCGCGAAGCTGTCCCTGCGCGACCGCGCCCAAGCGGTGGTGCTGGCCTACGAAACCGGCCTGGTGTCGCCCGGGGACCCGCCGGCTTAGCCCTCGACCGCCTGCCGGACCGCCGGCACGACGTCTCGCGCGAAGCGCAGCACCTGGTCGATCGTCTGGTTCTCCGGCCAGAAGACGAACGTCGTGAAGGGCAGGCCGGTGGCCGAGCGCGTCAAGAACTCGGCCCACTGGGCCGCGTCGCCGCGCACGGGTTCGGCGCCGGCGGCGACCTGGAGGGTGCCGGGCGCGTTGGTGATCGTGCCGACGACCTGGCAGATCCGCCGCACGTCCGACGGCTGCCGGCCGGCGGCCGCCGCGGCCTCGTCCAGGATCGCGTGCGCCGGACCCCACTGCTCGTAGGGCAGGTAGGACGGGATCGGCGCGGCCCAGCCGTCGGCGACGCGGCCGGTCAGGGCCAGCGCCTTCGGTCCCTGCGCGCCGGTCCAGAGCTCGATCGGGTGCGCGGGCCGGGGCCCGGGCACGAGACCGTCCACTGTGTAGTGAACGCCGCGGTGGTGGAGGGGCCGGCGGTCGGCCCGCCAGATCGCCCGCATGAGCTCGAAGGCCTCCTCGAGAGCGGCGTTGGCCTCGGCCCGCGAGCGCCGTTCGACGCCGAGGCGCTCGATCGCGTCCCAGTAGCCGCCCGCGCCGACGGCGAGCTCGAAGCGCCCGCCGGACGTGAGGTCGAGCGAGGCGGCGGCCTTGGCGAGCATCGCGGGCGGGCGCAGCGGCAGGTTCGTCACGTCGGGGAACACGTGGATGCGGCGGGTGGCGGCCAGCAGAGCGCCCGCGAGCACGAAGGTGTCTAGGTACTCCGGCACGTACGGGTGGTCCTGGATGCCCAGGAACTCCAGCCCGTGCTCCTCCGCGGCCACCGCCAGCTCGCGACGCGCGCCGACGTCGAGCGTCGGCACGAGCGAGAACCCGAAAGCCAGGCGAGTCATGGCGGTACCTTCCGGTCGAGGTGGTCACACATTTTGACTATCAGCGAGAATGACCACTGTCGTGACGGAGCATACCGTGGGGAGGGGCTTTACTCCGGCGAGCCGAACGGCGCGTGCACCATCCAGACGCCGACGGCGGGCTCGTCACCCGCGTCGAACAGGCGGTGCGGAGTGGCCGAGTCGAAGTAGACGGAGTCGCCCGGGCCGATCTCGGTGGTGTCGAACCCGACGGTGACCCCGAGGCGGCCGCTGAGGACGTAACCGAACTCGTGGCCGGGGTGCGTCTGGCGCCGGCCTTCGGGGCACGACGCGCCGCCGACGTCGTAGGTGATCTTGAGGAAGTCGGCGCCGGGCACGTCACGCGGCGTGAGCCGCTCCCACGTGATGCCGCCTCCGAGCTTGAGCGTGCCGCGGGTCTCGCCCAGCTGCACCAGCGGCGCGCTGATCAGCTTCTGCGGCACCGGGAACTCGCCGGCCGCCACAGATCCGCCGTTGCTCGACGACAGGGCCGGCCGTCCGCGCTTCGGCTCCGGAGACTCGGCCCGCTCGCCGGCGGGGTCGAACAGCCTAACCGTTAACCTCCCTTCAGGACGGGACGGGAACCGCGAACACCTCCGGGTGCCTCACCAGCTCCACCCGCGTCCGGCGGATGTGCAGCTCCAGGATGCGCTCGGCCGATGCGTGATCGCGCTGGCGCAGCGCCTCGATGAGCAGCCGGTGCTCCGCGCGGATGATCCAGCTGCGGCGTTCCCCGGCCAGCCGCGTGAAGGCCCGGCGGTAGTGCTGCGTCGTGTCCCACAGGCGGTTGAGGATCGCGGCGAGGTCGTGGGCGTCGTGGTGGCGGTAGACCGTCCAGTGCAGCTGCCGGTCGAGCACGAGGAACTCTTCGACGTCGTCGGTCCGCTCGATGCGGTCCTCGAGCGCCTCCAGCTCGTCGATGTCCTCATCGGACAGGCGGGGCGCGGATTCGGCCAGTAGCAAGGGTTCCAGCCGCTCGCGCATCTTGTACGACAGCTCGCACTCGCGCACGTCCATGGACGTGACCCACGCGCCGGAGTTGGCGCGCAGGGTCACCAGACCTCGGGACTCCAGGATGCGCAGGGCTTCGCGGACCGGCAGGCGGCTGGTGCGCAGCTCCTCGGCCAGCTCGTCCTGGATGATGCGCGTGCCCGGGGCGAGGCGGCCGTCGAGAATCCGCTCTCGCAGCTCGTCGGCGACGCGCTGGCTCGCCACGCCCGCGGGTACGGCCACGCCGGTTCCTCTCAATCGAACGCCTCCGGACGGTGGTCGAAGGCCTTTCCGTTCGGATAGGACACTAGCTCACACTGCAGGCCCCACGGTGACAGGAAGTACACCCACCGCTGCCCTTCGCTCGCGCCGCTGCTGGTGGTCGGCTCCCCGAGCACGCGCAGGCCGCGGCGGTGCAGATCGGCGACGGCGGCGTCGAGATCCTCCACGTACAGCGCGATGTGGTGCCCGCCGACGTCGGAGTTGCGCGGCGGTACGGGGTTCTGCTCCGGCGCCTCGTACTGGAACACCTCGAAGATCGCCTTGCCGCCGAGCCGGTAGAAGTGCAGGCGCCGCATCACCGCTTTGTCGTCGACGCCGAGGTGCTCGCTCATCCAGCTGTCGTCGTGCTCGTAGGGCCCGAGCCGGTACAGGTATTCGCAGCCCAGCACCTCGGTGAAGAACTCGTGGGCTTGGTCGAGGTCCGGCACCGTAAGGCCGAAGTGGTCGACGCCCGTCACCCCGGGGATCGGCATGAGCACACCTCCAATGGATCCATTCGCTTGCTTTTCATGGCTACTTGACGGCATAGTCTCCGTCAAGCCTTTCGCAATGGATCCATTCGAAGATGAGGAGCCCTGATGGCCACTCACGAGTCACTGGTCGCCGGCGCGCCCTGGATCCGCCTGCGCGCCACGCCGGAGGACTGGGACGATGCCGCACCGGACCTGCTGTTGAGCCTGCTCGGGCGGGCGCAGTGGATCCGGTCGTTCGAGGAGTACGTGCTGGAGCTCGCGGGCCGGGGCCTCGTGCACGGCCCGGCGCACTCGAGCATCGGCCAGGAGGGCGGCGCGGTCGGCTCGATCTCCCCGCTGCGCAGCGACGACTTCGTGAACGGCTCGCACCGCGGCCACCACCAGTTCCTCGCCAAGGCCTTCGGCCACGTCGCCCCGGAGCCCACCGGGCTGCCGGCGATCGACGACGAGGTGCGCACGGTGCTGCGCCGCACGCTGGCCGAGATCTGCGGCCTGGCCGAGGGCTACGGCAGCGGGCGCGGCGGGTCGATGCACCTGCAGTGGCGCGAGGCCGGCGCGATGGGCACCAACGCGATCGTCGGCGGGGGAGTGCCGCAGGCCGCGGGCTTCGCGTGGAACCAGCGTCACACCGGCACCGACGCGGTCACCGTCACCTACTTCGGCGACGGTGCCGTGAACATCGGCTCGGTGCTCGAGACGTTCAACCTCGCCGCCGCGTGGAAGCTGCCCGTCTGCTTCTTCATCGAGAACAACCAGTACGCGGTGTCCACGCCGGTCGACACGGCCACGGCCGAGTCCCGGCTCTCCGCGCGCGGCCTCGGGTTCCACATCCCGAGCTGGCAGGTGGACGGAATGGATCCACTCGCCGTGCACCTGGCGATGAGCGAGGCCGTGGCCCACATGCGCGCGGGCAACGGCCCGACCATCGTCGAGGCCGAGGTCTACCGCTACTTCCACCAGAACGGCCCGTACCCGGGCAGCGCCTTCGGCTACCGCACGAAGGAAGAAGAGAAGTCCTGGCGCGACCGCGACCCGATCGACCTGTTGCGAGGCCACGTCGTGCGCCGCGGCCTCGCCGACGACGACCAGCTCAAGGCGTTCGACGAAGAGATCACCCGGACGCTGCACGAGATCGGCGACAGCTTCCTCGAAGACGGCCCGGACGGCAAGTGCCGCATCAAGGACTCCGCGTGGCCGGACCCGGCCTTCGTCGACGTCGGCGTGCGCGGAGATCTGTCCGAACTGGACGGAAGCCGTTACGAGGAACCCGAGTCCTTCAGCGGGGCGTTGAAGGAGCGCCGGTTCATCGACGCCGTCAGCGATGTCCTCGCCCGGCGGCTGGAGACCGACGAGCGCGTGGTCGTGCTCGGCGAGGACGTCGACCGGCTCAAGGGCGGCACCAACGGCGCCACCAAAAGGGCCATCGAAACGGCACCCGAGCGCGTGCTGGGCACCCCGATCAGCGAGAACGCGTTCACCGGTCTCGCCGGCGGCATGGCCATCGACGGCCGCTCGCGCCCGATCGTCGAGTTCATGTACGCCGACTTCATGTGGGTCGCCGCCGACCAGCTCTTCAACCAGGTCGCCAAGGCACGCCACATGTTCGGCGGGACCGGCAGCGTGCCGTTCGTGCTGCGCAGCAAGCTCGCCGCGGGCACCGGCTACGGCTCGCAGCACTCGATGGACCCGGCCGGGATCCTCACCACCGCACCCGGGCTGCGGGTCGTGGCGCCGTCGAACCCGTTCGATTACGTCGGCCTGATGAACACCGCCCTGGCCTGCGACGACCCGGTCGTGGTGCTGGAACACGTGGACCTCTACGCCACCACGGGCACCGCGCCGGTCGACGACTTCGACTACCGCATCCCCGTCGGCAAGGCCGCGCTGCGCCGCACCGGTGACGACCTCACCGTGATCAGCTACCTGTCCATGGTCGGGCACTGCCTCGAGGCCCTGGACGAGACCGGCGTGAGCGCCGACCTGATCGACCTGCGCTGGCTCGACCGCGCGAGCCTCGACTGGGACACGATCGAACGCAGCGTCCGCAAGACCAACCGGGTGCTGATCGTGGAGCAAGGCGCCATCGGCACTTCGTACGGCGGGAAGCTCGCCGACGAGATCCAGCGCCGCCTGTTCGACTGGCTCGACGCGCCGATCGAGCGCGTCACCGGCGGCGAGGCGTCGCCCAGCATCAGCAAGGTCCTCGAACGCGCGGCGATCGCGCGGACCGAGGAAGTGACCGCGGCGCTGCGGCGCCTGTCCGACTGACCGCAACTGCGACCGGCAGCGAGGAGTTCCAACGATGGCAACGCTGTTGCGGGTGCCCGAAGTCGCCACGGGGTCGACCGAGGCCGTGCTGAGCGAGTGGCTGGTGCCCGAGAACGAGGCGTTCGACGCCGGCACGGCACTGGCCGTGCTGGAGACGGACAAGGCAGCCGTGGAAGTCGAGGCCGAAGCCGGCTCGACCGTGCTGCGGCAGCTGGTGGACCGCGGCACGACGGTGGAGGTCGGCACGCCGATCGCCGTGCTGGGTGCCGTGGGAGAGGACGTGAGCGGGCTGCTGGCGGAGCTGGGAGGTTCGGTTGCGCAGAACGGTTCGGCCCAGTCCGAGCCGGCTCAGTCCGAGCCGGCACCGGCTGCGTCGAACGCTTCACGTGAGCGGATTTTCGCGAGTCCCCTGGCGCGCAAGATGTTGAAGGAAGCTGGGATCGGGCTCGAGGAGGTAGCCGGGACCGGGCCGAACGGGCGCATCGTGCGCAAGGACGTGGAGGCCGCGATCGCGCGAGCGGACCGGCCGGCACCGGTGACGCCTCAGCCCGAACCGACGCCGCAACCGGCACGCGAACAGCTCGTGGCCGAACCGGCACCCGCCCGCCGTGAACCCGCGGCAGGCGCGGCGTTCACCGAGATCCCGCACACCCGGATCCGCCGCGCGATCGCGAGCCGGCTCACGATGAGCAAGCAGACTGTGCCGCACTTCTCGGTGCGGCGCACCGCGCGGATCGACGCGCTGCTGGCTCTGCGCAAGCAGCTCAACGAGGTGTCGCCGGCGCGGATCTCGGTCAACGACCTGATCATCCGGGCCGTGGCCGTCGCGCACACCGAGGTGCCCGACGCCAACGTCATCTGGACCGAGGACGCGCTGCGCAAGTACGACTCGGTCGACGTCGGCGTCGCGATCGCGTCCGAACGGGGCCTGGTCACGCCGGTCGTGCGCGGGGTGGAGAAGCTGGCGCCGAGCGCGATTTCGCGCCAGGTCAAGGGTTTCGCGACCCAGGCCGACGAGGGCAAGCTCAAGCAGCAGGACCTCGAAGGCGGCTCGATCGCGGTGAGCAACCTCGGCATGTACGGCGTGGACGACTTCACGGCCATCATCAACCCGCCGCAGTCGTCGATCCTCGCGGTGGGGGCCGGGAAACCCGGTGCGGTCGTGGTGGACGGCGAGCTGACGGTGGCGACGCAGCTGGCGCTCACGCTGGCGGTCGACCACCGCGCGATCGACGGGGCGCTGGCGGCCTCGTGGCTGGGCGTGCTGGTCGACGCGCTCGAACAGCCGCTGCGGCTGGTCGCCTGACCCGGCCCGGTTCCGCCCGCCCGATGTTCCGGCGGGCGGAACCGGCTCCGGTCGATCACTTCGGCGGCAGCCGACTTCCGAGTGTCGACACTCGCGCTTCGCCCACTTGCGGTGTTCCGTTCAACGGGCGGCTTTAGCTTGCAGCGCATGCCTGCTTGCGATTTCACCCGCCGAGACCTGTTGCGCTGGACCGCGTACGCCGCCGCTGCGGCGGGTTCGACCACGTTGCTCGACCCCGCCCGCGCGCTGGCCGCGACCGACTCCCAAGGTGCGGGCCCGGTGACGCCCGTCAATCTCGAACTCGTGACGCTCGCGGAGGACCGCGCCGTGATCACGTGGTACACCGGCCGCGCCGGCACCGACGACGGGCTCGGCCGCATGGTCCCGGCCGACTCCGACGGCGAAGTCCGCTACGGCACCAACCCCAACCGCCTCAACCGGGTGGCGCACGACATCACCGGTCACACCCCGTACCACTACGTCGAACTGCACGACCTCGAGCCGGGCGAGACGTACTACTACCAGGCTCGTTCCAACGGCAAGCTCGCCGCGCCCACCGCGTTCACGCTCATCGCCGGCAACGCCGTGGGCACCACGGACCGCGGCCTCGGCACGACGGGACCGTTCGAGTTCACGACGCCGCAGCCACCCGAGGGCAGCCACGTGTTCTCGGTGGTGCTGTGCAACGACACCCACATGGGCGAGACGCAGGCCGGGCTCGTCGGCGGGCAGCCGCAGTACATCGGGATCTCGCAGGTGCCCGGCCTGCCGCCGTACCCGGAGGTGATGCTGGAATCGCTGGTGCAGGACGTGAAGCGCTTCGACCCGCGCTACCTGCTCGCCGCCGGTGACATCTCCGCCGAGGCCGTGCCGACCGACCTCAGCCGTGCCGGGCACCTGCTCTCGCGCTTCGGCCGCTACCAGGAGGACTACTTCGTCACGCGCGGCAACCACGACCGCGCGCACATCGGCGACGCGTACTCGACCTGCCGCGTCGGGCAGTGGCAGGGCAACGACTGCTTCCACGACGCGTACTTCCCGCACACCGAGCGCACGTACTTCTCCCGCGACCTGTCCGGCCTGCACGTGATCGGCCTCGACACCTACGACAAGCCCGGCAACGGCGGCGACGCCGGCGGCCTGTCGCCCGAGCAGCTCGACTGGTTCCGCACCGACCTCAAGAAGCACCGCGACCAGCCGACGCTCGTCTTCGGCCACCACCCGCTCGTGATGCAGGACTCGGCGTTCCCGATCACCGCGGGCAGCTCCGTCGACGCCACCCAGGCCGCGCAGATCCTCGACTGGTACTCGCAGACGCCGGGCGTGTTCCTGCACCACGCGGGCCACACCCACCGCAACCACCGCACGATCAGCCCGACGGCGCCGCGCGTGACGCTGCAGGAAGTGGCCGCGGCCAAGGAATACCCGGGCGGGTTCTCCATCCTGCGCCTGCACACCCACGGCTACGCGCTGAACTTCTACAAGTCCCGCAGCGCGCTCGCCCGCCAGTGGAGCGAGCGCAGCCGCCAGGAGATCATGGGCTACTGGCCGCAGTTCGCCTTCGGCAACACCGTGGGCGACCGCAACACGGTGGTCAAGCGCGACCTGACCGGCCTGAAGCGGCCGCACCACTGACGGGGTCGGTGCCACTGCCGGGTTTCCGGCGGTGGCACCGTCGTTTGTGGATTGTCCTTTAGCGTCGGCCGGGACCGCCATGGCCGCTGTCGTCACCCCGGCCGCCGTGGTCGTCCCCGGGCTCATTGTGGCGCCCGCGGTCGTCACCCGGCTCGAGGTGACGGCCGTGGTCGTCTCCGGGCTCGACGTGGTTGCGGTGCGTTTCCGGATGAGTCGTGGAGACCGGCGCTGCGGAGGTGGTCGCCGCCGTGGTCCGGTCCTCGGGATGCGGATTGTCCTCAGTGGACACGAAAGCGGCCGGCTTGGCCGCGGGCTCCGGTGACCCCGCGGCCGCTCCGCCGCCCACGACCGCCGTCACGATCCCGGCTGCCGCCACCGTCGCCGCGGCCACCCCGACGACCCGGCGCCGGGTCCGCTGCGTGCTGTTTCTGCGGTGAGTTCGTCATGCCGTCAATCGTCACGCCGCCCCGGGGCCGGTCACCATCGTCCGGTGGTCCTAGTACCGCGGGTCACCGGCTTTCGATCCGGACGCCCCGGTGCTCCCCGTCGGACAGGAACAGTGCCACCGCCTCACCTTCGTCGCAGACGGCCGCGCGCTCCGTGCGAGTCAGCCGGCGCAACGGTGTCACCACCACCGTGCCCTCCTCGACGGTCCACGTCGCCGTGACGTGGCCGTCCACGAGGAGGACGCGGGAGCCCGCGACGGAAAGGTTGCGGTGGGCGTCGTCGACGATGCGGGTGCGGTCGGAGTAGCCGAGCAGCGCGTTGTCGAACGCGGGGAGGAAGCGGACGGGCGCCGGGGTGTCCGGAGCGGGGCGCGGGGCGCCGGAGAGGTCCAGCAGTTCGCGGCCGCGGTCGTCGCGGAAGGACACCAGTTCGTCGCGCACCGAGGCGACGGCGGCGGGCAGCCCGGCGAGGCCGGACCACGCGCGCAGGTCGGCGGTGGCGGCGGGGCCGTAGGCGGCGAGGTAGCGGCGGACCAGGTCGGCGCCGACGACGTCGTCCGGGGGAGCCGGGACGTCGCGGCCGAGCCAGGCGGACAGGGGTAGGTACCGCACGCCCGCCTTCTGCCGCCAGACCCCGCGCGGCGGCAGCTGCACCACGGGCACGAGCGCGGCGACCAGCATCTCGCCCAGCGCGCGTGGTCCCGGCGCCGGCCAGCGGTCCGCCACGGCCCGCGCGAGCTCGGGCATTGACCGCGGTTCGCCGTCGGCGAGGACGGCGCGGCCCGCCGCGGCGAGCTCCGTGAGGTCGACGCCGCCGAGCTCACGCCGGTAGACGCCGAGCACGCGCTGGCGCAGCATCGCGTCGTGGCGGGTGCGCCAGGCGAGGGCGTCGTCGGCGGTGACGAGGTGGACGGTGCGGCGCATGAGATGGGTCCGGACCACCTGCCGCCCGACGAGGAGTTCCGACAGTTCGGCCGGCTCGAACGCCCGCAACCGCGACCACAGGCCCGTGAACGGTTCCTGCGGCTCCTGCGCCTGCAGCCCGCACAGGTGCGCGACGGCGTCGAGCGCGGGCAGATCGGCGCGCTCCAGCAGCAGCTGGCGGGCGAGCGTCGCGCGGTTGAGCGCGCGACTGTCCAGCACCGTCACGACGCCTCAAGCGTTTCGCGCAGCAGGTCCGCGTGGCCCGCGTGCTGCGCGGTCTCGACGATCACGTGCAGCAGGACCCCGCGCACACTGCGCTCGGCTCCGGCCTCGTGCCACGGCGCCTCCGGCAGCGGGTGCGCGGCCGCCAGATCGGGCACGGCGGCGACGATCTCCTCGGTCCGCGCCGCGACCTCGTCGTAGCGCTTCAAGATGCCGGCGAGCGTGTCGCCGGGCTGCATGCTGAATTCCGCTTGGTGCTCGATCGCCCACTTCGGATACTCGCGCGCGGTCCCGGCCGCGAAATCGGCCCACGTCACGCCGTCGGGCAGCTCGTAGCTCATCGCTGAAGCGCCTTCGACCGCGAAGCGCAGCCACTGCTCCTCCATCGACGCGACGTGCTTGACGAGCCCGCCGAGGCACAGCTCGCTGACGGTGGGGCGCTTGCCCAGCTGCTCGTCGGTGAGGTCGCGGACGCTCGCCTTCAGCGTCTCCCGAGCGTGGGCGAGCTGGACGAGGAGTTCGGTCTTTTCGGTCATGACGTCATCGTCGCAGGGGTAGCGGACAGGAAGTGGCCGCTTCTTCCGTCAAGATGAAACCGTGCCGAAGACTTCCGCCCGCCTCCTGGCGTTGCTCTCGCTGCTGCAGGCGCGCCGCGACTGGCCGGGCGCGGCGCTGGCCGAGCGGCTCGCCATCAGCCCGCGCACCGTCCGCCGTGACGTCGATCGCCTGCGGGAGCTGGGATATCCGATCGTCGCGACCAAAGGACCCGACGGCGGCTACCGCCTCGATGCCGGCGCGCAGCTGCCACCGCTGCTGTTCGACGACGAGCAGGCCGTCGCGCTCGCCGTCGCCCTGCAGCTGGCGACCACCGCCGGCGCGGGCATCGAGGAAGCGGCCGCGCGGGCGTTGACGACGGTGCGCCAGGTGATGCCCGCCCGGCTGCGGCACCGGATCGACAGCGTCCGCGTGACCGCGCTGGCCCGGCCGGGTCCGCAGGTCGGCGGTGACGTCCTCGCCGCGCTGGGCGCCGCCGTCCACGCGAGCGAGGTGCTGCGCTTCGACTACCCGTCCGGCCCCGCGCCGCGGTGCGTCGAACCGCACCACCTCGTCGCCCGCGGCGGCCTCTGGTACCTCGTGGCCTGGGACCTCGACCGCGGCGACTGGCGCGTCTTCCGCGCCGACCGCCTCACGCCCCGCACTCCGACCGGCCCGCGGTTCACCCCGCGCGAGCTGCCCGGCGGCAGCGTCGCCGCCTTCGTGACCAGCCGGTTCCAGGGCTCCGCCAGCGGCTGGCCCTGTCGCGGCTCGGTGCTCCTCGACCTGCCCGCCGCCGCGGTGTCGCGCTACGCCGGGGACGCCGTCGTCGAGGAGGCCGGCCCGGACCGGTGCCGCCTGGAGCTGGGCTCGTGGTCGTGGGCCGCCCTGGCCGCCGCCTTCGGGCGGTTCGACGCGGACCTGGAGGTCGTCGGACCGCCCGAGCTGGCGGAGGCGTTCGAGGTGCTCGCGCGCCGCTTTCGCGCCGGGGTCAGGCCGCGGCGGACGGCCCGCTCGCCAGCGCCTGGACCCGGTTGAACGGGCCGTTGTAGTAGTTCTGGTCGCCCGGCAGGCCGCCGGTGCGGGAGAACTGCCAGATGCTCTGCTTGTCCCAGCCCGCCGGCAGCTCGCCGATCTGCGGTGCGTAGCGCGCGAGCCACAGCGGATCCGTGTCGCCGAAGCGGTTCGTGTTGCCGGTACAGAGTTTCCACCACGTGGTGGACGTGTAGATCAGTGCGCTGCGGCCTTCCTTCGCGAGGTAGGTGCGCGTGAAGTCGGCGATCCAGTTGGTCATGTCGGCCGGGCTCTTGCCGTAACAGGCATCGCCGTACGGGTTGTACTCGATGTCGAGCGCGCCTGGCAGCGTTTTGCCGTCCCCACGCCAGGCCCCGCCGTGCGCGATGAAGTACTCGGCCTGCTCCGCGCCGCCGGACACGTCGGGCCGCGCGAAGTGGTAGGCGCCGCGGACGATCCCGGCGGCGTGCGCGCCGTCGTACTGCCCGCCGAACTGCGGGTTGACGAACCCCGTGCCCTCCGTCGCCTTGACGTAGGTGAACCGCGCGCCCGACCCGCTCGCGGCCTTCCAGTCGACGGCGCCCGTGTGCCCGCTCACGTCGTGGCCGAGCGTCTGGTCGACGTCGGCCCGGGCCAGGTCAGGACCCCCGTGCACCCCTTCGTGCGCCGCGATCTGCGCGCCCGCGTAGGTGTCTCCGGCGAGTGAGTAGTCGGCTGCCGGAGCAGCCGAGGCGGGCGCCGTCAGCAGCCCTCCCGGCACCAGCACCCCGGCGACGATCAGCAAAGACCGCCGCCATCGGCCGCCACGGTCGTTTCCCGGCACTGTTCGCATTCCGGCTCCGATCCTGTCACTGGCAGGTCCGTGATCATCGTGCCTCCGGTGTGGACACTTCGCGAGCCTTCTGTCACTCGATCGTGGAATGCTCCACTGTGGACAGACAGCCGGTCCGGCAAAGTAGCACCACGTCACAGCGGTCATCGCGGTGGATGATCACCGGCCGGTTCCGGGCTCGGCGTAAGCTGGCTTCGTCAGTCGCACACGTCGTCGGAAGGGCTGCCGGGGGTATGGAAGAGAGCGGAAGCGCCACTCTCGACGATGCGGCCGAGGTCTTCGCGCAGGTGCGCCCGCGGCTGTTCGGCATCGCGTACCGCATGCTCGGCAGCGCGGCCGACGCGGAGGACGTGCTGCAGGAGGTGTGGCTGCGCTGGCAGAAGGCCGACCGCTCGGTGGTCGAGAACCCGGCCGCCTACCTCGCGACCACGACCACGCGCCAGGCGATCAACGCCACGCGCACCGCGTACGCGCGGCGCGAGACCTACATCGGGCCCTGGCTGCCCGAGCCCGTCGACACGACGGCCGACCCGCAGCTCGGCGCCGAGCGCGCCGCCGCGCTGGAGGTCGCCGTGCTGATGCTGCTGGAGAAGCTCACGCCGACCGAGCGCGCCGCGTACGTGCTGCGGGAGGCGTTCGACTACCCGTACTCGCAGATCGCCGAGATCATCCAGACCACCGAGGTCACGGCACGCCAGTACGTGAGCCGCGCCCGCAAGCACCTCGCGGCGGAGAAGCGCAAGCCCGTGAGCGAGGCGGAGCGGAAGAAGCTGCTCGCCGCGTTCCTCGCCGCCGCGCAGGCCGGAGACCTGCCGGCGCTGGAGCAGCTCTTCGCCTCCGACGTGGTGAGCTACTCCGACGGCGGCGGCGTCGCCCGGGCCGCGCGCTCGGCGATCTTCGGCCCGGCCACGCTCGCGAAGGTCATCCGCGCGTACCAGCCGTTCTTCTGGACGGACGCCGACATCGTCTTCACCCAGGTCAACGGCGAGCTCGCCGCGGTGCTCAGCCGCGACGGCGCCGTGTACGGCGTCATCAGCTTCACCTCCACGGAAGACGGCATCGACAAGATCCTCTGGATGCTCAACCCCGGCAAGCTGACCGCCGCGCTGCCCACGGACTGACGCGCTGCCGTGCGGCGGGTCGTCCTCCTCGGCCGTGGTGGCGCGGGCAAGTCGACGTTCGCCACGCGCCTCGGCGCCGCCCTCGACCTGCCCGTTGTGGAGCTCGACGCGCTGTTCTGGCTGCCGGACCTCGCCCCGATGCCGGCCGAGCGGTGGGCCGAGGTCCAGGAACAGCTGGCCGGCGAGTCGCGCTGGATCCTCGACGGTGACCTCGGTCCGTACGACGTGCTGAAACCCCGCCTCGAAAAGGCCGACACCGTCGTGGTGCTCGACTTCCCGCTCTGGCGCTGCGCCTGGCGAGCGCTGCGCCGCGGAAAGGAGAACCGGGCCTTCTGGCACTGGCTCGTCACCTACCGCCGCCGCGCGCTGCCTGTCGTCGATGCCGCCCTCGCCGAGCACGCCAAGCACGCCACCGTGCACCGGCTCAGGAGCCCCCGCGCTGTCGAGGGGTTCCTGAGCCGCGTGGATCAGGCGCCGACGTAGTCCGCCAGGTGCTCGCCGGTCAGTGTCGCGCGCTTCGCGACGAGGTCGGCCGGCGTGCCCTCGAACACGACGCGCCCGCCGTCGTGGCCGGCGCCGGGGCCGAGGTCGATGATCCAGTCGGCGTGGGCCATCACGGCCTGGTGGTGCTCGATGACGATCACGGACTTGCCGGCCTCGACGAGCCGGTCCAGCAGGCCCAGCAGCTGTTCGACGTCGGCCAGATGCAGGCCGGCGGTCGGCTCGTCGAGCACGTAGACGCCGCCGTCGGCGCCCATGTTCGTGGCCAGCTTGATCCGCTGGCGCTCGCCGCCCGAGAGTGTGGTGAGCGGCTGGCCGAGCGTGAGGTAGCCGAGCCCGACGTCGGCCAGGCGCTGCAGGATCTTGTGCGCCGCAGGGAGTTTCGCCTCGCCGTCGCCGAAGAACTCCTCGGCCTCGGCCACCGACATCGTGAGCACCTCGCTGATGTCGCGCCCGCCCAGGTGGTACTCCAGCACCTCGGCCTGGAACCGCTTGCCCTCGCACACCTCGCACGGCGTGGCGACGCCGGCCATCATCGCGAGGTCGGTGTAGACGACGCCCGCGCCGTTGCAGTTCGGGCACGCGCCCTCGGAGTTGGCGCTGAACAGGGCCGGCTTCACGCCGTTGGCCTTCGCGAAAGCCTTGCGGATCGGCTCCAGCAGGCCGGTGTAGGTGGCCGGGTTGCTGCGCCGCGAGCCGCGGATCGCAGCCTGGTCCACGGTCACCACGTCGTCGCCGCCGGAGACCGAGCCGTGGATGAGTGAGCTCTTGCCCGAACCCGCCACGCCCGTGACGACCACGAGCACGCCGAGCGGGATGTCGACGTCCACGTCTTGCAGGTTGTGCGTGCTCGCGCCGCGCACCTCGAGCGCGCCCGACGGCGTGCGCACCGATGGCTTGACCTTCGCGCGGTCGTCGAGGTGACGCCCGGTGCGGGTGCCGGACTTGCGCAGGCCCTCGACGCTGCCCTCGTACACGACCTCGCCGCCGCCGCTGCCCGCGTCGGGGCCGAGGTCGACGACGTGGTCGCCGATCGCGATCGTCTCCGGCTTGTGCTCCACGACGAGCACCGTGTTGCCCTTGTCCCGCAGCTGCCGCAGCAGGCCGTTCATGCGCTGGATGTCGTGCGGGTGCAGGCCGATGCTCGGCTCGTCGAACACGTAGGTCACGTCGGTCAGCGACGACCCGAGGTGGCGGATCATCTTGGTGCGCTGCGCTTCGCCGCCCGAGAGGGTGCCCGACGGCCGGTCGAGCGAGAGGTAGCCCAGCCCGATCTCGACGAACGAGTCGAGCGTGTGCCGCAGCGACGTCAGCAGGGGAGCGACCGACGGTTCCTTCAGTCCGCTCACCCACTCGGCGAGGTCGCTGATCTGCAGGGCGCACGCGTCGGCGATGGAGAGCTCGCCGATCTTCGACGAGCGCGCTTCCGCCGACAGGCGCGTGCCTTCGCACTCCGGGCAGGTGGTGAAGGTGACCGCTCGCTCCACGAACGCGCGGATGTGCGGCTGCATCGCGTCGACGTCCTTGGACAGGAACGACTTCTGGATCGCGGGCACGAGGCCCGAGTAGGTGAGGTTGATGCCCTCGACCTTGATCTTCGTCGGTTCCTTGTACACCAGGTCGTTCAGCTGTTTTTTCGTGAACTTCTTGATCGGCTTGTCCGGGTCGAAGAAGCCGCTGCCGCGGAAGATGCGGCCGTACCAGCCCTCCATGCTGTAGCCGGGGATGGTGATGGCGCCTTCGTTGAGCGACTTGTTCTCGTCGTAGAGCGCGGTGAGGTCGATGTCGTTGACCTTGCCGCGGCCCTCGCACCGCGGGCACATGCCGCCGGTGATGCTGAAGCTGCGGCGCTCCTTCACCGTCCGCCCGGCGCGTTCGAAAGTCACCGCGCCGCCGCCGCTGATCGAGGCGACGTTGAAGGAAAACGCTTGCGGCGAACCGATGTACGGCTTGCCGAGGCGGCTGAAGAGGATCCGCAGCATCGCGTTGGCGTCGGTCGCCGTGCCCACAGTGGACCGCGGGTCGGCGCCCATCCGCTCCTGGTCCACGATGATCGCCGTGGTGAGGCCTTCGAGCACGTCGACGTCGGGCCGGGCGAGCGTGGGCATGAAGCCCTGCACGAAGGCGCTGTAGGTCTCGTTGATCAGCCGCTGCGACTCCGCGGCGATCGTGCCGAAAACCAGCGAGCTCTTGCCCGAGCCGGACACGCCGGTGAACACGGTCAGGCGGCGTTTCGGGAGCTCGACGCTGACGTCCTTGAGGTTGTTCACGCGCGCGCCGTGCACACGGATCATGTCGTGGCTGTCGGCGCCCTGCGGCGCGGACGAGGGCTGGGCCTTCGCCGTGGCCTTGGTCATCGGGTCTCCCTCTGCTGGGACGGGGGCCGCGCGTGCGGCGTCGACGGGGTCGGTGGAGCGGCTGGCGTCGATTCAACCAGCTCGACCGGGGTGCTCGTGGCCGGTCGGATGCCCGCTCACCCGGAGCGGGCGGCGGCTCAGCGGTCCTGGACCAGGCCCAGCACGTTGCCGTCCGGGTCGGTGAAGGTGGCGACGAGGCGCCCGCCGCCGACGTTCTTCGGCTGCTCCCGCACCACGGCGCCCGCCGCGGTCACCTCGGCCAGCTTCGCCTCGATGTCGTCGACGTGCCAGTAGGCCACGGGCGAGGGCGAGGCCTGCGGACCGCCGTTCGGCACGAGGCCGATGTGCTGGCCGGCGGTGTCGAAGCCGACGTAGTACTCGCTGTCGGCCTGTGGCGCGATCCCGAGCAGCGCGGTGTAGACCTCCTTGGCCTTGCTCAGGTCGGAGACGGAGTGCAACACGGTCTTGATGCCCTGCGTGGCGGACATGGTGGCTCCCGGGGTTCGTAGGTTCGAGCGGTTCGAGTGCGTGTCTTCGACGCTAACCGCGACGCCCGCGTGAGCGCTTCTCGATTCCTGCTCGGTTCACCCTCGCAACGGTGTGTCCCCGGGTGTGGACGGTGCGTGGACCGGCCACAGTGGACGCGCGTCAGAGGCCCTTCACGAGCACGTCGTGGGTCGTCTTGAGGTGGGCGGCGAGGCGGTCGGCCGCGAGGTCGGCGTCGCGGGCGAGCACGGCGTCGAGCAGGCCGCGGTGCTCGGCGTCGACGTCGCGCTCGCCGGCCGGCTCCGCGACGGACCAGCGGCGGTAGAGCTCGCCCTTGTCGCGCAGCCGGTAGGCCATCGCGAGGATGCGCTGGTTGCGGCAGCCTTCGAGCAGTGCGGTGTGGAACGCGCCGTGGGCCTTGCCGGCGGCGACGGAGGGCTGCGGGTCGTCCGCGCGCGGGGTGACGAGCAGCAGGTGGTGCGCGCCGACCACGTGCGCCTCCCACGCCGCGTCGCCCTCGCGCACCGAATGTTTCAACGCGAGCGTCTCGATCTCCAGCCGGGCCTCGGTGAGGTCCCGAAGGTCTGCCTCCGACAGGGCCGCGACGCGGAAGCCCTGCA
This sequence comes from Amycolatopsis sp. NPDC050768, assembly GCF_040654155.1. NCBI lineage: Bacteria > Bacillati > Actinomycetota > Actinomycetes > Pseudonocardiales > Pseudonocardiaceae > Amycolatopsis > Amycolatopsis sp. NPDC050768. The sequence goes on from NZ_JBFAHL010000007.1 coordinate 224,246, forward strand.
TCGGCCGCTCCTGCACCAGGTCGCGCTCGGCGAGGCGCAGCAGGCTCTCGCGCGCGACGCCGACGCTGCACTCGAAGCGTTTGCACAGCTCCGCCGTGCGCAGCGGCGAGCCCGGTTCGCGCGCGCCGGAGAGGATCTCCTCGCGCAGGCTCAGGTACACGCGCTCGTTGCGGGTCTCCTTGTCGGGCACCTGCCCATCCTACGAATGTTCGAGCCCGGAGCCGGGGTGGCCACGCTCGTCCGTTCAGGTCATTATTCGAACATATAATTAATATTCGAATATCTGGCGTAGCCTTGATCTTGACCGACCACGAGGAAGGAACGGATCACCCATGACCACCCAGGCTGACTCCCGGACCTACGACTTCGACGCGAACGTGGCGGGGTTCGGCGCGCCGGAGCTCACCCCGCTGCGCAAACCGCCGGCCGACGCGACCGTCGGGCTGCTCGTCACGTGCGGCGCCTACTACCCGGACCAGAAGCGCCTGGAGCAGCGCAGCGACCTGTCCTACCGCCTGCTGCCGCGCGAGCGGGACCTGTCGGACGTGCTGTTCGCGCACATGACGCCGATCCGCGCGTTCGCGCTGGCCGACCCGAACGTCGCGTATCCGCGCGACACGATGCTCGACCTCGAGCGCGCGGGCGTGATCGGCCGCTACGCCGACCACGCGGTGTCCATGGTCGGCTCGATCTCGCAGTACGACGAGCTCGCCACGGAGACCGCGCCGAGGATCGTCGACGAGTTCGCCGCGATGGGTGTGGACCTCGTGCCGTTCTGCCCGCAGTGCCACGTCGCCGGCGGGGTCCTGGCGCGCGCGATCGAACGTCGTGGCCTGCCGACCACCAGCCTCACCACGCTGCACCGCGCGGCTTCGGCGGTCAAAGCCCCTCGTGCGACGTTCCTCGACTTCCCACTCGGCTGTCCGTGCGGCCGGCCCCGCGAGGCCGAGCAGCAACGCGCCATCGTCCGCGCCGCGGTGGAGACCGGCGCCGCCGTGGACCCGGCCGACGAGTGGTCGCTGCGCCGGCTGCCGTTCCAGTGGGCGGCCGACGGCGGCCGGGACTGGGAAGCGCTGGTGACCGACCTGTACCGCGTCGACAACGAGATCCGGGGGAGCGTGCGGGCGAACCTCAACGCGCACGTCATGACGCTGGAGGGGCAAGAGAAGGAGTTCACGATCCGCTGCGCCTGCTGAGGCCTGTCCTCTTAGGACGGTGTTCGGCGACCACTTCGGCCGCTGCCCGCTTGACCTGGAGCGCGCACCAGCTCCTAGCGTCGGTGCGATGGAAACGAAGGTGCTAGTGACGGGCGCGACCAGTGGCCTCGGACTCGCCATGGCGACCGCGCTCGCCGGAGCCGGGGCGCGCGTCGCGGTGAGCGGACGGTCGGGGCAGCGGGCGCGCGAGGTCGCCGCCGAGCTGCCGGGGGCGTTCGGGGTCGAGCTGGACGTGCGCGACGAGACGTCGGTGGCGCGCGCCGTCGAGGAGACGTGGTCGCGGCTCGGTGGGCTCGACCTGCTGGTGAACAACGCCGGGCTCGGCATGCGCACGGTCAACCCGCGGTTCATGACCGAGCCGCGGGGGTTCTGGGAAGTCCCGGTCGAGGTTTTCCGCCAGGTGGTCGAGACGAATCTGACGGGCTACTTCCTCGTGGCGCGCGAGGTCACGCCGCGGATGCTGGCCGCGGGTGGCGGACGGATCGTGAACATCGCGGTGAGCGAGACGACCATGAGCAGGGCCGGGTTCGTGCCGTACGGCCCGTCGCGCGCGGGCAGCGAGTCGCTGTCGCGAGTGATGGCGGCGGACCTGCGCGGCACCGGCGTCACGGTGAACCTGCTGCTGCCCGGCGGCGCTACCGTCACGGGGATGCTGCCGGACGCGCCGGCCGGCCACCGCTTCCTGGAGCCGGAGGTGATGGGGCCGCCCATCGTGTGGCTGGCCTCGGCCGAGGCGGCCGGGGTGCACGACGAGCGCATCGTCGCCGCCGAGTTCGAGCAGTGGCTGAGCGAGCGCGTCAGGCGCGGAACTGCGCCGGAGTGAACGAGAAGACCGCGTACTCCCGGCCCGCGTGCGTGAAGTCGCCGACGTGTTTCATGCCGACGTGCGTGTGGACGGCCAGCGACTTCTCGTTGGCGCGTTCGACGAACAGCACGCCCGCGGTGTGGTCGGCGAGGTGTTCGGCCACGGCGGCGAGCAGCAGCCGCACCACGCCCTGGCCGCGGTGGGCCGGCGCGACCGTGACGGGGCCGTAGAGGAACACGCCTTCGGTCAGGCCCGCGGCGCGCGCGACCTCGACGGTGCGCCCGGGCGGGCCGTCGCCGGCCGAGTCCGCCGGTGACGTCAGGGCGACGCCGGCCGGTTCGCCGTCGTCCTCGGCGAGGTAGACGCCGGTGGTGGTGTCGAACCCGGAGAGCTTTTCCTCGTCGAAGCTGCCCTGCACGAAGCCCTGCGCGGCGCGTTCTTCAGGGGTCAGGTCGAGTCCGCGGGCGCCGTCGAGCAGCGCGAGGACCGCCGGTCGGTCCGCCGGTCCGGACTTGCGCACCAAGATCGTCACGGCTCCACCCTAGCGAGCGTGACCAGAGCCACGCGACAATAGTGGCGCTTGCATTGTTGACAATCCAGGCGACACGCTCGTATCCTGGGTGGCAGCACGAAGGGACGGCCATGAAGAGCGAAGAGGTCGAGCTGCACCTGCGGGAGCGGCTGTTGCGCGGGGACTTCACGCCGGGCAGCCGGCTGCCGGAAGTGAAGCTGGCCGCCGAGCTCGGCACCACCCGCAACGCCGTCCGATCGGCCCTGCTCGCGCTCGAGTCGCGCAAGCTGGTGGAGCGGATCCCCAACGTCGGCACGGTCGTGGCAAAGGTCGACTTCGGCCGCCTGGAGGAGATCTACGACGTCCTCGAGGTGATGGAAGGCCTAGCCGCGCGGCTCGCGGCACAGCAGGCCGAACAGCAGGACTGGAAGGCGCTGCAGGAGCTTTTCGCGCCCAGCCGGCTCGACGACGCGGCCGCCAGCGGTGACCTCGAGACGTTCCTCGCGGCCATCGACTCCTACCGCGACACCGTGATCCGCTTGGCGGAGCAGGATTTCCTCGCCGAGACCCTCGCCGGCATCCAGGACCAGGCGCACCTGCTGCGGCGCCGGATCCTCATGACCCCGGGCCGGATGGAGGAGAGCCTCGCCGAGCACCGCGACATCATCGAAGCCCTCGTGCGCGGTGACGCCGTCCGGGCCGAAGAGCTCAAGCGCCACAACATGAAAACCGCCCGCAAGCGGTTGCGCCGCTACCGCGATTTCCTCGTCTGACGAGAAGGAAGTTCCATGCCGAACACACCGCACGAGCGCAGGAAGGCGTTCAAAGCCCTCCTCGCCGGACCCGGGCCGCTGGTGCTGCCAGGAGCGTACGACGCCTTCAGCGCCCGCCTCGTCGAAAAAGCCGGTTACCCCGCGACCTACCTGGGCAGTTTCGCCGCCGCCGCGTCGGCGTTCGGGCTGCCCGACGTCGGGCTCCTCACCTTGAACGAGATCGCCGAGCAGGCGCGCCGCGTCGTCGACGCCGTCGGCGTCCCCGTGCTCGCCGACGCGGAGAACGGTTTCTACGACGCCCCGAACGTCTGGCGCGCCGTGAAGGTCTTCGAGGACGCGGGCGTTGCCGGCGTGCACATCGAGGACAACCTGGGTGGCAAGCACACGTCGATGCCCGCCGGGCTGCTTTCGGTGGAGCAGATGGCGAACAAGGTGCGCGCGGCGGTCGACGCCCGCACCGATCCCGACTTTCTCGTGATCGCCCGCTCCGACGCGGCGTGGGTCGAGCACGACCTCGAAGGCTGCGTGCGCCGGCTCGAGGCCTACGCCGCGGCCGGTGCGGACATGGTGTTCGCGCCCGCCATCCCGGCGACCGACCTCAAGCGCGTGCGGGACCGGATCCCGGTGCCCGTGATGGTGCCCGGGGATCTGCTCGACGTGCCGGGTTCGGACGAACCGTCGAGCACGATCGCGCAGTACGGCGAGGCCGGTGCCGACGTGGTTCTGTTGTGGTACACGGTGATCGGGGCCGCGTCGAAGAACGTCGCGGCGGTGCTCGACGCGCTGCGGGAACGCAACGACGTGGCCGCGGTGAAGCACCTCGTCACCGAGCAGCACGCGTTCGAAGCCGCCATGGGCTACGACGAGTACGAAAAGCGCAGTGCGCGGTACGCGAGCGGACAGGAGGCGCCGGCGTGAGCGGCGAGACCGTCTACACGGGAGCGCGCCTGATCACCGGCGAGCAGGTGCTCGACGACGCGGCGCTGGTCGTTCGCGACGGGGTGATCCGGCAGGTCGGCGCGGCGGCGGACATCGTGGCGGAAGGCACCGTGGTGGAAGGCACTGTGGCGGAAGGCGCAGTGGTTTCCTTGCGCGGCAAGACGGTGATCCCCGCGATCGTGAACCCGCACGGCCACATCGGGTACATGCGCGGCACCACGTCGGACGCGAGCTTCTACTCGCGCGCCAACGTCGTCGACCACCTGCACCGGCTCGCGTACTACGGCGTCAGCACGTTCCAGTCGCTCGGCACCGACCGCGACGACACCGAGCTCGCCGTCCGCGACGACCAGCGCGCCGGCGCCCTCGGCGAGCGTGACGTCGCGCAGCTGTTCACGGCGGGCGCCGGAATCGTCGCGCCGACCCCGGGCGACACCAATGGCGGGCCGTTCTTCGCCGCCGACGCTGTGCACGAGGCGACCGGCCCCGACGAGGTGCGCGCGTTCGTGCGCGGCCTGGCCGAGAAGCGGGTCGATGCCGTGAAGTTCTGGCTCGACAGCCGCCACGGCACCAAGGAGAAGCTCGGCCCGGAGATCTACGAGGCCGTGATCGACGAGGCGCACGCCCACGGCATCACCGTCGCCGCGCACATCTACACGCTCGAGGAGGCGAAGGCCGTCATCCGCGCGGGTGCCGACATCATCGCGCACCTGCCGCGCACGGGCACCGACGACGAGCTCATCGCGCTGCTCAAGGACAACAACGTCGCGGTGTTCACGTCGATGGCCATCCAGCGCCCGCCGGGCGAGGACTGGCTGGACGAGCCCGCGTTCGCGGACATCCTCCCGCGCGACGCGGTGGAGACCTTGCGCGCGACGATCCGCGAGAAGGCGCCGGAACCGCTGTTCGACACCGGCGCGGCCTACCGCGGCATGGAGAAGACGCTCGTCGCCCTGGCCGACGCGGGCGTGCGGCTGGTGTTCTCCGCCGACACGGGCCTGCTCGCGCAGATCATCGGCTTCGCCGAGCACCGTGAGCTGGAGGCTCTGGTGGCGGCCGGGTTGTCGCCGCTGGCGGCGCTGCGGCTGGCCACGGAGGTGTCGGCCGAGCTGCTGGGGCTGGCCGACCGCGGTTCGCTCACGGTGGGCAAGCGGGCGGACTTCGTTGTCCTGGACGAGGATCCGCTGGAGGACATCACCGCGACCCGCCGTATCGCCGACGTGTACCTCGAAGGCACTCGCGTCGACCGGGAAGGGCTGCGCAAGGGCTGGCAGAACGCCTGACCGACGCGATACGCGGAAGGCCGGTGCCCGGACGGGTACCGGCCTTCCGCCGTGGACAGTCCCGGGGGACGGTGTGGTCCGGCCATGCCGTCCACTGTGGTCAGCCGCCGACCTTGCGGGCGCTGTCCGCCCAGTACCGGTCTCGCAGGCGGCGCCGCATGATCTTGCCCGAACCGGTCTTCGGCAGCTCGTCGACGAACTCGACCGAGCGGGGCTTCTTGTAGCCGGCCAGGTGTTGCGCGCACATGGCGATCACATCGTCCGCCGTCACCGTGAACCCGGCGCGCACCACCACGATCGCCTTCAGCGCCTCGCCCCACGTCTCGTCGGGCACGCCGACCACGGCGACCTCCGAGACTCCGGCGACGGTCGACACCACGTTCTCGATCTCCGTCGGGTAGACGTTGAACCCGCCGGTGACCACCATGTCCTTCTTGCGGTCCACCAGGTACAGGTAACCCTCGTCGTCGAACCGGCCGAGGTCGCCGGTGCCGGCCCACCCGTCCGGACCGAGGATCGCGGCCGTCGCGTCGGGCAGGTGCCAGTAGCCCATCATCGTCTGGTCACCGCGCACGGTGATCTCGCCGATCTCGCCGTGGCCGACTTCGGCGCCGGTGTCGTCGACGAGCTTGACCTCCACGAACGGGCTGACCCGGCCCGCCGACCCCAGCCGCGCCGGGATCCCGCCGGCTGGGTCGAACGCGTGGTCTCGCGCCGAGAGGCACGCGATCGGGATCGGCAGCTCGCTCAGCCCGTAGAACTGCACGAACACGTCGCCGAACTCCGCACGGGCGCGGGCGAGCCGGTCCGGGGCGATCGGCGAACCGGCGTACACCACGGTGTGCAGGGAGGAGTAGTCGCCGGGCCGCTGCTCGGCGGAGAGGACGAGCAGGTTCAGCATCGTCGGCACCATCGGGAGGATGGTCACGTGGTGGGATTCGATCAGTTCCAGCACCACTGCGGGGTCGAACTTGGCGCAGGTGAGGTGTGTGGCGCCGCGCACGAAGTACGCCGGCGCCACGTATCCGCTCAGGTGGCTCAGCGGCGCGACGTGCAGTACGAGATCGTCGTCGGCCGCCGGTGGCAGCTCGAGGAGTTCGTTGCGCACCATGGCCGCCCAGGCGGCGTGGCTGAGCGTGGCGCCTTTCGGCAGGCCGGTCGTGCCGCTCGTGTAGAGGATCGCCGCGGGGTCGCCGGCGTCGGGCTTCACCGGTCGAGCGGGTTCGGCCGCGCGCAGTTCGTCCAGTGTGGTGTCGCCCGGGCCGGCCGCGACCGCGACGACGTACCGGAGGTGGGGGAGTTCGGCGCGGATCCCGGCGAGCTGCCCGGCCCACGCGGCATCGGCGAACACGACGGACGCGGCGCAGTCGTTGAGGATGTGGACGACTTCGCGCACGTGCAGCCTGGTGCTGAGCGCGGTGCGCACGAGTCCGCTTGCGAACAGGGCGTGTTCGGATTCGAAGAACTCGAGTCCGTTCGCCAACAACAGCACACCGCGGTCACCTCGGCGCAAGCCCAGCGCGGTGAGCCCACCGGCGACGCGGTGCACGCGGTCGCCGAGCTCGCGGTAGGTGAGCGCGGTGTCGCCGTCGCGCACGGCGACGCGTGAGCCGAACTGGCGGTAGGCCCGTTCGTAGAGCTCCGCGATCGTGACCCGCGCGCAGACCGGCCGGTGCACCAGCCCGTCCGCGCCGGGTGTTGCCGTGGCTGTCCCGTCGAGCATCGTCGCCCAACCTCCTTCGCCGAACACGGTCGTTGGACCGATCGGTCCGAGCACTTCTCCTGGTTGGCGATTATGCTTGTACCGATCGGTATAAACAAGGGTCGCTGGTTCAGTGGCAGCGGAGAGACGCGCGACGCAGCCGTGTGATCTGGATCGATCGGTCCAAGCACCGGTACGCTCACCGCATGAGCGACCCCGATCTGCACTTCTACTTCGACCCCGTCTGCCCCTTCGCCTGGATGACGAGCAAGTGGGTGCGCACCGTCGCGCGGCTGAAGCAGTACGACGTCGAGTGGCGGTTCATCTCGTTGCGCCTGCTCAACTCGCACATCGACTACGCAGCGCACTTCCCGCCGGAGTACGAGGAGTCGCACACGTCGGGGCTGAAGCTGCTGCGCGTGGCCGCGCGGATCCGCCGCGACCACGGACCCGAGCCGATCGGCGCCTTCTACGAGAAGCTGGGGCAGGAGACGTTCGAGCAGGACGCCGTCCCCGGTGGCACGGCCGCCGCGGTGCACCGAGGCGTGCGCGACCTCGCGACCATGGCACTCGACGCCTGCGGGCTTCCGCACGAGTACGCCGACGCGCTCGAGGACGACACCTGGGACGCCGTGATCCAGGCGGAGACCGACGTCGCCCTGACGCTGACGGGCAAGGACGTCGGCACGCCGATCCTGCACTTCGAGCCGCCGCGCGGCACCGCGCTGTTCGGCCCGGTGATCAGCCGGCTGCCCTCTGACGACGAGGCGGTCGAGCTGTGGGACCACGTCGTGGCGCTGTCGCGTTTCCCGGGTTTCGCCGAGCTCAAGCGCAGCCTGCGCGAGCAGCCGCAGCTGCCGGCCTTCGGCGTCAGCGCGGGCGAAGCCGGCAAGCAGGAGGACTGGCACGGCGGGAGCCGTCGGCAGAAGAAGTGAGACTGCGCCCGCGCGGCTGGTCGACCTGCCGGGACCTCGCCCTCGCGTCGGGACGGGGCCTCCGGCGGATATCCTTGGAACGTTCGGTCCACGAGGGGTGAAGGCGGGCGTCGGCGAGATGACGGTGACGGGATTCGAGGCGAACCGGGCACGCGTGATCGGCATCGCGGCCGAGCTGTTCGCGCGGAACGGTTACCACGGCACCGGGATCGCCGAGCTCGGCACCGCCGCGGGTCTCGGGCGGGGCGCGCTGTACCACTACATCGGCAGCAAAGAGGCCGTGCTCTACTCGATCAGCAAAGAGCAGGTCGACTCCATGAACGCCTACGCCGAGCAGCTGCTCGACGAGGACCTCGCCGCCGAGGAGCTGCTGCGGCGCATGGCCCGCGGGCTGCTGCGCAACATCGCCGAGCACCGCTCGGAGTGGGCGGTGTTCTTCCGCGAGTACACGGCGCTGACCGGCGAGTGGCGCGACCACGTGATCACCGCGCGCGAGCGCTATGAGGGCTACTGGCGCCAGGCGCTGGACAACGGCGTGCGCGCCAAGGTGCTGCGCCAGACCCCGCGCCTGCTGGTGAAGGGCATCCTCGGCATGCTCAACTACACCTACCTCTGGTACGAGCCCGACGGTGAGCTGACGCCGGACGAGGTCGCCGACATGTTCCTCGACGCGTTGATCGAGGGCATCCGCGCCTGACCCGGGCGCGCTCCGCTCAAGTTCGGCTCGCGTTTTCCTGATCGAATTTCCGTCACGGTCGGTCTTGTGCCCAATTTCTTGTACCGACCGGTCCATACAGGTATTGTCCTCGGTGATTCCAGCGCCGGACACCGGGAGGACCCATGACTTCACCACGCGACGCGGTGGTCGTCGATGTGCTGCGCACCCCTGTCGGCAAGGGGAAGCGGGGCGGCGCGCTCTCGCACGTCCACCCTGTGCACCTGCTGGCCGACGTTCTCGCCGGCCTCGTCGCGCGCAACGACCTGGACCCCGCGCTCGTCGACGACGTGATCGCCGGCTGCGTGACCAAAGCGGGAGAGCAGGCCGTGAACCCGGCCCGCAGTGCCGTGCTCGCCGCCGGGTTGCCGCTGTCGGTGCCCGCGACCACGGTCGACCGGCAGTGTGGCTCGAGCCAGCAGGCCGTGCACTTCGCAGCGCACGCGATCCAGGCCGGCGCGGCCGACGTCGTGATCGCGTGCGGCGTGGAGTCGATGTCGCGCGTGCCGATGCACTCCGACACCCAGGACGCCGACCACCTCGGCTCGCGCGTGGCCGAGCGGTTTCCCGGCGGGCTCGTCGGGCAGGGGATCTCCGCCGAGCTGATCTGCGCGCGGTGGGGGCTCGGTCGCGACGATCTGGACGCGTTTTCCGCGCAATCCCACCGTCGTGCTGCCGAATCGCAGGCCTTGTTCGCGCCGGACCTGGTCACGGTCGCCGAAGCGCCGGGGCTCACGGCCGACGAGACCGTCCGCCCGTCGACCACGGTGGACGGCCTTGCCGGCCTGCGACCGTCCTTCGTGGACGAAGCCGCCGCGAGCCGCTTTCCCGAGATCGACTGGAAGATCACGCCGGGCAACTCGTCTCCGCTCTCCGACGGCGCGGCCGGCGTGCTGTTGATGAGTGCGGCCAAGGCTGACGCTTTGGGGCTCACCCCGCGTGCCCGGATCCACGCGACGGCCGTGGTCGGAGACGACCCGATCCTCATGCTCATGGGCGTGGTGCCCGCCACCCACGCGGTGCTCGCGCGGGCCAGGCTGACCGTCGGCGACATCGACCTGTTCGAGGTAAACGAGGCGTTCGCGCCGGTGCCGCTGGCCTGGCAGCGCGAGACCGAAGTGGAGCCGGAGCGCCTCAACGTCCACGGGGGAGCGATCGCGCTCGGCCACCCGCTGGGCGCGAGCGGTGCCCGGATCCTGACCACGCTCGTCGGCGCGCTCGAACACCGCGGCGCCCGGTTCGGGCTGCAGACGATGTGCGAGTGGGGCGGCATGGCCAACGCCATGATCGTCGAGCGGCTCTGACTTTCGTCACACTTATCCGTACAGACCGATCGGTACAATCATTCCATGAATGCAGAAGACACCAGAGTCGCGCTGGTCACCGGTGCTTCGCGGGGGATCGGCGAGGGCATCGCGCGGCAGCTGCTCGACCGGGGGCTCCGGGTCGCCGGCACGTATCGCTCCGGCGGGGACCGCGTCGGGAAGCTGGCCGCGGACGCGCCCGGCCGGGTGCTGCCCGTGGCTTTCGACCTCGCGGTGCCCGATACGGCCGAAGCGCTCGTCGAGCAGGTCGCCCGGCACTGGGGCCGGCTCGACTCGCTCGTGCTCAACGCCGCGGTGTGGCAGGGCGGCAAGCTCGCCCGCGTCGACCTCGGCGACTGGTGGCGCGTGATCGAGGAGAACTTGCGCAGCACGGCCGCGCTGGTGCGCGCGGCGATCCCGTGGCTGGCCGAGGGCGCGAACCCCAGCGTCGTGCTCGTCGGGTCCGCCGTCGGAACGGTCGGCTTCCCCGGTGACACCGCGTACGCGAGTGTGAAGGCCGCTGCGGTGGGCTTCGCCCGATCGCTCGCGAAAGAGCTTGCGCCCCAAGGGGTGCGCGTGAACGTGCTGGCGCCCGGGTTCGTGGAGACCGACCTGACCGCCGCGATCCCCGACGGCGCGCGGCGGAAGATCGCCGACGCCACCGTGCTCGGCCGCTTCGGCACCGTCGAGGAGATCGCCCGCGCCGCGGTGTTCCTCGCCGAAGACGCCACGTTCTGCACGGGCACGGTACTCGCCGCCGACGGCGGCTGGACGTTGTGAGATCCAGGACTGCGAAATCCAAGACTGTGAAATCCAAGACCGTGAAATCGAGGAGGAACCGATGAGCACTGGCCTGCCCGCCGACGACTACCGCAAGCTGCGCGACGCCGTCTTCGCCACGATCTGGGAGGAGCTCGACCCGCTGGAGCACCGGATCGAGGACACCGAGAAGATTCCCTACGACATCGTGCTGCCGGCGCTGCGCGCCTGCGGCGCGTTCGGCCTGATCGTCCCGCGCGAGTATGGCGGCTCCGGCCTGTCGATCGCGCAGTACCTGCCGATCCTCGCCGAATTCGCCAAGATCCAGGGCGGGATCCGCGCGATCGTGCACGTCCACAACTCGTTCGCCCACGCGTTGTCGGAGATCGGGAGCACCGCACAGAAGAACGAGATCCTGCCGGGCGCGGCGACGGGGGAGAAGTCCCTGGCGTTCGCGCTCACCGAACCCGGCAACGGGACTGGCGCCGATCTGTCCACTGTGGCGCGTCGCGAAGGTGACGAGTACGTGCTGAACGGGCGCAAGTGGCTCATCACCAACTCCGACATCGCCTCGCACTTCCTGGTGTTCGCGAAGACGTCCGATGTGGACGTTTCCGCCCTCCTCGTGCCGCGGGACGCGCCCGGGTTCACCATCGCGCCGCTGCCGGAGACCATGGGTTGCAAGGGTGCCGAGCACGGCGAGCTGACGTTCACCGACGTGCGGGTGCCCGCGTCTTCGCTGGTCGGCGCCGAAGGTGAGGGCGGTGCGCACCTGGAGCGGGCGCTGGAGGTCAGCCGGGTGTTCATCGCGGCGTCTTCGCTCGGCACGGCGACGCGGGCGCTCGAGCTTTCGGTGAAGTACTCGCAGGAACGGGTGACGTTCGGCAAGCCGATCGCGTCGCGGCAGGCGATCCAGCGCTACCTCGCGGAGATGGCGGCCGACGTGTACGCGCTGCGCGGCATGCTGGCCGACGCCGGGGCCAAGTGGGACGCCGGCAAGCGGATCCCGGCCGAGTCGTCGCTGCTGAAGCAGTTCGGGCTGGAGGCCGTCGGGCGAGTCACCGACCGGGCGCTGCTGGTGCACGGCGGCATCGGCTACACGCGCAAGTACCCGATCGAGCGGTTGTATCGCGACGCGCGCCTCAACTGGCTGGAGGAGGGCACGCCCACGATCCAGTACCTGGTGGCCGCACGGGAGCTGCTGGACGGCTACCGGTTCGACGACGCCTTCGCCGGCTAGCCACGTCGGTGTGGTGCTGCTCGCAAACAGGCCCGGTGCCGCCGTTGCGGAGCTATCTTTGACAGCAATGTCAAACATGACTCTGGAGGTCACCATGCCGAACTCGGCGGAGCTGGTCGAATCGTTCTGGAACGAAGTCTGGAACGCGCACAACCCGGAAGCGGCCGACGATTTCGTGGTCGAGGACTTTGTGATCACCAACGCGGGCGTGCGCATCGAGGGCCGCGAGAACTTCAAGGCCTGGATCGGCGCGTTCCTCGAGCAGGTGCACGACCTGGAGCTGGAGATCGTCGAAACGTTCGAGAACCACGACGGCAGCCGCGTCGCCTCGCGGTGGCACGTGCACGGGCGCAACAACGGTGTGCTCGGGTCCGAACCGGACGGTCGGCCCATCTCCTTCAGTGGCACCGCCGTGTGGGAGATCGAAGACGGCAAGCTCGTGCACAACCACGTCGAGCGGGCTTCGTACGAGCTGCACCAGCGCCTGAACGCGGCCTGACGGGTGCGCTCGGGCCCGCTGCTCCTCGCGGCCGCTCTGGCCGGCGCGGTCGCCGGGGTCGCGGCTGTTGCGTTCGGACAGACGGTGGGCGCGCTCCGGTCGCTGGTGGCCGGTGCGCCGCCCGCCGTCGTCGTGCTCGCGCCGGTCGCCGGAGCGCTGCTGTGCGTGGCGGTGGTGCGCTTCGTACCGGACGCCGGTGGCGGCGGGATTCCGCAGGTGCGCCAGGCGTTCGCGGGCTCGCCCCTGCGCGGACGGGTCGCGGGCGCCAAGGCGCTGGCGTCCGGCGCGATGCTCGGCTCCGGCGGTTCGGGTGGCGCGGAAGGCCCGGTCGTCCACATCTCGGCGGCGCTGGGGTCGGCTTTGGCTCGCGCGGTGCGGCTGCCTCCTGCTTCGGTGCGTCCCGTCGCGGCTGCCGCCGTGGCGGGCGGGGTGGCGGCTTCGTTCGGCGCGCCGCTGGCGGGCGTGGTGCTCGTGGCGGAGGTGCTCGTCGAGGGCCTCGGCGGGGCGGAGCTCGTCGCGGTGGCGATCGGCTCGGCCGCGGGTGCGCTGACGGGCTGGGTGCTGCCGGGCGAACCGCTGCGGCTGCCGGATGTCGCGGTGGGCGGGTCTCCGTTCGGTGGTGTGGTGGCGGGGCTGTTCGGTGTGGTGCTGGCGTGGTCGTTGTACGTCGGTGGGGCTTGGTCCGGGTGGGTTCGCGGGGTGGCCGGCTCGCGGCGTCTCGTTGCCGACGAGGACCGGGTGGGCGAGGCTGATGGCCCGGGCCGACCTGGAGTTGTCGCCGGTGGCTCTTGTTCTGGCGATGCTCGTGCCGCGGTGGGTGCTGCTCGGCCGGACCGGCTCGGGACTCTCGTTCACTGGGCCTGCTCTGGCTGGGTCCGCGCTGTTGTCTGCGGGGTGGCCGTCGGGCTGCTCGTGTTCGCGGTGCCCGGTGTCGCCGGCGTCGGGCAGCCGGGGGCCGCGGCGGGCGGCCTGAGTGTGTTGCTGGTGCTGGCGGTGGTGAAGGTCGTCGCGACGGGCGTGACCGTCGGGGCGGGCGGGGTGGTCGGGACGATCGGGCCCGCGTTGTTCGTCGGGGCGACGGTGGGCTCGGCACTGCCCATCGCGGGCGGCGCCGCGGCGGGGATGGCCGCGTGCCTGGCCGCGGCGTCGAGGGCACCGGCGACGGCCGTCGTGCTGGCGGTCGAGCTCAGCGGGCTCGACCTGTTGCCGCCGATTCTGCTGGCGGCGGCGATGGGCTGGCTGGCGGGGCTGCTCACGCGGCACGGCGTCTTCGATGTTCCGGAGCCGACTAGGCTGGCCGGCGGGTAGGGGAAAGGGGTTCCATGGCGGGCGTACGCCAGTTCGACGAGCGCGAGGCTCTCTCACGCGCCCTCGACGTCTTCACCGACCGCGGCTTCCGCGCCACGTCGATGCTCGACCTGGCCACCGGCACCGGCGTCCAGCGCGGCTCCCTGTACAACGCCTACGGCGGCAAGGAAGAAATCTTCCTGCGCGCCTTCGGCGAATACACGGCCGACTTCCTCGCCGGCGCCTCCGCGGCCCTCGACCGGCCGACGAAACGCGCGGCCCTCCTGTCGTTCTTCGACTACTGCATCGAGACTTTCACCGCCGGCACCCCGGCCCACGGCTGCCTCTCCACCCGCACCGCCATCGAAGCGGCCACGGAGGCGCCGCGCGCGGAGTCCGCCGTGCGGGCCTTGCTGGACGAGCTGGAAACCCTCGTGTACGCCAAACTGTCCACTCTGGACGACGGCGTCGAGTCCCCCGTGGACCTCCACGGCGCCGCCCGGCTCGTCGTGAGCACCACGCGCGGTCTCGCGGTGATGGAACGGGTGCGCTACGAGCCGGACGAGCTGCGCGAAATCGCGGAAACCCTGGTGACGTCACTGTTCGGTCGTTGAGCCTGAGTTGACGCGTTGCCCGTCACGGCGGAGCAGGGGGCCGAGAATCCCGCGGTTCAGCTCGATGGCCGCCCGCACGGCGGTCTCACCGAAGAAACACAGGCTCTTCTCGTGGTGATCGCCGACGACGCCGAACGACAGGTCTTTCGACACGAAGATCAGGTAGTCCCCGTTGGGGTAGTGGGTGTACTCCCAGCCGTCGAGGTCCGTGATGTCCGTGACGCGGTGCGGCCGGTACTGAGTCGACGGGTGCGCGGAGTCGTGTGAGAACACCGAGTCCCAGTATTCGGTGCAGGCGCGCAGGACGTCGCACACGAGTTGCGCGACTGGCTGCATCGGCGCCGGACCGAGCGCCCAGCACACCGACGACGCCGGCTCCTCGATCGCCGGCCAGGAGGCCGGATCGGGGCCGCGCCGGAAGCCGAATTCGGTGGCGAACTCGGCCCACAGTTCGCGCTGGAGCTCCCAGTCGAGTTCGACCCAAGCGAATTCCGGCACGACGGGAGCCTACCGGGCATCGCGAGGGGCATTGCCGTTTCGGCAACAAAGTACTTCGCGCTGCCGCGCCGGCCGGAGCACGAGGCGCTGCACCGGTTGCTCGCCTCGGTCGCGCCCGGGGGCACGCTGCTCGTCGCCGGGCACGATCCCGGCGACGAGAGCGTGGACTACGCCGGCTACTACCGGCCCGACGAGATCGCGCGGCTCCTCGGCGGCGAGTGGACGATCCTGGTCCACGAGTCCCGGCCCCGGAACAGGCCGGGGCCGGAGGGCACTCACCACACCCGCGACGTCGTCCTGCGCGCGGTCAATTCCGGCGGGGAGCCAGCAGCAGGGCGGTGAAAGTGATCGCGCACGCCACCACGATGTACAGCGCGATCACCCACGACCCGCAGAACCCCGCGAACAACGCGGCCGCGATGAACGGCGCCGGGCCGCTCGTGATCAAGCCGCCGACCTGGTACGCGACCGAAACGCCCGTGTAGCGGTGTTCCGCGCCGAACAGCTCGGCGAGGAAGCCGGCCATGGCGCTGTAGGTGGTGGCGTGGCCCAGGGTTGCGAGCAGGAACATCGCGAGCAGCACCGCGGCCGGCGCGCCTGAGTCGAGGAGCCAGAAGAAGGGGAACGCGACGGCGGCCGAGTACACCGCGCCGCCGAGGAGGACCTTCCGGCGGCCGATGCGGTCGGCGAGAATGGCGACCAAGGGCACGGCCGCGATGTCGACCAGTGAAGCCACGATGAGGCAGGTCAGCACCGTGCCCCGGGACACCCCCGCGGAGTTCGGCCCGTACGACAGCACGAAAACGCTCGCGATGTAGAATGGGACGTTCGTGCCCGCCTGCGCGAAAATCCCGACGAGCACCGCGCGCAGTGACCGTCGCAGGGTGTCCCGCAAAGGAAACGTGGGCACGTCGGGGCGCTTGAACTCCGGGGACTCCTCGAGCCGCGACCGCACGTACAGTCCGACGAGGATGAGCACCGCACTCGCCAGGAACGGCAGGCGCCAGCCCCAGCTCAGCAGCTGGTCCTTCGGCAGCTGCTGCACCGCGAGGAACGCCGACGCCGACAGCACGAGACCCGCGGGCACCCCGGCCTGCGGCCAGCTGCCGTAGAACGCGCGCCGGTGCGGCGGGGCGTGTTCGACGGCCATCAGCACCGCGCCGCCCCACTCGCCGCCGACGGCGAAGCCCTGCAGCAGCCGCACGAGCACCAGCAGGATCGGTGCGGCGACGCCGATCTGGCCGTACGTCGGCAACAGGCCGATGGCGACCGTGCCGCCGCCCATCAGCAGCAGCGACAGGAAGAGCATCCGCTTGCGGCCGATCCGGTCGCCGAAGTGGCCGAACACGATGCCGCCGAGCGGGCGCGCCACGAAGGCGACCCCGAACGTCGCGAAGGCCGCCAGGGTGCCGGCCAGCGGGTTGAGCGTGGGGAAGAACTGGGCGTTGAAAACGAGTGTGGCCGCCGAGCCGAAGAGGAAGAAGTCATACCACTCGACGGCGGTCCCGACGAAACTCGCGAACGCCACGCGCGCGGGTCTGACCCGCGTCGCCTGCTGCTGCTCGACAACCACAACTACCTCCAACGTCATCGGGGGAGACGGCGCGCGAACGGCGCGCCAGTGGTGGCCGCCACCGGTCCCGGACCAGCGGCGGACGGACCAGGCCGGCGATCTTCAAGCCTGTGACCTGGGATGTTGCGCGGAACTATAGCCGTACCGACCGATCGGTACAAGACCCTGTGAGCTGTGAGTCAACGCTCCTGCCCCGCCCGGCGAGGCCTGCTGCCCGCGCCGCCGCGCAACGGGTAGAACAACTGTGGTGAGCGACGAAGTGTCCTTTCGCGACTTCGAGGTTTTCCTCGCGTTCGCCCGGAACGAGCACTTCGTCCGCGCGGCGGAGGAGCTCGGCGTCAACGCGACGACGGTGCAGCGCAGCGTCCGCGCGCTGGAGCGCAAGCTGGGGGTCGACCTCGTCGAGCAGCACGGGCGCCGCGTCCGGCTGCGCGACGCCGGCCGGGTGCTCGCGCGCGAGGCGAGCTCGGTGCTGCGCAGGCGCGCCGACGCGATCGTCACCACGCGTGCCGCTTCAGGGGATCTGCGGCAGGTGCTGCGCATCGCGCACACGTTCTCCCTCGGGCTCGGCTTCGTGCCGGAGGTGCTGGCGGGCCTCCTCGAACGCCACCCCGACCTGAGGTTCCGCTGCCACCAGAGCTCCGCGACGGACGCGGTCACCCACCTGCTGCGCGGCGACGCCGACGTGGTGCTCGGCTCGGCCGCCCCGGCCGACCCCGACGTGGTGGTGCTGCCGCTGTTCACCGAACCCCTGCTGCTCGCGGTGTCGATCGGGGATCCGCTGACCAGGCACGAAGTGGTGCACCTGCGCGAAACGAAGGACCGGTCGTTCGTCGCCATGGCGCTCGGCGCGAGCAGCCGCGCGCACCTGGCCGATGCGTGCGCCCGTGCCGGGTTCGTGCCGCGCGTGACAGTGGAGGGCAGCGACCCGTTCGTCGTCGAGTCGATGGTCGGCGCGGGGCTCGGAGTTTCCGTGGTGCCGGGCCGGATGGCCGATCACCACCATCCGCGCGTCGTGCGGATCCCGATCGCCGACGAGGGCTGTCACCGTACGATTTTCCTGGCACACCACAAGAAATCCACTGTCACGCCGATGGTGCGGGCGCTCACGAGCGTCGCGGTGGCGCGGGGCAGCGGCTGACCGTTGCGATTTTCGCAACGGACCGGCGCGGGGTTGTCGTTGTTCGCGCCGGGCGGCGTTGCCGGCTACGCGGTCGCCCGCGCGGTGGCCGATGGCCTCGGCCCGGACCACGCCGCCGCGGGCTGGTGCCTCGAAACCACGGCGGGCACAGTCGCCGCGGCCGCGGCGGCGGCCCGCGTCCTCGACCTGCACGGCCCGGCCCTGCGCCACGCCATCGGAATCGCGGCGACACAGGCCTCTGGGCTGGCCGCGGTGAAGGGCACACCACTCGGCGCGGCGCAGCTCGGGCACGCCGCCGCGACGGGGGTGGAGGCGGCCTTGCTGGCGCGCAACGGGGTCACGGCGGCGGAGGATCCGTTGTCGGGTCCTCGGGGTTTGTTCGCGTTAGTGCGGCCGGCGGATGAGCCGTGACCTGCGCGGCGCGAATCGGTGCGGTGTGTCGGGCCTGCCGCGGATACGAGCGTGGAAGTGGCTCTGCTGTGAACAAACGGCTTCACCAACGGTGAAAACCGGTTTTCGGGATCGCGGCGCGCCTGCCGCGCAACAGTGTCACAGCAGCCGAATACTCGCCCGTGGTGTCGGCGCCCTGACCCGACCGGCAGATGAGTACTGAGTGGACAGTCGGCGACCGGCGGGTGTACCCCTGACTCGCTGTGACCCCAGGGCGGCATTAGGGGTATTGCGGAACCCCGCCACCCGCGCCTAGCGTGGCCGCGAACGTAGCTTCGAGTCCTGGGGGGTCTCATGTCGGTGCGTCGTCGTGTTCTGGTTGCTTCGCGGGCGGTGGTCGCCGCCGCGGTGCTCGTCGGGGGAGCGGTGGTGGCGTCGCCGCCGGCGCTCGCGGCGACGGCGCCCACGAATCTGCCCACGAGTCAGTACACCCTGAGCGCGGATTACCACCAGTTCGACGCCGTGAACACCGCGCTGGTCTCGACCTTGGGCACCGCCGCCGTGCACACGGTGATGGACAACGCGAACCACGACCGCACGGCGCTGCCGTCGTCGGTGTCGGTCGCCGGGCTGTCCGACGGGTTCCGCTTCGACAGCGCGGACAACTCCGACTGCGCCAACTACCCGCAGGGCATCACCACCAGCCGCGATGCCGTCGGCACCGCGAACAGCGGCAACTACGACGGCCACCAGCTCGTGCTCGTGAGCTGGTACACCAAGGACGGCTGTGACGGCGACCAGGGGCGAAGCCGCATCACGCTCGTCGACTGGGACGCGACGTACCCGAACAAGTACCGCAAGATTCTCCTCGTCGAGCCGACCGGCACCGCGGCCGCGCCGGACTTCAAGGACATCCCGATCCACGCCGGCGGCGTGTCCTGGTACGGCGACTACCTTTACGTCGCCGACACCGGGCACGGCATGCGCGTGTTCGACCTGCGCAAGATCCTCAAGACCAACACCGGCGGAACGGCCGGGCAGATCGGGCACCAGACCGGCAGCGTGTACTACGCCCACAACTACGCCTACGTGCTGCCGCAGGTCGGCACGATCACCTCGAAGACCACGTCGGGCACCAACCTCGCGTGGTCGTCGATCTCGCTCGACCGCGTGAGCAAGTCGATCGTGATGGCGGAGTACACCTGCCAGTCCGGTTGCACCGCGTACCCGAACCGCGCCCCGCGCGCGATCCGGTTCCCGTTCGCCGCGGGCGCGACGACGTTCGCCGCCACGACCACGGCGAGCGAGGCTCTGCAGCTGCCCTGGTACAACCTCAACGGCGTCGCCTCGCACAACAGCCGCTGGTGGTTCAACTCCTCGGGCCAGAAGAAGCTCTACTACTGGACCCCGGCGACCGGCCCGGCGACGCACACGTGGATCTCCAGCGGCGAAAGCCTGTCGTACTGGGAAGACGCGACGAACGCGGATCTACTGTGGACGCTCCAGGAAGGCGCGGGCAACCGCAACGTGTTCGCGGTGACTCAGGCGACGTACGGCGCCTGACCAGTCAGTCGCGGGCGGCTTCCTCGATCGCGGTGGCGAGCCGGTCCGGTGCGGTGAACATGACCTCGTGGCTGCCGCGCAGCTGCACGAGGCGGTACAGCCCGAGCCGGCCCGACATCCGCGGGTGCCAGCCCCATTCGCCCGGCGGCAGGGCGGTGTCCTCGGTGGCGTTGATGTAGCTCTTGGGGATGTCGCCCGCGTAGAAGCGCGTGAGGTCGAGCTTGTCCAGGAACGGCTGGTACGGCTCGGTGGACAGCTCCTTGTGCGTCGACGCGGCCAGCTCGGCGTCGGCGTCCTGGATGAACGCCTCGCGCCACAGGGGGAACGGCATCGCGACCGAGTTGTCGTCGCTCGCGGCGGCGGTCTGCGCGAACATCTCGCGGTAGTGGGGCGGGAGCTCGTCGTTGAGACTGTTGCCCGGCGCCGGGACGAAGGCGTTCCAGAAGATCAGCCGCTTGAGCCGCTCGGGGATTTCTTCGGCGACACGGGCGATCACGGTGCCGCCGAAGCTGTGGCCGAGCAGGACCACGTCGTGCAGGTCGACGGCGGTGATGGCGTCGACGATCGACTGCGTGCAATCGTTGTGGTCGACGTTCTTGGGCACGCCGTTGCCGTGGCCCGCGACGGTCGGGGTGTGCACTTCGTGGCCGCGGTCGCGCAGGTGCTTCGCGACAGGTTCCCAGAGCGGACCGTCGTGCCAGGATCCGTGGACGAGAACGAGAGTGGCCATGGCGTCTTCCCTTCGCAGGCGGTGATGCGCTGGCGGGGAAGGTAATCCGGGCGCCCGGCCGCGGCTGTCCGGAATCCGCGGCTTGGCCGGAACGCGCGGAGCTCAGGCGCGGCGCAGGTCGTCGGACGGGGTGGTGCCGAACGTCCGGCGGTAGTCGGCGGCGAAGCGCCCGAGGTTGCCGAAGCCCCAGCGCGTCGCGACTTCGGTCACGGACTTTCCCGTGCCGGCCAGGAGTTCCGCGTGCACGCGTTCGAGGCGGACCTGCCGCAGCCGGGCCGTCGGGGACGTGCCGAGCTGTTCGCGGAAGTGGTCCTGCAGGGTGCGCGGGGCGACGTCGGCCGCGGCAGCGATGTCGAGCAGGCCGACGGCGGCGCCCGCGTGGGCTTCGATGTACTCGCAGGCCCGGCGGACGACGTCGGCTGCGCTGCTCTGCCGGCGGGTGGGGGCGGAGCCGCCGAACGAGTCGAGCGCCGCGACGGCGACGAGCTGCGCCACCGACGTGCCGAACGGTGCTTTCAGCAGACCGTGGGGGAGCACCTCGCGGACGACGAACCGGGTGACCGCGTCCCACGGCGCGGGGTCGAGCGCCGGGCCGGTACGGATGTCGGCGGCCCGGCCGGACGCGGCAGCCGCGCGGGCGAGCAGCTTGCCGGGGAGCTTCACGGTCAGGAGCCGGCAGCCGGGACCGAACGTGAGGGCGTGCGCGGACCGCGCGTCGAGAGCGACGGTCTGTCCGGCGGCGACGCGGGTGTCGTTTCCGATGGTCAGCTCGCCGGCGAGCGGACGGGAGAAGAGCACGAAGTCACCGAAAGGCACGGGATCGACCTGCACGCGATCGCCGCCGTAGGACAGAGAGAAGACGCCGAGCTCGTCGCCGGACGCTTCGGCGTGGCGGGCGTGGAACGCCGGGCCGCGCGGGGTGAGGTCGTGGGGGCAGTAGGAGCCGGCCACCTGGGCGCGGGCCAGGTCGACGTCGCGGGTGTCCAGCCGGACGGTCATGCCCTCCATCGCGCCTCCTCCGCCCGGCCGCCGCGTCGGTGGGGCCGGTCGGGTGGTGGCACAGGCTACCCCGCCGGTGGGCTCGTTCGCAGCCCGCCGGCGAGGCGGTGGTCAGCCGAGGTGGGAGCTGATGACCTGGTAGTCGTTGCCCACGTTGGTGTAGACGCCGGGGAACCCTTCGCGCGCACAGCCCTGGCCCCAGGACACGATGCCGGCCAGCTTGCCGTCGACGTAGGCCGGGCCGCCCGAGTCGCCCTGGCACGAGTCCTTGCCGCCTTCCGGCACGCCCGCGCAGAACATCGACGCCTTGTCGAAGTTGTCCCCGATCTTCTCGTACGCCTCGGCGCACGTGGCGTTGTCGGCCACCGGCACGGTGACCTTCAGCAGCCCGTCCGAGACGTCGCCGTTCTCCGACGTGGTGCCCCAGCCGACCACGGTGACATCGGCGCCGGTCTGGTAGGCCGGGTCGTCGGCCGACTGCACCAGCGTGGCGGGCTTGAAGGAGAGGTCCTTGTCCAGCGTCAGCACGGAGTTGTCGTGCTGCATCCCCTGCATGGTGAAGTCGGGGTTCTGCCAGACGTCCGTGACGCCCGCCTTCTCGCCCGTGGTGTCGGAGAAGTTGGTCTGCCCGCCGATGATCTCCATCTGCGAGGGTTTGACGCCGTCGGTGCAGTGCGCGGCCGTCAGCACCTTGTTCGGTGCCACCAGGCTGCCCGCGCAGTGCTGCGCGCCGTCCACGTTGAAGATCACCGTGGCGGGGAACTCGTCGATCGTGGTGGGCGTCCCGCCCACGATCAGCGGCTCCTGCCCGGCGGACGCCGCGGGCGCCCCCGCCGCGGCCACCACGCCCGCCGCCACCACCCCGGCCAGCGCGGCAACCACGCGCCTCACGTCTGCCCTCATTCGCCTTCTCCCTTCGGGGACCTGCAAGATCTTGTCCCTGAGCAGACCAGACGGCGCCGGGCGCGGGTTAGCTACGAAAGTCGTGACCTGAAAATTGGCGAAGATGGTTGGTTTTTGTCTGACTCAGTCGAATGGTGACTGCCGCCGATAGGCTTCCGGGTCCTTTCGGCCCGGGTGCGCGGGTGTCCGTCCTCAAGATCAGGTCGCGAGCTGAGCCACGCCCGGAACCGGCTTGTCCTGCCCGGCACGGGGGCCGCAATTTGGGAAAATGCGGCGGATTCCGGCAGTGGCACCGGCAGGGGCCGTCGGCAGCCTTCCTTGGTGGCTGCTGGTGGCGGGCAGCGCCGCCATCGTGCTCGGGTTCGTGGTGAGCACGGTGTCCTACCGGGCGGCCTGCCGGTGGGGTTCCCGTGGCTTCGAAACGAGCAGCCTGTTCGTGGGCTTCGCCGGGGTGGCGGGCATGGTCGCGGCCCTGTGGGGCGCGCTCGAGATCGTCTCCGAGGCGCCGGACGGGCCGCCCGCCGCGACGGGGGCGTTGCTCCTGCTGCTCGCCGCGGCGCTGGTGGCCGGTGCGGTACTGGCGGGGATGATCGCGCTGGAGCGCACCGCGCGGGTTCCGGCGGAGCTGCTCTCGATCGTGCCGCTGAACCCGGTGCCGGTGGTGCCCATCGCCCTCACCGTCGTCGCCGCGGCGGGGCTGGCCGTGCTCGCGGCGCTGGGCGCGTTCGGCGTCCTGCACCTGAGCATCGTCGTGGTCGTGGCGTGGGTGTACGTCGGCGTCGGGCTCTTGGTGGTCGCAGGACTCGTTGTCTTCGTTCTGGTGTGGATCGTGGCCCTGATCTTCGGCGCGTGAGCACCCGGCTCGCAGCCGCCCGCGGGAAACGCGCCGGTCACTCCGTTTCCGCGGTGAAGAGGTACCGGTTGAGGCAGTAGAAGTACTCGCCTCGATCGGCGCGCTCTCGCAGGTCGGCGAGCCACGCCTCGGCGTCGGCCTCGGTGACGCCGCCGTGGCCGGGCACGAAGTCGGCGATGATGTGCATCTGCGTCGCGCTGAACGAATCGGGCGTCAGCTCCAGGTTCAGGATCGGGTGCACGTGGTGCCCGGTCACGCGGAAGCCCGCGCGCCGCAGCAGCGCCGGCAGGATGCGTGGCAGCCGGGGGTGCGCGAGGTGCTTGTCCCAGGCGTCGAGAATCCGGCGGTGGCGGGCGCGGTCGGCGGTGTGCCAGACGAGCGAGTCGGCGTCGGTGTCGAGGATCAGCACGCGCCCGCCGGGGCGAAGCACTCGGCGCAGCTCCGCCAACGCGCCGGGCACGTCGGGCACGTACTCGTAGACCTGGGTGGACACAGCCGCGTCGAACGCATCGTTCGGGTAGGGCAGCGCGGTCGCTTCGCCCTCGTCGAGCCGTACCCAGGGCAGCTCGCGTGTGCGCGCGGTGGCGAGTTCATTCATCGCGCGACTCGGGTCCAGCCCGTGCGCGGCGCCTGACGCGCCCACGGCCCGCGCGATGGACTCCAGCAGGTACCCCGGCCCCGACCCGACGTCCAGCACCCGCTCACCCGGCCGCGGCGCCAGCCGCGCCAGCACCGTGTCCCGCTGCGCCACGACGTCGGGGCTCGCGTAAAGCCGCTCGGTGAGCTTCGCGCCTTCGTCGTCGAACCGCAGCATCGCCATGGCCCGACCCTACGACGAGAGCAGGTCCAGCGAGAACCCGAAGACGAAGATGACCAGGCCGATCCATTTCAGCCGCGATTCGAGACCTTCGCTGGTCTTGAGCTGCCCGAGCGTGGTCACCACGAATCCCTCGACGAGCAGCAATCCCAGCACGTACCCGCCGCCGCCCAGCACAACGCCTCCGACCAGCGGGGAGAGGATGACGATGATCATCAGCTCCACCGGCACCGGCATGGGGTCGTTCGGCGGTGCGTACGCGTAGTGAGTTTCGACGAAGAGGAAAAACGCCATCGCGGCGGTGCCCGCGAACCACGCCACCCGCAGCCCCTTCTCGTGCGCTTCCGGGCGGGCCGGGACCGGGACCTCGCCGGCGGGAGCCGGGCGGCGCAGAAGGGCCCACACCCACCGCGGTAGCCGGTGGCCGAGCCGCCGGCGGCGATGGCGCAACGAAGCGTGGATGGTCTCCATCCGCTGCCGTCCCAGCAGGTCGATGACCACCGTCAGCCCGCCGACGAACTCCAGCGTCTTCCCGAACCGGCCCCACCAGAGCACGGCGATGCCGAACACGCGCAGCTGCGCCGTGTCGTGGCCGGCGAACCATTCGCGCCACGCGTGCAGCAGATCCCACATCCCGGCTCCCCAGCGGTCGCTGCGATCTTCGCAGCCGAGTCAACCCCCGCGGCGCCGCACATCGGTCGAACGACCGATGCCGAGCCGAGCCGGCCCGCCTACCTTCCCCGGCACCGTCGTCGATCGGGAGGAGAGGCAGTGGACACGCTGGCGGTGGTGACCGGTGCGGCCGGAGGGCTCGGGGCCGGCTTCGCGGACCGCTTGGCCCGCATGGGGGCGACGGTCGTCCGCGCTGACCTGCGGTTCGACGGCGCCGACAAAGACCGCGTGCACCTCGACGTGACCGACCCGGTGTCGTGGGAGCGGCTGCGCGACCACGTGCACGAGCACTTCGGGACGGTCGGGCTGCTGGTGAACAACGCGGGCGTCAGCGCACGCGACGACCTGCTCTCCACCTCCGACGACGACTTCGCCCGCGTGCTGGCCGTGAACGCGTTCGGCCCGTGGCGCGGCATCAAGACCTTCGCCGACGACCTCGCCGCCACCCGGGGCGCGGTCGTGAACGTGGGCTCCATCTACGGCGTCACCACGCCGCCCGGGGGCGAGGGGACCGTGCCGTCGTCCGTGGCCTACCAGATGAGCAAGGCCGCGGTGCACCAGCTGACCAAGGTCGCCGCGGTGGAGCTCGCGCCGCGGGGGATCCGCGTGAACGCGGTGCTGCCCGGGGTGTTCCGCACGGCGCTGCTCGAACACCTGCCGCCCGACGCGTTGCGCGCCCGCGTCGACGGCGCCCCGATGGCGCGTGCGGGTGAGATCGGCGAGCTCGCCGACGTGCTCGCCTTCCTCGCCGGCCCGGAGTCCTCGTTCGTCACGGGCGCGCTGGTGCCCGTCGACGGCGGGTACCTGGCGGCGTCCTGACCCTTCCCGAGGAGGAACCATGACCGTGCACCCCGCGCACGCCGCCACCGAGACGGACGCCCCGAGACTCCAGCTCAGAGCCGTTGTCTCGAGCAGCATCGGCAATCTCCTGGAGCAGTACGACAACCTCGTCTACGCGTACTCGGCCGTCTACCTGTCCGCGCAGTTCTTCGCCGGCGACTCGTTCTCGTCGCTGCTCTCGACCTTCGCCGTGTTCGCGGTCGGCTTCCTGGCCCGACCGGTGGGCACGGTGGTGTTCGGCCACATCGGCGACAAGGTCGGCCGCCGGCCCGCGCTGATCCTGAGCGTGATCCTCATGGGCGCCGCGACCGTGCTGGTCGGCCTGCTGCCCGGGTACGCGACGATCGGCCTCGCCGCCCCGATCCTGCTCGTGGTGCTGCGGCTGTTCCAGGGCTTCGCGGTGGCGGGCGAGTGGGCGGGGTCGGCGACGATGCTCGTCGAGTACGCCCCGCCGAAGGCCCGCGGTCGCTACGGCAGCCTCAACCAGGTCAGCACCGCCGCCGGCTTCCTCGTGGCCGCCGGGGTCGTCGCCCTCAACTCGCTGTTCTGGACCGAGCAGAGCATGAAGGACTTCGGCTGGCGCGTCCCGTTCCTGGTCGGCGCGCTGACCGCCGTCGTGGCGCTCGTGCTTCGCTTCGGCCTCGAAGACACGCCGCTCTACCGCGCGGAGAAGGCCGCGGGTGAGGTGAGCGCGAGCCCGCTGCGGCTGGCCTTGCGCACGCAGAAGTCCGCCATGGCGCTGGGGTTCTTCTTCACCGTGAGCTGGACCGTCGCGTACTTCTTCTTCCTCACCTACCTGCCGACGCATCTGAAAACGCAGGTGAAGCTCGACTCCGGCACCGTCGAGGCGTCGAACCTCATCGCGCTCGTGGTGCTGACGGTCGCCATCTACTTCTTCGGCGTGCTGTCCGACCGGATCGGGCGCAAACCGTTGCTGCTCATCGGGTCCGGCGGGTTCATCGTGCTGACGTTCCCGGTGATGTGGCTGTTCCAGACCGGCAGCACGGCCGGCGCCTACCTCGGCCAGATCCTCATCGCGCTCGTCCTCGCCGCGTTCTCCGGGCCCGGGCCCGCGGCGCTGGCCGAGCTGTTCCCCACCAACGTCCGCTACTCGGCGCTGGGCATCGGCTACAACTTCTCCGTGATGGCCTTCGGCGGTACCGCCGGCTTCATCGCCACCGCGCTGATCGACGCCACCGGCAACGCCCTCGTGGTGGCCGCGCTGCCCACCGCCGCGGCGATCATCACCTTCGTGGCCGTCTGCCGGATGCCCGAGACCTACCGGACCGAGCTGAAATGAGCACCGCCATGACCACCCCGCGCCTGATCGTCGTGCAGGGCAGCTACCGCCAGATGGGCGAGCAGCTCGGCGCGCAGACCGCCGAGCTCATCGAACGCAGCCTCGCCACCTACGTCGGCCGCTTCCACGACGACGCCGGCCTGTCGGACGCCGACATCGACCGCTGGGGCCGGATCTACCTCGACGTCGCCGAGTCCTACGTCCCCGAGATCGCCGCGATGCTCCACGGCATGGCCGACGGGTCCGGCCACCCGGCGCACCGCCTCGCTGCTCTCAACGCGCGCACCGAAATGCTCTACGGCACCGGCTACCGCGACGAAGGCTGCACGTCGGTGTCCGTACTCGGGCGCTACACCGCCGACGGCCACACGTTGCTCGCGCAGAACTGGGACTGGCACCCGGAGCAGGCCGAGGTCACGTTCCTGCTGGCCACCCGCGACGAGTCCGGGTTCTCCGTGCTGTCGCTGACCGAGGCGGGCATGTTCGCCAAGAGCGGCCTCAACTCGGCGGGCCTGGGCGTGTGCGCGAATCTGCTGATCTCCGACCTCGACCGCGGCGGGCGTGGCGTGCCGTACCACTATCTGCTGCGCGGGGTGCTGCAGTCGCCGACGATGTCCGTGGCGCACAGGCGGTTGCTGCCCGTCGAGCGCATTTCCTCGGGCAACGTGCTGCTCGCCGACGCGGGCGGCGAGTCCATCGATTTCGAGCTGGCGCCCGGCGTCTTCGGCACACTCCTGCCTGAGCAAGGGTTGATCACGCACTCCAACCACTTCCAGGCGAGCCTTCCGTTGCAGGACAAGAAAGCCGCCACGAGCGCGTTGACGCAGCTGCGACCGGCCCGGGCCCGCCACCTGCTGGAGCCTGCGCTGGACGAGCGGCGCGTGCGGGTGGCCGACGTCGTCGCGACGCTGCGCGACGAGTGGTCGTTTCCGGACGGTATCTGCCGCCACCCCGACCCGGACGTGCCCGCGTCCGAGAAGTTCTGCACGGTGTACTCGCTGGTCATGGACCTGACCGATCGGGTGCTGTGGATCGCGCCCGGTCCGCCGAGCCGCCACGCCTACACCCGCTGGGACCTCGACCGGCTCTTCGACGGGAACCCCGCCGACGTCGGTGTCCGCACCGAGTTCGAGCCCGAGGAGGCCGCCGTCGCATGAGCCCGACTGTCTGTTTGACGTTCGACTTCGATGCCATCTCCCTGTGGATCGCACGCGGTCAGGTGACGCCCGGGCCGGTGTCACGCGGGGAGTTCGGCGCGTACGCGATCGGCCGCATCCTGGACCTGCTGGACCGCCACTCGGTGCCGTCGACGTTCTTCATTCCCGGGCATACTCTGGAGACGTATCCGGCGCAGTGCTCGGCGATCGCCGGGGCGGGGCACGAGATCGCGTTGCACGGCTACGCGCACGAACCGGTGTCCACTTTGGATCGGGCGGCCGAGCTGGCCGTGAACCGGCGCTCGGCGGCGTTGATCGAGAAGCTCACCGGCGCGCCGCCCGCCGGGCACCGGACGCCGAGCTGGGACTTCACCGACAGCACGATCGAGATCCTCGGTGAGCTCGGCGTGGAGTACGACTCTTCCTTGATGGGCACGGATTTCGAACCGTACTTCGCGCGCTCGGGGGACGTCTGCGACCCCGGCGGTCCCTATCGGTTCGGGGCCACTTCTTCCATCGTCGAGCTGCCCGTGTCGTGGACGCTCGACGACTACCCGCACCTGGAGTACCTGCGCCTGCCGCAGGGCGTGATGCCGGGGCTGCAGGACGCCGACGCGATGTTCGAGCGGTTCCTGCGCGACGTGCGCTACATGACGGAGACCGTGCCCGGTGGCGTGACCACGGTGACGCTGCACCCGCAGGTCGTCGGGCGCGGTGCGCGGATGGCGGCGCTGGAGCGGTTCGTCGTCGGCTGCCGGGAGCTCGGCGTGGGGTTCGAGCGCTGCGTGGACGTCGCCCGGCGGTTCCGTCCGGTCCTCGAAGGACGGTGACCCGTGCCGAAATCGGTGCTGCTGCTGGGTTCCCGCGGTGGGCTCGGCCGGTCCGTCGGCTCGCGGCTGACCGCGGACGGGTGGACGGTCGTCGGCGCGGACCTGCCTGAGCTGGATCTCGCGCGGCCGGGTGTCGCTTCGGAGATGGCACGGCTGCAGGAGTCGCACGGCGGGTTCGACGCGCTCGTGCACGCGGCGGGGCTGTATCCGGCTGCGCCCGTGTCGAACGGCGACGAGGAGCTTTTCGACCGGGTCCTGACGGTGAACGCGCGCTCGGCGTTCGCGGCGGGTGCGCAGTTCGTGCGGGGCTGCGTGGCAGCGGGCCGGCCCGGAGCGATGGTGTTCGTCAGCAGTGGCGCGGCGACGCGGGCGCGGCCGGGCACCGCCGTGTACGCCGCGTCGAAGGCCGCGTTGGACGCGCTGGTGCGGGCTTTCGCGCTGGAACACGGGCGCGACGGCATCCGCTGCAACGCCGTCGCACCCGGGTTCATCGACGTCGGCTCGCGGGTGAATCCCGTGCCGCGCTCGTACGTCGAGGGCGTCGCGGCGGCCAGTGTGAGCGGGCGGCTGGGCCGTCCCGACGAGATCGCGGCGGCCGTCGCGTGGCTGCTGAGCGAGGACGCGTCGTGGGTCAACGGGCGTTCGGTGCCCGTGGACGGCGGGGACGGCGTCGGGTCGGTGACCGCGCCGTCGTGGCTCAGCTGAGCGGCGCCGGGGCCAGGCGGCGATGGGTGCCGCCTTCGATGCGGTAGACGAGGTGCGGGTGGCCGCGGGTCGGGTCGCCGGTGTCGTCGGGGTAGCTGAGGCCGCGCTGGCCGCGGCCGAGGAACTGGTGCGCGCCGGTGACGCCGAACGACGCCACCGACCGCAGCTGCCGCCGCACTGCCGCGAAGTCCCACGGCCGGCTGACCTGGCTCCACACCTGGGCCAGCACGTTGACCATGTCGAAGTGCACCGCCGCGGCACCCAGGCCGGGTTCGCCGCCGTAGGCCGCGCGATAGCGCTGTTCGAAGGCGTGGCAGGCGGGGCTGTCGACGTGACCGATGACCGTCGACCACAGCAGCCCGTCGGACAGCGAGCGGAACCGGTCCGTGAAGCCGGGGGAGGCAGGCGACCAGGCGACGTGCACGAGCGTGCGGTCCCGTAGCGGTTCGGCGGCGGTGAGGAACGCGCGCAGCGTCGGCTCCGGGAAGCTCGACAACGAGACGGCGTCGGCTTTCGCGTGCGCCAGCTGCCGCACGACTGCGCTGAAATCGCGGGTGTGGTCGGGCACCGGCTCGGCGAACACCAGCTCCCAGCCCGCCGCCGCCGCGTGGCGCTCGACCTGCTCCGGGATCGACGCGTCGAACGTGCTTTCGCGCGGCAGCACGGCCAGCCGGCGGCGCCGCCCGTGGCCGAAGTGGGGGAGCGTGCGCAGAAGCCCTGGCACGTAAGCGGATTCGGTGGAACAGACCTGGAACACGGCGCCGAGACCGCGCGGATCGGCGTGCACGTCGTCGGACAACGCGGGCCCGGTCATGCTGTGCAACACGGGCGCCCCGGCCGCGGCGGCCGTCGCGATGGCTTTGCGCGCGTAGCTCAGCGGGAAGTTGCCGAACACGACGGCGTCCACGCCGCGCGCCGTCAGCTCCTCGACGGCGTCCAGCAGGCCTTCCGGCGTCGTCCCGAGCGCGACGTGCTCCACCTGCCGCCCCGCGACACCGCCCCGCGCGTTCAGCTCGGTGACGGCCAGCTTGTCACCGCGGCGCATCGCCACGACCTCGGGTCCGGCGCCCGCCGCGTAGACCGCGCCGATCAGCGCGGGGCGGGGTTTGGTGGTGCGTGGTCTTGCCGGGGGGTTTGTTCGCAGGAGGGACAGCAGTGTCGCCGGCAGCACCAGCTCCACGGCGGGCAACGGTGCCGCGTACGCGTCGTGCTCGGCCAGCAGCGTCGCCACGGTGACGCGGGAATTCGTGCCGGTCTTGGTGAAGATGTGCTCGAGGTGGGTCGCCACGGTCCGCCGTGAGCACTGGAGCGCCTCGGCGATCTCCTGGTTCCCCAGCCCACCGGCGACGCCCGTGGCCACCTGCAGTTCGCGCACGGTCAGCCCGAACGGCGCGGTGGTATCGACCACGTCCAGCCGCGCCAGCCGCTCGTCGCCGTCGGTGACGTCCACGGTCACCCGGCGCACCACGTTGTCCACGACGTCGAGGTACTGGACCACCTGCCCCCGCAACGAGCGCACGGCCCGCTCGGCCACGGTGACCAGATCGCGCCGCCTCCGGAAGAACGCCTGGTCACTGCCCGTTCCGGCCCCGGCTTCCGGCTGCAGCCACCGCCGCGCCGTGACGTCGTGCTCCCGAGTCACCACCAGCCGTCTCCCTTCATCGGGCAGAGCAGGAGTATCCCAAACTCGGGACACTTCGGCGCAGCCGTTCGCGGCGGCTGGGTCGGATGCTTCCGGACGAATCGGACGTATGTGGTGGTGGGCCGCCGTGAACGCCGGGACTTCGGCGCTGAGCCGTTCCCGTCGCCGCTGGTGTGTGCTGCCCGAATCGGGCAGAGTCGGCGGTATGCGCAGATTCCTGACCGCCGGCCTGCTCGTCGGCTCGTTCGCCCTGGTGGCCCTCGCCGTCCCGGCCACCGCCTCCGCGGCTGTCCCGCCTGGCTGGTGCCTCGGCCCGGGCCCGTGCACCCAGACCACCGACGGCTGGTGCCTCACCCCGTCCGACGACATCTGCCGGCGCTATTGACCCGGACCGTGCAACCTCCGCGGCCGCCCCGCTCAGTGCCGCCTGTCGATGGTCGACATCGTGCGGGTGACGCCGCACTGAGCCAATCTGCCACGGCCATGGGCCTGCCCGTCGCGGACCTGAGCCGATGACCGACCCCGCCTGGCTCCGGGCCCAATGGGACAAGTACGCCCCGCGGTACGACCGCAGCATCGGCTTCCTCGAACGCGTCCAGTTCGCCGGCGGCCGTGAATGGGTGTGCGAGCAGGCGCGCGGCGAGGTACTGGAGGTCGCCGTCGGCACCGGGCTGAACCTCGGCCTCTACCCGCCCGATGCCCGCGTGACCGGGCTCGACCTCAGCCCCGCCATGCTGGGGCTGGCGAAGAGCCGCGCCGACGGCCTCGGCCGGCCCGTGACGCTGCGGCAGGGGAACGCCGAAGCACTCCCGTTCCCCGACGCGAGCTTCGACACCGTCGTGTGCACCCTCGGCCTGTGCGGCTTCCCCGACGACCGCGCCGCCATCGCCGAGATGCACCGCGTCCTGCGCCCCGGCGGCGCGCTGCTGCTGCTCGACCACATCGGCAGTGACCACCGCCCGCTGCGCTGGGCCCAGCGCCTCCTGGAACGCTTCACCCTCCGCCAGATCGGCGACCACCAGACCCGCCGTCCCCTGCCGCTCGTCACCGAGGCCGGCTTCGAGATCACGCGGGCGGAACGGCTCAAATTCGGGACGGTGGAACGCCTCGCGGCCCGGAAGCCGGCCTGAACACGACGATGGTCCCGGCCAAGCCACGGCCGGGACCACCATCACCACGAGCTCAGCAGCTGATGCTGCCCTTCCTCAACGCGTGCCCGCCGTCGTTGCTGTCGTCGGACCAGTAGACCGGCTTCGAGCCGCCCGAGCACTCGGTCGCGGGGGCGACGGAGAAGCCCTCGTTGTTGTAGTTCGACATCCCGCTCGGGCGCTGGTACACCGCCGCCGTCGTGAAGGAGCCCGACGACACCTGGAACGTGCGGTGCTGCCCGTCGCACGTGTCGTCGCAGACGGCCCACAGGCGGGAGGCCTGCGGTTCCCACTGGAGCTCCATCACGCCGTCCATGCCGCTGCTGAAGGACGCCACACGGGTGAACGCGCCGGAATCCTGCAGGACGTAGCCGTAGATCATGCCCGTGCCCTCGACGCCGACGAAGAACACGCCGCCGGTGTGCGAGCCGTAGTGGCTGGGGGAGTAGGCCGCGCCGGTGGAAGAGTCCTTGAAGCCCGCCGCGGTCAGCGACGCGTCCGGCACCCAGGTGACGCCCTCGAAGCCCGAGTTGGAGTCGACGGACGGCAGGTCCGACGTCAGGTTCCACTCCTTCGCCGCGTTCAGCGTGGTCGCCGAGCCGCTGACGTCGTAGCGCAGCACCGAAAGGCGGCTGGTGCCGGACTTGTCGTCGTCGCGCTCGGTGGCCACGAACACGCCGGCCGAGGAGCCCGACCCGGTGACCGTGACGCCCTCGTCGTCGGGCGTGCCGGAGCCGTTCGAGAAGTGCAGCTTCTTGCCCGAGGACCAGCCGGACGCGGTGTCCGGCTTCCACCCGCCCGAGCCGTTGGACACCAGGCGCCACAGCTTCCCGGAGTTCTGGGCCGCCCACAGCACGCTGCCCTCTTGGTACAGACCGGAAAGGTCTTCGCCGAAGACGTTGGACGCGTCGGCCGTGGACACCGAACCGCTGCCCGGCCACGCGACCGGCGACGTGCCCTGGCCCGAGCCACCGCAGGCGTTCGGCCCGCCCAGCGTCAGCGCGGACGCCTGGCGGAACGAGCCCGTGCCGTCGGGGCAGCGCGACCACGACGGGTCGGAGTGGTCGTCCCAGCTGAAGCTGTCGACGAGCGTGCTGCCGTTGGCGAGGTACAGGCGGGCCTCGTCCTCGGAGCCGAGGCCGAACTCGTCGTGCACGTCGAACGCGCGGAACGCGCCCGGCGCCAGCGTCGTGCCCGAGGCGATCTTGTACGTCGAGCCGTTGTCGTCGTCCTTGAGGATCCACCCCGAGACGTCGACGGCCGCGGTGCCCTTGTTGTAGAGCTCGATCGAGTCGTTGACGTCGCCGGTCGTCACCACCTCGTTGATCCGGACATCGTCGGCGGGCGCCGCACTGGCCGCGGGCGCGGTGAGCGCACCGAGGACCAGCACGGGGCCGGCAACGGCGAGGAGGGGACGACGGAGGCTGCGGTGCCACCGGCGAACGCGTGAATCGGTCACGGAATCCGTCCTGAGGTCGGGGAACAGGGCCACCCGACAGTTCCGACCCGGGCCGAACACGCGCCCTCCCGCAGATGATCACGGTGTGAACGCTGGACGAACGCGCGAACTCGGTGGCTCGTCGTTCCACTGTGTGGTTACCTCGGCGCGTGAACGTGCTCCGTCTGGTCCCCTCGGTACGCCCGGGTGAGGTATTCCCCACCGGCGGCATTCGGACGCACCGTGAGTACCTCGACTTCGAGATCGACGGCGCCCGGCTCGGTGAGTCGCTGCGTTCTCTCGGCGACGATGTCATCGCGGTCGCGCCCGCCGATCTCGGCGCCGACGCGCTGCCCGACGGCCGGGTGCCGCTGTTCGTCTGCCCGGAATGCGGTGATCTCGGCTGCGGCGGCGTGACGGTGGTCCTCGAACGGACCGCCGACGAGGTGGTGTGGCGCGACTTCGGCTGGCAGACGGACTACGACCCCGAGGTGTTCCGCGAGCGTTACGCCGCGCTGGGGCCGTTTCGCTTCTCGCGTGCGCAGTACGACGCGGTGCTTTCCTGACCTTTCGGGGAAACACCGAAGGGACCCCGGGGTTTCCGGGATCCCTTCGGTGGCGCTGTTGCCTGTGGCTGTCTGTGCTTGGGGCGGTGTGCTCGCCGCGTCAGCCGGCGAGGCGGATCGAGGCGACCTGGCGGTCGAAGCCGATCTTCTCGAGGTCGGGCGCGTCGCCCGTGATCAGCATCGACTTGCCGGTGCAGCCGGCGCCGGTCCAGATCTTGTACGTGCCGTCGGCGTCGATGGAGCGGACGAGGTCGGGGCTGCGGACTTCGTTGCAGCCCTTGTCGCTGGCGACCTGGGAGCCGTCGGGCTCGGAGAAGTTCTTGCCGCTGTCGAGGAGGGCGAAGGTGGAGGTGAGGTTGGCGTTGTCGTTGCCGCCGGCGTTCCCGCCGTTGTCGCCCCCGTTGTTGTTGCCGCCGTTGTCGTCGCCGGCCAGCTTCACCGACACGGTCTTGTTGTCGAAGCCGAGCTTCGCGAGGTTGCTCACGTTGCCGGTGACCGCGATCGACTTGCCGGTGCAGTTCGCGCCGCTCCACAGCTTCAGCGTGCCGGTCGTGGTCAGCGACGAGGTGACCTTCGGGCGGGCCAGCGTCTGGCAGCCCTTGCCGGAGATGCCCTGGGAGGCGCCGTTGTCGGAGAACGCGGCGTCGTCGAAGAGGATCGCGCTGGTCGCGGTCAGCGTGGCAGCCGGCGCGGCCGCGGCGGCGCGCAGGTTGTCGGCCCCCGCCGGTGCGGTCGTCGCGCTGTCGCTGCCCGCGCCACACGCGGACAGCACCGCGGCCCCCGCCGCGACGAAAGCGGCCAGGAACATTGCCTGCTTGCGGAACATGAGAACACTCCCCGTTGTCCTTGTCACCCGGTTCGTCCGGGCGACTCGACGAGGACACGGCTGCCGGATCCCGTGCGGTTCACCGGTTCCGGAAGTTTTTTCAGACCGAAGTGGACGGCCCCGTGCTCAGCGCGGCGGCCGGTCCGCGCGCTCGGGCTCGTGGCACTCGTGCCCGAAGTCCGCCGGGCGGATCGAATGGTGCCGCCGGTTGTGCGGCTGGAACTCGCGCCGGGGATCCGGACGTGTACCCGGTGGCCGCGGTCCCGCGCTGAAGGACGACGTCGTCCAGGGCCGCTTCGAAAGGCGTGGCCGGTGTGGTGATCTCCTGCTGCGACGGTGAGACCGTCCTCGTGTCGCGCTGGGTCAGGCCTCCAGCAGCCGCCACGCGGTGAGGGCCAGTTGGGCGCGCACGGGGCCGGTGGGGGAGACCAGGCTGTAGCCGAGCGTCTTGCCGAGCTGGTCGAGGCGGCGGGCGACGCTG
The DNA here is from genome assembly GCF_040654155.1 of Amycolatopsis sp. NPDC050768. Classification (NCBI taxonomy): domain Bacteria; kingdom Bacillati; phylum Actinomycetota; class Actinomycetes; order Pseudonocardiales; family Pseudonocardiaceae; genus Amycolatopsis; species Amycolatopsis sp. NPDC050768. The sequence continues at coordinate 259,901 of NZ_JBFAHL010000007.1, forward strand.
CTGTGGTGCAGGTGCAGCACGTCGGCGGCGCGGCGGACGGAACCCGTGGCGCAGTAGGCGTCGAGGGTGTCCAGGTCGTCCGCGGCCAAGGAGGCCAGGGCGGCCACGTCGGTGTTGTCGCGGGCGGCATCGCCGGGCACGTGCGCGAGCAGCGCCAAGGCGCCGAGCGAGCAGTAGTCCACGACGGGCCGGCGCGACGTCGTGAAGCGCAGCGCCGTTCGCGCCGACAGCCACGAGCCCGGCAACGGCCCCACGGTCCCGATCCCTGCCCGCACGTCCGCCGGGAACCGCGAGACGTCGACGGCGGTGAGCAGCAGGACGCCCACCTCACCCAGCGGCGCCGCCTTCACCGGGCGCGCGGGGCAGACCAAAGCGCCGAGCTGGTCGAGTGGCAGCGGCGAGCGCACGGCCACGACGCGCACCGCCGCGTCGGCCGCGAAGCCGAGCAGCCGCAGGGCCCGCGCGCGTGCGGCGGCGTCGGTGCCGGGGCTGATGGCGAGCTCGACGAGCGCCGGGTCGGCCATCGTGGTGCGGGCGGGGCCGTAGCGTTCCACGACGGCGGCCGCGGCGATGGCCAGGCGGTCGAGGAGTAGGCGGTCGAGGGGGAGTGGTGACGGGCGTTCGAGCCAGACCGCGCCGATCTGCTCGTCGTCCAGCGTGATCGCGACCGTGGTCGACGCGCGGCCGGCGGAGGGCGCGGGGCCGTCCGGGGCGACGCGGAACGTCTGCCCGGTGCCGTCGAGCCGGATGCCGGCCACGCACTCGGCCAGGCCCGCCGAAGCCCGGACCAGCGCGGCCAGGTCGACGCGCCGGCGGATCAGCGTGTCGTAGAACATCACGACACGGATCGCGCCCTCGGCCTCCGAGTCCAGCTGCGAGAGCCGGACGACCAACGCCTCCACACCCGGCAGCGTACGCGGCGAGCGTCGCGTCATCGGGCGATTTCGCGCGACGGCCGGCGGGCGACGCGGCGCCCGGGCAGCGGCAGGATCGTCGGCATGAACCCGGAACTCGAAGCCTTCCTCCCGCTGTTCCCGCCCGCCGATCTCGACGATCCGGTCATCGCCCGCGAGAAGCTCGCCGGCCTGTCCGCCTCCGCGCCGCCGCCCGACACCTCGGGCCTCACGATCGAGGACCACACCGCCGACGGCGACGTTCCCGTGCGCATCTACCGGCCGCGGCAGGCCCACGGTGCGATCATCTGGCTGCACGGCGGCGGCTTCGTCATGGGCGACCTCGACACGGAGCACCCGTGGGCCGCGCGAGTCGCGGACGTCGCCGGCGCCGTGGTGATCTCCGTCGGCTACCGGCGAGCGCCGGAACACCCGTTCCCGGCCGCGGTGGACGACGCGTACGCGGCGCTGACTTGGGCCGCGAAGAACGCCGCGGAGCTCGGCCTCGACCCGGCCCGCATCGCCGTCGGCGGGCACAGTGCGGGCGCCGGGATCGCCGCCGCGATCGCGCTGCGGGCCCGCGACGAGCACGGGCCCGCGATCCGCTTCCAGCTGCTCAACCAGCCCGAGCTCGACGACCGTCAGGACACCTGGTCGGCGCGCACCTTCACCGGCACGCCGTGGATGACGCGCGACAAGCTCGCCGCGACGTGGCGCCACTACCTCGGCGACACCCCCGGCACGCCCTACGCCGCCCCGGCGCGCGCGGCGGACCTGTCCGGCCTGCCGCCCGCGTACGTCGCCACCGCCGAGTTCGATCCGCTTCGTGACGAGGGCATCACGTACGCCCTGCGCCTGCTGCAATCGGGCGTGTCCGCCGAGCTGCACCAGTGGCCCGGCACCTTCCACGGCTCGCAGGCGATCCTGTCCGCCGAGGTGTCGCAGCGCCAGATCGCCGAACTCGCCGCCGCCCTCCGCCGCGGCCTTGCCGACTGACCCCTGAAAGGAAACCCATGACCCTGATCGACCTGTTCACCTCCTTCCTGCACCTCCACGACGACGGCGACGCGGCCGCGGTACCCCGCATGGTCGACGGCGAGCCCGACGTCTGGCACCTGATGACCTTCCACGCCAGCACCGACGCCGACGTCCACTCCGACCACTGGGAAATCCACGCCGCCGCCGACGAAATCGTGTGCTGCCTCACCGGCGGCTTCCGCCTGTACCTCCGCGACGACGACACCCCGGCCACGCTCACCCCGGGCACCGCGGCGATCGTCCCGTGTGGACGGTGGCACCGCCTCGAACTCGACGCCCCCGGCGACCTCCTGTCGGTCACCGTCCCGCGCGGGACGCGGATCGAACCCCGGGCCGCATAGGCCCTTCAGTTTCTTCGTGGCGTTCGCCGGGCGCCTTGTGCGCGATTGAGGCGTTTCGAGGCACCCGACGTCCTTCTGGGCGAATACGCCGGCTGAGCCGGACTCAGCCGACCCCGATCGGTGGGACTCAAGGCGTTTTCGTGCGGAGGGGAACCGTGCCCTGGCACGATGCCGGGACAGTGCGAAGGGGAGGACATGACGTACCAGCAGTATCGCGGGCAGCAGTTTCCGGCCGGTCCGGTCCACCACAACAATCCGGCAGGCGGGGTCGCGGTCGCGACCGCCGTGCTGGCGATCGTCTGCAGCATCGCCGCCTTCATCGGGGCGGTGTGCGGGATCATCGCCGTCGTCCATGGGGAGATCGTCTCGGGTGGGGCGACCGTCGTGCTCAATCTGGGCGTGGCGGCGGTCTTGCCGGCGGGCGCGATCGGGGCCATGCAGAGCCGGCCGGCCGCGAGGATGTGCTTGATCGTCGGCAGTGCGCTGGCCATCGTGGAGCTGTTCGCGGCGACGGTCTTGCCCGAGGTCGACGTCTATCTGCTGTATGAAGCCGGCCCGGACACCTTGCGGGCGTTCTCGCTGCGAGGACTGCCCTGGCTGGCAGTGGCGATCGGAATCCTCGTGCTCGCCGTCTCGCTGCGCCGCGGTGTGCAACAGAGCGGGCCGGCGCCACAGTGGTGATCGCTGCGGTATCGGCTTTCACCGGGTCGGCAGAGCGGAGCCGGCGATGCCCGTGACCGACCGGCCGCCGACCGGGCTGCTGCGGTGGTTCCTTCGTGCGCCGATCCCGTGGTACCGCTGGGGCTTCGGGAAGATCTTCGGGCACCGGCTGCTCTACCTCGTCCACCGCGGGCGTAAGTCGGGCGCGCGTCGCGAGGTGGTGGTCGAGGTGGTGCGGCACCGGCCGGATGTGCCGGAGCTGGTGGTGATCGCGGCGTGGGGCGGGGTGCCGCAGTGGTACCGGAACCTCCGGGCCGCGCCCGCGATCGAGGTGAGATGCGGGGGCTACCTGTGGCGGGAGCCGCGTCGGCGCTTCCTCGACGGCGATGAGCTGGACGAGGTCCTGCGCGAGTACCGGCGCGCACATCCCCGGGCGTGGGCGAAGATCGGTCCCCGGCTGGGGTTTCCGGCCGACCCGGAGGATCCCTTGTGGACGCGGGCCGTGGATCGGGTGCACGGCGTGGCGTTTCTGCCCGCGTCACGCTGAGGCCGGCCGCCTGCTGTCCGGCGGGGAACGCCAGCGCGTCGTCATCGCCCGGACGCTGCTGAAGGACACCCCGATCGTGCTCTTGGACGAGACCACGTCCGCCCTCGACGCCGAGAACGAGGCCGCCATCCACGCCGCCTTGTGGGCCGAACAGGAACGCGCCCAGAGGTGGCGCATCACGGCCCGTTAGCCGGAACCGTCCGGGGAACCTGTCACAGATCCGCCTGCCGTCTTGTCCTGCCTCGCGAACCCGAACCCGAACCCCGAACTCGCGACCCGCCGAGACGAGAGGCAATGATGGACACCAGTGCCGCCCCCGCCATCGACAGCGTGGAGGAGCTCCGCCGCCACCTGCAGTGGGCGATCGAGCTCGAGCACGCGACGATCCCGCCGTACCTGTGCGCGCTGTATTCGCTCGACCCGGGCCGCAACGCCGAGGCCGCGCAGGTCGTCGGCAGCGTGCTCGCCGAGGAGATGCTGCACCTGGCGCTCGCGGCGAACCTGCTCAACGCCGTGGGCGGCGAGCCGAAGCTCGACGCGCCGGAGCTGCTGCCCGCGTACCCGCACCCGCTGCCCCACGGGGACGCGTCGGTGCAGGTCAACCTTGTGCCGTTCGGTGCGGAGGCGCTGGAGCTGTTCCTGCGGATCGAGCAGCCCGAGTCGGCCGACGCGCCGCCGCAGGCCGACGGGTACCGGACGATCGGGCAGTTCTACGCCGCCGTGCAGGCGGGGCTGAAAGAATTGTGCGAGGAGCTGGGGGAGGAGACCGTGTTCTCCGGTGACCCGAAGCGCCAGATCGGCGAGATGCACCTCCGCAGCGGTGGCGGCAGCGTGATTCCGGTGCACGACCTGGATTCCGCGTTGGCCGCGCTCGCGGAGATCGTCGAGCAGGGCGAGGGCGCCGCGCGCACGGAGGTGTGGGACGGCGACCGCGACGTCTTCCATCCCGAACGCGACGAGGTCGCCCACTTCTACCGGTTCCAGGAGCTCAAGAACGGCCGCCGCTACGCCGAGGGCGACACCCCGCGCAGCGGTCCGACGGGCGAGGAGATCAAGGTCGACCTCGACGGCGTGCTCCCGATGCGCCGCAACCCGAGCGCGGCCGACTACCCCGAGGACAGCCCGATCCGCCGGGCGCAGGTGGAGTTCGACAACACCTACTGCCTGTTGCTCTACCTGCTGGAAGACGCGTTCACGGGCAACCCGGGCGGGCTGGGCGCTACCGTCGGCGTGATGTTCCAGCTGAAGGCGCAGGCCCAGGCGCTCATGAAGATGCCCTCCGGCGACGGGAAAACGACGGCGGGGCCGACGTTCGAGTACGTGCCGCCGGAGCAGCGGTCGTAAGGCGGACGGCGTGAGTGCCGGCGGCGAACCGGCACTCACGCGTCTTTACAACGCCTTCCGCGCGTCGCCGATGGCTTCGTCCAGAATGGACAGCCCGAGCGAGAGCTCCTCCTCGGTCGCGGTCAGCGGCGGCGCGATCCGGAAGACGCCGCCCATGCCCGGGAGCTGCACGATGTTCATGTGCAGCCCCAGTTCCAGGCAGCGCCGCGTGACCAGCGCGCCCAGCGCGTCGGAGCTTTCCTTGGTGGAGCGATCCACCACGAGCTCCAGCCCGGCCAGCAGGCCACGGCCGCGGATGTCACCGACGACCTCATGGCGCTCGGCGATCTCCTCCAGCCCGCTTCGGAGAAACGCGCCGAGCGTGCGGGCGCGTTCGTCGAGCCGCTCGCGCATCAGCACGTCGAGCACGGTGTTGCCGACGGCGGCCACCAGCGGGTCCGAGACGTGCGTGGTGAAGAACAGGAACCCGCGCTCGTGCGCCTCCTGCTCGATCTCCGCACTGGTCAGCACGGCCGCGAGCGGCAGGCCGGCGCCGAGCGTCTTGGACACCGTCAGGATGTCGGGCACCACGCCGTCGCGCTCGAACGCGTACCACGTGCCGGTGCGGCACAGGCCGGTCTGGGCTTCGTCGAGGATCAGCAGCATCCCGCGTTCGCGGCACTTTTCGCGCAGTGCGGCGAAATATCCCGGTGGCGGCTCGATGATCCCGCCGGAGCTGAGGATCGGTTCCACGAGGCAGGCGGCGAGGCTGCCGACGGACTGGGCGTCGATCAGGTCGAACGAGAAGCCGAGCTGCCGGCGCCAGTCGAGCGTGCCGTCGGCGTGCGTGAAGTCGGGGCGGTAGGTGTTGGGCGCGGGGATGGCGAAGTTGCCGGGGGTCGCGGGGCCGTAGCCCTTGCGGCCGGCGCTGTAGGTCGCGGACGCGGCGGCCTGCGTCATGCCGTGCCACGAACGCGCGAACGACACGATCTCGTGCCGGCCCGTCACGAGCTTCGCCATGCGGATCGCGGCCTCGTTCGACTCGGCCCCGGTGGTCAGCAGCAGCGCCTTCTCCAGCGGTGCCGGCAGCGTCTCGGCCAGCCGCCGGGCCAGGTCGACGACCGGGCGGCTCAGCATGCCGCTGAACAGGTGGTCGAGCGTGCCGATCTGGCGGCGCACGGTCTCGACGATCTCGGGGTGCGAGTGGCCGAGGATCGCGCTCATCTGGCCGGAGGTGAAATCGAGGATCTTCCGGCCGTCGGCGGTGTAGAGGAAGCTCCCGGCGGCGCGTTCGATGATCTCGCGGGTGAACGCGCCGCCGTAGCGCACGAGGTGGGCTTCGGCGTCGGTCCAGAACGTGTCGGCGGACAGCGGGACAGTGGTCGGAGCAGCCATGTCCCCGACGGTAAGTCCGCGCCGAGCGACACGTCCAGCTCACAATTCCGGACGTTCTGTTCGGCTGAGCCGCACAATGACCGTGCACAATAAAGCGGTGCTGAACCCGTGGCGCCTGCGCCTGCTGAGCCGGCTCGACACCCTGGGCACCATCCGCGCGGTGGCGAGCGCGTCGAACCTGAGCGCGTCGAGCGTGTCGCAGCAGCTCGCCGTGCTGGAGACCGAAACGCGCACCAAGCTGCTGGAACGCACCGGCCGCCACGTCCGCCTCACCCCGGCCGGGCTGATCCTCGCGCGCCGCGCCCGGGCGATCCTCGACCACATGGACACCGTCGAGGCGGAGCTGCGCGGCCTCGGCGACGAACCCGCCGGCCTGGTGCGGCTGGGCGCGTTCCAGAGCGCCGTCCACACCCTCGCCGTGCCCGCGGTGACGCGGCTGGCCGCGGCGCACCCGGACCTGCAGGTCGAGGTGCTGCAGCTGGAACCCCACGAGAGCATGCCCGCCCTGCGCGTGGGCGACGCCGACCTCATCATCACGACCACGGACTTCGTCGAGCAGCCGCTGGACCCCGACGTGGACCTCGTGCCACTCGCGACCGACCCGATCGTGCTGGTCATGCCCCCGGACCACCCCGCGACCCGCCGCGGCGCCGTCGACCTGGCGGCCTTCGCGGACGAAGCGTGGTCGCTGGACCTGCCGCAGTCCTACATGGCCAACCTGACGCTGCGGCTGTGCCGGCAGTCGGGCTTCGAACCGCGCGCGGTGTGCCGCTTCAGCAACTACATGCTGGCCCTGCAGCACGTCGAGGCCGGCTTGTCGATCACGCTGCTCCCCGGCCTGGCCGTCGATCCCCGCTACCGCGTGACGACGCGCGAGCTCGCGTCGCCGGTGACGCGGACGATCACCGCCGCCGTCCGCCGGGGCTCACCGCAGCGCGCGGCGGTGCAGGTCGTGCTGGACGCGGTGCGGCGGACTCCGCCGGTTTCGGCCGGTGCGCCGGGTGAGAATGTGTGACGCTGGGTCAGTAGGCGCGCCCACCTGGACAACCTGCGAGCGGTGGACTCGTCCGGGCAGCGCCACGAGCCTCGACCACGGCTGGTGCCAGACGGGTCAGGATCCTCAACCGGGCGCCACGGTCGCCGCCGGTGCGGCTGACCGGGACCCGCGCGCCCGTTCCCTCCCCGGTCGGGCGCGCGGGAGTCGTTCCCCCGAAGGGCTCAGTGGCTCGCGTTGAACTCGAGCACCTCGTCGAGGCGGGTCGACCACGCCGGGGACGTGCGGCGGAGGCCGACGACGAACGGCGCCGCTCGCCGGGTCCGGCGCGGCGGCAAAACGCCCGGTTTGGTGCGCCACCACCGGTTCGCCGTGTCGCGGTGGTCGCTCATGCCGTTCAGCCCCTCTCGTCCGGACAAGATCCACTCTGGCAGCGCGGGCGCGATCCCGCACGCGTCTCGGCGGTGGGCCGGGTGGTCCGGGAATCAGGTGTGCACGACGGTCACAATCTCGTCGACAATCTTGTCAACAAGGCGCTCGCCCGCCGGGGAAAGATCACCGGCTCACGGTGAGTCCGTCGATTTCGGACCACAGCGCGTCCGGGATCGCGGTGGCGAGGTGGGCGGCGTTCTGCTCGACCTCCGCCGGCGTGCGGGCGCCGATGACCATGGCCGTCACGGCCTTGTGCCGCAACGGGAACTGCAGGGCCGCCGCGGGCAGGGCGACCCCGTGCCGGGCGCACGCGGCGGCGAGCGCCTCGACCCTGGCGCGCACGTCGGGCGGTACCGGCAGGTAGTCGAAGCGCGCGTCCGGGCCGGGGTCGGCCAGCACGCCGCTGTTGAAGACGCCGCCCGCGATCACTTCCACCCGACGGGTTTCGCACAACGGCAGCAGCTCGTCGGCCGCGGAGCGGTCGAGGAGGGTGTAACGACCGGCGATGAGCACGCAGTCGACATCCGTCTCGGCGACGAACCGGGCCGGCATCTTCGGCTCGTTCATGCCGACGCCGATCCGCCGCACCGCGCCTTCGTCGCGCAACCGGGCGAGGGCCGGGTACGCCGCGCCGACCGCGGTCTCCCAGAAGTCGTCGGGGTCGTGGATGAACAGGGTGTCGAACCGGTCCAGCCCCGTGCGATCGAGACTGTCCGCGAGCGAGGCGTAGACGCCGTCGGCCGAGTAGTCGCGCACGCGTACGAGCCCGTCTTCTCCGGGGCGCAGCAGCCGGCCGACCTTGGACGACACCGTGAACTCGGCGCGTGGCTTGTCGCGCAGGAACTTGCCGAGCCGCCGTTCCGCCACCCCGGTGCCGTAGTGCGGGGCGGTGTCGAAGTACCGCGTGCCGGCGGCCCACGCCGCTTCGAGCGTGGCCCGGGCCGTGGCGTCACCGAGGTCTTCGTAGAGGCCGCCGATCGCCGACGTGCCCAGGCCGACGATCTTGCCGGGCGCGGTCGGGGGTGTCACTCGGCCTCCTCGGCCCGGGCGCCGTGCACGCGGCGCAACCAGCGTTCGGTGGTGCTGATGTGCACGAGGGCGGCGGCTTGCGCGAGCGTGGCGTCGCGTTCGGCGAGTGCTTCGTAGATCACTTCGTGCTCGGACAGGGTGCGGTCGGCCGAGCCGGCTTCGACCATCCCGCGCCACACCCGCGCGCGCAGGGTGCCGCCGGAGATGCCGTCGAGCAATGTGGCGAGCGCTTCGTTTCCGGTCGCGGCGGCCACGGCGCGGTGGAAGGCGGCGTCGTGCTGGTTGAGCAGCTCGACGTCGCCGGCCGCGGCGCGCATCGCCTCGAGGTGGCTGTGGATCTGCGCGAGGTGCTCTTCTGTCGCCCGGGTGGCGGCGAGCCCGGTGGCGATCGGTTCGAAGAGCCGGCGCACCTCGGTCAGCTCCAGCAAAGTGTTGCCGTGCATGAGTTCCACGGCGAGGCCGAGTCCTTCGAGCAGGACGGTGGGGGCGAGGCTCGTGACGTACGTGCCGTCGCCGCGGCGCACGTCGAGCACGCGGGCGACAGCGAGCGCCTTGACGGCTTCGCGCATGGGGGAGCGGGAGATGCCCAGCTCGGTGGCGAGCTGGTGCTCCGGCGGCAGCTTCGAGCCCGGCGGCAACTTCCCGGACTGGATCAGCTCGCGGATGCGGGCGATCGCCTCGTCGGTGAGTGACACGCGGGCGACGGTAGCGCCAGACATGTGATGTCTGCAAGAGCTCCGCACGAGAATGCGCTGACCGGCCGAGGGAATACCAGCTGTTTTACGGCGTGGTCTGGACACGTGCGCACGGCTCGCCTACACATACATATGTTCTTTGCGGCCCGTGAGCCGATGCTGTTTCCCACTTCCTCCCCATTCTTCTCCCCACCGGACGAAGGAGTCCCCTCATGTCCTCACCCGGTTTCTCCCGCCGGAGCCTGCTCGGCGCGGCGATGGCGGGCGGCGCGCTCGCCCTGACCACCGCGGCGCTGGGCCGCGTCACGGCCGCCGCCGCACCGGGCGCGCGGCCCGTCCCGGATTCCGTGCTGTGGTTCGACGAGCCCGCCACGATCTGGCAGGAACAGGCGTTCCCCGTCGGCAACGGCGCGGCCGGCGCGATGATCTACGGCACCGTCGAGAGCGAGCAGATCCAGTTCAACCACGACACGCTGTGGAACGGCGGTCCCGGCTCCCACGACGAGGGCCACGAGTACAACTTCGGCAACTGGTACGAGGCGCGCCCGACCGCGCTCGCCGGCGTGCGCGCGACCATCGCGGCCACCGGCAGCGCCGACACCGGCCCGGCGACGGCGGCGCTCGGGCAGACGAAGTGGGGCTACGGCGCGTACCAGACCTTCGGGGATCTCTTCCTCGACCGCGCGACTCCGGCCGGTGCCGTGACCGGCTACCGGCGGCAGCTGGACCTGGCGACGGGGCTCGCGACCGTCGGGTTCACGACCGCCGACGGCGTCACGCACACCCGCGAGCTCTTCGCGAGCTTCCCGGACCACGTGATCGTCACGCGCCTGTCCGCGAGCCGGGGCGGGCAGGTGTCCTTCACCGCGCGGTTGTCGACGGCCGACAACCGAACCGTCACGTATTCGGCGAAGGACGGCCGCATCACGATGCGCGGCGCGCTGACCGACAACGGCCTGGTGTTCGAGGCGCAGGTCCAGGTCATCGCCGAGGGCGGACGCGTGACCACCGACGCCGCCGGCCGCGTGACGGTGACCGGTGCGGACGCGGCGACGCTCGTGCTCGCGCCCGGCACGGACTACGCGCCCGTGTACCCGCACTACCGCGGGGTCGATCCGCACCGAGCGGCAACGTCCACTGTGGACGCCGCCGTGCACCGTGGCCACCGGGCGTTGCGCGAGCGGCACCTGGCCGACCACCGGGAGCTGTTCGACCGGGTGCGCATCGATCTCGGACAGCAGCCGACGACGGTGCCGACCGACGAGGCGCTGCAGGAGTTCAAACAGGCCCGCAACCAGGGGCAGATCAGCGCCGACCCGCAGCTGGAGATGCTGCACTTCCAGATCGGCCGGTACCTGCTGATCGGCTCGTCGCGCGAGGGGTCGCGCCCGGCGAACTTGCAGGGCGTGTGGAACGACTCGACCAGCCCCGACTGGCAGTCGGACTACACGACGAACATCAACCTGGAGATGAACTACTGGCCCTCCGACGTCACCAACCTGGCCGAGACCGTGCCGCCGCTGGTGGACTTCATCGACGGCCTCCGCGCACCGGGCCGGGTCACCGCGCGTGACCTGTGCGGGGTGCCGCAGGGCTTCGCCGCGATGAGCCACGTCAACGTCTTCGGCTACACCGGCGTGTCCACGAACGCCGCGACGTGGGCGCCGGAATCGACCGCGTGGCTGATCCGCCAGCTGTGGGAGCACTACCTGTTCACAATGGACGAGGACTTCCTGCGCCGCCGCGCCTATCCCATCCTCAAGGAGCACACGCAGTTCTGGCTCGGCTACCTCGTCACCGACGCCGACGGGACGCTCGTGGTCAGCCCGAGCTTCTCACCCGAGCTCGGCCCGTTCACCGCCGGCGCCACGTACTCGCAGACGATCGTGTGGGACCTGTTCACCAACACCCTCGCCGCGGCGAAGATCGTCGGCGACCACGCCTACCGGCCGAGCCTGGAGAAGACGCTCGCGAAGCTCGACCCCGGCCTGCGGATCGGCTCGTGGGGCCAGCTGCAGGAGTGGAAGACGGACCTGGACGAACCGGACAGCGGCCACCGGCACATGTCCTTCAGCTACCCGCTGTTCCCCGGCCACCAGATCACGGCCGAGGCCACCCCGGAGTTCTACGAGGCCGCCCGCGTCGCCGTCGAGGCCCGCACCGCGCACACGGCGCAGAACGACATCGGCTGGAACCGCGCGCAGAAGATCAACGCCTTCGCCCGCCTGCGCAACGGCGACCAGGCCCGCGAACAGCTCGACCACCTCCTGTGGCGCAACACGTTCGCCAACTTCCTCAACGACTGGCCCTTCCAGATCGACGGCAACTTCGGTGTCGCGTCCGGCGTCGCCGAGATGCTGCTGCAAAGCCACGCCGGCTTCGTCGAGGTGCTGCCCGCGCTGCCCACCGGCTGGGCCTCCGGGTCTTTCCGCGGCCTGCGGGCTCGGGGCGCGTTTACGGTCAACGCGTGGTGGACGGCCGGGCAGGTCACGAAGGTCGAGGTAACGTCGGATGTGGGTGGCGACCTGAAGCTGCGCACCGCGTCTCTGGGCGGCGGGGCACGCGTCCACGCTGTCGGCGGCCCGACGCCGCACTACACGACGCACGCCGGCGAGCTCTTGATGCCGACCCGCCGGGGCGCCACCTACACAGTCACCCCGGCGTGAGCCCGACTCCCCTCAGCTCAGGCTCGCCCGGCCGCGGGCGTGGGCGGCGAACAGGCGGGCGGCCTCGTCGGGGTCGCCGGCGGCCAGGGCGGTGACGAGGTCGGCGTGGCGTTCGGCCATGGCGGACCAGTCGCCGTCGTAGAGGGGGTTGCTGACGACGTGCAGGCCCCACAGGTTGGGCTCCATCGTGCGCCACAGGCGGGCCAGGAAGGAGTTGCCGCTGGCGGCGCACACGTCGCGGTGGAAGGTGATGTCGGCTTCGCGGAAGGCGCCGATGTCGCCGGCGGTCGCGGCGGTGCGCATGCGGTCCACGGACTCTTCGAGCAGCCGCAGGGTCCGCGGCTGCACGCGCACTGTCGCCTCGCGGGCGGCGAACTCCTCCAGCACCACGCGCACGGCGCGGACCTCGCGCGCCTGCTCGGCGGAGATCTCGGCGACGTAGTTGCCGCGGTGGGGCAGCGAGCTGACGAGACCCTCGTGCACGAGCCGTTTGATGGCCTCGCGCGCCGGGGCCTGGCTGGTGCCGAGCTGGCGCGCGATGGCCGACTCGACGAGCCGCACACCGGGCCGCAGCTCGCCGTCGATGATCTGCTGGCGCAGCACCTGGTGCACCTGGTCGGACAGCAGGCCCTGGCCGCCACGGTCCGGAGTGGACAGTCGCGTCGGGGCCGGTTCCGGGGTGCGGTGCTCGCGCCAGATGCGCGACACCGTGGACTGCGAGAGGCCGACCGTGCGGGCCAGCGACCGCGTGGTCGGCACCTCGCCGCCGCGGCGGGCCTCGGCGATCGCGGACAGCACGAGCCGCTCGGCTTCCGCGCGGTCCGGGCTGCGGGGCCGGCCCGGCCTTGGTGCGTCCGCGAGCCCGTCGGGGCCGCGGCGCAGGAACCGGTCGCGCCACTTCGCGGCCGTCGCCTCGCTCACGCCGAGGCGCCGCGCGACCTCGGGCACGTCGAGGCCGTCCGCGCAGCTCAGCACGATCCGGCTGCGCAGCCCGAGCGGGCCCGCGTCCTGGCTCGCCCACCCCAGCAGTGTCGATCTCTCCGCGTCGGTCAGTCGCACCGTGGCGTCCTCCGTCATGGCGCGAAGGATACACACTTATGACTCGCCAGTCGGACTTCTGGTTGATTCTGCGCGTTGACAAGGTGATTTGCCGAGAAGTACAAATCACTCAGCAGTCGTTAGCTGAACCAAAATCCCAACCTCAACCTTCCACGCGGTTTCTCAATGAGGAGGAGCGATGCGTCCAGCACGTACCCGCGGGGGCATCGCCGTTCTCGGCGCCCTGCTCTCGCTCACGCTTGCCGGTTGCGGCGGCGGCGGGTTCGCGGACTCCGGCGCCGCGGGCGGCGGCACCGGCTCGATCCGAATACTCGTCAACGTCACCCCGAACCTCACTCAGGACTTCTGGGACCGCCTGGTCGCGCCGTTCGAGAAGGCGAACCCGGGCGTCGACGTCGTGATCGAAGCCCCGTCCGGCAAGGGCGTCTCCGACACCCTGCAGCAGCAGCTCGCCGCCGGCGACCCGCCCGACGTCGTCGAGACGCTGATGGCCGACCCCACGCTCGCACCCCAGCTCGTGGACCTGACCGGCGAAGACTGGGTGAAGAACACCCCGCTCGCCCAGGAGGCCTCGCTCGGCGGCAAGATCTACAACGTCGGCGTCGGCGAGCAGGCGCAGTCCCTGGTGTTCTACAACAAGACCGCGTTCACCAAGGCCGGCATCACCACACCACCGTCCACACTGGACGAGATGACGCAGGACCTCGGCAAGCTCAAGACCGCGGGCTACCTGCCGCTGCAGACCTCCGGCGACTTCGCCACCGGCTTGCAGCTGCTGCAGCTCACGGACCCGGCCCTGGCCGCGGCCACCCCGCAGTTCTACCAGGACGTGCGCGCCGGCAAGACCACCGTCGGCAAGGCGATGCTGCCGTACCTGAAGCTCTACCAGTCGTGGCTCGACCAGGGCTATGTCGACAAGAACGCGCTGGGTCTGAAATACCCTGACGCGGAAACGGCGTTCCTGCAAGGCAAAGCGGGCATGTTCGTGATGGGCAGCTGGTTCACCGCGTCGGAAGCCAAGGCCAAGAAGGACTTCGAGGTCGGCGTTTTCGCCGCTCCCGTGTCGAGCGGTCAGAAGAGCCCGGGCGCACAGGGCGCCACGATGGCCGCGCCGTACCTGATCATGAAGTCGACCCAGCACCGCGACCTCGCGACGAAGCTGGTGCGCTGGCTCGTCACCGACCAGCAGGCCGTGGTCGCGCAGCTCAAGCAGGACGGCAACTTCCGCACCGGTGTGCAGCGCGAGTTCACGCCGCTGGAGCAGCAGGTGCAGAAGATCCTCGACGCCGCACCGGCCAAGGTCGCCCAGGGCGAGGGCTACGGCGACTCGACCCTGCCGCGCGGGTTCAACTCCGCGTGGAACACCGAGGTCCAGGGCCTCTACATCGGACACTCCCCGGAGACGGTCGCCGACGCCGTCGACCGCTGGGTGTCGGCGCACGCGAAATGAGGCCGCCGGGAAGACGCCGGGACGGCGGCGTCGCCACCGCGGTGATGGTGCTGCCCGCGACCGTGCTCTACACGGTGATGCTGATCGTCCCGGTGGGGCTCGCGATCTACCTGAGCCTCACCGACTGGGACGGCTACAGCGCGGCCCCGGCGTTCGTCGGCGGCAGCAACTACGGCGAGGTGCTGAGCGACCCGGAGTTCCGGCGGGCCGCGTTCGTCACCCTGCTCGCGGCGGTGGTCGGCACGGTCGGCATGAACGTGCTGGGCCTCGGCTTTGGGATGCTCGTGAGCCGCACGACGAGGGTGAGCTCGATCCTGCGGACGATCCTGTTCTACCCGCACGTGCTCTCCGCGCTCGTCGTCGGCTTCCTGTGGAGCGCGATCCTCGGCACCAACGGCGCGGTCAACAGCTTCCTCACCAGCCACGGCGCGAAGCTGCTGCCGTTCCTCTCCGATCCGGACTGGGCCACGGCCACGCTCATCGCCGTGCTCGTGTGGGCCCAGTTCGGCGTCTCCACCGTGCTCTACGTCGCCGGCCTGCAGACCGTGCCGCAGAACCTCCTGGAGGCGGCGCGGATCGACGGCGCGACGAAGTGGCAGACCTTCCGCCACGTCACGCTGCCGGCCATCGCGCCGGTGGTGACGGTGAACCTGGTGCTGAGCCTGATCACGCTGCTCAAGACCTACGACCTGGTCGTGTCGCTCACCTCGGGCGGCCCGGCCGGCCAGACGCAGACGCTGGCCTACCTCATCCTGTGGAACTCCTTCCACGACGGCCGCCTCGGGTTCGGCTCCGCGCAGTCGGTGGTCCTCATGATCGTGACCGCCGGGCTCGCGCTCGCGGTCACCCGGCTGCGCCGCCGCGCCGACCAGGGAGCGCACGCATGACCACCGCCACCCGCACCGTCGCGTCGGCGGACCTGGACTCGCCCCCGCCGCCGGCCGCGCCGGCCCCGCCGAAACGCGCCGGGCGCGACCCGCTGCGGCTCGTCCTGCGGGCGCTGGTCCTGCTGGTCGTCGCCGTCGTGATGCTGGTGCCGCTGTACCTGTTGCTGGTCAACGCGTTCAAGGACCAGCAGGACATCCTGGCCGACCCGTTCGGCCTGTCCGGCGGCCTCACGCTCGACCACCTCGGTGCGGCACTGCAGAACCCGAGGTTCTCGATCGTCAAGGGCTACGCGATCACCGTACTGTTCGTGGTGCTGGTGAACGTGTTCTCGGTGCTGCTCGCCGGCCCCGCCGCGTACGTGATCGCCCGCAGCACCAAACGCCTGTTCCGCGTGCTGATGGTCTTCTTCCTGGCCGGCACGTTCATCCCCAGCCAGGTGCTGGTGATCCCGGTCGTCTACGTGCTCAAGACGCTCGGTCTCATGGGGACGATCCCCGGTTACGTGCTGTTCGAGACCACGCTGACGCTGCCGTTCTCGATCTTCCTCTACGCCGGGTTCATCCGCACCGTGCCGCGCGACCTCGACCAGGCCGCGGCGCTCGACGGGTGCGGGCGGATCCGCACGTTCTGGCGGATCATCTTCCCGCTGATGCGCCCGGCCGTGGCCACCATGGTCATCCTCAACACGTTCTCGGTGTGGAACGACTTCGTGAACCCGCAGACGATCCTCGGTCCCAGCAGCGGTCTCTACACCGTGACCACCGGGATCTACGCGGCGGTCGGGCAGTACCAGACCGACTACACCGTGGTTTTCCCGACGCTGCTGCTCGCCATCGCCCCGCTGCTCGTGTTCTTCGTGATCATGCAGCGCCACATCATCTCGGGCCTCACGGCCGGGTCCACCAAGGGCTGACCCAAAGCCCGCTCAGAAAGGCAGTCATGACCACCACCCCGACGGTGGCGGCGACCGTTCCGCTCGGCGCGCCACCGAGCTGGGCGGTGCTCGAACGCCGCCTGTTCGACGTGCTCGACACGGCGTGGCGCACGTTCGCCGCCCGCTACTGCGAACCCGACGGCCGCCTGATCTTCCGCGGCACCGGCGAAAGCCGTGACGGCGCCGACGACTTCTACGAGGCGTTCTTCAACTGGCCCGTGCTCTACCAGCTCGGCGGCGCCGACGACCTGCTGGCGGCCGCCAAGCACCACTGGACCGGCGTCACGGAGCAGCTCACCGAGGCCGGGTACCTCGTCGACGAGTTCGAACGTGGCTACGACTGGTTCCACCAGGGCGAATCGCTGCTGCTGTTCTACGGCATCTGCGCCGCGGACCCGAAGGACGCGGCGTTCCGTGACCGCGCCTACCGCTTCGCCGACCTGTACCTGCCGGATTCGCCGGCGGGCAACTACGACCCGGCCACGCGCACGATCCACGCGCCGCACAACGGTGCCGGCGGCCCCCGCTACGGCATCAGCGACGAGTGGCAGTCCTACCACGCGGACCTGAAGTCGATGCGGCCCTTCGGTTTGCCACTGCCGGACGTGGCGGGCGTGCGGGAGTGGGCCGACCTCGCCGACCCGGCCAAGGCCCGCGCGATGGGCTCCGCGATGGACGAGCGGATCGGCCGCGGCGACACGGCCGTGAACCTCGCGGCGACCGGGCTCGCGGCCAATGCGTGGCTCTACGGCCACGAGGACCGCTACCGCGACTGGGTGCTCGAATACGTCGACGCGTGGCGCGAGCGCGCCGCGGCGAACGACGGTGTGCTGCCGGACAACGTCGGCCCTCACGGCGTGGTCGGCGAGCTGCACGGCGGGCGCTGGTACGGCGGAAACTACGGCTGGGCCTGGCCCCACGGCGTCTACAGCGTCGGCGCGGCCGCGGTCATCGCCGCCCTCCACACGGTGCTGGTCACCGGGTCCGCCGACCGGCTCGACCTCGCCCGCGGACCGCTCGACGCCGTCGAGGCGCACGGGATCCGCGGCACGGTCGCGGGTTCCGACGCGAGCATCCGCGACCGCTGGGAAGCCGAGCTCGACGTCGAAGCCGAGACGCTGCTCGTGCCCAACCGGTACAGCGACGGAGGCTGGTTCGACTTCCAGCCACCGCAGCTCGGGCTGTCGGCATGGCTGTGGCAGGCCGCGGGGCAGCCCGCCGACCGCGACCGGCTCGACCGGCTGCGCAAGGGGAGCGGCTACGACTGGGCCGACGTCCGGGAGTTCCGCAACAAGGAAGAGGCCGGGCACGAGGCACCGTGGCTGGAGTTCCTGCGCGGCGCCAACCCCGGCTACCCGGAGGCGATGCTGCGAACCGCGCTCGGCCAGGTCGCCCGGCGCCTCGCGCTCATCGAAGCGGACACCTCAGACCCCGCGGCCGTGCACGTGCACCACTGGCAGCGGCACAACCCGGTGCTCACCGAAGCGTTGCTGCAACTGGCCACCGGCACGCCACAGGTGCTCTACAACGGTGGCCTGCTACCGAGCCGGCTCGCGTACTTCGACGCCGGCAAGCAGCGGCCGGGACTTCCGCCCGATGTCGCCGCTCTGGTGGACCTCGCGACCGACGACCACGTGCGCGTCGAACTGGTCCACATCGGACTGTCGGACGAGCGCCGCGTGGTCGTGCAGGCGGGTGGGTTCGGCGAGCACCGCATCGACCGCGTCGCCTACACCGCCGCGGCGCAGGGCTACCCGGGTGACCCGCGCGCTTACACCGCACCGGGTTCGCCGGCCTCGACGCGGACGGCCGACGTCGGCGGACCCCGCCTGGAGGTCGTGCTGCCGCCGGGGCACGGCGTCCGGCTGGACCTGTTCCTGACCCCGCGCGCCTATCCGGCCGCGCACCACAGTTTCGACGAGTGAGGAGCCGACCAGTGGAACGCAACGGCGACACAGCGCCGGCACCGGTGTGGGAGCTCCCGGTCCGCGGCGCGGACCCGGGCCCGGCCGATCCCGCGCTGGTGCGCGGGCTCGAGGCCGTCAGCTCCGCCACCGCGTGCGCCAAGCTGCACCAGCAGGGCATCCGCCGCACGTTCGTGGAAGGGCCGCGGCCGCTCACGACCGGGCAGAAGGTGGTCGGCCGGGCCGTGACACTGCAGTTCATGCCGCAGCGCGAGGACGTCGCTTCCGGCGTCGCGCAGGAGTACGTGGAGCGCAGCACCGCGCTTTGGGCCGTGCTGGAGGAAATCCAGCCCGGTGACGTGCTCGTGGTGCAGGCGTACGGCAGCGCGTTCACCGGCTGCTTCGGCGACATGCTCGTGCGCTACTTCAAGCGCAAGGGCGGGGCCGGGATCGTCGTCGACGGCCGGATCCGCGACTCGCCCCGCGTGGAGCAGCTCGGCGTGCCGATCTGGTGCACCGGCACGACCCCGCACTACGCGTCGCAGGCCGAGCTGTTCCCGTGGGCCTACCACGTGCCCGTCGCGTGCGGCGGCGTGCTGGTGCTGCCCGGTGACCTCGTCGTCGCCGACGACGACGGCGCCGTGGTCGTGCCCAAGCTCAAGGCCCCGCACGTGATGGAGGCGGCCCGTGACCACGAGGAGTGGGAACGCTTCAGCCGGTCCCGGCTGGAAGAGGGCGCCCGCCTCTCCGACTACTACCCGCTGACCCCGGACTCGCGCGCCGAGTTCGAGGCCTGGCGGGACCGCCGCCACCAGTAGAGAGATCCGTTGCCCACCCCCCGCGAAGGAGATCGCATGTTCGGTGGAACGCGCAAGAAACTGATGAGAGTCTCGGTGGGGGTGGTGTTGCTGGCGGCGTTCGTCTCCGTCCAGTCCGCCTCCGCCGACGTCCAGGGGCACGGTTCGTGCACGCCGAAGGAGCTCTACGTCTCGACGCAGGGCAACGACAAGGCGGACGGCTCGGCCAAGCACCCGTGGAAGACCGTGCAGCACGCGCGTGACGAGATCAGCGGCCACGGCTGGAACTCGGACAAGCAGATGCGCTGCGACATCCACGTCAACCTGGCCGCCGGCGACTACCCGGTGACGCAGACGATTTCGTTCGACGAAGGCGATTCCGGCACAGGAGGCCACCAGGTCGTGTACCGCAGCGCCGACGGCCCGGGCAAGGCGCGCCTGCTGGGCGGCGCGCCGATCACGGGCTGGCAGCCCTACCAGGGCAACGTCTACAAGGCGGCCTTCGACAAGACGAAGCCGTTCTACACGATGTTCGAGAACGGCGAGCGCGCCACCGTGGCCCGCTACCCGAACCGGGCGACGCCGGACACGTGGGCGCCGTACCTCACTTCGGCGCTGCCGGACATCTCCAAGGAGGCCGTGCACAACTGGCTCTGGTCCAACCCCGGCGACTGGGACCCGAGCTGGGACCTCTCGCAGGCCTCGCTGACGATCTGGTCGGGCGGCAGCTGGAGCTGGTTCACCGACACCGTGCCGATCCTCGACGTCAACTTCACCAAGAACCAGCTGACGATGAAGTACAACACGCGCTACGCCCTGCACAACAGCGGCGGCGGGTCGCGGTACTTCCTGCAGAACTCGCTCGACTTCCTCGACCAGCCCGGCGAGTTCTACGTGGACTACAAGAACGGCGAGGTCTACTACTGGCCGAAGAACGGCGAGAAGCCCACCGACAGCTCGGTGATCCGCCCGACCGTGCAGACCGTGGTGAACGTGGCCGGCAGCTCACCCGAGCACCGCGCGCACGACCTCACCTTCGACGGGCTCGGCGTGCAGTACTCCGACTACGTCGACTGGTACCGCAACGGCTGGATCAACGACGGCGACTCGGGTGACATCCACCAGTACCCGCAGTACGACCGCCAGGTCGAGATGCCGCGCGACCGCTTCGGCGCGGTGCGGGTGACCAACACGTCGCACGTCACGCTGAAGAACGCGCACATCTCCGAAACCGGGTTCACAGCCGTGTACGCGCTCTTCGCCGACGACCACTTCTCCGTGACCGACAGCCTCATCGACCACATCGGCGCCGACGGGATCAAGGTGGAAGGCGGTTATCCCGGCGAAGGCGACATTTCCAACTACCACCTGTTCACCGACAACTACATCCACCACTTCGGCGAGCTGGTGCCCGGCGACGCGTCCGGCGTCGAGCTCATGGACACCGGCCACAACGAGGTCAGCTACAGCGTGATCGACCACAGCGCGCGGTACGCGGTGAGCCTCGAGGCGCGCCCGGAGGTGCAGGCGGCCGACGACTACGCGCAGAACAACACGTTCAAGTACCTCAACCTGCAGGAAGCCGGACTCGACAGCGGCGACATGGGTGCGTTCTACACCTACGGCGTCGACAACTTCGAGCCGCACACGCTGGACAACTACGTATCCCAGGTGGTGATCGGCGACGTCCTCCCCGACGCGTCGATGCCGGACAGCGGCACCCGCGGCGTGCACATGGACGCGGGCGGCTGCGGGTTCTCGTTCACCGACATCGAGGTCGGCAAGGTCACCGACGACAAGTACCAGAGCTACCAGTGCAACACGGTGACCAACGCCAACTGGGCCGACGGGTTCGACGCCTCACGCATGCAGTACGACAAGATCGGCGTGACCGCGGCGTTCCCGTACCCGCGGCCGCCGGCCACGGTGTCGCCCACGAAGTGACCCCGCTGGGGGCCGGGCGATCCCGGCCCCCACTCCGCTCACCGGGCTTCGAGCAGCTTCGCCACTTCGTCCTTTCCGGACACCACGGTGCTCGTCAGGGTGCCGACCTCACCGACGGTGATCGCGACCCGGTCGCCGGCGGCGAGGGTGAATGGCAGGTCCGGCACCAGCGCGGTGCCGGTGGCGAGCACCACGCCGTCGGGGAACACGTCGGCGCGGAAGAGGTACTCCACCAGCTCGTCGAACGTGCGGCGCAGCAACGAGGTGCTGGTGTCGCCGGACCACACGAGGGCGCCGGCGCGGTGGATCTCCAGCTCGATCGGGAGGTTCGTCGCGTCGGCCACCTCCCAGGCCGGCCGGATGCCGGGGCCGACGGCGCACCCGCCAAGGTAGATCTTGGCCTGGGGGAGGTAGAGCGGGTTGACGCCTTCGATGCTGCGCGAGCTCATGTCGTTGACGACCGTGTACCCGACGACCTCGGCGCGGGAGTTGACCACGAGCCCGAGCTCTGGCTCCGGCACGTCGATGCCGGAGTCGGTGCGGATGGCCACGGACTCGCCGTCGCCGGTCACGCGCCAGGCGGCGGACTTGAAGAACAGCTCGGGCCGCGGGGCCTCGTACACGAGGTCGTAGACGTCGGCGGCGCGCTCGCTTTCGGTGATCCGCGCCTCGCGCGAGCGCTGGTAGGTCACGCCCGCCGCCCAGACCTCGGTGCGCCGGTCGACGGGCGGCAGGAACCGGACGTCGGCGGCGTCGTGCGCCGGGCCGTCCGCGCCGGCGCACAGGTCCTGCAGCTCGGGCAGCGGCACGGCGAGCAGCTCGCCGATGGACGTCACCGGCAGCTCGAGGACGGTGTCCGCGGTGCGGACGCCGACGGCCGGGTGGGTTCCGCCCGGGGAAAGGAAACGAACGATGAGCACGGCTGACCTCGATCCTCGTGGGGATTCTGCGGCCCGTTCCGGGGCCGAAGGCGAACCTAGACACGGCAGCGGGTCCGGCGCAAGTGTGTCCGAAGTGGACTGTGTGGTCACGGGCCGGGTCGCGGTGCTGACGCTGAACCGGCCGGCGAAGCGCAACGCGATCACGCCGGAGATGGCGGCCGCCCTGCGCACCCACGCCGCCGCGCTGGACGCGGACCCGGGCGTGCGGGCGATCGTGCTGACCGGCGCGGGCGACAAGGCGTTCTGCGCGGGCAGCGACGTCGGTGAGCTGGACCGCTACGCCACGCCGTGGGAGTTCCGCAACCGCGACGACTACGGCGACGCGATCCGCGCTTTGCGCACGCCGGTGATCGCGGCCGTCAACGGGTTCGCTTTCGGGGGTGGGCTGGAGCTGGCCTTGGCGTGTGACATCCGGCTCGCCGCCTCGACCGCGACCTTCGCCGCACCCGAGATCAAGCTCGGCTGGATCGGCGGCAGCGGTCAGTCGGCACTGCTCGCGCACAGCATCGGGCCGGGCAACGCGGCGACGATGCTGCTCACGGGTGACCCGATCTCCGCGGCGCAGGCGCTGGCGTGGGGCCTCGTCACCGAGGTGACCGAGCCCGCCGATCTGCCGGCGAAAGCGTTTGCGCTCGCCGAGCGGATCGCGGCCCGGGCCCCGATCGCCGCGCAGACGGCCAAGGCCAATCTGCGCGCGGCGTACTCGATGCCGTTGGAGCAGGCCATCCGCTACGAGCGGGACCTGCAGACGGTCTGTCTGTCCACAGCGGACGCCGCCGAGGGCCGGGCGGCCTTCGCGCAGCGCCGCGAACCGCGGTTCACAGGGGAGTGACGATGGGAGTGCTGGACGGGTACCGCGTGGTCGACGTGTCGATCGCGATGGCCGGGCCGCTGGCCGCGATGCGGCTGGGCGACCTCGGCGCGGACGTGGTGAAGGTCGAGCCGCCGGGCGGCGAGTGGCAGCGCCACGCCCCGGCGGGTGGGGCGACCGGGGTGGCGGTGAACCCGTCGTTCCTGTCGCTGAACCGCAACAAGCGCAGCCTCGCGGTGGACCTCAAGGCACCGGCCGGGCGCCGGGCCGTGCACGACCTGATCGCGACCGCGGACGTCGTGCTGCAGAACTACCGGCCGGGCGTGGCCCAGCGGCTCGGGCTGGACTACGAGACGGTGCGCGAGATCAACCCCGGTGTCGTGTACGTGTCGATCTCCGGCTACGGCGAGAGCGGGCCGTATGCGCGGCGGCCGGGGCAGGACCTGTTGCTGCAGGCCATGAGCGGCGCGATGTACAGCGTCGGACGCGCTGTCGATCCGCCGCTGCCGGCGGGTACGTACGCGATCGACGCGATCACGGCCTACAGCGCGTTCGAGGGCGCGCTGGCCGCGCTGCTGCACCGTGAGCGGACCGGTGAGGGCCAGCTGGTGACGGTGAACATGCTGGACGCGGCGATCGCGGTGCAGATGCAGGAGCTGTCGGTGTTCACCGTCGGCGGCGTGCCGCAGCGGCGGGGGAGCGAGGCGCACGGGCACACCTACATCAGGGCGCCGTACGGGGTTTTCGAGACGGCCGACGGGCACCTCGCGTTGGCGATGCCGCCGCTGCCCGCGCTGGCCGTCGCGCTGGACCTGCCAGAACTGTCCACGATGGACACCGAGGTGGACGGGCACGCGAAGCGCGACGAGATCACGGCGCTGGTGCGGGCGCGGCTGCCGCAGCGCTCGACCGACGACTGGCTCGCGCGGCTGCACGAGGCCGGGATCTGGGCCGGGCCGGTGTACTCCTACGCCGATCTGCTCGAAGATCCGCAGGTCGTCCACAACGGCTCGTTCGTGCGCTACGAGCACGCCACCGAGGGGCCGGTGACCACGCCGGGCTTTCCGTACGGGTTCAGCGCGACGCCGCCGTCGGTGCGCCGGGGCGCGCCGGTGACGGGCGAGCACAGCGGCGAGATCCTGCGCGAACTGGGGTACGCGCCGGAGCGGATCGCCGGGCTGGTGGACGACAAGGTGGTGCTCGCGCCGTGAAGGGGCTGACGTGGGACCACCCCCGCGGGTACGGCCCGCTGGACGAGCTGGCCCGTCGAGAGGGCGGTGTCGAGTGGGATCGCCAGCCGTTGGAGGGGTTCGAGTCCACGCCGATCGCGGCGCTGGCGGCGAAGTACGACCTGCTCGTGGTCGACCACCCGGGGCTCGGCGCGGCGGCCGGCCACCTCGTGCCGATGGAGGAGCTGCTGGACGCGGCCGAGCTGGCCGCGTGGCGGGCGGGGACGATCGGGGCGAGCTACGACTCTTACGTGCTCGACGGGCGGACGTGGGCGTTGCCGATCGACGCCGCCGCGCAGGTGTCGGTGGCGACGTTCGCCGACCAGCCGAAGACCTGGGACGACGTGCTTTCGCTGGCGCGCGAAGGCGGGGTCACGCCGTGCCTCGGCGGGCCGCACGCGTTGCTGATGTTCTTCGCGCTGTGTGTGGCCTACGGTGCGGAGCCGTTCACTGACGCGTCGGTGGGGGAGCGGGCCGTCGAGGTGATGGCCGAGCTGGTGGCGTCGGCGGATTCTTCATTGTGGGGGCAGAACCCGATCGGAGTGGTCGCGGCGATGACCGACGGCCCTGTCCGGTACTGCCCTCTGGTGTACGGCTACACCGGCTATCCGCTGTTGTCCTTTCACGACGCCCCGGCCGGTCCGGCGGGGATCGGCAGCGTGCTCGGTGGCACCGGGATCGCCGTGTCCCGTCAGGCGCCTCCGGATGAGGCACGGGCGGTGGTGCGGCGGCTCATCGCGCCGGACGTGCAGACCGAAGTGTTTCCCGCACAGGGTGGTCAGCCGGCCGACCGTCGCGTGTGGACTCGTCCCGGGTTCCACCACGACACGGCCGAGACTGTGGCGCGGGCGTGGGTGCGGCCCCGGGAACCGGGCTACGTCCGGTTCCAGACCGAGGCATCACGGATTCTGCGCGACGGAATCGCCGCGCGTGAAGCACGGGTCCACGACCGCCTCGTAGCCCGTTACCAGGAATGGAGGGACGCATGACCTCCGCAGTCGTCACCGGCGCCGGCGGTGCGCTCGGCCGCGCCACCGTGCTGCGGCTGGCTTCCCGGGGCGAGTCCGTCGCCGCGCTCGACCGGGACGCCGGCGCGCTGGCCGAGACGGCGCGCCTGGCCGGGTCGAAGGTGCTGCCGCTCGTCGTGGACTTGCGCGACGCCGACGCGCTGCGGGCCGCCGTCGAGCGGACGGCGGTCGAGCTCGGACCCGTGGGGGTGCTGGTCAACAACGCGGCCGTGTACCCGAGCCGGCCGTTCGTCGAGGTGGAGCTCGCCGAGTACGACGAGGTCCACGCCGTGAACCAGCGGGCGTACTGGGTCGCCGCGCAGGCCGTGGTGCCCGCAATGGTGGCCGCGGGTGGCGGCGCGATCGTGAACATCGCGTCGATCACGATGCACGGCGGCTGGCCCGACCTCGCCGCGTACGTGGCGACGAAGGGCGCCGCGGCCGCGTTGACGAAGGCGCTCGCGCGGGAGCTGGGGCCGCACGAGATCCGCGTGAACTGCGTGTCGCCAGGCGCGTTTCCCACTGCGGCGGAGGAGATCCACGAAAACCCGGAGGCGTACCGGGCGTTCGTGCTGGAGCGGCAAGCGCTCAAACGGCGGGGCCGGCCCGAGGAGCTGGCCGCGGTGGTGGCGTTCCTGACGGGCCCGGACGCGTCGTTCGTGACCGGGCAGACGATCGAGGTCAACGGTGGCTGGGTGATGACATGACCGACCTTTACGGACAAATGCACGACCGGCGCGAGCTGGCGGCTCGCGGTGGTGCGGGCGGAGTGCGGCTGGTGACGCTCGCGGACGGCGCCGAGCGCGACGTGCGGGCGCTGGAGTTCCGCACGGGCAGCGGGCTGGCGTTCGAGGTGCTCGTCGACCGGGCGATGGACCTCGGTGCGGCCGAGCACGCGGGGCGCGCGTTCGGCTGGAACTCGCCCACCGGCGTGCGCCACCCCGGCCTGCACGAGCACGCCGACGAGGACGGCTTGTCGTGGCTGCGGTCGTTCACCGGATTGCTGGTCACGGGCGGCCTCGACCACACGCTGTTCGGCGGCTCGGTCGATTCGGCGGGCTACCGCTACCCGCCGCGCGAGACCGTGCGGCACGGGTTGCACGGCCGCGTCGCCAACATTCCAGCCCGCCTGCACGGCTACGGCTCGACGTGGGAGGGCGACCGCTGCGTGCTGTGGGCCGAGGGGGAGGTGCGGCAGGCGGCGGTGTTCGGCGAGAACCTCACGCTGACGCGGCGGATCGAGGCCGACCTGGGCGGCAACGAGATCCGGCTGGTCGATACGGTGCACAACCCGGCGTTCGAGCCGATGCCGCACATGTTCCTCTACCACATCAACCTCGGCTGGCCGCTGCTCGACGAGGGCGCGCGGTTCGTCGCGCCGGTCGAGCGCACGGTGTGGCAGTCGGACAGCGTGGCTTCGCAGGGGGCCGACCACCTGGTGTTCCCCGCGCCGATCCCCGGGTTCGTGGAGCAGGTGTACGAACACGAGCTGATGAGCGGCACCGCGGCGATCGTCAACGAGCGGCTGGGTCTCGCCGTGAGCGTGCACTGGTCTCAAGACGAGTTCCCGTGCTTCTTCGAGTGGCTCAACCTGCGGGCCGGCAACTACGCGGTGGGGCTGGAACCGTCGACGCACCACGTGGGCGGCGACGCTGCCGCGCGGGCGGACGGCAGCATGACGTGGCTGCAGCCGGGGGAGTCGCGCACCTACCGCACGGCGTTCCGCGTGGAGGAGCTCTGAACCACGTCGACGCCCACCACCACCTGTGGCACCCGGCGGCGCACCCGCAGCCGTGGCTCGACCAGCCCGCGCTCGCGCCGGTCCGCCGCCCGTTCACCGTGCGCGACCTGCGCCTGGCGACGCTCGGCACCCGGGTCACGCGCACGGTGCTCGTGCAGGCCCTCGGCTCGGCGGTGGAGACCGAGCAGCTGCTGGCGCTGTCGGATCCGCTGGTGGCCGGCGTCGTCGGGTGGGCCGACCTGACGACGCCGGAGCTCGACCTGACCCGCTTCCGCGGCACGCGGCTGGTCGGCTTCCGCCACGGCGTGCAGTCCGAACCGGACCCGCGGTGGCTGTGCCGGCCGGACGTCCGCGCCGGCCTGCGCGCCGTCGCCGCCGCGGGCCTGACGTTCGACCTGCTGATCCGTCCGGTCCAGTTCACCGCGGCGCTCGACACCGTGCGGGCCGTGCCGGAGCTGACCTTCGTGCTCGACCACCTGGGCAAGCCGCCGATCGCGTCGGGGGAGGTGGAGCCGTGGGCTTCCCGCTTGCGTTTGCTGGCGCGTGAGCCGAACGTCGTGGCCAAACTCTCAGGCCTGGTCACGGAAGCCTCGTGGCCACAGTGGACAGTCGCGGACCTGCGCCCGTACGCCGACGTCGCGCTGGCCTCGTTCGGCCCGTCGCGGCTGATGTACGGCTCGGACTGGCCGGTGTGCCTGCTCGCGGGCACCTACGGCCAGGTCCACTCCGCCGCCGACGCCCTCACCGCGCACCTGACGGCGGCCGAACGCTCTTGGGTGTTCGGTGGCACGGCGGAACGGGTCTACGGCCTGTCGCGTGTTGCAGAATCACCGCCATGACCTCCCCGGACGAGGGCTACCTCCTCGACAACGCCCAACCGGAAGCGGGCTCGCGCTTCGACGCGCTCAGCTCGCTCTTCGACGCGTCGACGTTCCGGCACTTCGACGATCTCGGCGTCGCCCCGGGCTGGCGGTGCTGGGAAGTCGGCGCCGGTGGCCCCTCGGTGGTGACCTGGCTCGCCGACCGCGTCGGCCCCGGCGGCCACGTGCTCGCCACCGACCTCGACACCTCCTGGGCCGCCACCACCGCGAGCGACGTCGTGGAGATCCGCCGCCACGACATCGGCCTCGACGCACCCCCGCCCGGCGGCTTCGACCTCGTCCACGCCCGCCTGGTCCTGGTCCACGTGCCCGACCGCGAACGCGCCCTGCGCACCATGGTCGACGCCCTGCGCCCCGGCGGCCGCCTGCTGCTCGAAGACGCCGACCCGACCCTGCAACCCCTGATCTGCCTCGACGAACACGGCCCGGACGAGGCGCTGGCCAACCGCCTCCGCCGGGCCTTCCGCGAGCTGCTCGCCTCGCGCGGCGCCGACCTCGCCTACGGCCGCACCCTCCCGCGCGTCCTGCGCGAAGCCGGCCTCGCCGACGTCACCGCCGACGCGTACTTCCCGATCACCTCCCCGGCCTGCACCGCCCTGGAAGCCGCGACGGTCCGCCAGATCCGTGCCAGCCTGCTCACCGCCGGCCTGGCCACGGCCGCCGACATCGACCGCCACCTCGCCAACGTCACCTCGGGGCGCCTCGACCTGGCGACTTCCCCGATGATCTCGGCGTGGGGCCGGCTTCCGTAGTCAGCCCACTTCGGAGCCGACTGCGGTGGTCAACGCGCGGAGGGCCGCGTCGTAGTCCTGGCGGGTGAAGGTGAACGGACCGAAGCCGGTGTAGTCGCGGGTGGTGCGGTGCGCCTGTTCGAAGTCGCGCCAAGTCACCAAGTCGTCGGTCACCGTGATGTCGGCCATGAGGGGCCAGCAGCCCCATTCGCCGCATTCGCAGCCGAGCACCGGCGTCTTCGGTCCCATCGCACGGGTGGACCGACCGTGGAAGTGCTCGTCCATCGGACCGAAGCGGAAGAACTCCGGGATCAGGCCTCCGTAGGCGTCGCCCGCCGGATGCATTCCGGCGCTGATCTCGAACGCGTCGATCAGCTCGGTGAGCAGCACGCCGTCGATGCGCGGAACTATCTCGACGACGTCCTCGCGGTTGTGGAGAAACCGGCGGGTGAACTCGATGTGCACCGGTCCATCCCAGCACACCTCAGCGCGGCGCGAGGCACGGTTTTTCGGATCGAACGGCCATCCCGACCGCAGGTACCGCATCGCCACCGCGTCGTCGCGCAGGCCGAGGCCGTGTTCCAGATACAGCTCGTGCGCGAGCTCCACCTGCGCCGGATCCGGCTCCACGCCCAAGCCCGGCCGCCGAGGCACGTCGATCGAGCCGCCTTCGATCTCGAACGGGGCGGTGGTCAAGCGCTGGCCGTCCTGCCAGGTCCAGTGAGTGTCGATGGCCGTGATGGCGACGGGAGCTGGGCAGGGGCCGCAAGTGCGGTGACCGTCGTGGTTCCTTGATCGGTGTTTCCTTGTGCCGTGACGACTTTCCCGCTCGTCAGAAGGGTGCGTCGAACCCCGCCTCGAGGCGCGCGATGCGCCAGAGCCCGCGCTCGGTCCGGCGCATCGTGAAGCGGTACGGACCGGCGGAAACCGGGGTGGTCGTGCTGTCGTGGCTGCTCAGCAGAAGGAGGTACGCGTGCGCCACCACCTCGCCGCCGGTGGGTTCGCCGGACACGACGTTGGTGAAGAGGTGCCGGCGCTGGTCGGTCTGGGCGGGCCAGAAGCCGGCGAGCCAGGTGGCGATCGCGTCGGCGCCGTGGATCGGGTCGACGTGGTCGCGGCCCATGATCACGCCCTGCCACACGCCGTCGGGGGTGAAGCAGGCCGCCAGGGCGGCGCGGTCGCGTTCGTCGTAGGCCCAGCCGTAGCGGGCGATCATCTCGCCGATCAGCAGGCGGTCGGCGATCGCGCCGGCGGCGGCTGCGGGCAGCGCGACCTGGCCCGCCGCGGTGGCCCAGGCCGGTTGCGGCAGCAGCTCGCTCATCCGGCGCCGCCCGCGGCGACCTCGGCCAGCCAGGCCTCGTAGTCCAGCACCGTTTCGAGCTCGCCGCGCTGGCGTGTGGTCAGCGCTCGTTTCAAGGCCGACGACCCCGCAGGGTCGGCCGCGAGCCGCTGCGCCAGCGCTCGCGCCGCCTCGGCGTCACCCGGGCTCACCAGGCCACGCCGGAAACCTTCTTCCGCCGACAGCGTCTCGCCGGTCCAAGCGAGCTGGGCGAACGTTCCCGTGCCCGACGCGCGGCCGAGCAGCCACCCCGTGCCCCCGAGCAGTGCGGCGGCGTTGAGGTCACCGACCGCCAGGGTCGTACGCCCGGTGGCGACGCGGACGTCGGCGGCGAGCGCGAGCGCCAGCCCGAACCCGCTCACCCGGCCGTCGAGCGCGACGACGACCGGGCACGCCAGGCCGAACAGATCCTTGACGAGCGACTGGTACCCGGCGTCGACCCGGTCGCGGTCGAGCCGGGCCGACGCCACCTCCGGGGCGTGGTGCCACGCGTCGGCGTGCACTCGCAGCAGGACCGCGCCGGGCGTCGCCCGGCGCCAGCCCCGGATCTCGTGGGCCAGCGCGGTGCGGACTTCGTCGCCCAGCCGTCCGCCCGTACCCGGGTCCTCGAACACGAACTCGCTCATCGGTGCCGGCCTCCTCATCGTCCGGTGAAGCGCGCCGAGCGCCTCTCCAGAAAGGCGTCGATTCCCTCGAAATGGTCCTCTGTGGACAGAAGGGTGCCGAGCAGCGCCCGTTCGTGGTCCAGTCCGCCGGCCAGCGGCAGCTCCTCCGACGCGCGCACGGCCGCCTTCGACAGGCGCGTGGCGATCGGGCCGAACGCCGCGACCTCGCCGGCCAGCGCGACACCGGCCGCGACGACCCGCTCCGCGGGCACGACCCGGGCCACCATCCCGTAGTCGCGAGCAGTCCAGGCATCGACCGTGCGCGCCGTGAGCACGAGCTCCGCCGCGCGGAAGCGGCCGGCCACGCGGGCCCACCGCTGGGTGCCGCCCGCGCCGGGCAGGATGCCGAGCCGGATCTCCGGCTGGCCGAACGTCGCCGAGTCGGCAGCGACGATGAAATCGCACGACATCGCCAGTTCGCAGCCGCCGCCGAGCGCGTACCCGGCGACGGCCGCGACCGAAGGCTTGGGGAAACGCCCGAACCGCGCCCACGCGGCGAGGCGTTGCGATTGCAGGTAGCCGGCGGGAGAGGTGGTGCGCAGCTCGCGGATGTCGGCGCCGGAGGCGAAGATCTTCTCTCCGCCGGTGAGCACGACGGCGCGGATCTCGTCGTCCGCTTCCGCGCGGTCGAGCCCGGCGCACAGCCCGAGCAGGACGTCGGTGCTCAGTGCGTTGCGCGCGGACGGACGGTCGATCGTGATCACCGCGACGTGGTCGCCCACGTCGTAGCGCACCGCCTGGTCGTCGTCGGCCACCTGGGGCTCCTCACTGGGGGAACGCAGTCGGGAACAGGGGTGCCGAGGGACCTACCCCGGCGTATGTCCGAGGCAAAACATACGCGAGCGTATGTCGCTCGGTCAACCGCCGAACATGATCACTTTTCCTTGTGTAGAGCCATAAACTCCGACTGGATGGCTCTTGACGTCAGATCATCCACCACATACCTTCTGCTCGACATACGCTGAAGTATGGCGACAACGAGGTCGAAGCTGGAGGCTGGCGTGAAACGGACAAGGTTGTTCCCCGTTCTGGGCCTGGCGGTCCTGCTGGCCGGCTGCGCGAACACGGGCGCGAGCTCGTCCTCACCCAGCGCGGGCGACAGCGGGTCCGGTCCGATCAAGATCGGCGTCATCGTGCCGCTGAGCGGCCCCGCCGGCCCCAACGGCAAGGACGTGCTCGACGCGATCACCACCAAGGCGGACCTGATCAACAAGGCCGGGGGCGTGAGCGGCAGGCAGCTGGAGATCGTTTCGAAGGACGACAAGAGCGACCCGGCCACAGGGGTCAGCGCCGCCACCTCGATGGTCAACGACGGGGTCGCGGTCGTCATGGGCGGCTGGAACAGCCCCGTCACGCTCGCCATCCAGCCGGTACTGGTGCGCGGCGGCGTCCTCAACATCACCTCGATCCCGCAGAACGCGTCGATCATCGGCCACGCGGATCCCGACGCGGTGCGGATGAACGCGGGCAACGCGGCCGGTGCCTACGCCGCGGCCCAGTACCTCGCGAAGGATCTCAAGGCCAAGCGCGTGGCGATGCTGCTGGAGAACGACGCCTACGGCAACGACGCCGGCTCGTTCCTCGGCAAGCAGCTGCAGGCCGAAGGTATCCAGGTGGTCAGCCAGCAGAAGTTCGACTACGCGGGAACCGATTTCCGCGTGCCGCTGTCCCAGCTGGCCGGCGCCGGCCCCGACGTGGTCTTCTCCGCCAACGCCGCCGAGTCCTCCGGCATGCCGGCGCTCGCGGACCAGTACGCGGAATCCGGCATGAAGGCACCCCATTTCGCCGCGCTGGGCACGGTGTCGCCGAAGGTCGTCGGCCTGGCCGGTGGCGCGAAGGTCGACGGGCTGCTGTCGGCGGACCTGTACTTCCCCGATGTGGCGCCCTTCAACGCCAACCAGGTCAACACCGAGTTCGTGAAGGCCTTCTCCGCGAAGACCGGGCAGCTGCCCGACAAATACGCCGCGCTCGGGGCCGAAAGCGTGGACGTGTGGGCGAAAGCGGTCGAGAAGGCCGGCGGCACCGACCGCGAAAAGGTCGCGGCCGCCATCCACGGCCAGAGCTTCACCGGGACCGTCCTCGGCGACGTCTCCTTCACCGCCGAGGGCCAGCTCAAGACGAAGGTGTACGCCTTCACCGTCAAGGGCGGCAAGGTGGCTGTGCTCGACGAGATCCCGATCCCCGACGCCATCTGGGAGCAGTGAGGCCGATGCCCTCACCGGACTCGGAAGTCCCCGCACTGCGGGTGGCGGACCTCTGCGTGCACTACGGCAGCCTGCGGGCGCTGAGCGACGTGTCCTGGACGGTGTCCGACGGCGAGATCCTCGGCATCATCGGGCCCAACGGCGCGGGCAAGAGCTCGAGCTTCGCGGCGGTGACCAACACCGTGCGCCGCACCGGCACCGTCGAGCTGTACGGCTCGAACGTCGATTCCGTGCCCACGCACCGGCTCTCGCGGCGCGGTCTGCGCCGCACTTTCCAGCAGAACTCCTTCTACAGTGGACTGTCCGTGCTGGACAACGCGGCCGCCACGTTCGCGGTGGAGAACGGGGTGCCGCTCGCCGGCAGCGTCTTCACGCCGTGGCGCGAGGCGAAGCAGCGGTCCCGCACCCGCAAGGCGGCCGCGGACCTGCTCACGGACTTCGGGATCCCGGCGCGCTACCACGGGATGTTCCCCGACAACATCCCGTACGGGCTGCAGCGGTGCCTGTCGATCGTGTTCGCCTACGGCGCGGGAGCCCGGGTGCTGCTCGTCGACGAACCGGCGGCCGGCGTCGGCGGCGAGGACATGCACAACCTCGCGGAACTGCTGCTGCAGCTGCGTGACCGCGGGCTCGCCGTGGTGCTCATCGAGCACCACATGGACCTGGTGATGGAGATCGTCGACCGGCTCCTGGTGATCGACCGCGGTGAGCCGATCGCCTACGGCGAGCCGGAAGCCGTGCAGCGCGACCCCGCTGTGCTCGAAGCGTACCTGGGCAGGCCGGCATGACGGCGCTGCTGGAAGTCGACGACCTGCGCGTGCGCTACGGGCGCAGCACCGCACTGGCCGGGGTGGACCTGACCGTCGCCGACGGGGAGCTCGTCGCCGTGGCCGGTGCCAACGGCGCGGGCAAGAGCACCCTGGTCAACGCCGTCGCCGGGTGGTCGCGGGGCAAGGCGAGCGCCACGGGCGCGATCCGCCTCGGCGGCCGCGACATCGCCACGCTGCCGGCGCACAAGCGCACCAAGCTCGGTGTGGTGCTCGTGCCCGAGGGCAAGAGCGTGTTCGAACGCATGACGGTGGAGGAGAACCTGCGGATGGTCCGGCCGCCGCGCGACGCTTCCGGCCGGCGATACGAGGTCTCGGACGTCTACGACGTGTTCCCGCAGCTGCCCGCCCGGGCGCACGCACGCTGTTCGACGTTGAGCGGCGGCGAGCGGCAGATGGTGGCCATCGGGCGGGCGCTGCGCGCGGCGCCGCGGCTGCTCATCCTCGACGAGCCGTCCGTCGGGCTCGCCCCGCGGCTCGTCGTCGAGGTGCTCGAACACATCCGGGAGCTCGTCACGAGCGGGTTGTCGGTGCTACTGGTCGAACAGAACGTGCGCGCGACGCTTGAGGTCGCGGACCGGTTGTACCTGCTGGAACAGGGGCAGGTCGTCGGCACGGGGCCGTGCACCGAGATGCGGGACGACGAGCGCATCGTCTCCGCCTACCTGGGAAGGCTGGGCCGGTCGTGATCCTCGCGCAACTCGTCAACGGCCTCGCCCTGGGCGCCGGCTACGCCCTGCTCGCGGTCGGCTGGACCGTGCTGCTCGGCGCCGCTCGCCTGGTGAACTTCGCCCACGGCCAGCTGTACATGATCGGCGCGTTCCTCACCTTCCTGGTGATCACGAAGGCCGGGCTGCCCTACCTGGCGGCGATCCCGGTCGCCGTGGTCGCGGTCGCGGTGCTCGGCGGGATCATGCAGCTGCTGATGCGGCGGCTCACGCTCGACCAGAACATCGTCAGCCTGATGCTGGTGACGCTCGCGTTCGGCTACCTGCTCGAAGGCGGCGGTTCGCTGCTGTTCGGCGGCAACCCGCAGGTCATCGACAGCCCGTTCCAGAACGCGGGGATGTCGATCGGCTCGGCGCGCTTCACCGGGCAGGACCTGCTGATCGTGATCCTGGCCTTCGCGCTCTACGGCGTCACGTGGTTCGTGCTCGGGCGCACCAACATCGGGCGCCTCGTGCGTGGTGTCGCGGAAGACCCGAAGCTGGCGCAGCTGTACGGCATCGACGCGGCCAAGGTGTACCTGGGTGTGTTCGTGTTCTCCGCCGCGTGCGCCGCGCTCGCCGGCGCGGTGGTGGCGCCGCGCAGCCCGATCCTCACCTCGATCGGCTTCGACCAACTGGTGATCACGTTCCTCGTGGTGGTGCTCGCCGGCATCGGCAACCTGACCGGCGGCCTGTTCGTGGGCTTGGGGCTCGGGGTGTTCACCGCGTTCTTCGGCGCCTACGTCTCGCCGGCCTTCTCCACGGCTGCGGCCTTCGCCGTGCTGCTCGTGGTCCTGATCGTCCGACCTCAGGGGTTGACCGCCCGATGACGAACACAGTGCACGCCGGGCGGGCCCCGGCGGGGACCACGAACCCCGGTGGTGCCGCGGGAAGTCCGCGGCGGCTGGGTCCGAGCGCCCGCGTCGCCGGCTGGCTGGTGCTGGCCGTGGCGGGGTTCCTGCTGCCCACCCTGCTCGGCGGCTCCACCCGCATCTACACGACGTGTGTGCTCGTGGCGATCTTCGCCATGATGTCCTACGGCGCCGACGTGGTGCTGTCCTACCTCGGCGAGGTGAGCCTCGGGCACACGCTCTTCTGGGCGGCAGGCGCCTACGCCACGGCGTACTTCACGGTGAAGTCCGGCTGGGGGCCGCTGCCGTCGCTGCTGGTGTCCCTGGCGATCGCGGCGCTGCTGGCCCTGCTCGTGGGCCTGGCGACGTTGCGCACGCGGGAGTTCGTGTTCTCGCTCGTGACGTACGCGACCGCGATCATCGGGCTCACCGTGGTGTCCAATGTGGGTGGTCTCGGCGGGTCCGACGGCATCGTCGGCGTCCCGTTGCTCACGCTGCCGGCGATCGGCGGCAGCTACGTCGCCCGGACCGACGTGGACATCTGGCCGATCGCCTACGTCCTGCTCGTGCTCGTGATCTTCTTCATCGCGCGGTTCCGCCGGTCCCGGCTCGGGGCCAACGCCCTCATGACCCAGATGAACCCGGGCCTGGCGACCACGATGGGTGTCGACGTGCGCCGCACGCGCGTGCTGGTGTTCGTCGTGTCGGCGCCGATCAGCGCGCTCGCCGGCTGGCTGTATGCGTTCCAGCGCAGCTACGTCAGCCCCGACCTGCTGTCGGCGTCGTTCCTGCTGTTCATGCTCACCGCCGTGATCCTGCCGGGCCGCCGTCAGCTGCTCGGCCCGCTCATCGGGGCCGCGCTGATCACCGCGCAGCAGCAGCTCGCCTCGTTCGGCGGTGATGTCGACAAGATCGTCCTCGGCGGCGTCCTCGCTCTCGTGCTGTTGGTGTCGCCCAACGGTTTCGCGGGGCTGGGGCGCCTGCTGGTGCGCCG
The DNA here is from genome assembly GCF_040654155.1 of Amycolatopsis sp. NPDC050768. Lineage (NCBI taxonomy): Bacteria > Bacillati > Actinomycetota > Actinomycetes > Pseudonocardiales > Pseudonocardiaceae > Amycolatopsis > Amycolatopsis sp. NPDC050768. The sequence goes on from NZ_JBFAHL010000007.1 coordinate 295,818, forward strand.
CCGCCACCCGGCGGCCGAAGCCTCTCCGGCAGCCACCGCTGCCGCCGACGAATGATGGGAGCCCGACCGTGTCCGTGATCTGGGAGCCGCCGCTGAGCCCGGAAGGTCAGCAGTGGCGGGAACTCGCCCGCAAGCTGTCCGCGGAGCACTTCGCGCCGCTGGCCGAGGAGCTCGACCGCGAGCAGCGCTACCCGTGGGAGAGCGTGCAGGTCCTCGTCGAGTCCGGCCTCGCCGGCCTCTTCATCGGCACCGAGTACGGCGGCCAGGGCGCGAGCTTCGACGTGGTCTGCGCCGTGATCGAAGAGGTGTCGCGGACCTGCGCGTCGACCGGCGCCATCCTCACCGCTTACGCGCTCGGCGGCACCCCGGTGGTGTTGGCCGGCACCGACGAGCAGCGCCGCCGCTACCTGGGTGGCCTCGCGAGCGGCCAGGCGGTCAGCTTCGCGCTCACCGAGGAGGGTGCGGGCAGCGACGCCGCGCGCATCAGGACGACAGCCGTCCGCGAGAGGGACGGCTGGCGGATCCGCGGCGAGAAGATCTTCATCGGCAACGGCGGCGCGTCGCAGCACTACGTCGTGTTCGCGCTGACCGACCCCGAAGCCGGAACCCGCGGCATGACGGCGTTCATGGTGGACAAGGACTCCGACGGAGTGGTCATCGACCACCTTGAAGACAAGATGGGCATCCGCGGCACGCAGACGAGCAACCTGAAGCTCGACACGGTCGTCGGCGACGACGCGATGCTCGGCGAGCTCAACAAGGGCATGAAGCTCGCGATGCTCACGCTCAACGCCGGCCGTATCACCGTGGCGGCGCAGTCGATCGGCGTCGGCCTCGCCGGCTACGACGTCGGGTCGCGCGAAGCGGCCCGGCGGCAGACATTCGGCACGCCGATCATCGACAACCAGGGCATCTCGTTCCCGCTCGCCGACGTCGCCACCCGCCTCACCGCGGCCCGGATGATCACCCATCGCGCCGCCTGCACCTACCAGGAAGGAGGCGACGTCTCGATCCTGGGCGCGATGGCCAAGCTCGATGCGAGCGAAGCCGCCCACCGCGCGGTCGACACCGCCGTGCAGGTCTTCGGCGGCGCCGGCTACTGCAAGCCTTGCCCGGCCGAGCGGCTCTACCGGGACCAGCGGATCCTCGAGATCTACGAGGGCACCTCGGAGATCCAGCGGCTGGTGCTCGGCCGTGCCATCAAGGCGGAGGCGCTCAAGGCCGGGGCACTCGGGGCCGCGAAGTGAGCGCTTCCTGGGAACAGCGGGTCGACTTCCCGCCGGCGGGCCGGTTCAAGGTCTACGACCTGGCGCAGCAGCTCTACACCGGGGTGCCGCACCACCCGAACCACCCGCCGTACAGCTTCTCGCTGACCAAGCGCCACGGCGAGGTGATGTACCCGGACGACGTCTCCGCGGCGGCCGAGATGATCACCACCGGCGGGCACGTCGGCACGCACGTCGACGGGCTGGCGCACGTCTCGAAGCTCGGCAAGGTCTACGGCGGCGTCGACATCGTCTCCAACCAGACCTACCCCGAGGGCATGCTCGAAGTCTCCGTGCACGAGCTCGCGCCGATGGCCGGCCGCGGTCACCTGGTCGACGCCACGCGTGCGCTCGGGCGGCCGCTCACGCCCGAGGACGGCGTGGACGCGGACCTGTTCGAGCGGTGGTTCGCCGACAAGCCGGTGCCACAGCCGGGTTCGGTCGTGCTCGTGCGCACCGGTTGGGACGGTCTGTGGGAGGACAACGCGGCCTTCCTCGGCACCAGCACCGGCGCTCCCGGCGTGGTGCTCTCGGGTGCGCAGTGGCTCACCGACCACGGCGTCGTGGCCAGTGGCTGCGACACCGTGGCCTACGAGCGGATGCCGAATCCGACGCTTCAGGTGCACTGCCATCTGCTCCTCGACCACGGGGTGCCGATCATGGAGGCCATGAACCTTTCGACAATCGCCGAAGACGAGGTCTGGGACTTCTTCTTCACCGCCTCGCCCTTGTCCATCCGCGGTGGCACCGGATCACCGATCCGCCCGCTGGCCTTCGTGCCCGCCGGGGCCGCCGCATGACCGGCAGGACGTCCCGATCCGGGACCGGGCCGGGGCCCCGGGAGATCCTCGAGGCCGCGGCGCTCGCCTTCACCCGGACCGGGTACGAGGCGACCACGATCGACGGCATCGCCGAGCTGCTCGGCGCGACCAAGGGCCGCGTCTACCACTACTACCGCACCAAAGCGGACATCTTCCTCGACGTGGTCCAGACCGGCATGGAGGAGATGATCGCCGGGGTGGCGCCCATCGCGGCGACCACGGACATCTCGAGCGCCGACCGGCTGTGGCGCATGGTGCACCACCACGCCGGGCTGATGATGACCCGCAACTCGTTCCAGCGGGTGGCCGTGCAGGCGGTGGAGATGCACCGCCTGCAGGAGAACCAGGCTCACCGCGAGGCGTACCAGAAGGTGATCGCCCTGCGGGACGAGTACGAGCAGATGTTCGCCGACGTGATCGACGAGGGCAAGCGCGAAGGCCTGTTCCGCGACGTCGATCCCCGGCTGGCCACGAAGCCGGCGCTGGGTGCCCTCAACTGGATCAGCCTCTGGTACGACCCCGAGCGCGGGGACTACGCATCCGTGCAGCGGGTGGCCAACGAGTACGCCGACTTCATCGTCAACGGCCTGCGCAGGAGCAGAACATGACTTCTCCGACCACCGTCCGCCCGTACTCCGACCGCTACTGGAGCGAGGTCGAGACCTCGCCCCTGGAGCAGCTCCGCGAACTGCAGCTGGCCGCGCTGCGCAAGCAGCTCGAGTACGTGGGGGCGCACAGCGACTTCTACCGCGCGAAGTGGCGCGAGCTCGGGTTCGAACCGGGCGACGTGCGCACGCTCGAGGACCTGCGGCGGTTGCCGGTGGTCACGAAGGCGGACTACGTCGCCGACCTCGACTCCGCGGCGCCGTGGGGCACCAACGTGACGGCCGATCCGCGCGACGTGCGCCGGGTGCACTTCTCCTCCGGCACCACCGGCAGGCCGACCCCGGTGTGCTGGTCGGCGGCGGACCTCACGAGGTGGGCCGACCTCTACGCGCGCACCGGGTACGCGCAGGGCGTGCGCGACCACGACGTGTACCAGTGCCTGTTCGGCTACGCGTGGTTCGTCGGCGGTCTGGGCGCGACGGCAGGCTACGAGCGGCTCGGGGCGACGGTGCTGCCTGGCGGGTCGAGCGAGACCGAGCGGCAGATCGAGACGATGTTTCGCTACGGCACCACGGCGATCAGCGGCACACCGTCGTTCATCCTGCACCTGGCGGAGGCCGCGGAGGCAAAGGGCACACCGCTGACGGGCTCGGCCGTGAGCCGCATCCAGGTCGGTGGCGAGCCCGGCGCCTGCGTGCCCGCGACCCGTGCGCACATCGAACGCAGGTGGGGCGCCAAGTGCTTCGACGGCTACGGCAGCCTCGAGTTCCAGCCGATCGCGTGGGAGTGCGAGGAACAGGCGGGCGGGCATCTCGTCGAGGACTTCGCGTACGCGGAGATCGTGGACCCCGAGACGCACGAGCCGGTGCCGGACGGCACGCCCGGCGCGCTCGTGCTCACGCACCTCGACAAGCAGGCCACGCCGCTGGTGCGGTGGTGGACGGGCGACATCGTGGTGCGCGACAACGCGCGCTGCGGCTGCGGGCGCACCCACGGGCGGCTGGCCGGCGGAGTGGTCGGCCGGGCCGACGACATGCTCGTGGTACGCGGCGTGAACCTCTTCCCGAGTGCCGTCGAGCAGGTGGTGCGGCGGACCGCGGGCACCACGGGGGAGTACCTGATCGTGCTCGACGAGGACGTCACCGACCCCGCCACCGGGTACCTGACCGGCATCAAGCTGCGGGTCGAGGTCGAGCAGGGCGTGCCCGAGGACTTCGGCTCCCGGCTCGCCGCGGCGGTGCGTGCGGAGCTGACCGTGCGCTGCGTCGCCGAGCCGGTGCCCGAAGGCACCTTGCCGCGCAGCACGCACAAGACCAAGCGGGTGGTGCGCGCCGGCTGACGAACCCGACTTTTCCGGACCCACGCGACGAGAGGCGGAAGATGAGCAGGGAAGTGTTTCTGGTGGGGGGCGTCCGCACACCGAACGGGCGCTACGGCGGTGCGTTGCGCGACGTGCGCACGGTCGAGCTCGGCGGTATCGCGGGCGCGGCGGCGCTGGAGCGGGCCGGGGTGCCGGCCGACGCCGTCGACGAAGCGGTGGTGAGCAACTGCCGGCAGGCGGGCAACGGTCCCAATCCGGGCCGCCAGGTCGCGCTGCGCGCCGGGGTGGCGCAGCGGGTGCCGGCGCAGACCATCAACATGGCGTGCGCTTCGGGCCTGAAGACCATGCAGCTGGCCCACCAGTCGGTGCTCGGGGGCAGCGCCGACGTGGCGCTCGCGATCGCGGTCGAGAGCATGAGCACGATGCCGTTCATCGCGCCGTACACGCTGCGCTGGGAGGGCACTCGCCGCGGCGACATCACGCTCGCCGACGGCTGGCGCGACGGCGGCACCGACCCGATCTGCGGCATGAACATGGGGCAGACGGCGGAAAAGGTGTCGCGCGAGTTCGGGATCTCGCGGGCCGCGCAGGACGAATGGTCGGCCCGCAGCCACGAACGTGTGATGCGGGCGTGGGACGAGGGCCGGTTCGAAGGTCAGGTCGTGGCGGTCGAGAGCGAGAACGGTTCGCTCGCCACGGACGAGACCTACCGGCGCGACACCAGCCTCGAGCGGCTCGCGAAACTGCGCGCTTCTTTCGAGCAGGACGGCACGGTGACCGCCGGCAACTCCAGCCAGATGGCCGACGGCGCCGCCGGCATCGTCGTGGCCAGTGGCGACGCAGTCGAACGGCACGGCCTGAAGCCGCGGGCGCGGATCCTGTCCTTCGCGGCCGTCGGGGTCGACCCGAGCATGATGGGCGTCGGCCCCACGGCGGCGATCCCGGCGGCGCTCGCCTCGGCCGGACTGTCCACAAGCGACATCGACCTGTTCGAGATCAACGAGGCTTTCGCCGCGCAGATCGTGCAGAACGTCCGCGAGCTCAAGCTCGACGAGGACCGGGTGAACGTCAACGGCGGTGGCATCGCGCTGGGCCACCCGACCGGGCAGAGCGGGCTGCGGCTCGTGGTGACGCTGCTGTCCGAGCTGGAGCGCCGCGGCGCGCGGCTCGGCGTGGCCAGCCTGTGCGTCGGTGGCGGGATGGGCGTCGCCGCGGTGATCGAGGCGGTGGCGGCGTGAGTGATCTCGCCGGGCTGAAGGTCGTCGTCGCGGGCCTCGGGCCGATGGGCCGCGACATCAGCCGCGTCTTCGACCGCGCCGGGGCGGACGTGCGCGTGGTCGACGTCTCGCCGGAGCTGACCGAGGCAGGGCTGGCGAAGATCCGGGCCGAAGCCGAGTCCGCGGGCGAAACCGTGTCGTCGATCTCGGGCGCCACGCTCGCCGAGGCGGTGCCGGACGCGGACGTGTTCCTCGAGGCGGTCGTGGAGGACATGGGCGTGAAGCGGGTGCTGCTCGCCGAAGTCGCCACGCTCGGGCGCGCCGACCTGCTGGTCGCGTCGAACACGTCCTCGCTGTCCGTGGGGGAGATGGGCAAGGCGTTCGGTGACCCGGCTCGGGTCGTCGGCATGCACTTCTTCAACCCCGCCACCAAGATGCGGCTCGTCGAGGTGATCGTGGGCGGCGGGACGAGCGAGGCCGTGGCCGAGCAGGCCCGCGGGCTGGCCGAAGCGCTCGGCAAGACCGCGGTGGTGTGCCGGGACTCGCCGAACTTCATCGTCAACCGCGTGTGCCGGCCCCTGTACTACGAAGCGCAGCTGCTCGTCACGCAAGGCGTGCCGGCGGGTGTGGTGGACGCCGCCGCGTCCGGAGGTCTCGGCCACCCGATGGGACCGTTGACGCTGCTGGACTTCACCGGCCTGCACACGCACCTCGGCTCGTCCGAGACGGCGCTGCGCGAGTTCGGCGACCCCCGCTACCGGCCGATCCCGCTGGCCCGGTCCTTGGTGCGCAGCGGCTTCACCGGCCGAGCGGCCGGCCGCGGCTTCTACGACTACGCAACGGAAAAACCGCGGGCCGCGATCGCTCACCTGCGGCGCGAGGCCGGCTCCGAGGGTGCGGACGTGCGGCTCGTCAGCGCGGGCCCGGACGCCGGCGGCCTGCCGGCGACGGCGGGCTCCCGGACGATCACGGTGTACCACTGCCACAGCCGGCCGGGTGAGGGCGACGTCGCCGCCGTGCGGGAGCTGGCCGCGGCGGGCGAGGTGGTGGTGGACAGCTCCGACGGACACTGGCTCGACGTGCTGCCCGCCGGCGTCGGCTGGCTGCGCCTGCACCGCGCACCCGCCGGTGACGTGTTCGCCGAGGTGGTGCGCGACGACGTCGCGAAGGTGGCGCCGACCCCGGCGGTCACCGCCGTTGTGGACGCCGTCGGCGCGGCCTCGGTCGAAGTCCCGGCCCTGCCGGGGCTCGTGGTCGACCGGCTGGCCTGCTCCATGGTCAACGAGGCGGCCGGGCTGGTCGAGGAAGGAACCGCGTCGGCCGGAGACGTCGACGTGGCCCTGACCCTCGGCATGAACCACCCGCGCGGCCCGTTCGAGACACTGCAGCTCGCCGGCGCGCCCGCGGTGTACGAGGCGCTGCGGTCGATGGCCGACCTCACGGGCGATCCGCGCTACCGGCCGGCGCAGTTGCTGCGGCGGCAGGCGGCGGGAGCGCGGCGGTGAGTACGCCGCAGCCCTTGCGTGGCCGTCGGGTGATCGACCTGAGCCAGTACATCGCCGGCGCGGTGTGCGGGCAGGTGCTCGCCGACTACGGCGCCGACGTCGTCAAGGTCGAGCCACCCGGCGGCGACCCGTCGCGGGAGCTGGCGGGCAGCCGCTTCGGCAGCAGCTACTTCCGCGCCTACAACACGGGGAAGTCGTCCGTCGCGCTCGACCTGCGCGACCCGGCGGACCGGCTTCGCCTCGACGAACTGCTCGCCGGTGCCGACGCCGTGGTGCTCAACTTCGGCCGCCGCACCCGGGAACGGCTGCGGCTCGACGCCGCGTCGCTGCACGCGCAGCACCCCGGTCTCGTCGTGACCGTGGTCAGTGCCTACGGCGCCGACGACCCGCGCACGTGCTTCGACTCGATCGCCCAGGCGGTGAGCGGGTTCGCCGTGCTGAACGCCGATGAGGACGGCCGCCCGAGCATCGCGGCCGGCTACCCGACCGACGTGTTCAGCGGCCTGCACGCCGCCACGGCGACCGCGATGGCCCTCCTCGACCCGCAACGCGCACCGGCGCTGGAGATCGATGTGCCGATGATCGAGGTCGCGATGGCCTCGCTCGCCGGCCCGGCATCGCTGCTCGCCGCCGACGACGCCGCTTTCACCGCGGGGCAGGGCAACCGCGACGCCGCCACGGCACCGTCGAATGTGTACTCCTGCCGCGACGGCTTCTGCTACGTCTACGCCGGGCTGGACAAACACTGGGCGCTGCTGCGGCCGCTTCTCGGCACAGCGGCCGGCCCGGACGCCACCGCGCGGCAGCGGCTGGCCGACCGCGCCCGGTTCGACGCCGCCGTCGAAGACTGGACCCTTCGGCACACCGTCGCCGAGGTCTGCGAACGGATGCAGGAGCTCGGCATCCCGGCCGGGCCCGTGCGCGACCCCGTCGGGGCGCTGACCGCGACCACGGCCGAGCGGCCGGGCGCGGTCGTCGCCCGCGAAGCCGGCGGTGAGGCCGTGCCGCAGTACCCCGTCTCGTTCTCCGGGCACCGGCCGCGCCGCCGGCCCGCCCCCGCGCGTCCCGAGCACGCCACCGCGAATCCCAAGGAGACAGCGCGATGACAGCAGCCACCACCGAACCCCGGGTCCTGGCGAGCGGCACGCTCGACGGCCTGTCCGCGCTGGTCACCGGGGCCGGCAGCGGGATCGGCCGGGCCGTCACGCAGCGGCTCGTGCAGCTCGGCGCCCACGTCACCGGGCTCGGGCGCCACGAGGACTCGCTCAAGGAGACCGGCGATCTGCTCGACGGCCCGGGCGGCTACGACCACCGCGTGTGCGACGTCCGCGACACGGAAGCCGCCGCGGCGGCGCTCGTCGAGGTCGGCGAGAGCCGCGGGCTCGGCCTGCTGGTGAACAACGCCGGCGGCCAGTTCTTCGCCAAGGCGCTGGACATCTCGGTCAACGGGTGGAACTCCGTGCTGGACCTCAACCTCACGAGCATCTTCCACCTGACCAAGGCGGCGCACCCGTATCTGGCGCGCACGCGGGGCAGCGTCGTGAACCTCTCACTGTCCGGTGTGGAGCGTGGCGGGATGGGCATGGCGCATTCGATCGCCGCCCGCGCGGGCGTGCTCGGCCTGACCCGCACCCTCGCGCTGGAGTGGGCCACCGACGGCATCCGCATCAACTGCGTCGGCCCGGGCACCGTCCTGACCCACGCGTTGAACGACGAGGCCAGCGAGCACGTGCTGGGCAACCTCGTGCACAAGGCCACGCCCATGCAGCAGCCGACGCCGACGGCCGACGTCGCGGAGCTCGTCGCGTTCCTCGCCAGCCCCGCCGGTGCGTTGATGACCGGCCAGCTGCTGCAGATCGACGGCGGCGCGCACCTCGGGGCGGGCCTGCACATGCTGCCGGAGGCGTACCGGTGACGGAACCGACCTCATTGGCCGAGGCCGTGCGGACCCACGTCCGTCCGGGCACGCGCGTGTATCTCGGCAACTTCGGCGCGCAGCTGTTCAGCGTCGGCCACGAGCTGATCCGCCAAGGGCTACGCGACCTCGACGCGGTGATCGGCTCGGGTGGCTTGCTGCTCGACCAGCTCCTCGGCGCGGGTGTGCTGCGCTCGGCGACGTTCGGGCATTGCTGGAGCCCCGTCGGCCCGGCCCCGGCCTGGAACTTCCGCCGGCTGGCCGAGTCGGGCGCCGGCACGGTCGAGTTGCACGAGCTGAGCCTCGGCCTGTTCAGCAGCGCGCTGACCGCCGGCGCGCACGGGGTGCCGTTCCTGCCCGTCACGGGACTGCCCGGGACCGGGTACACCGACGAGGACTGGACCGGTGGGCTGCTGGCCACTGTGGACAGTCCGTTCGGCAGCACCACGGTGGTGCGCGCCGAGCGGCCGGACGTCGCGTTCATCCACGTCGACGTGGTCGACGCCGAGGGCAACGGCCACATCCGCGGACCGCTGGGCGAGGTGCTGCTGGCCGCGCAGGCGGCACAGCGCGTGGTGCTCGTCGCCGAGGACGTCGTTCCCGCCGGGCAGGTGCGTGCGCTGGGCGTGACCATCCCGGGTCTGCTCGTGGACGCGTTCGCGCGAGTGCCCGGCGCGGTTGCGCCCGACGGCACGGTCGGCCGCTACGAGCGGGACGTCGAGGCGTACGAGCGTTACGCCGCGCAGTCGCGGACTCCGGAAGGGTTCCAGGAGTGGCTGGCGGACGAGGTTCTCGTCGTCGAGGAGGTGGTTTCGTGACCACGCCCACCGTCGACTTCCTCGTCCGCGCCGCCCGGGAGTTCCGCCGGGGTGGCTGGGTGTTCACCGGCTTCCACTGGCCGGTGCTGGCCGGTCAGCTCGCCCACGCGCTCGACGGCGAATCCTTCGTCCAGGTCTTCGAAGCCGGTGCCGGGTGCTGGGAGGCCGGGACGGCGGTACCGACGAGCACCACCGACTACCCGGCTTATGCCAACGCGCTGGGCTGGCGGGCCACCACGTCGGACGTGCTGCTGGGGATGGCCCGCCGGTTCGACCGGGTCGTGCTGGACGCGAGCAACATCGACGTCCTCGGCCGCGTCAACTCCTCGTTGCTCGGTCCGCGGGAGAAGCCGTCCGTGCGGCTGCCGGGCGGCGGCGGGGCGCCGGACGTCGCCGCGGCGGCCCGGGAGCTCGTGTGGCTGCACGGCGGCAGCGACCTGCGCCGGATCCAGGACCGGGTCGAGCACGTGACCGCCGCGCCCGGGCCGCACTCGCTGGTCCGGATGCACGCGCGCTGGGGCAGCGTCCGGCTCGGCGCGCAGCCGCGGCTCGAGGAGCTGGCCGCGCAGGTGCCCGGCGCCGACGACTTCGTCACCCACCTGCGAGGACTGGGCGTCGACGTCTCCTCGCCGGAACCGGGTACCGAAGTCTCGCCGGAGGAACGCCGTGCGGCAGCGGGAGTTCTGGCCGAAGCTGCTGGGCGTGGGTACGCGGTGGCTCGCCGGGCCCACGCTGAACTGGAGGTGCTGCGTTGACCGAAGACCTGACGACGGATTTGACGACACTGCGGGCGCAGGTCCGCGCGTTTGCCCGGGAATGGCAGGAACAGGGTCGGTTCGTCCCGAAGTGCGACGCCTGGCTGCGCGGGCACGACCCGGAGTTCAGCCGGGAGCTGGCCGCGCGCGGCTGGGTCGGCATGACGTGGCCGGCCGAGTTCGGCGGTGGCGACCGGTCGAACCTCGCGCGGCTGGTGGTGACCGAAGAGCTGCTGCGCGCCGGCGCGCCCGTGGCCGCGCACTGGATGGGCGACCGGCAGATCGGCCCGGCCATCCTCCGTTACGGCTCGCCTGAGCTGCAGAAGACCTACCTGCCGCTGATCATCCGCGGTGACGTGTCGTTCTGCCTGGGCATGAGCGAGACCGAGTCCGGCTCGGACCTCGCGTCCGTGCACACCGTGGCCGGGCCGGTGCTCGGCGGCTGGCGGGTGCGCGGCCGCAAGATCTGGACCAGCCACGCCCATCGCGCGACTCACGCGTACGTGCTCGCGCGCACCGATGCGAGCGGTTCGAAGCACGAAGGGCTCAGCGAGTTCATCGTCGACCTCTCGTCCGCGGGCGTGGACATCCGGCCGATCTTCGACCTGCGCGGCGACCACCACTTCAACGAGGTCGTGTTCGACGACGTCTTCGTGCCCGCCGACCACGTGCTCGGCGAGCCCGGGAACGGGTGGCAGCAGGTCACGGAGCAGCTCGCGTTCGAGCGCGGCGGCATGGAACGCGTGCTGAGCACCTACCCGCTGCTCGCCGCCGTCGTCGCCCACACCACGACGCCGGCCCCGGACGCGGCGGTGCGCATCGGCGAAGCACTCGCCCGGTTGGCGACGTTGCGGCAGCTCGCGTGGTGGGTGGCGATCGCCATCGACGGCGGCGCCGCGCCCGTGCAGCAGGCGGCGGTGCTGAAGGATCTCGGCACCCTCTTCGAGGGCGACGTCAACGAACTGGCCCGCGCGGTCCTCGAAGTCGAACCGGACCCCTTCGCCGAGGGTGAAGCGGGTCTGCTCGCGCAGGGCGTGCTCGCCGCACCCGGGTTCACGATCCGCGGCGGCACCACGGAAGTGCTGCGCACGATCATCGCCCGCTCAGCCGCTGCTGCGGGCCGCCCGGCCGACCAGTCGGGACTGCGCGCCGTCGCCGACGACGTGCTGAGCGGCCACGGTGGTGACCCCGACGGCAGCCTGCCACCGGTGTGGGCCACCGTCAGCGACCTCGGCTGGCCCGGTGTCGGGACGCCGGAAGAACTCGGCGGGTCCGGCGGCGGCCTGGCGGAGCTGGCCGAGTTCGTCGAGGCGGCCGGCCGGCACACGGTCGCGCTGCCGCTGCTGGAAACGGCGTGGGCCGGCCTGGTGCTCGCGACGGCCGGCCACACGGTGCCGGCAGGCCCCGCGGCCGTCGTGCTGCCCCCTTCCGGCGACGGCCTGAAGCTGGCCGGCACCGAGCTGTCGGGCACCGCGAGCCGGGTGCATTGGGCCCGCGCGGCCGAGCGGTTCGTCGCGCCGGCCCGCGACGCGGACGGGAAACAGGTGCTGGTCGTCGTCGCGGCCGGCGCACCCGGGGTGACCGTCGTACCGGGCGCGAACCTCGCCGGCGAGCCGCGTGATTCCGTTCGGTTCGACAACGCCGCGGTCGAGCGGATCGGCGAGGTGCCGGAGTCGCTCGCCGCGACCGGCGCGCTGCTGCAGGCCGCGGCGACGGTGGGAGCGCTGGAAACGGCGGTCGCCCACACCGTGGCGCACGTGACGGTTCGCGAGCAGTTCGGCCGGCCGCTCATCAAGTTCCAGGCCGTCGGCGCGACGCTCGCGCGGATGGAGTCGCAGCTGACGCTCGCGCGCACTGCGGTCGCCTCGGCCGTCGCGGCGAGCGGCGACCTCGACCGGGTGGCGGCGGCCGTGGTGATCACAGCGGCCGCGGCCACCGAGGTCGCCCGCGGCGCGCACCAGCTGCACGGCGCCATGGGCGTGACCCGGGAGCACCCGCTGCACCTCGCCACCCGCCGGCTCTGGTCGTGGCGCGACGAGTTCGGCGGCGAGCGGTACTGGGCGCGCCTGCTCGGCGAGCGGCTCACCCGGCTCGGCCCGGACGCGGTGTGGGACTGGGTGACCGAGGACCTTTCCGAAGCGGAGGACCGATGACGAGCAAGGTCGACCTCGAGAACAAGGACGGGCGCTGGACGCTCACGCTCGCCGACCCCGACCGGCGCAACTGCCTCGACGGGCAGATGTGCCAGGACCTCACCGACGCGATCGCCACCGTGGCCGCCGACGCCGACGCCCGCGCGCTCGTCGTCACCGGTGCGGGCAAGGCGTTCTGCGCCGGCGCGGACCTGCCCGCGGTGTTCGGTGAGACGGACCGCGCGGTCCCGGACATCCGGCGCGATCTGCACACGGTCTACGACAGCTTCCTGCGCCTGCGCGACCTCGCGATCCCGACGGTCGCCGCGGTGCAGGGCGCCGCCGTCGGCGCCGGGCTGAACCTCGCGCTGGCGTGCGACGTCCGGATCGCCGGGCCGCGCGCGTCGTTCGCGGCGACGTTCTCGCGGATCGGCCTGCATCCGGGTGGCGGCTGCACGTGGTTCCTGGTCGACGTGCTCGGGGCGCAGCGGGCGTTGGCCTTGCTGCTCGACGGGGGAGCGCTCAGCGGTGAGGCGGCGGTGGGAGCCGGGCTCGCGCTGGAGCTGGCCGACGATCCGGTGGCCGTCGCGATCGCCTACGCGGACCGGTGGGCGGCCGCGGATCCGGCGCTGGTGCGGGACATCAAGAAGGCCGTCGGGCTCGCGTCCACGGGTGGTTTCGAGGCCACGCTGGAGTTCGAGTCCTGGGCGCAGGCTTCCTCGGCGACGGGGCCGACGGTGCAGGCGGCCGTCGCGCGGTTCCGATGAGCGCGCTGCTGTGCGTCGGCGATCTCGACACCCACGGCGAATGGCTCGGACTCGACGTCGGCGCCGAACTGCTGCCGGCCTACTGCGCGGTCACCGGGTGGTCCGGCGACGACCCCCCGGCCGGGCTCGCTTCCGTGGTGGGACGGCTCGCGTACACGCGCGGCCGGGACATGCCACCGGGCGGCGTGCTGCGCGAGATCTCGCAGACGACCCAGGGCGCGGTGCCGGCCGACGGCCGCTGGCAGGCGCGAATTTCGTCCACTGTGCTCGGTGAACGCTCCGGCCGCCGCCGGCTGGCGATCGTGACCGACCTGCGTTCCGCGATCGGCGAGCCGGTGGCGTCAGTGCGGTTCGTGGTGGACTGGCCGGCGGGCGCCGCATGAGCGAATTCCCGCTCGGCCCCGCGCAGATCTGCGCGTGGGCCGACGTCGTCGACGACCACAACCCACTCCACCTCGACCCCGCCTACGCCGCGACGACCCGCTTCGGCGTCCCGATCGTGCACGGCTCCCTGCTGTTCGCGCTCGCCTGCGACACCCTGCAGACGAGCGGCAGCACGGGTGCGGTGACCCTGCGCTTCCGGGCACCGGTGCCGGTCGGCTCGACGGTCTCCATCACCGTCGACGGCCCGGACCTGCGGCTGCGCTGCGGCGACGGGGAACCGGTCGAGGCGCACGTCGAACCGGAGGCCACGCCGTGACCGAACCCTGGTCCTACACCCTCACCGACCTCGTCCAATACTCCGGCGCGGCCTTGGACTTCAACACCATCCACCACGACGCGCCCGCAGCCCGCGACGCCGGATTCGCCGGCATCGTGGCCCACGGCATGCTGACGCTCGGCCGCGTTCTCGCCCACCTCGCCGACGACGCCGGACCGGCCGGTCTCAGCGCCTGCCGCGCCCGCTTCCGCGCCCCGGTCTACCTCGACACGCCCCTCGCCGCGACGACGACGCGCCGCCCCGGCATCGCCGCGGCAGCGGATCGTGGCGGCGAGGTCGGCGCGCTTGCCTCCACGGCGGTTCCCGCCGACAGTTCCGGTGCTCCCGCCTCGGCGAGAACGGCGACCCGGGCCTCCGGTGCCGCTGCCACGGCGGCCCGTCCCGGCGGCGTCGACATCACCGTCACCTGCGGCGACATCGTCGCCCTGACCGTCGAAGCGGACCTCGGGTCCCGACCGCCGTCGCCTGCCATTCCCGCCGACGCGCCCGTCGCCGACCACCGGCTGCACGTCGAGCGCGGCGTCCTCACCCGGCTCGCCGGCGCGGTCGGGGCGCGGGCGCCGTTCTGGTACGACGCCTTCGCCGCCGACCAGGCCGGGCTGGCGGGGGTGCCCGGCATCCCGACGCTCGCCTTCGCACTGCCGGCTCTCGGCTGGTATCCCGACGAGCAATCGGGCCCGGGCTCCGCGCGCCCGGACCCCGTGGCCGACTCGGCGCGCTGGGCCCGCAGCAGCGGACCCGTCGTCCACGGTGGACAGACGTTCGCCTACCACCGTCCGCTCGTCGCCGGTGAAACCGTGCGTTCCCGGCACTGGATCACCGGCCGCACCACCAAAACGGGCCGCGCCGGGGAGCTGCGCTTCACCGACGTCACCCAGCTGATCACCGGCTCCGGCGGTGAACCCGTCGTCTCGGCCACCGCCACCCTCCTCGCGACGGGGCCGGCATGAGGAGCCCGGCGCTGCAGTACCTCCTGGAGCGGCTCGACCTGGAACCCGTGGCGCCGGGCGTGTTCCGCGACCCCGGCGGGGCCGATCCGTTGCACCGGCTCTTCGGCGGTGAAGTAGCGGCGCAGGCGCTCGCGGCGATGGGCCGGACCGTCGCGCCGGACCGCCCGGTGCACAGCCTCCACGCCCGCTTCATCCGGCCCGGCCGGACCGGCGTCCCGATCGAGCTGCACGTGACCACGGTCAAGGAAGGCCGCAGCTTCGACCTCCGCGGCGTCGAGCTGAGGCAGGACGACGCCCTCGTCCTCACCGCGACCGCGTCGTTCCAGGTCCCCGAGCCCGGCCCGCGCCATCCCGGCCCGACGCCGGCGGCGATCGACCCGGAAACCCTGCCCCGCTGGGAAGAGCGCTTCAGTGACCGGCGCTACCGGCTCAGTCCACTGTGGACTTTTTCCCGTCCGATCGACCTGCGCTACGTCGACCCGCCACCACCGCTGGACCCGACCTTGCGCGACCGGCCGCGCCGCGCGCAGACCACCCTCGTCCGCGCCGACGGGTCATTGCCGGACGATCCGCTGCTGCACGCCTGCGCCGTGGTCTACGCCTCCGACATGACGCTGCTCGAAACCGCGCTCCTGCCGCTCGGCGTGGTCTACGCCGACGGCGAGTTCGACGGCGTGAGTCTCGACCACACGATGTGGTTCCACCGCCCGCCGCGCGCCGATCGCTGGCTGCGCTACGAGCAGGGTGCCGAGGTCATGGCCGGCGCGCGCGGCCTGGCCTCGGGCCGGATGTACGACGAGAACGGAGAACTCGTGGTGACCGTGATGCAGGAAGGGCTGCTCCGTCCCACCGGCGGCAGCGGCAGCTGGCTCGCCGGCACCGCCGCGGACCGCACGATGCCGGGGCAGCGGCCGTGACCGTCCTCGTCGCCGGTGCGAGCGGGCTGGTCGGCGCGGCGTGCGTCTCGGCGTTCGCCCAGGCGGGCTGGGACGTCGTCGCCGTGTCACGGCGCGCGCCGGAGACCGAACCGGGGGTCCCTTTCGCGCACGTGCCCCTCGACCTCACCGACGCGGCCGCCGTGGCGGACGCGGCCAGGCGCTTCGGGGACGTGACGCACCTCGTGTACACCGCCGTGTTCGAAAAGCCGGGCCTGGTCCGCGGCTGGCGCGACCGGGACCAGATGCGGACCAACGAGCGCATGCTGCAAGCCCTCACCGGCGCCCTGTCCGGTGCGCGTCTGGAGCACGTGACCCTGTTGCAGGGCACCAAGGCGTACGGCGTGCACCGCCACCCCATCCGGATCCCGGCCCGCGAACGCCACCCGCGTGATCAGCACGAGAACTTCTACTGGCTGCAGGAAGACCACCTGCGCGCGCTGGCCGCCGAACGCGGTTTCGGCTGGACCATCCTGCGCCCGCAGCTGGTGGTCGGCCCGACCCACGGCGTCGCCATGAACCTGCCGCCCGTGATCGGTGCCTACGCGGCGATCTGCCGGGCCGAAGGACTTCCGTTCGGCTTCCCCGGCGGGCCACCGTATGTCACCGAAGCAGTCGACGTCCGCCTCGTCGCGAACGCCGCCGTGTGGGCGGCCACCGCGCGCGCGGCCCGCGACGAGCACTTCAACCTCACCAACGGCGAGGTGTTCGCCTGGCGTGACCTGTGGCCCGCGCTGGCCGAGGAACTGGGCGTCGAACCGGGCCCGGACAGCCCGCGGCGGCTGGCGCAGTTCCTGCGCGCGCACGCGGGAACCTGGGACCGGATCGTCGCCGCCTACGGCCTGCGGCCCGTCCCGCTCGCCGCCCTGCTCGGCGAATCCCACCACTACGCCGACTTCCACTTCGCCGCCGGCGCCGAGATCGCGCCGCCTCCGGCGTTCGTCAGCACCGTCAAGATCCACCAGGCGGGCTTCACCGAAACCCGCGATACGGAGGCGTCCTTCCGTCACTGGCTGCGCGTGCTCGCCGAGCGCGGAATCCTTCCCGTCCACTGAGGACGGCGGCGTGGCCCCCGGCCGGATGGCCGGGGACCACCGGCTCAGCCGACGATCGGCTGCGCCGACAGCACCGTCCGGGTCCAGCCGCTCGCGTCGACCGGGTCGTTCGTGAAGTACTCCAGGTCCGAGCCGTCAAGGTCGTACGGGTTGTGGTCGAGGTAGTGGTACAGGCCACCGTCGCGGGTCTGACCGTAGTAGAGACCGAGACCGGGCGAGACCAGGCGGTCGAAGCCGCGCCGGGATGATGCTCGCCGACGCCGTGCGGGAGCTGCGGGACGAACGCCGGAGGCTGACCGAGCTCGACGCCGGCGGTGACGACCGGACGGCGCTGCGAACCGTCTTCTCGTGGTCCTACCGGGCGTTGCCCGCCGGGGCGGCTCGGCTCTTCCGGCTCCTGGGCACCCACCCGGGCCCGGATTTCGACCTCCACGCCGCCGCGGCGATGACGGGCACGGACCTCACCGCCACGGCCGCGCTGCTCGACGAACTCATCCGCGCGCACCTGGTGACGTCCGTCGGCTCCGGACACCACGGCATACTCACCGACATCCACAACAGCCTGGGCGCAACCCTTTTCGAAGCCGGTCTGGCCCTCGAATCGCGCAGGCACCACGAATCGGCGCGCGTGCTCGCGGCCGACGCCGGGGACCGTTTCGAACACGCGCGCGCCTTGGCCGGAATCGCCGAAACACTGGCCGGTGAAGACCCCGAAACCGCGCACCGCCTGTGGCAGGCCGCGCTGTCGTTGTACGAGGACCTGAACCACCCGGCGGCCGAGACCATCCGGGCCCGCATGGCAGCCACCGTGTACCGCCGCTGACGACCGCATCGGTGGCTCGCGCCCCCGAACTCTCCTGAACGGCGCGAAAATCGGTCCGGCCGACTTGACATCCGCTCCGGCTCTTCCCAAACTGTTCTGGAAATCGAACAGCGTTCAGCATTTCGAACACGTCAAGGGAGACGAGCCGGTGAAACTGCCTCCGTTCGGCTATCACCGCGCCGCATCGCTGGGCGACGCGGTCGCGGTGCTGGGCGAGTACGGGCCCGACGCGCGGGTGCTCGGCGGCGGGCAGAGCCTGCTCCCGGTCATGGCGCTGCGCATGTCGAACCCGAGCGTGCTCGTGGACATCACCACGGCGAAAGACCTGCAAGGACACGCCTTCCGTGACACCGACGGCCTCGTCGTCTCGGCCGCGGTCACCACTCGCGCGCTCGAGACCGACCCCGAGACGCGCCGCCGACACCCGCTGGTCGCCGAAAGCCTCGCGCAGGTCGGGCACCCCGAGATCCGCAACCGCGGCACGGTGTGCGGCTCGCTCGCACACGCCGATCCCGCGGCCGAGCTGCCCGCGCTGCTGCTCGCGCTCGGCGGGTCCGTGCGCGTCGCCGGTGCCGAGCGGCGGCGCCGGATCGCGGCGCGCGACTTCTTCCTCGGCCCGTACCTGACCGCGTTGAACGACGGTGAGGTCGTCGCCGGCGCCGAGCTGCCGCTCGTGCCCGCGACGGCCGGCTGGTCGATCCGCGAGATCACCCGCCGCAGCGGGGACTTCGCCCTCGTCGGCGTGATCTGCGTGCTGGACACCGATTCCGCCGGGCGCTGCACCGACGCGCGGATCGCGCTGTTCGGCATCGCCGGCACCCCTCGCCGCGCCACAGCCGCCGAAGCGATCCTCGCCGGTCAGGTCCTCGACGACGCCGTGCTCGCCGAAGCCGCGGCGCGGGCGTTCGACGAGATCGACGTCGTCGGCGACATCCACGGTTCCGTGACCTACCGTCGCCGTGCGGGCACCCGGCTCGTCGCCCGCTCGCTCGCCGAAGCCGCCGCCCGCAGCCAGTCCGAAGTGGAGAGTGCCCGTGCTTGACGCCCACGAGCCGACGCAGGTTTCCCTCACGGTGAACGGGAAACCCGAGTCGGCGCGCACTACGCCGCGGACCACGCTCGCCGATTTCCTGCGCCACGACCTGGGCCTCACCGGCACGCACCTCGGCTGCGAGCACGGCGTCTGCGGCGCCTGCACCGTCCGGCTCGACGGCGCGGCCGTGCGCAGCTGCCTCACCCTCGCCGTGCAGGCGCACGGATCCACAGTGGACACCGTCGAAGGCCTGGGCGAGACGGCCGGTGCCGAGGACGTGCTGCACCCGCTGCAGCAGAAGTTCTGGGAGCACCAGGCGCTGCAGTGCGGCTTCTGCACGCCGGGTTTCCTGATGGCCGCCGTCGCCGCCGTCGAGGAGAACCCGGACCTCTCCCGCGACGAGATCCGCGAGCGGCTGTCCGGAAACCTCTGCCGCTGCACCGGGTACGCGCCGATCGTGACCGCGATCGCCGAATACGCCGAGCAGGTGCGGGAGGCGCGGGCGTGAGCATCACCGAAGGCTGGGTCGGCCGCCGCGTCAAGCGCGTCGAGGACCCGAAGATCCTGCTCGGCCGTGGCCGCTACGCCGACGACGTCACCCCGGCCCGCTGCCTGCACGCCGCGTTCGTCCGCGCCCCGGTCGCGCACGCGCTGATCACGGCGATCGACGTCGAGGCCGCCAAGCAGGCGCCGGGCGTGGTCGCCGTGTTCACCGCGGACGACTTCAACCCGATGTGCCGCTCGTGGAAGGGCCTGCTCGACTGGCCGGGCCTGGTCGGTGGCGACCAGCGGCCCCTGGCCACCGGCAAGATGCACTACGTCGGCGAGCCCGTGGTGATGGTCGTGGCCGAAAGCCGCGCCGTCGCGGAGGACGCGCTGGAACTGGTCACCCTCGACTACGAGGAGCTCGACCCGGTCGTCGACTCCATCGCCGCCCTCGACGCGTCGGCGGCGAAGGTGCACGACGAGCTGCCGTCCAACCTCGCCTTCGAAGGCACCTTCGGCACCGGTGACGTCGAAGCGGCCTTCGCCGAGGCCGCCGTGATCGTGGAGACCGGCATCAGCACCGCGCGCCACACAGCCGTCGCGCTGGAGCCCCGCGGCGTCGTCGCCGAGTTCGACCCGTCGGCGAAGTCGCTCACCGTGCGGCTGTCCACGCAGGCGCCGCACATGCTGCAGTCGGTGTTCGCCGAGCTGCTCGGCCTGCGCGAGAGCAACATCCGCGTACTCACCGACGAGGTCGGCGGCGCGTTCGGCATGAAGGCGCACGTGTACTCCGACGAGGTCGCCACGTGCGCGGCCAGCATCCTGCTGCGCCGTCCGGTGAAGTGGATCCAGGACCGCGTCGAATCGCTGCAGTCGGACACGCAGGCGCGCGACGAACGGGTGTCCGCCGCGCTGGCCGTCGCGGCCGACGGCCGGATCCTCGGCCTGCGTTCGGAGGTCGTGAGCGACGGCGGCGCCTACTCCGTCTACCCGCGCAGCATGGTCACCGAAGGCATCCAGGTCGCCACGATCATGCCCGGCCCCTACCGGATACCCGTCTACTCGGGACACTTGCGCGTCGCCATCACCAACAAAGCTCCGCTCGCGGTGTACCGCGGCGTCGGGCACCCCGTCGCCATCCTCGCGATGGAGACGCTGCTCGACGAGACCGCGCGCCGGCTCGGGCTCGACCCGGCGGAACTGCGCCGCCGCAACCTGATCGCGCCCGAGGAACTGCCCTACACCTCCGTGACCGGCCAGGTCTACGACAGCGGCTCGCACCAGGAGTCGCTGGAGAAGCTGCTCGCCATGCTCCCCTCCGGGCCGGACCTCGACAAGCGCAAGGCCGAAGCGCGCGAACGCGGGCGGCTGCTCGGTGTCGGGCTCGCGTGTTTCGTCGAGGTCACCGCGCCCGGCGTGATGTTCTACGGCAAGCGCGGCGCCCCGATCACCGCGCACGACCAGGTCGAGGTGCGGGTGGAGGCCGACGGCTCGGTCACCGTGCTGCTCGGCACGCCCGGCCAGGGTCAGGGCCTGCAGACGACGGCCGCGCAGGTCGTGGCCGACCACCTCGGGGTCTCGTTCGATCGCATCAGCGTGGTCAGCGGCGACACGGCGGTAGTGCCGCACGGCACGGGGGTGTGGGCCAGCCGTTCGGCCGTGGTCAGCAGTGGTGCTGCGGCTTCGGCCGCCCGCGAGGTGAAGGAACGGCTGCTCGCGATCGCCGGGCACCTGCTCGAGGTCGACCCGGCCGACCTCGAGATCGGCAACGGCGTGGTCCAGGTCGCGGGCGCGCCGAACGTCCACTTGGGAGTGGAGGAGCTCGCCGAGGTCGCGCACTTCCGCACCCACCGCCTGCCGCCGGAGCTGAGGATCGGGCTGTCGGTGGTGGGGGAGTACAGCGGCCCCAACGTCACCTTCAACAACGGCGCCCACGCCGCCGTCGTCGAGATCGAAGAGGACAGCGGGCTCGTCCACATCGTCGACTACGCGTGCGTCGAGGACTGCGGGGTGCTCATCAACCCCGAGATCGTGGACGGGCAGATCCGCGGCGGCGTCGCGCAGGGCATCGGCGGGGCGTTGTTCGAGCGGCTGTACTACGACGAGAACGGCCAGCTGCTCACCTCGACCCTGCTCGACTACCTCATGCCGACCGGCCCGGAGCTGCCGGACGTGCGCATCACCCACATCGAAACCCCGAGCCCGGTCACCATGCTGGGCGTCAAAGGCGCCGGCGAAGCCGGTGCCGCCGGCGCGCCCGCGGCCGTGCACAACGCGGTCAACGGCGCGCTTTCCCCCCTCGGCGCACGGGTGTGGCATCAGCCGATCACACCCGAACGCGTCGTCCGGGCCCTGGACGAGGCCGCCGGGCACAGCTGGCCCGAACCGCCTGACACGCCGGGGCTGCCCCTGCTCGAGGAGGACAACGATGTCCGGTAGCGAGTTGGCGCTGACGACCTTCAACGGCCTGAGTTTCGCGGGCCTGCTCTTCCTGGTCGCCAGCGGGTTCACCCTGATCTTCAGCCTGATGGGCGTGCTCAACCTCGCCCACGGTTCCTTCTACCTGTGGGGCGGCTACCTCGGTCTGGTGACCCTGGGCGCCACCGGGAGCTGGCTGCTCGCGCTCACCGCCGGGGCGTTCGGCGTGGCCGTCGGCGGCGGTGTGCTGGAGCGCCTGGTCTACCGCCGGGTGCGCGGCAAGGAGCTTTCCGAGGTCCTGCTCAGTGTTGGGATCTCCCTGGTGCTCGCCGATCTCGCGCTCGCGCAGTTCGGCGGAGACTCCCTCACGATCGCGCCGCCGACGTGGCTCGCGGGCAGCGTCGGGCTCGGCGATCTCGTAGTGCCCCGGTTCCGCCTGGCCGTGATCGTCGCCGCGCTGGTCGTGCTGGCCGGGCTGTGGCTGCTGCTGAAGCGCACGAAGGTCGGCGCGATCATCCGCGCGGGCGTGGACGACGAGGAGATGCTCGGCGCGCTCGGCGTCAACGTCCGGCGGGTCGCGGCGGGCGTGTTCGTCCTCGGCGCGCTGCTCGCCGGCGCGAGCGGCGTGGTCGGGGGAGTGTTCTTCGGGACCTACCCGGGCGCGGACGCGGAGATGCTGCTGTTCGCCCTCGTGGTGGTCGTGGTCGGCGGCCTGGGCAGCCTGCCCGGAGCGGTCGTCGGCAGCCTCGTCGTCGGCCTGCTCTACAGCTTCGGTGTCGCGCTGGTGCCGGACCTGCTCTACTTCGTCCTCTTCGGACCGATGCTGCTCGTGCTGGTGCTGCGCCCGCGCGGGATTCTCGGGGGGCGGTTGGGATGACGGCGCTCACCTCCACCACCACGCGCACTCTGCTGCTCGTCGCGGCAGCCGCCGTGGGTGTGGTCCTGCCTTACCTCACCGGCCAGTACTGGATCGGGATCGCGACCGAGGCCGTGATCTTCGCGATCGCCTCGCTCGGCCTGAACGTGCTGATCGGCCAGGGCGGTCTCGTGTCCGTGGGGCATGCGGGCCTGTTCGCCACCGGTGCCTACACCGCGGCGCTCACGCAAACCCAGTACGGGCTCGGGTTTTTCACCTCCGCCCTGGTCGCGATCGTGGTCACCCTCGTGCTCACCGCCGCCTTCGCGATCGCCGCGGTCCGCACGACCGGGATGTACTTCCTGATGATCACCCTCGCCGAGGGCATGCTGATCTGGGGACTCGCCCACCGCTGGTCGGCCCTGACCGGCGGCGAGAACGGCGCCGTCAGCGGCCTGCGCCCGGGCGGGTTCACCCGCTACTACCAGTACTACTGGCTCGCGTTGACGATGCTGGTCGTCGTGGCGGTGCTGCTCTACCTGTTCACCCGGTCGAAGGCCGGGCTGCGCATCCGCGCGACTCGTGACAGCGCGGTCCGGATGACCAGCATCGGATACTCCGCCCCGGCCCAGCGCTTCGGCGCGTTCCTCGTCTCCGGTGCGGTCATGGCGGTCGCGGGGGTGCTCTACGCCGGGTACTACCCGGTGGTGAGCCCGTCCACCGCTTACCTGTCCACCTCGATCCTCTTCATGCTCATGGTCCTCACGGGCGGGTCCGGCGTCTTCGTCGGGCCGATCGTCGGCGCGGTCCTGCTCACCGTGCTGCGCGCGGCCGTCTCGGCCGAGACACCGCGCTGGCCGACCGTGATGGGCGTCGTGCTCATCGTCGTCGTGCTCTTCGCCCGCGAAGGCATCACCGGGACCTTGCGGGACCGCCTGCGCATCCGCCGCCCAGCCACGAGTTAGCCGAGGAGACCCGATGCGAATCCTGCGCACCCGCGTCCTCTGCGGCGCACTCTGCCTCCTGCCGGCGCTCGCCTCGTGCGCGCCGCCGGCCGCCGATCACACCGCCGCGCAACGCACCACCGGCCCGCTCACGGTCGGGTTCGTCGACAGCCTCTCCGGCTCGCTCGCCGGAGCCGGGCAGGACATGCGCGACGGCCTGACCCTGTGGCTGGACCAGAACCAGGGCCGCATGGCCGGCCGCGATGTCAAGCTCCTGGTCGAGGACGACCAGGGCTCCACCGAGACGGGCGTCCAGGTCACCAAGCGCCTCGTCGAGCAGGCCGAATCCGACCTCGTCATCGGGCCGCTCGCCGGCAACGTCGGCGTCGCGCTCGGCCAGTACGTGAAGACCACCGAGGTGCCGCTGGTCTACCCCATCCCCACCAGCGACATCTTCGTGCACAAGGACTATCCGACCGTTTTCCCGGTCACGGGCACCGCACCCCAGTTCAACGCGCCGCTGGGCCGGTGGGCGATGGACCGCGGGCACCACCGGGTCGCCACGATCTGCTCCGACTACGCCTTCGGGCAACAGGTGTGCGGCGGCTTCGCGGGCACCTACCGCGCAGCGGGCGGCCAGTTGGCCGGCCAGCTGTGGCCACCGCTGGGCAGCTCCGACTTCGCGCCGTTCATCTCGCAGCTGCGCCAGATCGGGGCGGACGCAGTGTTCGTCGGCCTGATCGGTGCCGACAGCGTGAAGTTCCTCAAAGCCTGGAACGAGTTCGGCATGACCGGGCACGCGACGTTGCTCGGCTCCGACCCGTCCTTCGACCAGGCCGTGCTGCGCGGCGTGGGCAAGCAGTCCCTCGGTCTGGTCTCGATCGGGCACTTCGCCGAGGGCCGGGAAAGCCCGGCGACGCGGCAGTTCACCGACGCGTACCGGCAGAAGTACCACAAGCTGCCCAGCTACTACTCGGCGAGCGGTTACCTCGCCGCGGACTGGACGGCCCGCGCGCTCGTCGCGAACGGCGGCAAGGTCGGCGATGCGAGCGCGTTCGTCCGGACCATGCGCACGATCTCCTACCCCGACAGCGTCTTCGGCCCGATCCGGGTCGACGAACGCGGCCAGCCCGTCTATAGCGTCTACCTGCGTGAAGTGACTCCAGGTCCGGACGGAAAACCGTGGAACACCGTCACCTCGACCATCCCCGACGTCGGCGCCACCGGCGGCCTGACCTACGCGGAATACCTGTCCCACCCCGTGCTCTCCCGCGAATACCAAGGAGGCGTCTGATGGCGCTCGCACTGGACGACATCGGCCGTGAGTACGGCGGGCTGCGCGCCCTCGACGCGGTGACCTTCACCGCCGGCGAGGGCGAGCGGGTCGGGGTGATCGGGCCCAACGGCGCCGGCAAGAGCACGTTGTTCCGGGTGATCGCGGGCAGTGAACGCGCCAGCCATGGCCGGGTCACGTTCGACGGCAAGGACCTGTCGGGGATCTCCGCCCGGCGCCGGGCGCGCCTCGGCATCGGCCGCACGTTCCAGATCACCGAGCTCTTCGGCACGCTCACCGTCGAGCAGAACGTGCGGCTGGCGGCCCGGGACGACGACCGGATCACCGACGTGCTGAAGCGGTTCGACCTGCAGGCGTGGCGCTCGTCCCGCGTCGACGAGCTCGGATACGGGCGGCAGCGCCTGGTGGAGCTGGCCGTCACCTTCGCCACCGGTGCGCGGGTGCTGCTGCTCGACGAACCGGCTGCCGGCCTGGGCGCGGCGGAGCGGGTGCTGATCGGCGAGGCCATCCGGCAGCTGCCGGAGAACGTCACCGTGCTGCTGATCGAGCACGACATGGACCTGGTCCTCGGCCTCGTCGACCGGGTGCTGTGCCTGTCCAACGGACGGCTGGCCGCCGATGCCGGCGCGAGCGAGATCCGGGACCACCCCGCCGTGCGCGAGGTCTACCTCGGCGACCACGACGACGAAAGCGAGATCGCGTCATGAGCACTTTCACCGTGACCGGGCTCGCGGCCGGTTACCAGGGACATCCGGTGATCGACGGCCTCACCCTCACGGTCTCCGGCGGCGAAGCCGTCGCCCTCGCCGGGCGCAACGGCATGGGCAAGACGACCGCGCTCAAGGCCGTGATGGCACTTTCCGTGCCGAGGGTGTCGGCGGGCAGTGTCCGCTTCGATGACACCGAACTGACGCGGCGCAAGCCCCACCAGATCGCCCGGGCCGGAATCGGCTACGTGCCGCAGGGCCGGCGGATCTTCCCCAGTCTCACCGTCGACGAGCACCTCGACATCGTCGCCCGGCCCGCCCCGGCCGGGTACGAGCCGTGGACCTGGCAGCGGGTCTTCGACCTGTTTCCGCGGCTCGCCGAGCGCCGCCACCACCGCGCGGGCACCCTCTCCGGCGGCGAGCAGCAGATGCTCGCGATCGCCCGCGCGCTGATGACGAACCCCCGGCTGATGCTGCTCGACGAACCCAGCGAGGGGCTGGCGCCCCGGGTGGTGCGCCAGGTCGCCGACATCATCCGAACTCTTCCCGAGTCCGGGGTCAGCGTCCTGCTCGCCGAGCAGGACCTCGGCATGGTCCGCCGCGTCGCGGACCGCGTCTACTTCCTCGATCGCGGCAGCGTCGCCGCCGAGGTCACGTCCCGCGAACTCAGCGAGCGGGACGATCTGCTCGACCGCCACCTCGGCGTCTGAACTTCCGTGGAGGAAAGGAAACCTGTGAAAACCATCCAGCATTTCGTCGGCGGCGCCTTCGTCCAGGACGAACCGGCCGCGTGGGCCGACGTGCACGACCCCGCCCGCGGCAGCGTCGCGGGCCGAGTCGCCCTCGGCGACGCCGGTGCCGTGGACCAGGCCGTGAAGGTCGCACTCGACGCGCAGGCCGCCTGGGCCGAGGAGTCCCTCGGCGTGCGCCAGCAGGTTTTGCTGGAGTTCATCCGGCTGGTCGAGCGCTCGCGTGACGAGCTGGCCGAGCTCGTGACCGGCGAACACGGCAAGACGCTCGCCGACGCCCGCGCGGAGGTCAACGCGGGTCTGGACGTCGCGAAGTTCGCCGCCGGGATCCCCCACCTGCTCAAGGGGGACTTCAGCGAGAACGTCTCCCGCGGTGTCGACACGTACTCGATCCGCCAGCCGCTCGGGGTCGTCGCCGGTATCACACCGTTCAACTTCCCCGTGATGGTTCCCATGTGGATGTTCCCGATCGCCATCGCATGTGGGAACGCCTTCGTGCTCAAGCCGAGCGAGAAGGACCCCTCGGCGTCGAACCGCCTGGCCGAACTGGCGCTCGAGGCCGGGCTGCCCGCCGGCGTGCTCAACGTCGTGCACGGCAGCGCCCCGGCCGTCGACGCGCTGCTGGCGCACCCGGACGTCGCCGCGGTGAGCTTCGTCGGGTCGACGCCGGTGGCCCGGCACGTCTACGAGACCGCGGCCAAGCACGGCAAGCGGGTGCAGGCCCTCGGCGGCGCGAAGAACCACCTTGTGGTGCTGCCGGACGCCGACCTCGACGCGGCCGCCGACGCCCTCGTCTCCGCCGCCTACGGTTCGGCGGGCGAGCGGTGCATGGCGATCTCGGTCGCGGTGGCCGTCGGCGGGGTCGGCGACGCGCTGCGCGATCGTCTGGTGGAGCGCATCGGCCGGCTGTCCACCGCGGACGGTCACGACGAGGGCGCCGACATGGGCCCGCTCGTCACCGCCGACCACCTGCGCCGCGTGACCGGATACGTGCAGGCCGGCGCCGACGCGGGCGCGGACCTCGTGGTCGACGGCCGCGACGTGCGTGTTCCGGGGCGGGAGAACGGGTTCTTCCTCGCGCCGACGCTGCTCGACCACGTGCGCCCGGACATGACCGTGTACACCGACGAGATTTTCGGCCCGGTGCTGTCGATGCTGCGCGTCGACACTCTGGAGGAGGCCGTCGGGCTGATCAACGGCGGCGAGTACGGCAACGGCGTCTCCCTGTTCACCCGCGACGGCGTCGCCGCGCGCAAGTTCCAGCACACCGTGCAGGCCGGCATGGTCGGGCTCAACGTGCCCATCCCCGTGCCGATCCCGTACTTCCCGTTCGGCGGCTGGAAGCACTCGCTCTTCGGCGACTCGGGCCAGTACGGCGAGGACGGCATCCGGTTCTTCACGCGCCGCAAGGTCGTCACGAGCCGGTGGGCGCCTTCGGCGGGTTCCCGTGTCGACATGCGGTTCCCGGCCTAGGGGGCGTTCGTGCGACTGGAGAACAGTTTCACCGTCGGCCTGCCGCCCGCGCAGGCGTGGGCTGTGCTCATCGATCCGGAACGGGTCGCGCCGTGCATGCCCGGCGTGCACCTGGACGAGGTCGACGGCGACGACGTTCGCGGCGGCCTGCGCGTGAAGGTCGGGCCGATCGCCGCCGAGTACTCCGGCTTGGCGCAGTTCCGCGAACGCGACGAGGACGCGGGGGTCGTGGTCGTGGCGGCGTCGGGGCGTGAGGTGCGCGGCCGCGGTTCGGCTGCGGCGACGGTGACGCTGCGGCTGGTGCCGGCCCCGGAAGGCACGCGGGTCGACCTGGCCACGGAGCTCGCGCTGACGGGACGGCTGGCGCAGTTCGGGCGTGGTGTGCTGGGCGAGGTCACGGGGCGGCTGGTCGACGAGTTCGCGCGGGCGCTGGCGGACGAGGTGGCCGGATCGCGGGCTCAGGCTGCGGAAGTGCCTCAGGCCGCGGTGTCGGGCGTGGCAGCGGTGGCCGCGGCTGAGCCGGTGGTGGAGGTCGTCGATCTGGCGGCCCAGGAGTGGCCGGACGACGAACCCGTGGGTGCTGCTCGGTCGGCAGAGCCCGCCGGTGAGGCTCCGGTCGTGAGTGTCGGCGGTGGCCGGCCGAGCCCGGAGGACCGGTCGCACACTCGCAACGCGGAGACCGTCGTTCTGCGGGCCATCGCCATTCCGGTCGCCAAGCGCGTGGTCCCGGCCGTGGCCGCCGTCGTCGCGGCGATCGTGCTCGCCCGCCGGTGGCGCCGATGACAGAATCTCCCGCAATGACCAGTTCCCCTTCCTCGGCGGGCCTGCCGGTTCCTTCGGTCGCCCGCGCCGCGTACGTGCTCGACGCGCTCGCCGCCGCCCCCGACGGGCTGCCGCTCAGCGAGCTCGCGCGGGCCATCGGCGCGCCCAAGAGCAGCTGCCTCGCCGTGTGCACGACGCTGGTCACCACCGGGCTGCTCACGCGCACCCCGGGTGGGCACTACCGGCTCGGCTGGAAGGTCGTCCCGCTCGGGCGGGCCTACCTCGCGAAGTCCGGGTTCGTACTGGAGTTCCGGCGCGTCGACCAGGAGCTGGGCCTGCTGCCCGAGGACACGATCGTGCTGTCGCTGTTGGACGGACGCCACGTCGTCTACGTCGAGACGCGGCCGGGATTGCGGACGCTCGCGATGTCCTACGAGATCGGCCTGCGGCTGCCCGCCCACTGCACGGCGAGCGGCAAGTCGCTGCTCGCGTCGCTGGCCGACGACGAGATCGCCGGCCGCTACGCCGACGGCCGCTTCGAAACCCTGACCCCGCACAGCATTTCGCGGATGCCGCAGCTGATGGCGGAGATCGGGAGCACCCGCGCGCACGGTTACGCCGTCGACGACGAGGAGACCGCGCCGGGCATGATGTGCGTCGGCGCAGCCGTCGCCGGGCGCGGCGGGCAGCCCGTCGGTGCGCTGTCGGTGAGCATGGTCAAGTCCACTGTGGACGATGAGCGGCTGAAGCAGTCGGCGTCGGCGATCCTTCGCCTGAGCACCGCCATCACCGAGCGTCTCGGCGGGCTGTAATGATTGCCCTGGCTCCGCCGGGGCGTGCGAGATCGCCTTTGAGCCGGCTTCTGGAGTGAGCGGTCGGATCGGCCTGGCGGCCGATCGCACCGCTCACTCCAGAAACCGGCGCGATCTCGCCCTCGGGTGGCACGATGGCGCCGGAGAGGGGGGACGATGACGACGGAAGAAGAACTGGACGCGCTCGCCGCCGGCGACTCGCGCGAGTGGCTGGCGTTCGACGAGTCCGAGCGGCGCTGGTCCTGGTACTACGGCGAGGACCACCGGCGGGCCTTGCCGTGGCGTCAGCTGAGTCGTGTCCAGCTCGCCGAGGCGGTCTGCCACGCCGTCGGGTACATCCGGGAGCCGGGCGTGCGCCGGCTGCGGAGCAGTGACGACCCGGAAGCGTTGCCCCTGCTGCTGGTGCGCTGCGTCGACTGGGTACCCCAGGTGCGGGCGATCGCCCGCGCGGCGGTGCTCGCCCGGTTCGCGCAGGCGGATCGGGCCGGCCTGCTGCCGCTGGTCGTCGCACTGAGCCGGCGGGCCGTGGACGACTGGGTGGACGAGCACCTGCTCCAGCCGATGCTGCGCTCGCCCGAGCTCCTCGACCACGCGCTGGCCACGCCGGACCTGCGGACCCGCCGGACGGTCCACGAGTCGGCCCTGCACGCCGGGCTGCTCTCCGACGAGCGGCTGGCTTCGATCGCAATGCACGACCACGACGACGTGATCCGCACGCGCGTCGGCCACCTCCTGCTCGACCGCGGCGACCCCCGCTTCGTGCTGCCCCTGCTCGACGGCGGCGCACCCAAGGTGCGGGCGCGGGCGTTGCAGCTCCTGGGCGTCGAGACGGCCCGGGAACGGCTGGCGGAGAGCTCGTCGCTGGTGCGGTCCATGGCGCAGGCCTTGGTGCTGCGCTCGGGCGGCGACCCGGCGGCGTACTACCGGGAAGCACTGCGGTCGGGTGCCGTGATGCGCGCGACCGTCGCCGGACTCGGCGAAACGGGGACGCTCGACGACGTCGACCTCGTGCGGGCGCAGTTCGCCGACGACCGGCCCCGGGTGCGTGTCGCCGCGGTTCGTGGCCTGCGCCGGCTGCTGGCGAACCCCTCGGACCCGCGGGCGGCCGAGTACGGCCGCGAGCTGCTCACCGACCCTTCGCCCGGCGTGGTCCGAGAGGCAGTCGCCCTGCTCGACCGCCGCCTAGGTCCGGCGGACCGCTCGCTCCTGCTCGACTTGGCGGCGCCCGCCCGCCCGCTGCACGTCCGCCGCGGGGCGCTCACTTTGCTGCGTGGGTTGAGCCGGTGGTCCCGGCTCGCGACCGACCTGTGGCTGCTCAGCGTCCCAGGCGAGCCGTTGGCCGACGAAGCCCTCCGCGACCTGGACGAGTGGCGCCAGGACGGCTCCAGCGCGTTCACCCGGCCGTCGCCCGACCTGGCGGCGCGGATCGGCGAGCTGCTGGCCGAGCTGGAGCCCCAGCTCGGCCCTGCGGTGACCGGGGAACTGCGGAACCGCGCCCAGGTGTGACGGCTGTCCATCCGAAGTGGACAGCCGTCACGTCCGGCCACACAAGCCCGTCACGGCTGAGGCGCGTCGCCTACCCGTCACGCCCAGCCGTCACACCCACCCGGGCAGGTCGCTCACGGCCGTGATCGTCTCGACGGCGTCCACGTCCACGGCTTGCATTGCTTCTTCCGGCACTCGCGCGCGAGCCGGGAAGACGACCGGCGGGGCGGGTTTGGTGGCGTCGACGATCACGGCGGAGGAGCGTTGCGGGGTGCGCCCGCCCGCTTCGTCGTAGGACCAGTTGGTGGGCAGCAGGCCGCCGGGGCCGTTCCAGCGGGGGATGATCTGCAGGTCCTGCGACGCGTCGAAGCGGGTGCCGATGGCCCAGGCGACTTCGCGTTCGTCGTAGACGTCGATGTCGTCGTCGACGATGACGATGGCGCGCAGGTTCTCCGGCTCGGTGTTGAGGGCGGCGAAGGCAGCGCGCGTCGGGTCGGTGTCGGAGTTCTTGCGGATCGACAGGTAGCAGTGCATGCGGGCGTGCAGCGGGATGTTGACCGCGCGCAGGCCCGGCACCTTCTGCTGCACGGCCTCGTGGATGCTGGCGATGCGCGGCAGAGCGCCCATGAGCCGGTGTTCGCGGCCGGAGGCCTGAATGTCCTGGAAGATCGCGTCGCGGCGCATGGTGATGGCGTCGACCTCGATGACGGGCTTGCGGCCGCCGCCGACGTAGTGGCCGGGCCATTCGGCGAACGGGCCTTCCTCCTCGAGCTCGTCGGGCAGGATGTGGCCCTCGATGACGATCTCGGCGTGCGCGGGCACGGGGATGCCGGACGTCACGGTGGGGACGGTGGCGACCGATTCGCCCAGGTAGGCGCCGGCGGCGTCGTACTCGCCGCCGATGCCCGGGACCCGCGACACCGCGCCCATGAGGAACGCCGGGTGGTGCCCGATCACCAGCGCGATCGGGGTGGGCTCGCCGCGTTCGGCGTAGCGGCGGTGGATGGTGCCGCCGTCGTGGGAGCCGAAGAACCACACCCCGAGGCGCCGGGGGCCGTAGATGTGATGGCGGTAGATGCCGGCGTTGATCGCGCCCGACTCCGGGTCGCGCGTCACGCCGACGGCGGCGGTGAGGAACGGGCCGCCGTCCAGCTCGTTGTGGGTGGGGATCGGCAGGCGGGTGAGGTCGGCGTCCGCGCCGCGCCACACCACCTCCTGCACCGGCGCCGCGCCCTCGAACTCCACCGGCGGGTGCGCGGCCCGGCCCTGGCCCGCGACCGACGAACGCACGAGCGTCTCGGCCTCGACCCCGAGGGCCAATGCCATCCGCTCGTGCGTCGCGACGAGGTTGGTCAGGCACCGCAGCTCGCTGCCGGCGACGTCGCTGAACAGCAACGCCGGGTAGTCGCCGCGCTTGTCGTACCACGCTCCGTAGGCGGTGACACCGAACCGCGGGTCCACCTGCTTCGACACGTGCTTGACCTCGCCCGCACCGGTCGAGACCACCTCCGCGAGAAACGACCGCAGATCCTTCGTCACCGTGAGCCTCCCAAAAGACGTCAGACGTCTGACGCACTATAGGAAGACAGCTCGGGCCTCGACAAGGTGTCCCACCACCTGGTCAGCAGATGCTGTCGCTCGGCCGCGGGTTGACCAGCCCGAACAACGGCCGCAGCCGCAGGCCGACCCAGGTGCCGAAGAGGGCGAACAGGCCCCACAGCCAGCCGTGCAGGCTGCCGGTGGAGATGCCGGCGAGGTACGCGCCGATGTTGCACCCGCCGGCGAGCCGAGCGCCGATGCCCATCAGGATGCCGCCGAGCACGGCCGCCACCGCGGTGCGCCACGGGATTTCCGCCCGGATCTTCCACGTCCCGGCCGCCGAGGCCGCGACGGCCGCACCGAGGATGATGCCGAGGTCGGTGAGGCTGGTCTTGTCCGTCCAGATCGGGCCGGCGAGCGCCTTGGCGTTGGTGCTTGTCTGCCAGAACTCCCAGGTCTCGGGGTGCAGGCCGACGAGCTGCAGCAGCTTCGCGCCCCACAGCGTGAACGCGAACGTGACACCCCACGTCGAGCCCGACACGAGGACGACCGCCGCCGCGAGCACGCCGAGCACGAGGGCGCCGACGAGCAGCGGCCACGAACCCCGCAGCACGCGCGCGAAGCCGTGCGCGGTCGGGACGGGTTCGACCGGGGGCGGCGTGCGCCGCGCCTGCACGAGCCGGGTCACCACTACGACCACGGCGAGCGCGGCCAGCGTGATCGCCCAGGAACCGGCCCAGCCGACGTGGTCGGCGAGCAGGAACCCGGAGACCTGCGGCCAGCCGGTGAACACGGGGTAGGCCCAGCTGTAGAGCACCGAGCCCGCGATGAACCCGCCGAGCGTGAGCACGATCGTCGACTGGCCCGCGCCGACGGCGAACAGCGTGCCGGACGCGCACGCGCCGCCCAGCTGCATGCCGATGGCGAACACCGCCGCGCCGACGAACAGCGGCAGGCCGATCGGCCCCGCGGTGAGCTTCGGCGTGGCGCCGAACAACCCGGCGCCGGTGCCCGCGATGAGGGCGATGAGCGTGGTGGCCGTGCCGAGCAGCAGCGCGTGGGCCCGCAGGCCGGAACCGTTGCCGACGGCGATCAGCTGCCGCCACGCGGAGGTGAACCCGAAACGGGAGTGGAACAACGCGACGCCGAGGGCGAGGCCCAGCGCGAGCAAAATGCCGTACTTGCCGCCGTAGGTCGCCCAGACGTACCAGCTCAGCGCGACGCCGAGCACGGCGGCGACGGCCAGCGGCACCACGCGCACGGGCTCTTCCGGCGCGGGCCGGGGCGCCTCGCACGACGTCGGCGACGACAGCAGGAACTGGCTCGCCGGCAGGGGTTTCTTCACGGACATGGGAACTCCAGGGTCGAGGGGGACCGGCCACGGCGGCGGGCGGGCCGCCGTGGCCGCGGGGATCAGCCCCAGGAGGGCAGCAGCTTGCCCGGCACGCCGCCGAGCGACTGGAGGAGGCCGAGCGGCGGGACGCCGAGCGGGGCGAACGTCCAGATGTTGTTCAAGTCGCTCGTGTCGGGCTCGTCGACGACGACCACACCGGGCGTGTCACTGGTGGACGCCAGGGCGGGACCGGACGCGACGAGCGTGGCGGCGCCGGCGAACGCGGCGATCGCGGTGGCGCGGACGAGGGTCTTCTTCATCGGGATTCCTTTCGGTAGAAGGTTTTCAGGACACGGTGGTGATGAGGCCGAACACCGGGGCGAGCAGGTCGACCGGCTGCCCCAGCGGTCCGAGCACGCCACCGAGGTCGACGCCGGGCACCGCCCAGACGGCGGGTTCCGCGTCGGCGACGCCGGCGCCGAGGCCGGTGAACACCGCGGCCGCGGCGAGGGTGAGCAGGATCCTGCGTTTCATGCGGTTTCTCCTTGTCTCGGGGATTTCTGCGGGTTCAGCGAAGGACAGCGGAGATCGGCACGACGGTCCCGTCGGGGATCCACTGGCCGGCGTAGTCGCGGTCCATCACCATGCCGGGGGCGTGGGGCTCCCCGGGGTCCATCGGCATCGCGTTGACCTGCGCCGACGCGTAGATCTGCACCTCGCCCGTCGCCGCCGCGGGGCCGAGCCACCGCGCGAACCCGCCGACGGTCGGGCTCTCGCCGCCGAACTCGTCGCCGACCGCGATGGCGTAGGACAGCGCCGTGGGGTCTCGCGGGTCGAAGCGCAGGGGCAGTGACGAGCTGGCGACCGCGTTCACGAGCGGGGCGTTGAGCAGCCACGGCGCCAGGTACAGGCCGTACTGGTAGGTCGGGCGGCTCTGCTGGGCTTGCTTGGCCTGCGTCAACGCGGGGTAACCACCGGCCCAGCCGGCCACGACGACCAGCGCGGTGTCCGGTCCTGGTTCGGCCTGGACGCCCAAGCCGTGACGGGCGGCGGTGTCCCGCACGAGCCGGGACGCTGCCCGGCCGCGGGGCGACGTGTCGTCGACGAGCGTGAGCGCGGCGGGTTTGCGGGCAGCCAGGAAGTCCACCAGTTTCACCAGCGCGCCACTGTCCTCGGGGGACAGTGCGTCGGCCGGGCACGAGATGAGCACGTCACGACGGCCCGCGACGAGCCCGCCGAGCGCCGCGGACGCGCATTCCGGTGAGTCGGCCGTGACACCCGGGCCGGGCTCGGTGCCGGCGTCCACCTCGACGGCGGTGGTGGCGTCACCGCGGCGGATCCGCAGGTCGCTGCGCCCGGGTGGCAGGACGACGTCGGCCCACGTGCCCTCGGCGCCGGGCCGCGCGACGGACTGGACAACGGAGCCGTCCGAGGCGGTCACCGCGAGGTCGGCCCCGGCGCCGGCCGGGAAGTGGACCAGGTTGTGGCCCGGGCGCTGCGGGCTGACCAGGACCGGGTAGCCACCGGCGTCGGCGAGCAGCGGCACACCGGGCACGGGCAGCGGGGGAGGGGCCGGGATCGCCGCGAGCGCGGCCCACGCCAGGAACGCGAGCGCCACGCCGACCGCGCCGAAGCGGTAGGTGCGGCCGGTGTCGCGCCGCAGCACCACGGCCAGCACCGTCACGACCAGGGGCAGCACCACGGCGAGCAGGACCGTGAGGCCGAACAGCGTGGTGTAGAGCCGCCGGTCGAACCCGGGGCCGGACAGCGCGAGCTCGACCCCGCCGGCCAGCACCAGGAGTCCGCCGAGTGTGAGGGACAGCGGTCCAGGCCTGATGGCGGTGGCCTGCCACTGCCCGTCCGGCGAGGCGCTGAGCAGGGCGAACCCGAACCAGACGGTGGCGCCCGCCACGTACACGAGGTCCGCGGCGAACCCGAGACCCGAGCGGCCGGCCGACGTCTCGAGCACGACCAGTCCGACGAGCGCGACCGACGCCCACCGTCCGAACCGCGGCCGGCTCACCAGCAGCGGCACGGCGAGCGCGAGCAGGACGTGCACGGCGAGCGCGATCGGGTTGATCGGCACGGCGAAGAACGAGCCGACGGCCAGCAGCGCCGACGCACCGCCGAGTCCGAAAAGGACAATACGCGTCCGTCGGCCGGGTGAGTCGGCCAGCGGAGCGAGCAGCCCCGCGCCGGCGAGGAAGGCGGTGGTGAGCAGCAACGCGAGCCGCAGCACGAGCGCCAGCGCGTCCACTCCGGACGAACCGGTGGCGGCCGTGAGGTCGTGGTGATCCATCGTGGACCTTCCGGGGAGGTCCGGTGCCGGGCCGCCGAAGCGGCCCGGCACCGGAGGGGTCACTTGACGTCGGCGTCCGCGGCCACGAACAGCTCCGAGTGCGGCTTGGCGTTGCCGAAGTCGCCGTGGGGCCAGGACTTGCGGTTGAAGTTGATCCCGACCTGGCCGGTGAACTCGTCGCGGAAGTTCTGGTCCACGGAGATCTTCCCGTCCGGGCCGAGGTTCAGCAGGTTGACCTTGTGGTCACCGTCCAAACCGGACCGGGCGACGAAGTAGTTCGACACCGCGAGGTGCTGCGGCTGCGCCGTCTCGTGGTAGAACCCGTCGCTGCCGAGCGCGAGGTTGTCGTAGGCGCCCCAGTGCGGGCCGGCGCCCGGCGTGCCGGGGTTGATCGGCGCCGCGCCGACGACCGTCGGCAGGTCACCGCCGCCGCCCTGCTGCGCCTTGGCCTTGGTGTCTACACGGCCCTGGATGTCCTCGATCCGGTCGCCGGCGTTGACCAGCTTCCGGATGTCGAGCACGTAGACGCCGCCGGTGGTGCCGGGGTCGTCCGCGCCGAGCGTGCCCTTCTGCCGCCCGACGATCGCGCGGTAGAGGTACTTGTCGTCCGGGCTGGTCTGGATCCAGCCGCCGTTGGAACTGGCGCCGTTGGCGTCGTTGCCCGGGTAGATGGCCTTGTTGGCCGCCCCGTCGTCGAACACCTCGATCCAATGCGGATCCTTCGCCGTGATGTCCGGCGTGTAGAACACCGCTCCACCCTGCATGGTCTGGGCGAAGGCGCCCTTGTGGCCCGGCAGGTTCGTCACCGTGGTCTCCATGACCGCGCGGCTTTCCGAGTGCAGCGGGTCGGCCGGGTCGGCGCGCGGGCCGTCCGGCAGGTAGGAGACCGCCTTGAGCTTCGGGTGGTTGCGGTCGGAGATGTCCCACGTGCGCACGGTCGGGCGCCGCAGGTACGGCGACGGCTGCTTCACCGGGTCGAGGATGATGTTGCGCGGTTCGGCGTAGTCGCTGGTGACCAACGTGTTCAGATCCTCGCGGGCCTGCACGCCGTGCGGGTTGGCGCACGTCGGTTTCCCGAGCTGCGGGAGGTTGTCGCACAGCTTGGGGTTGTCGCCTTGCGGTGTCGCGGCCGGGTTCTGTGACAGGACCTGCGCGTTCTGGTCGAAGTGCACGACCTCGCCGGGGCTGCCGGCGAACCCGTTGCCGATCTGCGTGCTGCCGTCCTGGTAGGTGTACGGCCCGGGCACGACCGGCCCGCCCATGTAGGTGCCGTACGCCGTGCCGTCCTTGAGCACCCAGTACGCGTCGGGCACCGAACCGCCGAGCGTCTGTGTCGGCAGGCTGACGCCCTTGAGTTTCAGCTGTGGCAAGGAACTCACATCGAACGCATACGTCGCCGCGGCGAACAGTGCGCCCGCGTAGATCGTGTCGCCCTTGTGCCACACGTACTGCATGTGGTGCGGCTCGTTCTCGACGAGCGGGCCGACCGTCGCGGTGTTCACGACCTTGCCGTACGACGGCGAGCCCTGCGTCGCGTCGATCACAGCGAGGAAATCGGGACCGGGCAAGGTGTTCTTCACCTTGTTGAGCCCGCCGCCGAGGGTACCCGGCAGGTTCTTGACGTCCTTCACCGCGGTGTCGGCGATGTTCTCGTCACCGGCCCACACGAGCAGCCACTTCTTCGGCGTGCCCGACTTCGCGGTGAGATCCTTCGACACCAGGTGGTTCTGCACCCAGTACTGCTTGCCGTCGGCCGCGGTCTTGCTGTCGGTGAACACCTGCACATCCGCGTACGCACTCGTGCTCGCCCCGGTGTAGGTCACCGCCGCGATCGCCAACGCGGTGGCCATCGACCCCGTCACCACCTTCCGCCAACGCGGACTGGATCGCATGCACGTTCTCCTTGTTCGTCGTTCCCGCGCCCGTTTTCCGGGCAGGACAAAGACACCGTCGGTGCGGTGCTGGTTCTTCGAACCCGGGCGGCTTACTCGTTCCGAAACGCCACGGGTTCGGACATGCGCGAAATAGTTGCGCCATTCAGACCAACCGTCAATACGGTGATCAATCCCTGAGACGCCGCCGTATCGGGTGAATCCCCGGCACCGACGTCTGCCCAGCTGAGCAGGTCTGCGTCACCCGACCGTGTGACTGGCACAAAACAGAAGAGGCCCGGCCGAGGAACGGCCGGGCCTCTTGGGCTGCGGAGGCGGTTACGCCTTTTCGTCGACGTCGTGCGCCGAGATCAGGGTCTCCTCGATCTTGGCGATGGCGAAGCCCCACGCCTGGCCGACAGTGGGCTTCGGCGGGATCACGATCTCTTCGGCATTGGTGACGACGTCGACCAGCACCGGGCCGGGGTGGGCCAGTGCGGCGCGGACACCGGCGTCGACCTGGTCGGAGTGCTCGACGCGAACGGCGTGGATGCCGCAGGCCCGGGCGACGCCGGCGAGGTCCGGGTTCTTGAGCACGGTGCCGAACTCGGGG
This sequence comes from Amycolatopsis sp. NPDC050768, assembly GCF_040654155.1. Lineage (NCBI taxonomy): Bacteria > Bacillati > Actinomycetota > Actinomycetes > Pseudonocardiales > Pseudonocardiaceae > Amycolatopsis > Amycolatopsis sp. NPDC050768. The sequence goes on from NZ_JBFAHL010000007.1 coordinate 334,098, forward strand.
ATGCCGCCCTGTTCCTGCTCGAGCTTGACCATGCCGAGGCGGGAGTTGTCGAACACGAAGATCTTCACCGGCAGCTCGTAGGCCGCGACCGTGAGCAGTTCGCCCATGAGCATGGTGAGGCCGCCGTCACCGCAGAACGCGATGGTCTGGCGGGCCGGGTCGAGCTGGGCGGCACCGAGGGCGTGGGGCAGCGCGTTGGCCATGGAGCCCAGGTTGTACGACCCGAGCAGCTGCCGGTTTCCGTGCAGGGTCACGAAGCGGGCGAGCCACACCGTCGACATGCCGGTGTCGGAGGTGAACACCGCGTCGGCGTCGGCGTGGCGGTCGATAGCTGCCGCGAGCACCTCAGGGCGGATGGCGCGCTCGCGGTTGTCGAACTGCTTGCGTACGCGGCCGGTGACGGTGGAGTCGTAGCCGGGGTCGGCGAGGTGGCGCTGGCGGTCGCGCCAGCTCGTGTAGCGCTCGCGGGACGCCGTGAGGTGCGCGCGCGAGGGCTTCGCCTCGAGCAGCGGCAGCAGCGCGGCCAGCGTGGTGCGGGCGTCGCCGACGAGCGCGTGGTCCACGTGCACGCGGCGGCCGATGCGTTCACCCTCGTGGTCGATCTGCACCACGGTCTTGCCCTTCGGGTACCAGTCTCGGTACGGGAAGTCGGTGCCCACCATCAGCAGCACGTCGCCGTGGCTCAGCGCGTGCTGCGCCGCGGGGTTGCCGATCAGGCCGGTTTGCCCGACCTGGTAGTCGTTGTCCCGTTCGAGGGTTTCCTTGCCCTTGAGGGTCAGGACCATCGGCGCGGCAAGGGTTTCCGCCGTCGCCAGCACCTCGTCGCGGGCCGGGCGTGCGCCGGAGCCGACCAGCATGGTCACGGTGTCCGCGCCGTTGAGCACGGCCGCCACCTCGCCGAGCGCCCCGGCCTCCGGGGTCACCGGCGGGTGCTGGCTCACGAACCGCGGCTCCTGCGTGCCGTGCGGCAGCTCGCGTCCCGCGATGTCGCCCGGCAGGGTCAGCACGGCCACCCCGTTGCGTGCGTACGCCGCGTTCACCGCCAGCTCCAGCAGGTACGGGAACTGGGCCGGGTCGGTGATCGTGCGGGAGAACACCGACACGTCGCGGAACACGGCGTCGTTGTCCACTTCCTGGTGGTAGTCGCTGCCCATCTCGGCGCTGGGCACCTGGCCGCAGATCGCGAGCAGGGGGGTGTGGGACTTCTTCGCGTCGTAGAGGCCGTTGAGCAGGTGCAGCGAGCCCGGTCCGACGGTGCCCATGCACACGCCGATCCGGCCGGTGAGCTGCGACTGCGCGCCCGCGGCGAACGCGCCCGCCTCCTCGTGCCGGACTCCTATCCACCGGATGCGGGGCTCCTGGCGCAGCGCGTCGGTGATCGGGTTCAGCGCGTCGCCGACCACGCCCCACATCGCGGACACGCCGTGGTCGGCCAGGCTTTGCACGAGCATCTTCCCGACAGTGGTCATCGGTGTCCTCTCAGCGGTATTCGGGGTTGGGATGGGTGAAATCGAACCGCTCGCCCTCGTCCCAGGCCGCTCGCTGGTTGCCGTACGCGGGGATTCCGCCCGCGTCCTTCAGCATTTTCGCCAGGTGCATGAGGTTCCACGTCATGAACGTGGTGTTGCGGTTCGTGAAGTCGTTCTCCGGCCCGCCCGACCCCGGGTCCAGGTAGGACGGACCCGGGCCGATCGGCCCGAGCCAGCCGGCGTCGGCCTGCGGCGGGATCGTGTAACCGAGGTGCTGGAGGCTGTAGAGCACGTTCATCGCGCAGTGCTTCACCCCGTCCTCGTTGCCGGTGAGCAGGCAGCCACCGACGCGTCCGTAGTAAGCGTACTGGCCGGCGTCGTTGAGCAGGTGTGAACACGCATAGAGCCGTTCGATGACCTTCTTCATTTCGGACGAGTTGTCCCCGAGCCAGATCGGTCCACACAGGACCAGGATGTCGGCGGCCAGCACCTTCTCGTACAGCGCCGGCCATTCGTCGCTCGCCCAGCCGCGCTCGGTCATGTCGGGGTACACCCCGACGGCGATGTCGTGGTCGATCGTCCGGATCACCTCGACCTCGACGCCCTCGCGCCGCATGAGCTCCGCGCTCACCCGCAGGAGTCCTTCGGTGTTGCTCGGCTCCGGCGAGCGCTTCAGCGTGCTGTTGAAGAACACGGCGCGCAGGCCGTCGAATCGGGGACTCACAGACACTCCAGGGTTCGGTGGGCGGTGGACCTCACCCTAGGGAGCAGCACGCGGAGTCACCATTATCGGGACGTTACGGCGGTTCTTACGGAAGTGTTGTGGCCGGTTTCGCCGGCCGGTGCCGAGACTTACGGCCGGCGCTGTTCGATCGTGAAGCCGAGCTTCCCCAGCACCGCCACCGCGCCCGCTTTGCCGCCTTCGAAGTCGCCGGGGGCGAGGCGCTCGCCGGTGGCGAACTCGTACGCCGTACCGAGCAGGGCCTTGTGCGGGTACCGCTTGCCGTCCCACACCAGCTCGTAGGTGCGCGACGGGCCGAACCCGTGCGCCGCGAAGAACGCCTCCGCCCCGAGCCGGTCGTACTCCTGCGCGGCGCGCACCACGTCCGCCTCGCTCACGCGGCTCCACGACACCATCTCTGCCGGACCTCCCGGGCTGGGCGACACGTCGCAGCCCAGCGTGGGGCCGGCGCGGGGTGCTTCGCATCGGGGAATTCCCCGGTGGGCGCCCACCGGGCGATTAGGGACGCACCGGCCGTTTCGTCACCACCAGCAGCGCGACGTCGTCCTGGGCCGGGTTCGTGCCGACGAGCGCGGCCATCACTCGGGCGCACACGGCTTCCGGGTCGCCCGTGGTCATGGCGGTGGTCAGTTTGCGGAAGCCGTCGTCGAGGTCGGCGTCGCGGCGTTCGACGAGGCCGTCGGTGTAGAAGCCGAGCGTGCACTCCGGCGGCAGCGCGACCACGGTGTCGCGCCGGTCCGCGGGTGGCAGGCCCAGGCCCACGGGCAGGTCCGGCGGGACGTCCAGCAGGCGCGCGGGGGAGCCGGGCGTGGCCAGCACGGGCGGCGGGTGCCCGGCGAGGGACAGCACGAGGGTTTCGCGGTCCGGCGGCACGACGGCGTACGCGACGGTCGCCATGATGCCTTCCTCGAAGTGGTTCATCTTGCGGCTCAGCTTGCCCAGCGCCTCCGCGGGACTCGCGGCGTCGAGCGCGTACGCGCGCAGGGCACTGCGCAGCCGGCCCATCACCACGGCGGCGCCGAGGCCGTGGCCGGCGACGTCGCCCATGACGATGCCGAGGCGGTCGCCGGGGAGCGGGAACACGTCGTACCAGTCGCCCCCGACGGCGAAGTCCGCGCCGGGCACGTAGCGGGACGCGAAGTCCAGGCCCGGCACCGAGGCGATGCGCGCCGGCAGGAGACTTCGCTGCAGCGCCGTCGCGGCCGCGCGGTCTTCGCCCGCGGCCTCGGCCACCATCGTCAACGCGAGGCGGGCCGCGGCGATCCGCAGGAGCTCGATGTCGTCCGAGTCGAACGCACGCTCCACTGTGGACCCGATGTGCAGCACGCCCACGAGCTCGTCGCGGGCGAGCATCGGCACGCCGAGGAGCACTTTGAGACCGCGTTCCCACAGCAGCGCGTTGATCACGGTCGACTCGTCGACATGGTCGATCAGCACCGGTGCGCGCTGCGCCGCGACCCGCCCGGCGAACCCGGCTCCGACCGGCACCCGCACGCCTTGGAAGACCTCTTCCTCGATGCCCGCCGACGCGATCGCGGTGAGCCGTCCGGCGGCCTCGTCGTAGCGCAGCACGGTCGCGGTGTCGACGTCGAACAGCTCACGCACGCGCTCCAGCAGCGTGCGCAGCAGCGGCTCCAGTTCGAGCCGGCCGAGGGCGGTGTCGGTGATCGACTCCAGCCGGTGCAGCCGGTCGCGGGCGCCGGGTTCGACGGGCATTGGACCAGGCTACTGGGCCGCGGCACCTGCAACCGATGGTTGCGCGGCGAAGCGGCGTCCCCTAACCTGCAACCATCGGTTGCGAAAGGGGAAGGACGGCCATGGAGTACGGCACCATCGAGCGCGAGATCCGGGTGGCGGCGCCGCCCGAAGTCGTCTACGAGGTGATCACGCAGCCCGAGCACATCGCGGCGTGGTGGGGGTTCGACGCGGTGTTCGAGGGGACCGCGGGAACTCTGAACCGGCCGCGCCGGGACGGGAGCGGGACGGTCGTCGTGCCGGTGTCCGTCGTCGAGGCGCAGCCGCCGCGGCGGTTCGTGTTCCGCTGGGTGCAGCCGGAGGGGGAAACGGCGACGCCGGAGAACTCGTTCCTCGTCACGTTCGAGCTGGTGCCCGCGGACGGCGGCACGCTGCTGAAACTCACCGAGGCCGGCTTCCGCGAGATCGGGTGGGAGGCGGCGCGGCTCGAGGCGTACTACCTCGACCACACCGCGGGCTGGGACGAACACCTGCCCAACCTGGCGGCATACGCGGCCGGCCTGGTGCACTCGTGATCGACGACGACCTGTGGGCCGCCCTCGGCGACCCCACCCGGCGGCACCTGCTGGACCTGCTGCTGGCCGACGGGTTCGGCACGGCGACGGGACTGAGCGAGCACCTGCCGGTGACGCGTCAGGCGGTCGCCAAGCACCTCGCCGTGCTGGAGCGCGCGGAGCTGGTCGTGGCCCGCAAGGACGGGCGTGAGGTCCGGTACGTCGTCAACGAAGCGCAGTTCGCCCGCGCCGTCGCGCAGCTGACCTCCGTCGGCGCGGCGTGGGACGCCCGGCTGCGGCGGATCAAGACGATCGCCGAGTCGATCCAGGCTCTGCGTTCGGCCGAAGGAAAGGAACCCCCGTCATGACCCCGGACTACCAGAAGACCGTCTCGGTCAACGCGGCTCCCGACACCGTGTTCGACGCGCTCACGACTGTCGCCGGCCTCGGCGCGTGGTGGACCCGCGTCACGGGATCAGGCGACGCCGGCGGCGAGCTCCGGTTCTTCTTCTCCCATCCGGACCCGTGCGTGATGCGGGTCGACGAAGCCACGCGGCCGAGCGTGGTGCGCTGGACCGTGACCTCGTGCGACTTCCTCCCCGACTGGGTCGGCACGCGGCCGGCCTTCACCATCGTCCCGGTCGACGGCGCGACGGAGCTTCGCTTCCGTCACCACGGCCTGACCGCGGAGCTCGATTGCCTCGACATGTGCACCCGCGGCTGGAACCACTTCACCGAAAGCCTGCGCGCCTACGCGGAATCCGGCGTCGGCATGCCGAGCGGCAGCCCGGCCGACCTGGCCCGGCGCAGGTGAGGCGGCGCGTTCGCTGGTAACGGAAATTGACGAGGTCCCGGACGCCTGGCCCCCGTACGCTCGTCCACCTCGACGAGACCGTTGAGGTGGACCAGCCGCGGGAAGGAAGCCGTGATGAACGCCCCCGAGATCCGCACGGAGGCCGGATCGGTGCGGGGCCGCGTCGAGGACGGGCCGGCCGTCTTCCGCGGCATCCCGTTCGCGCAGCCGCCGGTGGGGGAGCTGCGGTTCGCCGCGCCGCGGCCGGTGCGGGCGTGGGACGGCGTGCGCGAGGCACTCGCGTTCGGACCGCCGCCACCGCAGTCGCTGCTGCTCGGCCCGCCGTCGAACGCGGTGCCCGGCGAAGACTGGCTGACGCTCAACGTGTGGTCGCCGCGCCCCGAGGCGGGCGCTGCGTTGCCGGTGCTGGTCTGGATCCACGGCGGTGCGTTCCAGTTCGGGCACGCGGCCGATCCGGCGTACGACGGCGCGAACCTGGCTCGCGAAGCGGGCGTTGTCCTGGTGACGTTCAACTACCGCGTCGGCGTCGAAGGGTTCGGGCACCTGCGGGGCGCGCCGGACAACCGCGGCCTGCTCGATCAGATCGCCGCGCTGGAGTGGGTGCGGGCGAACATCGCCGCGTTCGGGGGTGATCCGGCGCGGCTCACGGTGTCCGGCCAGTCGGCGGGCGGTGGCTCGGTCGCGGCGTTGCTCGCGATGCCCGGCGCGGCCGGGTTGTTCCGGCGGGCCATCGTCCAAAGTGGATCCGGGACGTTCTTCACCCCGCCGCTGGCCGCCGACGTCATGACCGAGATCGCCGCCCGCACGGGGCGCGAGCCGACGGTCGATGATCTGCGCGGTGTGTCGCCGGCCGGGCTCGTCGCCGCTGCCGACTCGGTGAGCGGCGAGCTACGGACCTACGCCGGACGCTGGGGCGCCGCCGCGCACGCCGCGGTCCCGTTCTCGCCGGTCGTCGACGGCGAGGTGCTGCCCCGCACCCCATTCGAGGCGCTGGCCGCCGGCGCGGGGCGCGGGATCGAGCTGATCGCCGGCCACACCCGGGACGAGACCCGCCTGTCAATCGTGCTCGAAGGCCGCCTCGGCACCGTCACCGACGAGGAGGCCGAGGCCGCGCTGCGGGCCCTCGCGCCGGACCCGGACCGCTACCGCCGGACCTACCCGGACGCGAGCGCCGAGCGCCTGTTCGAGCTCGTCACCTCCGACTGGTTGTTCCGCATGCCGAGCCACCGCCTGGCCGAGGCACAGGTGGCCGGCGGCGGCCGAGCCCACGCGTACGAGCTGGTCTGGCCGGCCCCCGGCCTGGACGGCGTGCTCGGCGCCTGCCACAGCCTCGACGTGCCGCTGGTGCTCGGAAACCGCCACGGGAGCCTGTCCGCCCTGCTCCTCGGTGCCGAACCGCCCGCCGAAACCGAAGTGGTCGCCCGGCACTTAGTCACTGCGTGGGCCGCCTTCGCCCACACCGGTGACCCGGGCTGGCCGGCCTACGACACCCGGCGCCGCGCGGTCGCGGTCTTCGACACCGACCTCACGACCACGTCGTACCCGGAGGAAGCGTCCCGCGCGCTGTGGGCCGGGCACGCCTTCGCGCCGCTGCCGCTGCCGGGACTTGACCGGTGATCCACTCGCCTGCGACTCTCGCGCTCTCGGGGGAGACACGGGAACGGTGGCATGACCGGCAAATGGGGCGGCCTCACGGCTCTGCTCGCGGGGTTCTTCGTGATCCTGCTCGACACGACCATCGTCGCGGTGGCGAGCCCGGCGATCCAGGCCGAGCTGAAGCCCGGCGTGGCCGGGTTGTTCTGGGTGACGGCCGGCTACTTGCTCGCGTTTTCGGTGCCGCTGCTGGTGTTCGGGCGGCTCGGTGACCGCTTCGACCCCAAGCGCGTGTACCTCTTCGGGATGGCGGGCTTCGGGGTCGCGTCGGCCTGGTGCTCACTGTCGCCTTCGGTCGGCTGGCTGATCGCGTTCCGGATCCTGCAAGGACTGGCCGCGGCGGCGATGGCGCCCCAGCCGCTCACGTTGATCCGGCGGCTCTTCGCCGAGGACGAACGCGGGCGCGCCCTCGGCGTGTGGGGTTCGGTCGCGGCGGCGGGTACGTTGCTCGGGCCCGTCGCGGGCGGGCTGCTGACCGCGACGCTCGACTGGCGCTGGATCTTCTGGGTCAACGTGCCGCTCTGCGGTGTCGCGCTGCTGCTCGGCCTGCGCCTGATCCCCGGCAGCCCGGGGCGCGCCACGCGGTTGGACGCCCTGGGCGCGGTGGCGAGCACGGCGGGGCTGAGCCTGCTCGTGTGGGCGCTGCTGTCGTGGACTTCGCTTTCCCTGCTCGCGCTGGCCTTGTCCGCCGTGCTGCTGGTCTTCTTCTCCCGCCGCGAACGTGGCCAAGGCGAGGAAGCCCTTGCGCCGCTGGAGCTTTACCGCTCGCCCGGGTATTCCGCAGCCAGCCTGGCGATGGCGGCGCTCGGCGCGACGGTGCTCGCGATGGCCCTGCCGACCATGCTCTACGTGCAGGACGTGCGCGGGTTCGGCCCCGTCGAGGGCGCCGCGGTCCTCGCGCCGGACGCCGTCGTGGCCATGGTCCTGTCTCCGTGGACGGGCCGCTGGGTCGATCGCATCGGTCCGCGCCGGCCGGCGGTGGCCGGGATGGTGCTGCTGACAGCGAGCCTGCTCATCGTGGGCCTGGTGGTCGCGCTGCACCTGAACCCGTGGTGGGTCGCGGCCGGAGCCGCGGTGCTGGGCGCGGCCAACGCCCTGGCCTGGGCGCCGCTGTCGGTCACCGCGATGGCGTCGGTCGCCCCGTCTGCGGCGGGCGCGGCTTCGGGGCTGTTCAACACGGTGCGGCAGGTGGGCGCGGTCGCGGGCGTCGCGGCGACGGGTGCGATCCTCGCCGGGCTGGCCGCCCGGCCCACGCTGGCGTTCGGCGTCGTGTTCGGCTTGATCACGCTCACCGCCGCCGCGGGCACCGTCGCGGCCCTGCGGCTGCCGAAGACCCTGTCCGTGGCCGAGGTGGCTACCGGAGAGCGGCTTTCGTGAGCGTGGTCGCGGTGTGGACGACGCTGCGCACGGCGTCGTCCGCGGCGAGGCCGTGGAGGTCGGTCAGGCCGGACAGCGCCTCGGCGCTGATCACGACGGCGAGGTCGCGTTTGAGCTGGGCCAGGGCCGCGGGGGAGAGGTCCTTCAGCTCTGCCGGCGGGGCGAGCGCGTGGTCGATGAGGCCGAAGCGCAGACCCGGGCGGGCGGTGGCGTCGGCCGGCGCGTGACGGTCGCCGCGATCATGGCGCGCACGGCGCCCTCGTGGGTCAGGACGTGGCGCAGGAGGTGCTCGGTCGCGGTGGCGATCCGGACGACGGGGTCGCCGGTGTCCGGGTTCAGCGTCCGCCTGCGGTAGCAAGTCCGCTCTCATGATGAGAGCGGACTTGCAGGAGCCGGCTCAGCGGCGCGCGGGCACGGCGTCGGCCGTGGCCGCGTCGGCGCGCTGGGATTCGACGTCGGCCAGCCGCTGCCGCAGCGCGGTGGTCATGAGCTGCCAGGCGTCCGAACCCAGCACGAGGCGGCGCGGCGGATTCGCCGAAACCGCCGCGCGCACGACGGCGGCGATCGTGTTCTCCTGGCTGTTCGTCATCTCCGACACGGGGATCGGCTCCTGGTCGGCCGGCCCGCCACGGTACGGGGCGCTGACCGGCACGCGGTCGGCGGCGTCGAAGAAGCCCGTGCGGACCATGCCCGGCTCGATCAGCGTGGTGTCGATGCCGAACGGTGCGACCTCCTCGGCCAGCGCCTCGAAGAAGCCTTCGATACCCCATTTCGTGGTGTGGTAGAGCGAAAACGCGGGGAACGCCAGGTGCCCGCCCATGCTCGACAGCTGCAGCAGCCGGCCGCCGCCCTGGGCGCGCAGGTGCGGCACGACCGCGCGGGCGAGCTGGATCGAGCCGGTGAGGTTGGTGGCGATCATGCGGTCGATCTGCGCGTCGGTGAGGTCCTCGGCGGCGGCGAACACGCCGTAGCCCGCGTTGGACACGACTACGTCGATGCGCCCGAGCGCGGCGAACGCTTCGTCGACGACGGCGCGCAGTCGCGCAGTGTCCGTGACGTCCAGCGCGCGTACCCACAGGCGTTCGCCGTGGCGGGCGGCGAGGTCGTCAAGCTGCTCCGGGCGGCGCAGGGTGGCCGCGACGCGGTCGCCGCGCGCCAGCACCTGCTCCACGAGCTCGCGGCCCATCCCGCGCGACGCTCCGGTCACGAACCAGGTCTTGCTGTTCGGTGTGGTGTCCATACTGGGGAGAACCCGTTGTGCGGAGCGAAAAATCCATACGGCAGATGAGAGTTCCGGATCGCCGCGATACGGTTTGTGCATGAGTGAGCTGACCGTGGCGGGATTGCGGGTCGTCCGGGAGATCGCGTTGAGCGGATCGTTCACCGCGGCCGCGCGGCTGCTGGGGTACTCGCAGCCGGCGATCTCGCGCCAGGTGGCCGCGATGGAGGCGGCGGCCGGGCAGGCGCTGTTCGTCCGCGAAGGGCGCGGCGTGCGGGTCAGCGCGGCCGGCGCCGTCGTGGTCGAGCACGCGGGGCGGATCCTGGCCGGGGTGCGGGCGCTGGAACAGGACCTCGCGGGGCTGGACGACCGGCTCGCCGGCCGCGTCCGGCTGGGCGCGTACCCGTCGGCGACGGCCGTGCTCGTGCCCCGCGCCGTCGCGCGGCTGCGCACCGAGCACCCGGGCCTGGAGGTTGCGCTGACCGAAGCGGCGACGCCCACGCTGCTGCGACACCTGCGCGCCCGGCGGCTGGACGTGGCCGTGCTCGGCGTCGGCGCCGGGCTGCCGGACTACGATCTGGCCGGGCTCGACCAGGAGGTCGTGTCGGCCGGCGGCCTGTGTGTCGCGGTCCCTTCTGGCCATCGGCTGGCCGGCGTCGACGTGGTCCCCGTGGCCGAGCTCGCGGGCGAGGCCTGGATCGCCGGCCCGGGCAGCGGCGACGACCCGCAGTTCCGCGCCTGGCCGACGCTCACCGAGCCCGTGATCGGCCACGCCGTGCGAGGCTGGCCGGCGCGGCTCGGCCTGGTCGCCGCCGGGCTGGGCGTGTGCCTGATGCCCGAGGTTGCCGCTCTGTCCATCCCGGCCGGTGTGGTCACCGTCGGCGTCGACGACCCGAACTGGCCGGGCCGCCGGACGATCGCCGTGTTCCCGCCGACGCGCAGCGCGGAAGCCGGGGCCGTCGTCGCCGCCTTACGTCAGGTAGGCGACAACCTTGGCGCCGCCGGTGCGGATTCGTGAGAGAGGAGACGTTCACCCCGGACCTGTACGTCCGGTACTTTCGCGACCTGCGCGAGTTCGCCCCGCGGGCGGGACGGCCGGTGCCCGCCGACGAGACCGTCGAGATCATGGCGCGGTACCACACGGAACCCGCGACCACCCGCACCTCGCCACCGCGCTCGCCGGGCGGGGCGCGCGGGTTCTCGCCCCGGTCTTGCCCGGGTTCGACGGGACACCGCCGGCCGCAGCGCCCGATCAGTACGCCGGCGACCCGGCCATGCACGACCCCGAACTGCGCGCCCGGCTCGAATCCGTGCGCCTGCCGGTGGCCGCAGCTGGAGCAACCGGACCGCGTCGCCGACCTGGCGCTGGGCGACTCGGCCTGAGGAACGGTGAAATTCGGTTACGGGCTTGATACACCGGTCCTATGGGCTCATAGGAAAAGACAGTGAACACGAAACAAGAACTGATGGCTCCTGCGCGATCGGGCCCTTACGCTCGATCGCATGACCACCAAGAAGCAGGCCGCTGACACGGTGCTCGAGGCCAAGGTCCGGCTGGGGCTCACCTGGGCCGAAATCGCCGATACCCTCGACGCCCCGTTGGCGTGGACGACGTCGGCGCTGCTCGGGCAGCACCCGGTTCCCGCGGACAAAGCCGCGAAGGCCGTCGCGATCCTGGAGCTGGGCGACGACGTCGCGCAGGCGCTGCAGCTCCAGCCCACGCGCGGCGCGCTCGAGGAGGCCGTGCCGACCGACCCGACCATCTACCGCTTCTACGAGGTCCTGCAGGTGTACGGCCCCACCATCAAGGAACTGATCCACGAGCAGTTCGGCGACGGCATCATGAGCGCCATCAACTTCAAGATCGACGTCGGCCGCCGCGAGGACCCGGGTGGCGAGCGCGTGGTCGTGACGCTCGACGGGAAGTTCCTCAAGTACCAGTGGGGCTGAGCGTCGCGCGGGCGTGACCGGACCGCCTTGCCCCGGCGAGGGCAAGGCGATCCGGCGCCGTGAAGCTACGAAGCCGACCACACGGCGAGCACGTTGCCTTCCGGGTCCCGGAAGTGGAACCGTCGCCCGCCCGGGAAGTCGTAGGCCGGTTCGACGATCGTGCCGCCCGCGGCGACGACGGATGTTTCGCTCGCACCGAGGTTGTCCGAGTACAGGATGCAGAGCGGCCCGCCCGGGGCGACCGCGTCGTCGACGCGGAAGCCACCGACCTCCGGGTACGCCTCGGCCGGATCGGCCCGGACGCCGGCGTACCCGGGCCCGTAGGCGTTGAAGCCCCAGCCGAACGCGTCGCGGTAGAACGCCGTCGCGCGGTCGAGGTCGGTCACGGCGAATTCCGTGTAGTCCAGGCGGTGGTGCGTCGAAGCCATGACGATCCTCCCGGTCGGCTCAAGTGGCTTCGCCCATTGTGTTCGCCGCCACCGACAAAAGCGTCAGGCCGGCCGGTAGGTGAGGAGAACGAGGCTTTCGCCGACGGTCCTCGTGGCCACCAGCCGCATCGGTTTCACCCCGCTCGTCTCGCCGAAAAGCCGTTCGCCCGCGCCGACCACGACCGGGTAGGTCATCAGGCGCAGCTCGTCGACGAGGTCCTGCTCGGCCAGCCTGTGCGCCAGCCGGCCGCTGCCGTAGACGACGAGGTCACCGTCCACCTCCTGTTTGAGATTCGGGACTTCCTCGGCCTTCAGGACCGTGGAGTTGGTCCACTCCGGACCGTCGAGCGCGGAGGAGGAGACGACGTACTTCGGCAGCTCGCGCAACCGGTCCGCCCAGGCGCCGTCGCGGGACCCCCAGCCCCGCGCGACGAACCACGCGTAGGTGCGCCGCCCCATCAGCAGGGCCTCGGCGCTCACCGCCTCTTCGAACTCGACTTTCGCCCACGCTGCCCGGTCCGCGTCCCCGATGCACGTGAACCAGCTGCCCCGTCCGAGGCCGTCCTCGCCGGTCGGATCCTGGATGACTCCGTCGAGCGAGACGTTTTCGCTGATGACGATCTTTCCCATGGCCGTTCTCCCTTGTTCTCGGCTGTCGGGGATACCGACGCCGCGGGATCCGCAAAAGTGGCGCACCGCCCCCTTCGCGCCCCGGCCGGCGTCGAGACAGGATGAGAACGCAGACCGGAGAGAGGTGGCCATGGAACGGGCGAGGATCGACCTGATCAGCCGGGCGCGGGGCGGCGACGGCGAGGCTTTCCGGGCGCTGACCGAACCGCACCGCCGCGAGCTGCAGGTGCACTGTTACCGGATGCTCGGCTCGTTCCAGGACGCCGAGGACGCACTGCAGGACACGCTTCTGTCCGCCTGGCGGGGCCTGAGCGGGTTCGACGGCCGCGCCTCGATCCGCACCTGGCTCTACCGGATCGCCACCAACCGGTGCCTCAGCGCCCTGCGCGCGGCCAAGCGCCGCCCGGCCAAGGAATGGGACATCCCCGGCGTCGAACCGCCGGAACCCACGCGCCTCGGCGAGGTCGTGTGGCTCGAGCCATACCCCGACGCCCTCCTCGAAGGCGCGATCGCCGTGCCGCTCGGCCCGGAAGCCCGTTACGAACAGACCGAGTCGATCTCCCTGGCCTTCGTGACCGCCCTGCAGGCATTGCCGCCGCGTCAACTGGCCGTCCTGATCCTGCGCGACGTCCTCGGGTTCCCCGCCGCCGAGGTGGCGGGCATGCTGGACACGACCGTCGACTCGGTCAAGAGCGCCCTGAAACGAGCGCGCGCCGGCCTGCCGCGCCGGCGGCCGACCGTCACCGAACCCGCTCCCGCCGCCGGCTCGCCCGCCGAGGACACGCTCGTGGCGAGGTTCGTCAGCGCGTACGAGGCCGCCGACATCGACGCGCTGGTGACACTGCTGACCGACGACGCGTTCATGTCGATGCCGCCGCTGCCTTTCGAGTACGAAGGCCGCGACGTCGTGGCCCACTTCTGCGCGAGCCTGTTCGGCGCGGGCCGCCGCTTCGACCTCGTGCCGACGCGCGCCAACGGCCAGCCCGCGTTCGGCGCGTACCTGCGCACCCCGGGCGGCGTCCGCCACGGCACCGGCCTCTACGTCCTCACTCTGACGGGCGACCGGATCTGTGCGATGAGCCGCTTCGAGAACAGCGTGTTCCCGGCGTTCGGGCTCCCGCGCTCGCTCCCGGGCCGGTAGGCGGGGCGGCCCTGAGCGGACGGTCACCGTCACCGGCACAGTCATCTGTCTGGCGCTGTGCCGGTCCCGGCCCGGCGACGATGGTCCCCGTCAACCAGGGCGGGCCCGGAAAGCCGGGCCGCCGAACGAACGGAGACCACCCATGCCGACGATCACCACCGCCGACGGTGTCGAGATCTTCTTCAAGGACTGGGGCACCGGCCAGCCGATCGTCTTCAGTCACGGCTGGCCCCTGTCGGCGGACGACTGGGACTCCCAGATGCTGTTCTTCCTGCAGCACGGCTACCGCGTCATCGCCCACGACCGTCGCGGTCACGGCCGCTCGTCGCAGGTCGCCGACGGACACGACCTCGACCACTACGCCGACGACCTGGCCGAGGTCACCGCCCACCTCGACTTGCACGACGCGATCCACGTCGGGCACTCCACCGGCGGCGGCGAGGTCGTGCGCTACCTCGCCCGTCACGGTGAGGCCCGCGTCGCGAAGGCCGCGATCCTTTCCGCCATCCCGCCGCTCATGCTGCAGACCGAGTCCAACCCCGGCGGGCTGCCGCTGAGCGTGTTCGACGACATGCAGGCGCAGCTCGCGGCGAACCGCTCCGAGTTCTTCCGCGCGGTGGTCTCGGGCCCGTTCTACGGCTTCAACCGGCCGGGCGCCGAGCCGTCCGAGGCGCTCATCCAGAACTGGTGGCGCCAAGGCATGATGGGCAGCGCGCTGGCCCACTACGACGGCATCGTCGCGTTCTCCCAGACCGACCAGACCGAGGACCTGAAGAAGATCACCGTGCCGACGCTGGTCATGCACGGCGACGACGACCAGGTCGTGCCGTACGACGACTCGGCCCCGCTTTCGGTCAAGCTGCTGAAGAACGGCACGCTCAAGACCTACGCGGGCTTCCCGCACGGCATGCCGACCACCGAGGCCGCGACGATCAACGCCGACCTGCTCGAGTTCATCCGCTCCTGACGCTTCTGCGCACCGCCTGATGCTGCCGTCCGGGCCGGCGCCCGTCGGTGACCCAGTCATCTGACGGGCGCAGGCCCGGGCCTGCCCCGCCGATCATGGTCCCCACCACGACTGCGGAGGCACGATGAGCTTGACGCAAAGACCCGGCGCGGTGATGCGCGCGGCGTACTACGAAAAGCAAGGCCTCGCACAGGAAGTCCTCCGCGTCGGCGAGGTGCCCGTCTCCGAACCGGGGCCGGACGAGGTCCGGGTCCGCGTGGTCGTCTCCGGCATCCACGTCGGTGACGTCGGGAAGCGGCGCGGCTACTGGGGCTCGACGATGGCCTACCCGCGTGTGATCCCGCACGGTGACGGCGCCGGGATCGTCGACGCGGTGGGCGCGGGTGTCGACCTGGCCCGCATCGGCGAGCGCGTGTGGGTCTACCTCGCCCAGTCCTACCGCCCGTTCGGCACCGCGGCCGAGTACACGGTGGTGCCCGCCCGGCACGCCGTCCCGCTGCCGGACGCGGTCGACCTGGACCAGGGCGCTCTGCTCGGCATCCCGGGCATCACCGGCCACCGCGCCGTGTTCGCCGGCGGTCCCGTCGAGGGCCTGACCGTGCTGGTCACGGCGCCGCTGGGCGGCGTGGGCCGCGCGGCACTGGCCGTGGCCCGCCGCGGCGGCGCCACCGTGCTCGCGACCGTTCGGCACGCCGCCCAGGTCGACGCCGCGCTGCGGGCCGGCGCCCACCACGTTGTCGACGTGCGCGAGGGCAACGCCGCCGAGCGGATTCGGGCGATCGCTCCCGAGGGCGTCGACCGCATCGCCGAAACGGACCTCGCCGGCAACGCGACGCTGGACGTCGAGGTCCTCAAGTACAACGGCTCCATCGCCACCTACGCGACGAGCAACGCCGATGCGCCGCTGCCGTACTGGCCGGCCGCGTTCAAGAACATCACCGTGCAGTTCCTGAGCAACGACGACTTCCCGGAGCCGGCCAACGAAGCCGCCGCGGCCGACCTGACCGCGGCCGTCGCCGCGGGCGACCTGCGTTACCCGATCGCCGGGCGGTTCCCGCTCGAGCGGGTCGCCGACGCCCAGGACGCCACCGAGACGGCAGGCGCGACCGGACGGATCGTGCTCGACATCTGAGACCAGAACGGAGACCCCATGGATCACTCGGCCACCGCGGCGGGTGCCGCGACCGGCGGGCACCTTTCGCAGCGCCAGATCCTCACCGTGCTGTCCGGGCTGATGCTCGGCATGCTGCTCGCGGCGCTGGACCAGACGATCGTGTCGTCGGCGATGAAGACGATCGCGGACGAGCTGCACGGGCAGAGCCTGCAGGCGTGGGCGACCACGGCGTACCTGATCACCGCGACGCTCTCGACGCCGCTCTACGGCAAGCTGTCCGACCTGTTCGGGCGCAAAGCCCTGTACCTCACGGCGATCTCCGTCTTCCTGGCCGGCTCGCTGGCCAGCGGGACGGCGACGTCGATGTACGAGCTGGCCTCGTTCCGCGCCGTGCAGGGCCTCGGCGCCGGCGGGCTGATGTCGCTGGGTCTGGCGATCATCACGGACATCACCTCGCCGCGGGAGCGCAGCAAGTACCAGGGCTACTTCACGGCGGTCTTCGGCGTGTCGAGCGTCGCCGGTCCCGTGGTGGGCGGGTTCTTCGCCGGCGCCGGCACGGTCGCCGGGATCACGGGGTGGCGCTGGGTGTTCCTGGTCAACGTCCCCATCGGACTGATCGCCCTGTTCGTGGTCAACAAGGTCCTGAACCTCCCGGCGGCGAAGGTCCGCCAGCGGGTGGACTTCCTCGGCGCCGGGGCGCTCGTCCTCGGCATCGTGCCGTTGCTGCTGGTGGCCGAGCAGGGGCGCGAGTGGGGCTGGCGTTCCCTCGCGTCGCTGGCGATGTACGTCGTCGGCGTGCTCGGCGTCGCGTTGTTCGTGCTGCAGGAACGCCGGATGGGTGACGCGGCCTTGCTGCCGCTGCGGCTGTTCGGCTGTTCGGAGTTCCGCGTGGCCACGGTGGTCACCGTGATCCAGGGCATCGGGATGTTCGGCGCCATGATGTCGCTGCCGTTGTACCTGCAGATCGTGAAGGGCGCGACGCCGACCGCGGCCGGGCTGCAGATGCTCACGCTGACCCTGGGCATGATGATCTCGAGCACGGTCTGCGGCTTGGTGACCACGAAAACCGGGCGCTACAAGGTGTTCGCGGTCGCCGGGCTGGGTGTGCTCACCGCGTCGATGTTCGGGCTCGCCACGATCGGCGTGGACACCCCGATCACCGTCGTCATGGGCATCGCGTTCGTGATCGGGCTGGGCCTCGGCGCGTCGATGCAGACGCTGACGCTGGCCGCGACCAACGACGTGTCACCGCAGGACATCGGCGTGGCGGCGTCGACGTCGACGTTCTTCCGCCAGATCGGCGGCACGATGGGCGCCGCGGTGTTCCTGTCGATCCTCTTCAGCACCGTCGGCGACCGGATCGGCTCGGCGGTCCGTGCGGCGGCGGCTTCTGCGGCGTACGTCGCGGCGCTGGCGCAGCATCCGGAGTTCGCGAAGCAGCTGGGCGGGGGCGTTGACATCAACGACACGTCGTTTCTCAAGACCCTGGACCCGATCCTGGCCCACCCGATCCTCGAAGGCTTCGCCGGTTCCATGCGCACGGTGTTCCTCATCGGCGGCCTCGTGGCGGCGGTGAGTTTCGCCCTGGTGTGGCTGCTCGACGAGAAGCCCCTGTCGGACAAGTCGGCGCTGGAGCTGCGGACCGGGGAAGACGAGGGTTCCGCCGCCCCCGCGCCCGCGGCCTGACGTCACCGCGCCGGCACTGGCACGCTCCACTCGACGTGCATGCTCACCGGGCCGCGGAACGAGATGTTGCGGGGATAGCGCACGTCCTGGCCGACGGCGAGCCGCAAGTCCGGGAACCGCTGCGAAAGCTGCCGGAGCACGATCTCCGTCTCGACGCGCGCGAGCAGCTGGCCCAGGCAGTAGTGGATGCCGCGGCCGAAGGAGAGCTGGACCTTCGCGTTCGCGCGGTGGATCTCGAACTCCTCCGGCTCGGGGAACACGGCCGGGTCGTGGTTGGCCGCGCCGAGGCCCAGCATCAGACGCGCGCCGTCGGGCACGACGGTGTCGCCGATCGTCACCTCGCGGGTGGTGATGCGCCGCCAGGCGATCACGGACGAGTCGTAGCGCAGCGTCTCCTGCACGGCACCGGCAATGGTTTCGGGGTCACGGCCGATCTCCGCCCACAGTTCCGGGCGCGAGAGCAGGTGGTGCAGCGCGTTGCCGATCAGGTTGGTCGTGGTCTCGTGCCCGGCGAAGCTCAGGGCGAACACGATGCTCGCGACCTCGCGGTCGTCGAGGGCGCCGGGGTCGGTTTCTCGCCGGCGAAGCAGATCGCTGGTGAGGTCGTCGCCGAGGTCGTGCTTGCGCGTCTCGACGTAGTTCTCGCAGTAGTCCCAGAACCGGGCGATGTTGGTCGTGGCCCGCAGCTGGTACTCGGCGTCGGGCCGGCCCCAGTTGATCTCCAGCTTCTCGCCGCACCACGCCTTGAGCCGGTCGACGTCCTCGTCCGGGAACCCGAGGAGGCGGAAGAGGGTCAAGGCGGGCAAGGGAAAGGTCAGCGCCTCGACGATGTCCACGCGGCCCAGGCCGGCGAACGCGTCGACGAGCTCGGTCGTGAACTGCTCGATCCGCGGCTCCAGCTGAGCGATCCGGCGCGGCGAGAACAGCGGCGCCAGCTGCCGCCGGACACGGGAATGGCCCGGGGGATCGAAGTTCGAGAGCACCGGGGTGTTGCGCAGTCCGTTGTGGAGGATGTCCGTGGCTTCCTCGGTCAGGCCGGACAGCGGGGCCTGGGCGTTGGCCGCGGAGAACGTCGCCGGGTCGGCCAGGATCGCCGCGATGTCGGCGTAGCGCGTGACGAGCCAGTGGTCCAGCGACGGGACGTAGTGCACCGGCGCCTGGTCACGCAGGAGGTTGAGTTCCGGGTAGGGGCTGCTCAGGTAGCTCTCGGCGAGCGGGTCGAAATCGTGGGCGACGGGACAACCGGACGGGCTCGTCATGGGTTCGGGTTCCCTCCGTTGTGGGCGGTCCCGAGGGTGTGGGTTCGCCGTTCGGTCCGCGCGGCGCAGTGGGCGGCTGGAGTCGGTGCCGGGGTGAACCGAGGTTAGGCCGCGTGAGCCATGCCCAGCCAATGCCTAAATCGCCGCCTGCCATGCCCCTTCGCGCATAGCGGGCGAATTCGTCTACTGTGGACTCCGCCGCTCAGATCGCGTAGTGCCAGCCGGTGAGGGCGTAGGCGCTGAACCAGCAGCCGACGAGGACCACGCCGGCGGTCGCCGCGACGGCGGTGCTCCTGCGGCGGCCGGACAGCCCCTGGGCGAGCGGCAGCAGCAGGACGAAGCCGGGCAGCAGGAACCGCGCCTTCGCGAACGGGATGCCCGCGGTGCCGGCCACGAGCACCACCATGCCCGCGCCGAAGAGGATCAGCGGCCACCAGCTCGGCCGCTCGCGGAGCCTGAGCAGGAGCAGCACGGCCGCGATGATCGCGAGGAACACCACGAAGACGTTCCCGACCTCCATCACCGACCGGCCTTGGACGAGCTGCTGGCCGACGAAGCCGAACGTCTCCGCGCCGGCGTCGAAGCGGGTGTTCCAGCCGTGCCACTCGAGGTCGAACCAGCCGAACAGGCTGCCCGTCTGGTTCGCGACCCACAGCCAGTAGCCGATCAGCCCCACCGGCGCCGCGGCCGCCGCGATCAGCGGCGCCGGCCGCGGTGCCCGGGCGAAGGCCACCACACCGGCGAAGACGACCACCGCCACCAGCACCACCGCCGTCGGCCGCGTCAGCCCGGCGGCGACGCAGCAGAGCGCCGCGAGCGCCCAACGCTTCTCGACGAGCCCGACGAGCGCCCACGCCACGAACGCCGTGAACAGGGCTTCGGTGTAGACCATCGAGAGCGTGATCGACAGCGGCGCGCCAGCCCACAGCGCCACGAGCAGCAGCCCGGTCCGCTCCGTCCCCGCCCCGGCCGTTTTGCCGAGACGGTAGACGCCCAGCGCCGCCACGATCCCCGCGATGAGGCTGATCAGCAGCCCCGCGGTGGTGCTGCCGAGCCCGGTGCCGGTCGCCAGCGCGTGCATGAGGAACGGGTACAACGGGAAGAACGCCAGCGGCGTGTGCGGGGCGAAGTTCCCGGCGGCGTCGACGAGCCCGTGGGTGATCCCGCCGTAGCCGTCGTCCGCGATCGCCAGGTACCACTGCCCGTCCCACGCGGTGAGCCGGCCGAGCAACGGCTGCCCGGTACTCGACGCGAACAACGCCAGCACTACCACCCCGACCACCCGCACCGCGAGATACACCCCGGCGGCGCGCAGATAACCGAGACGCGCCGAGGCCACGGTGGGAGTCGAGGCCGGGGCCGGGGTGGGGGTGGACAACAACGTGGTCATGGCGGGTTTCCGTTCACGGGCAGCGCGCGGTCGGCGCTGTTGGGCCGGCTCGGCGGTCATGGGGGAGCAAGCGGGAATGGCGGGCGAGTGGGAGGTCTTGGTGGAGGCCGACGTGCTCAGGCTGGAGGTGGCTGGTTTCGGCGGGCCGAGGCGTTCGGCGTGAGGTTCGGCCGGCGAGGCGGTCACGGGGTGCTGGTCGGCGACAGGCCGTCGTCGGTCGGCGAGAAGCCGGGGCTTGCGGGTGCGTGGGAGGTCGTCGAGACGGGCGCCGTGCCCGGTGGGGGCGGGGTGTGGGTGGTGCCCGTGACGGTGGGGGTCGTCGTGGAGGTGGCCGTGGGCAGGGGTGGCGCGGCGGGGCCCAGGTGCTCGGCGGGCTGCGCGCGCAGGAACAGGGGGACGAGTACGAGGGTCGCGGTGGCCAGGGCGCTGCCGGAGATGGCCAGGCCGCGGCGGACGGCGCGGTGGCGGCGGCCCCGGCGCAGCACCGTGGAGAGGGTGGCGTCGAAGTCGCCTGCGCCGGAACCGTCGGGGCCGGCCAGGTGGATGAGGGCGCGTGCCTGGTCTTCGTTCATCGCTCGCTCTCCTCGGGGAACGGGTCGCGGAAGCCCAGAGGGTCGAGCGCGCGTTTGAGCGCGGCGAGGCCGCGGGCGGACTGGCTTTTCACGGTGCCCTCGCTGCACCCGAGGGCGGTGGCCGTCTCGCCGACGCTGAGGTCGTTCCAGAAGCGCAGCACGAGCACGGCCCGTTGCCGCGGCGGCACCTGCGCCAGCGCCGTGCGCACGGCGAGTCGGCCGGCGTGGTCGGTTTCGGGCAGGGCGGTGGTGTCGGGCGGGGCGGCGGAGGTCAGTTCCAGCTGCCGCCACTTGCGCCGGTTCTCCCGCACGAACGTGCGCACGAGCACGGTGCGCGCGTAGGCGTCCAGGCCGCCCTGGCGCACCAGCCGGGGCCAGATCACGTAGAGCTTGACGAGAGTGGTCTGCACCAAGTCGTCGGCGCGGTGCCATTCGCCGCTGAGTACGTACGCGGTGGTTCGCAGCGCCGAGGCACGACTGTGCACGAAGGCGGTGTAATCCGCCTCCCAGTCCCGGTGACCCACTCGCTGCTCCTCGCTCGGACCGCCGTTCAGCAGCCCTCACTCCACAAAGGCCATGGGCGGGCCCTGCGGTTGCACGCGAATCGGGTGACGCACGTCACTGCCGCGAACACAGTAGAACGCCCGTGACCGGATCAGCCCGGTCACGGGCGTGGCGGACGAAAAGTCGTCCGGTGTCGACGGTTACGCCGGGACCGACCAGCGCTGGTTGGGGCCGCCGGAGCAGGTCCAGATCTGCAGCTTGGTGCCGTTGGCCGTCGAGCCGTCCTTCACGTCCAGGCACTTGCCGCTGCCCGCGTTGACCAGCGAGCCGTTCGCGCCGGTCGACCACTTCTGGTTGGCGGCGCCGAAGCAGTCCCAGAGCTGGACCGCGGCGCCGTCGGCGGTGCCGTTGCCGGTGACGTCGAGGCACTTGCCCAGGCCGCGGACGGTGCCGTTGCCGGTGACGTCGAGGCACTTGCCCAGGCCGCGGACGGTGCCGTCACTCGAGAGCGTCCACTGCTGGTTCGGGCCCGACGTGCAGTCCCACAGCTGCGGCTGGTTGCCGTTGGCGGTCGAGCCGCCGGTGACGGCGAGGCACTTGCCGCCGAGGCCGGAGATCGGGCCGGTGCGGCCGGCAGGCGGGGGAGTGGTGGTGCCGCCGCCGCTGCCGGGCCAGGTGAACGTGGCCATCGAGCCACCGGGCAGCTGGTAGCCGAACGACTGGCCGCCGAAGGAGACCTGGAAGTTCTGCGTGCCACCGGTGTTGAGCGCGACAAGCACGATCGTGCCGTCCGGGTTGCGGAACGCGACGTTCTCGACACCGCCCTCGCCGTAACCCGTCGAGTCGATCCGCACGGCGCCGGGCTGCACGAACTTGCTCAGGTGGCCGAGCACGTAGTACTCGGCGTTGTAGGTGACGTTGCCACCGCCGACGGTCACGACACCGTTGCAGTTGCCGCAGCTGCCGATCACCGGGCCGTGGTTGTCGTCCAGCGCCATGTTCCACAGCGCGACGGTGCGCGCGTAGTTGCGCGTGGCGCCGATCGTGAGGTTCATGCCCTGCCACCGCAACGTGTCGGCGAAGGTGTTCGCGACGTTGTCGGAGTCGTGGCCGGAGCATTCGGTGAAGAAGATGTCCTTGTGCTGGTCGCCGTACACCTTGGACTGGGCCGACGGGTCACCGCCGTAGCAGTGCCACGCCGAGCCGGCCACGTTGTCGCCGGCCTGGTTGTTCACCTGCTCGGCGAAGTCCGTGACGTCCCAGTTGTGGTCGTAGCCCAGGATCTTCGCCGGCAGGCCCACCGCGCGCAGCTTCGGCGCGAGGGTGTTGATGATGTTCGCCTGCTGGGCGGGCTCCATGTACATGCTGGGGTAGCCGGGTGCGGAGAACCGCGGCTCGTTCTGCACGCTCAGGTAGTCGATCGGCACCCCCGCCGCCCCGTAGGCCTGCGCGAACTTCACCAGGTAGTCGGCGAAAACCCCGTTCTGGTCGCTGCGCAGCGAGCCGCCGATGAGGCTGTTGTTGTCCTTCATCCACGCCGGCCCGCTCCACGGGGTGGCCATGACCGACAGCTTCGGGTTCAGGCTCTTGGCCTGCTTGACCAGCGGCAGGATGGAGGAGTTGTCGTGCGCCACGGAAAACCGCGAGAGACTCGGGTCCGCCGCGCCGTCGTCGTAGGTGTAGAAGCTGCGCGAAAAGTCCGACGCGCCGATGGGCTGGCGCAGGAAACTCAACCCGATTCCGCCGGACGTGGTGAACAGTGAGTTCATGATCTCGTCACGCCGCGGCGAGTTGGTGATGTTCCACGCAGCCGAGTCGGTGAACGACGCGCCGAAGCCCACCATCGACTGGTAGGTGGTGGTGGGGTTCACCGTGATCACCGGTCCGCTGCCGCCGGAGCCGAACGACACGTTTCCCTGCTGCTTCAACAGGTTCGTGCGGTCGGGGGTGGTGAGCCACACGCTCACGGTGGTGGCCGCGTGCGCGACCGGCGCGGGCGCGGCGAGGTAGGCTCCGGCGCTCGCGGTGGCGACGACGGCCGCGGCCGTGATCCGCCAGCGCGCGCGAGCCGATCTCGGCCGGGTTGCTGTGCCTGACATTCCGCTCCTCGGTGGGATTAGGAGCACGCTCGCGGGGAGCGGCTCGTCTCCTGCCACAGTGGCGGCTGTCCGGCAGATTTCAGTGGTGCCTCAGGCGAGGCGGGCGCCGGTCGGAGTTTCCCGGCCGGCAGCCCGGCAATGGTAAATTTCCATTACGAACGGTGTCAAGGCGCAGATCGACCGTTCCTCGCGCGGCGGTGAGGAACGTCATCGGCCCGATCACGGAATTCCGCGGAAAGCGCCCGGAGAATCGGTGATGACGTCCGCGACCTGGTCGGGAGCGGACAGGAACGCCGAATGCGCCGTGGTGAGCCCGAAAACCCTGGTGGGATTGCCGGGGAACGCGGCATCGGCCTGGCTGACGAACAGCGTCTGCAGCTCGACGGGAATGGTGCGGTCCTGCGTGCACAGGATGTACGTGCGGGGAACCGAACCCCAGCCCGATCCGGTGAGAGTGGTGCTTTCCACCACCATCGCCACGGGCGCGTCGCAGCTGAGCAGCGCGATCGCGGCCGCGGCTTTCCGTTCCTCGACGTCACCGTAGAACGCCTCGCGGATGGCCTTTTGGACCTCGGGGTCCGGATTGCCGGGGTCGATCCGCAACGCGCCCGTGCTCTCGGGATCGCCGACCAGCAGTGGCATGAACCGGTTGCTCCGCCCTTCCGGCAGCGACGGGTACACCAGGCACGGCGTGTCCGAGGCCGGCATGTACGCCGCGAGGTAGTACAGGTGCGCGAAGAGCCCGGGTTCGCGCTCCGCCGCCCTGGTCAGCACCGCGCCGCCCATGCTGTGGGCGACCACGGGAAGCCGCCGCCCGCCACCGATCGCCTCGATCCGGCCGATCAGCAGGTCGGCCGCGGCGTCGAGGCCGATCCCGGCGACCGGCGACGGTTCGGTGGCGAATGCGTCGGCATCGAAGGGCCGGCGCGTGGCCGAGCCCGGTGCCACGGCGTGCAGTCCGTGCGCGGCCAGGTCCAGCGCCACGGCCGGGCGTCCCCGCGCGGCGAGCTCGGCGATCACTTCCGTCCAGGCCCACGAGCCGTGGTAGAAGCCGTTCACCAGAACGATCGGGGCGTCCGCCGCCGTGTTTTCCTCCACAACCGCACGATTGTGCACGGGACCGGCCGCCGAAACCACGCGTGATCGAGTCAGTTTCTGTCGCCGTCGGATCAGGTGTCGACGCTGGTGCCGGGCGGTACGAACGCCGGTGAAGCTGTTGTACAGTCATGCCTATTGACGACCATCCCGTGTGCGGCTGAACCAGAGCTCACTCTGGCTCGACCGAGTGGCCGCACACGCGCACGAAGACGCACACGCGGTTCACCGCCGAGCCGGCTCGGCCAGCCGATGCCCGAAACCACAGTCTTCGACCACCTCGGGCTCGCCCACGGCGGCGTGAGCGGATCAGTCCGCGGAGACCGTGCGCCGCTGGTGCTCCGCGACGTCCATGAACACGCGCTTGAACGCCGCGTAGGACTCGCGGCCCACGCGGCGGGCGTGGCGGTCCTGCATGCTCGCCATGATGCGGTCGGCCGTGCGCATCTGGTCGAGGCCGCGTTCGGTCGGGCAGACGAGCTTGGCCCGGCGGTCGCCGGGGTCGGGCCGGCGGAACACGTAGCCCAGCGCCTCCAGTTCGTCCACGAGCAGGCCGATCGCCTGTTTGGCCTGGCCGGAGAGCCGCGCGAGCTCGGTCGCGCGCAGACCACCCGGATCGAGGTAGGCCAGTACCACCCCGTGCCGGGGGTGCAGATCGTCGAAACCCTGGGCGACGAGCTTCGCGAAGAGTTCGCGTTGAACGGCGAACAGGAGCCTCGCTGACAGCACCCCGAGGTCCGGATTCGTCGAGTTCCGCTCCGCCCGGGTAACCACTCACCGCCTCCTTCGGCCGCGCGGCCGCCGAACGCCGCCGCGGGATGGCCGATCATAAACGTTCGACCTGGACCGGCTCCGGGCGGCGCGCCGCTGGACGGTCGCCCGAGGACGGCGCCGAGCCGGGCCAGGTTGATCCGATCTCGGCGAAAATTGATCTTTTCATGCGTAGTCGAGCCTCTTCGGGAGGCGAATGCTGGACCGTATGGACGACATGCACTTCGATCTGGTGGTCATCGGCTTCGGCAAGGGCGGCAAGACGCTGGCCGCGGCGCTGGGGAAGCTCGGCAAGCGCGTCGCGATGATCGAGCAGTCCGCGGCGATGTACGGCGGCACCTGCATCAACATCGGCTGCGTGCCCACCAAGTCGCTCGTCCACCACGCCGAGCACCCCGGAGCGGGCACCCCGCCCGAGCGCCACCGCAGGGCGGTCGAGGCCACGCGCGCGCTCACCACGGCCATGCGGGGCAAGAACTTCGCCATGCTCGACACGATCGACACCGTCACCGTGATCACCGGCAAGGCGACGTTCCTCGACCCCAAGACCGTGCGGGTCGCCGCGGGGGAGGACGTCCTGCGCGTCACGGCCGAGACGATCGTGATCAACACCGGCGCCGTGCCGACGGTCCCGGCCATCCCGGGCCTGCGCGAGAGCACCCGGCTGCTGACCAGCACCGACCTGATCGACCTCGACCACCTGCCCCAGCGCCTCGCGATCCTCGGCGGCGGGTACGTCGGCGTGGAGTTCGCCTCGACGTACGCCCAGTTCGGCAGCGCGGTCACGGTGCTCGACGCCGCGCCGCGGATCATGCCCCGCGAGGACGAGGACATCGCCGCGGCGGCCACCGGCATCCTGCGCGGGGCCGGGGTCGAGTTCGTCTACGACGCCCAGGTGACCGGCGTCCGCGACATCGACAACGGCGTGGAGATCACCTACGAGATCGACGGCGAGCCGCACACGCTCGCGGCCGACGACGTGCTGGCCGCGACCGGGCGCACACCCGCCACCGAGGGCCTGGGCCTCGCCCGCGCGAGCGTGCGCACCACCGCCACCGGAGCCGTCGAGGTCGACGAGCACCTGCGCACCAGCCAGCCGCACATCTTCGCGATCGGCGACGTCAACGGCGGCCCGCAGTTCACCTACATCTCGCTCGACGACTACCGCATCGTGGCCGACCAGATTCTCGGCGGCGGCAACCGGTCCACAAAGGACCGGAAGTTCATCCCGTACACGGTGTTCATGAGCCCGGCGCTCTCGCGCGTGGGCCTCACCGAACGCGAAGCCGTGGAGCGCGGGCTGCCGGTGAAGGTCGTGGAGAAGGCCGTGGCCGACATCGCCGCCATGCCTCGGTCGAAGATCGTCGGCGAGACGCGCGGCGTGATGAAGTTCGTCCTCGACCGCGAAACCGACCTGATCGTGGGCGCGACGCTGCTGGGCGTCGATTCGCAGGAGCTGATCAACCTCGTCACGCTCGCGATGCGCCACGACGTGACCGCGACCGAGCTGCGCGACTCCGTCTACACGCACCCCTCGTCGTCGGAGGCGTTCAACGAGGTGCTCGGCATGCCGCCGGTCCGGACGCACTGAGCCGGGTGGTCGGCAGGCGTCCTCTTCGGACAGCGGCGCCGGGGTGATCCGGTTCGGCTCGGATTTGATCCGTTCGCGCATGGCGGGGTCCTGCCCGCTGCGTGATGATCAAGACGTGCACCGGCACCACTGGCGAAGGGCGAGACCGTGACCGCACCCAGGCTTCCCGAAGGGGTCGGGCTGACCGCCCTGATCGCGTCCTACGCTCGGGCACAGGAGTCCCGCCGCCCGGATCGGCTGTTCGCCGACCCGCTGGCGGAGCAGTTCGTCGCGCGCGTGCTCGACGTCGACGTCTCCACGGCCGCTCTGCCGCCGCTGGGCCCGGCCCGGGAAGAGCACCCGTCGGAGTTCTGGAAGGGCCTGTCCGGCCTGTTCGCGGGCCGGACGGGCTTCTACGACCGCTACCTCACCGAGCGCCTGGCCGCGGGCTGCCGGCAGGTCGTGCTGCTCGGCGCCGGGCTCGACAGCCGGGCGTACCGGTTCGCCTTCCCCGCCGACACGGTGGTCTACGAGCTCGACTCGGCGCAGGTGCTGGCGTTCAAGGAACGCCTGGTGGCCGAGGTCGGCGCCGAGCCGGCCGTGAAGCGGGTGGCCGTGGCGGCCGACCTGCGCGAGGACTGGCGGCGCGAGCTGCTCGCCGCCGGGTTCGACGCGGGCGTGCCCACGGCCTGGATGGCCGAGGGCCTGCTCATGTACTTCGAGCCGGACCAGGCCGACGCGTTCCTCGGCGAGATCGGCAGCATGTCCGCGGCGGGCAGCACGCTCGCGGGCGAGTACCTCAACCGGCGGACCCGGATGAGCGACATCCCCACCCCCGCGGAAGGCGACCGCGCCATGGCGGAGGTCTTCGTGTCCGTCGACCGCGGCGGGCCTGCGGCGTGGCCCCCGGCCGCGTGGCTCGCCACGCGCGGCTGGACCGGCGACGGTCCCGATCTCGTCGAGGAGTTCGTCTCGTCCGGACGAGGTGTGCCGGTGCTGTTCGACCCGCGCAAGGAAGACCCGCTGCGGCTGCACCTGTTCGCGGCGACGCGGAACGCGTGAATCACCGATGCGGGTGCTTACACTGCCGGGATGAACCCGGCCGGCGCCCTTCCGCCCGCGGAGCGTTTCCGTTCCGCGGCGGGCGGCGCGGTCGTGAGCCCGTTCTTCGCGGGGATGCCGGCGGATCTCGTGGCCGGCCTGCTCGAAAGCGGGACGGCGCGCCACTACCCGCGCGGTGAGGTCATCTTCCACACCGGCGAACACGCGGGCTTCGGCTACCTCGTCGTGGCCGGGAAGGTCGCGATGGGACGGACGACCCCCACCGGCCGCGAACGGCTGATGACGCTGTTCCTGCCCGGCGACCCGTTCGGCATCACCAGCGTCTTCGAGGGCAACGCCCGCGTGTCCGACGCCGTGGCGATCAGTGACGCCGACGTGATCGCCCTGCCGGCGGCCCGGTTGCGCGAGTGGGTGCTCAGCGACCCCCGGATCGGGGCCGCCGTGGTGCGGTTCCTCTCGGCGCAGGTGCGGCGGATCAACGAGACCGTGGGCTCGCTGCTCAACCCCGACATCAGCGGGCGCGTCGCGGCCGGGATCGTGGAGCTGGCCGACCGGATCGGAGTGCGCGGCCCCGACGGCATCCGCGTGCGGCACGACCTGACGCAGGAGCAGTGGGCGCACTACGTGGGCGCTTCGCGCGAGAGCGTGAACAAGGCGCTGAAGGACATGGCGCGCCTGGGCGTGGTGACGCTGGAGTCGCGTGAGCTCGTGGTGCACGACGAGAAACGGTTGCGGCGCAAGGCCGGCCGCTGACGTCATTCGCCCGATTCCCCGAAGCCCGAGTAGCTGCGGCGGAAATACACCAACGGCGACGCGTCCGTGTGTTCCCCGTCCATGATGAGCCCGACGACGATGGCGTGGTCCCCGCCGTCGACCACCTGGTAGAGCTCGCACTCCAGGAACGCCACCACCGAGTCCTCCAGCACGGGCGAGCCGTGCCGGCCGCGGCGCCAGCCCGTGGCGGCGAACTTGTCCGCCACGCGGCTCGCGAAGTGCGCGGAGATCTCGGAACCGTTGCTGTCCAGCACGTTCACTCCGAAGCGGCCGCGGTCGCGGATCGCCTGCAGCGTCCGCGAAGCCTTGCCGAGGCACACCAGCAGCAACGGCGGTTCGCACGACAGGCTGCACACCGTGCCCGACGTCATGCCGATCGGTGAGCCGTCTTCGGCGGTCGTGGTGATGACGCTGACCGACGTCGGGAGCGAGGCGGCCAGGCCGCGGAACCGGTCGGCGTCCACGCCGTAGCCGGCGAGGTGGACGGGGGCGGACATCGACCGGGCCGAACCCAGCGCCGCGCCCGGCGAGGGCGGAGTCGAGGAAGTCATGGTTCCATGGCGCCGCCGGAACCCCGCCCGCGGCAACCGGATGTGGAAACTTGCACAGGGGCGTTGTCCCCGTCACACCCGCGGTCTTCCATGCCTTTCACAGCAGCGCGGTACTGCGGAAGGCGGAATCGGCATGGCGGACAACTGCGGCAACTCTGGCAAGTCACGCAACTCTGGCAAGTCACGGAAACGGATCGCGGCGACGCTCGCCGGCGTCGCGGCGCTGGCGGTCACCTCGGCGTGCTCGACCACGGACACCACGGCCGCACCCGGCTCGGGTTCGGGCTCCGGCCCGGCCACGGGCGGTGCGGCGGTGGTGGTCGACGCTCCCGCGACCACATCGTCGGCGGCGGTCTACCTCGGCGCCCGCAACGGCGGGTTCGCCAAGGCCGGCGTCACGGTGCAGGCGCACAACCACACGAGCTCCGACTCGCCGCTGGTGGGCCTGCTCGGCAACGCGTACCCGATCGTCTGGGACAACGCGGCCGACTACCTGCTCGCCGTGCAGAAGAAGCTCGCCGTCACGGTCGTGGGGCTCAGCGACCTCGGCCGGCCGGGACAGCTCGACGTGCTCGCCAAGGCCGGCTCGCCGATCCGCTCGGTGCGGGACCTGCCCGGCCACAGCGTCGCCATCCCCGGCACCACCTCGAGCTGCGCCCTCACCATCCCCGCGCAGCTGCGGGCCGTGGGGCTGGACCCGAAGTCGGTGAAGCTGGTGCCGGTCGCGTTGACGGACGAGGGCAGCGCGCTGCAGCGCGGGATCGTCGACGCCGCCTGCGCGCCGGAGCCGTTCCTCTCGACGATCCGCAAGACGGTGAGCACCCGCAGCGTCTCCGACCAGTTCACCGGGCCGCTCACCGACACCCTCGTCGGCGTCTACGTGACCACCACGAGCTACGCCCAGCAGCACCCGGACGTGATCGCTTCGTTCCGCAAGGCGCTGGCGGCCGAGAACGCCGCCCTCAACGCCGATCCCGACGCGTTGCGCAAGGCCGTGCCGACGTTCACGCGCGTCGACGCGTCGCTGGCCAGCGGCATGAAGCTGCCCGGGTTCGCCACGAACGTGACCGAAACGGCGCCGCTGCGGAAGCTGGCGGAGCTCATGCAGCAGGCCGGGATGCTCACGAGCACGGCGCTGCCGGCCGACGTGATGGCCGCGGACCGCTGACGCCGGAAAGGACACCAGCCCCATGTCGCTCGACGTCTTGCCCCGGCGCGCCGCGCCGCGCTTGGGCCACCGCCCCGCACTGTCCACCTTCGTGCTCGGGCTCGCCGGCCTGGTCCTGCTGGCCGCGGCCGAGGAGGTGGTCTCCCGCTCGGGACTGGTGAGCACGCAGTACCTGCCTCCCGCGAGCGTGATCCTCGCGAGGCTGGGGGAGCTGCTCACCAACGCGCCCTTCCTGACCGATCTCGGCGCCACCGCGGGTTCGGCGTTGCTCGGGCTGGTGATCGCGGTCCCGGTCGGCCTGGTCGTGGGCCTGGTCCTCGGGCTCGTCCCGGCCGCGCACACCGCGACCCGCATCGTCGTGGACCTCCTGCGGCCGGTGCCCGCGGCGATCGTGCCGCTGCTGGTGCTGGTGACCGGGACGGGCCGCGAGTCCGTGGTGATCACGATCGTGAGCGCGACGGTGTGGCCGGTGCTGCTCAACACGATCCACGGCGTCCGCGACGTCGATGGTGTCGCGTTGCAGACGGCCCGCCTCTACGGCGCGCGGCTCCCGCGCCGGCTGGCCGAGATCGTGCTGCCCTCGGCCGCACCGGTGATCGCGGCCGGCGTCCGGGTGTCGATCGGGCTCGCGCTCGTGATCGCCGTGGCGGCGGAGCTGCTCATCGGCACCGACACCGGGGTGGGGGCCTACCTGCTCGCCGCGACCCAGGGCGGCAGCCACACCGACTACGCGTTCGCCGCCGTGTGCGCGGCGGGGCTGCTGGGGCTGGTCGTGAACTGGGCCGCCCGGGCGCTGGAACGACGGTTTCTGCCGTGGAGCGAAGGAGAACCGCGATGAGTGCCGTGATCTCACCGGCGCCGGTTTCCGTGCGTCCGCTGCGGACCGCCGCGGCGGTCGCGGGCCGGTTCGTGCTGCGGTTCGGCCTGCCGGCCGTGCTGTGCTGGGTCTGGCAACGCGCCACCGAGGCCGCGGCCAACCCGTATTTCCCGACACCGTTGCAGATCCTCGACCGCGTGCGGACGCTGTATTTCGCCGGCCCGGCGAGCCACCTGTGGACGTCGGCTCCCCTGTGGACGGACGTGGCGCCCAGCCTCGTGCGGATGCTGATCGGCTGGCTGGGCGGCTCGCTGCTCGGCGCGGCGATCGGGGTGTCGGCGGGCGCATTCCCCACCGTGCGGCGCATGGTGGACCCGGCGGCGCAGTTCCTCCGCGCGCTGCCGACCCCGGCAATCCTGCCGGTTTTCCTGATCGTGTTCGGCGCCAACGACGTGATGCGCGTGCTGGTGATCGCGTTCGGCTGCACGTGGCCAGTGCTGCTCAACGCGATGCAGGCGACCGGCGCGATCGACCCCGTCGCGCGGGACACGGCCCGCACGCTGCGCCTGGGGCCGCTGCGTCGGCTCCTGCAGGTCGATCTCTGTTACGCCACCCCGGCGATCCTGGCGGGCATGCGCGTGGGGCTCGCCCTGGCGCTGGTGCTGATGGTGCTGTCGGAGTGGGTCGTCGCGACCAGCGGGCTCGGCTTCTTCCTCGTCGACTCCCAGCGCCACTTCGAGTTCGCGGGCATGTGGGCGGCGATGGTCGCGCTCGGCGTGCTCGGCTACGTCTTCAACACCGTGTTCACCGCGCTCGAACGCCGCGCTCTGCGCTGGCACCGCCACAGCCGTGCCCGGCACGACTGATCCCCGAAGAACTCGACAGGAGTTGGTGATGACCTCCATGCAGAACCCGGTCCACACGGCGGCCCGCCCGGTCGCGGGCGGTCCGGACGCGCCCGCCGAGCCCGCGGTGCGGGTCACGGACCTCGGGCACAGCTACTCCGGGCAGCCGCAACCGGTGCTGCACGACGTGTCGTTCACCGCGGCCGACGGCGAGCTGCTGACGATCGTCGGCCCGTCCGGCACGGGGAAGTCGACGCTGCTGCGCTGCCTCGCCGGGCTGCTGCGGCCCGGACAGGGCGAGGTGTGCGTGCTCGGCAAGCCCGTGGACGGCGTGCCGGCCGGGCTGTCGATGGTCTTCCAGGACTACAGCCGCTCGCTGTTCCCGTGGATGCGGGTGGGCCGCAACGTCGAGTTCCCGTTGCGCGCCACCGGCGTGCCCGCGGCCGAACGGCGGGAACGCACCGCCGAGTCGCTGGCGGCGGTCGGGCTGGGTGACGCGCGGCGCAAGTACCCGTGGCAGCTCTCGGGCGGGATGCAGCAGCGCGTGGCCATCGCCCGCGCGCTGGCCTGCCGGCCGCGGATCCTGCTCATGGACGAGCCGTTCGCGAGCGTCGACGCCCAGACCCGCGCCGACCTCGAGGACCTCACGCTGTCGGTGCGCGACCGGTTCGGCATGACGATCCTCGTGGTGACGCACGACATCGACGAGAGCGTGTACCTGTCCGACCGCGTGATCGTGCTGAGCCGGCCGCCGGCCACGGTTGCCGAGCAGGTGACGGTGGACCTGCCCGCGCCGCGCGACCAGATCACCACGCGAGCGGATCCGAAGTTCGTGCACCTGCGCGCCGACGTCGCCGCGCACATCCGGGGCGACACCGCGGCCTGAGCACGCGGCCGGCCCGACCCGTATCCGACTCTCACAGAAAACCAGGGGAGACATGAAGTTCTCGATCTACCTCAACGCCCAGTCGCCCGACGGCGCGCACGACCTCGAGGTCGTCGAGGCTGTGACGGAGCAGGCGCGCATCGCGGACCGCAGCGGTTTCGCGGGCGTCTGCCTCACCGAGCACCACTTCACCGGCTACAACACCTACGGCAACCCGTTCACGTTCGGGGCCTACCTCGCGCCGCAGCTCGAGAACCTGCACACGATCATCTCGGTCGCGGTCCCGGCCCTGTGGAACCCGCTCAACTTCGCCGAGGCGTGCACGACGCTCGACCTGCTCACGCGCGGGCGCTGCACCATCGGCGTCGGCACGGGCGGTTCGCCGCGCGAGTACCAGGGGCTCGGCCGCGACACGGCGAACCGCGCGGGGCTGATGGACGAGGTGCTCGACGTCGCGTTCCAGGCGCTGGACAAGCGGGACGACGACGGCGTGGAGATCGACTTCACCACCACGCACTCGAGCGGGCTGCTCACCCGGCGCATCATGCCCGGCAGCTTCCGCCCGTCGATCCGCTTCGCCCGCGCCGCGCTGTCCGACCAGGGCATCCTCGACGTGGCCGGCCGCGGGTGGGCGCTGCAGACCGCGCGTGACGAGCTCGATGAGACCGCCCGCAAGTGGGCGCTCTACCACGACGCGCTCGACCGGTCCGGTCACGACGAACAGACCATTCAGGACGCTCGCGACTGGTCGCTCGTGCAGAAAATGGTCTACGTCGGCGAAACCGACGAGTCCGCGCTGCGCGAGGTCACGCCGGCGCTGGACTACCTCGACGCGTCGACCGTCAAGGCGTTCCAGGGTGCGGCCGGTGCGGCGAAGTTCCAGAACAGCGTGGTCGGCGTTGCGGCCAATGACCGGGACGCGTTCCTGCGCAAGGCGATGATCGTCGGCAGCGTCGACACCGTCGCTCGCGAGATCGAGGCCCACGCCGAGCGCGGCATCGGGCACCTCGCGCTCGTATTCCTGTACGGGCAGCTGGATCCCGCACTCGGCAACCGTTCGTTGCAGCGGTTCATCGACCACGTGATGCCGCGGTTCGCGAACACCTCGGGAGCCGTGCCGGTGGGGGTGGCTTCGTGACCACTGTGGACGAAACGGTCCGCCGGTCACGGGAAGCCCTGGCCGGCACCTGGACGGTGGACGCGGCGCACAGCCTCGTCGCGTTCTCCGTGGTGCACATGACGATCGCGCGGGTGACCGGCCGGTTCGAGGTGCTCGACGGCGAGGTCGAGGTCACCCTGTCGGGCGCGTCGGTGCACGTCCGCGTCGCGACCGGGAGCGTGTCTTCGGGCCATCCGAAGCGAGATGAACTGATCCGCTCGGCGGATTTCCTCGACACCGAACGCTTTCCGGAGCTGGAGTTCACCGCGTCGTGCGACGGGTTTTCCGCCCGCGACTGGATGTTGCCCGGTAGCTTGACGATCCGCGGGGTCACCCGGCCGATCGAGCTCGCCGTGCGCACCGGTGGTGTCGTCGACCACCGCGGCGCCACGCGCGCCGGGTTCTCCGCCCGGACGTCGCTCGACCGGCGCGAGTTCGGGCTGCGGTTCGACGGCCTGCTCGCCGGTGGTGGCGCGGTGGTGTCGAACCTCGTGGACATCGTGATCGAAGCCGAACTGGTCAGGGCCTGGCCGACCTCGAAAGGACACCGCATGCACTCCCGCAGCCTCGTGACGAGCCTCGCCGGCGGCGACTACCAGGATGTCGAGTACACGGAAGAGGAACGCCGCAACATCGACCTCGTCCTGAAGTTCCGTTCGGTTTCGCTCGAAGAACGCGCGCAGTTCCTCAAGCCCGGTGCGACGGTCAACCGCGTCGGCATGGCGTCCTTGGCGGAGCTGTCCGGCCTCGGCATGGGCGGCTACCGCAAGGATTCCCTGCCGGACCGGCACGACGTCATCGAGGACATCGTCGCCAAGGCGGACCGCGTGTGGGCGGTGTGGTCGCTGACGGCCACCCACGCTGGTGAGCTCTACGGCTTTCCCGCGACGGGGAACAAGATCGATATCACGGAGATGGCGATCTGGCGGTTCGAGGACGGGCTCGTCGCCGAGCACTGGTACTTCGCCGACGACTTCGCGTTGCTGCGGCAGCTGGGCGCGCTCCCGGAGTTCACCGACTACGCCGAGCTGACCCGCGGCCGCTGGCGCACCGCGGAATGAGCGACGGGCGTCGTGCCGGCGATCGGCGGCACGACGCCCGGCCCGTCACTGGTTCTTGGTGAACGTCTCGTCGATCCAGGCGGTGACGGTCGGCCACACGGGGTGGGCCGGCTGCACCACGTCGAAGTGGGTCGCGCCCTCGACCTCGACGTAGCGGGCGCTGCCGCCTTCCGCGTTGGTCTTCTCCGCGTAGCGGCGGCTCCAGTCCGCGGGCACGGCCTCGTCCGCGGTGCCGTGCACGGCCAGCACGGGCACGCCGGGGTTGGCCAGCTCGAGCGGGGAG
This sequence comes from Amycolatopsis sp. NPDC050768, assembly GCF_040654155.1. Classification (NCBI taxonomy): domain Bacteria; kingdom Bacillati; phylum Actinomycetota; class Actinomycetes; order Pseudonocardiales; family Pseudonocardiaceae; genus Amycolatopsis; species Amycolatopsis sp. NPDC050768. The sequence continues at coordinate 369,403 of NZ_JBFAHL010000007.1, forward strand.
GTCCAGCCGTAGCGCTCGGGGTTCTCGGCGTAGCGCGCGCCGACCAGGAGCGTGACGACGCCGTCCCCGACCTCCGCGGCGACGATCGGCCACGCCTCGGGGCGGGCGGCCTCGGGCGCGTCCTTCGGCGGCTCGGCGTCGGGGTCGGCGAGCACCGTGCCGAACCCGGTGGCGTCGCCCGTTTTGAGGTCGAGCGCGCCGGCGAGGGAGACGATGCCCAGCGGCGTGACCTTCGGGTTCGCACCCGGGGCTTCGGCGGGCAGGGCGCCGCGGTGGGCGGCCCAGGTGGTGAGGTGCCCGCCGGCCGAGTGCCCGACGAAAACGACCCGGCTCGTGTCGAGCGCGGGGTCCATCCCGTCGACCGCGTCCACGGCCGCGGCGACGTCGAGGAACGTGCCGGGCCAGCCGCCGCCCGGCTCGCCGATGCGGCGGTACTCGATGTTCCACACCGCGTACCCGCGGCCGAGGAAGTCGTCGACGACGTCGGTGATCTGGCGGCGGTCCCACATGGCGGTCCAGTACCCGCCGTGGACGACGACCACGACCGGGAACGGTCCCTCGCCCTCGGGCAGGTAGAGCTCACCGACCTGTGAAGGCTCGGGCCCGTACGCCACGGTGCGCACGCGGCGCTCGACGACCGGGGTCTCCTGGGCGTCGTCGTAGCGCACGCCGCGTTCGGCGCTCACCAGCGTGTCGATCGTCGCGAAGAACGCGCCGATCGCGGGCAGGTTCGCGCCCTTGGCCTTCGACTCGTCCCACGCGGCGTCGTCGGACCACTCGACGAAGTCCAGCCACGTGTTCTCGGCCACCCGCACCAGCCGCGCGGAGAGGAACCCGCGCCGGTCGGCCCGGAACGCCTCGACCATCGCCGGGCGCGCGGCCAGCATCGCCCGGGTGTTCTCCTCGGCCACCGTGAAGGTGGTCATCTCGACGACGGACATCGTCTGCTCCTGGTTCTGGTTCTTCTCCGGTGGGCCGGCTCCGCGATCCCGGGACGCGCACCGTTGCGGCGCCAGGGCGGTGCGTCCGCACCGGGATGATTTTCCGACTGGTCATTAATCTTTACCGTCAATAGATGCGACGACAGGCTACAGCCGCGTGCACTGGCTCGTCACCGCGTGCTTGCGGAAACGGGCAGGCGGAGTGCCCACAGTGGCACGGAAGGCCTGTGCGAACGCCGATTCCGAGCGGTACCCGACCTCGCTCGCCACCCGCGCCACCGAGAGATCCGAGCGCGTCAGCAGGTCGGCGGCCACCATCATCCGGATCGAGGTCAGCAGCGTCGCGACCGTGATGCCGGTGCGGGCGGTGAAGCGGCGCAGGAACGTGGCGCGCGACATCCGCGCCTCCGTCGCCATGCGGTCGATGGTCCACGACTCGCCCGGGCGTTCCACGACCAGAGCGATCACCCGGCCCAGCACGTCGTCGCCCATGGCGGTCCACAGTGCGGGCGTGTCGAGCCGCTGGTCGGGGCGGCTGCGCAGCGACATGGCGAGCAGCGCGTCGCACAGCGAGCACACGATGGCGCCCGTGCCGGGCCCGTCGGAGTCCGCTTCCCCGCGCAGGACGTCGGCCAGCGCGAGCGCCGGGCGGTCCATCGTGACGTGTACCAGGGACGGCAGCAGGCGGAACAGCAGCGCGCCCGCGGCCGAGTCGAAGCGGTAGTGGCCGCAGAACAGGTCGAGCTCGTGCTCGGCGCCGAGGGACTTGCGTGTGGTGAACGTCGCTCCCGGCTCCTCCTCGAACCGGCGCCGGCGGCCCGAGGCCGCGGTCACCGTGTGGGCGTCCCCGTGGGGGAGCAGGAGGTAGTCACCCGGACCCAGGTCGACTGTGGACGTGCCGGTGGTGACCGTGCAGCGTCCTTGCAGGACAAGGTGGAACTGCACCTCGCCCGGCGGGGCGGCCTCGTGGTCCAAAGTGAACTGTCCGGCCATCAGGCACCGCACGTCGAGGCGGCCCTCGAGGTGTGCCAGCCGGATGAGTCTGCTCACCCCGTCCATGAACCGATCCCGACAGAAAATGAGCCGATCATCCGTAGTCCCCTCTCGCGATCCAGTCCATCATGTGTCAGCGGAGAATGAGTATCAACCGAAAGGCGTTCATGTCGAACACGTCTTCCGCCGAGGGTGTCGCGGCGGGCCTCTCCGTAACCGTCGTTACCCGCAGCTTATTCCTCGGTGAATCGCTGCCGACGATCGGCTGCCTTCGGAGTGGGATGGATTGGTAGCCGAGCATGCCGGGAGGCGACTGCGCGCGTGGTTTGACCGAGGTCGAATTTTCTTGGTATCACTGGATCTTCGGCGAACCTGGTCTCACCGGGGATCGGGTAGTTCATTAAGATGACTTTTGTCGAATCGCGGTTCCGGACGCCGATCGCGAAGACGGGTACGAACTGTCCGGATCAACCGTTGTCCCTGCCGCTTCACCGCCGATCCGGATTGTCGTGAATATTTCATCGGCCCGGGTGGCCATTACGGCGGCCCTGAAGAAGGAACGAGTGCGGACCCACGGCATCGGACACGCGCACGGCGGCTCGGGCGGCCGAGCGGCCCGCGGGCTCGTCCGCTTCGGCAGGCGAGGCGCGGCTCGCGGCGGCGCAGGCAGCTCCGAGAGCGCCGACAGCACCGGTGGCTTCGGCACCCGGCGACTCCGGGAGTGGAGGGCCGACCCGTGCCGCTGATCGGCCGTGACGACGAGATCGCCTCGATCCGCTCCTTCTTCGAAGGCGCCGGTGTGCGCGGTGGCGCCCTGCTCGTGGTGGGGGAGGCCGGGGTCGGCAAGAGCGCCGTGCTCGACGAATTCGCCGCCGGCGAGGCCGGGCGCGGCACGCGGGTGCTGCGGGCGGCGGGCGTGCAGTTCGAGGCGGAGGTCGGCTACTCCGCGCTCAACCAGCTGCTCTTCCCGCTCGGCGAGGAGATGGCCGCCCTCACCGACACCCACCGCACGGCGCTGCGGTGCGCGCTCGGCTTCGAGGTCGGGCCGGCGCCCGACCGGCTCGTGGTGTCGAACGCGGCGCTGCTGTGGCTGCGGGCCGTCGCGGCCGAGACCCCGCTGCTGATCGTGATCGACGACCTCCACTGGGTGGACCGGGCCAGCGCCGAGGTGCTCGGTTTCGTCGCCCGCCGCCTGGTCGGCAGCCCGATCGTCTTCCTCGCCGCGTGCCGCTCGGCCGACCGCGGGTTCTTCCAGGACAGCGGGCTGGCCGAGGCCGTGCTGCCGCCGCTGCCCGCGCAGGCGGCCCGCACGCTCGTGGACCGGCACTTCCCGGAGCTGTCGCCGGCCGTGCGGCACCGGCTGCTCGCCGAAGCCACGGGCAACCCGCTCGCGCTGCTGGAGCTGCCGTCCGCGCTCGACGGCGACCAGCGGACGGACTTCACGACGTTGCCCGAGGTCCTGCCGCTGTCGGACCGGCTGCAGGTGCTGTTCACTTCGCGGGTGCGCGGCCTGCCCGAGCGCTGCCGGCTGATGATGCTGCTCGGGGCGCTCGGCGGCAGCGTCGAGGTCGCCCGGCTGCGCACGGCGGGCGGCGAGACGTGCGACCTCGACGACCTGGCCCCGGCCGAAGACGCCCGGCTCGTGCAGGTGAGCGGCACCCGGCTGGGCTTCCGGCACCCGCTGATCGGCGCCGCGGTGGTCGAGGCGTCGGCGGAACGCGAACGGCGCTGGGCCCACCGCGCGCTGGCCGGGGTCGTCGCGACGCCCGAACGCCGCGTGTGGCACCTGGCCGAGTCGTCCGTCGGCGTCGACGCCGACATCGCCGCGCAGCTGGACGAAACCGCTCAGGCCCTGCTGCGGCAAGGCGACGCACTGGGCGCGGTCGCGGCGCTGACCCGCGCCGCGGAGCTCAGTCCCGACCCGGCCGACCGCGGCCGCCGGCTCGCCGAGGCCGCGTACGTCGGAGCCGACGCCGGCGGCGAGCTGGCCACGGCCAGCCGGCTGCTGGGCGACGCCCGCCGGTCCGGTTCCCTTCCGACGCATTCGCTGCCCGGCGCGGCCGCGGCGGCGCACCTGCTGATCAACTCCGACGGCGACGTCACCACCGCCCACCGGCTGCTCGCCGGCGCCGTCGAGGCCGGTGATCACGGGTTCGACGCCGACGACGCCGTGCTGGTCGAGGCGTTGCTCAACCTGCTCCTGATCAGCTGGTACGTCGGCACGCAGCAGGCGTGGGAGATCTTCCACCGCCTGGTCGGGCGGCTGAAGCCGGAGCCACCGCCGCTGTTGCGCGTGAACGCGACCGTGTTCTCCGACCCGGCCCGCGCGACCGACGAGGACGTCGCCGAGCTCGACGCCGTGATCGACACCGTGGGCGGTGACGAGGACCCGACCCGGCTCATCCGGATCGGCACCGCCGCCGTCTTCGCCGACCGGCTGCCCCGGCTGCGGGAGGCGGAACGGCACCTCGCGCAGTCGCGCCACGCGGGCAAGGGGCCGGCCCGCCGCCACCTGGGCGCGCTCATGCACCTGGGGATCGACGGCTTCCAGTCGGGCCGCTGGGACGAGGCGTGGCAGTTCGCCGACGAGGGCCTCGCGGTCTGCACCGAGCACGGCTTGCGCTTTTTCCATTGGTACTTCCACTGGGTACAGGCCCTCGTCGCCGCCGGCCGCGGCGAGGTCGAGGCCGCGCGGCAGCTGACCGGCGAAATGACACGATGGGCCATCGCGCACCAGGCCGCCGGCATCACGTACTTCGCGTGGCAGGCCCGCGCGCTGTCCGACATCGGCGCCGGCGAGTACGACGACGCCTACCACCACGCGACGCAGGTCAGCCCGCCGGGAGAGCTCGCGCGGTACCGGCCGACCGCGCTCTGGGCGGCACCGGACCTCGTCGAGGCAGCGCTGTTCACCGGGCGCCGCGCCGAGGCGAGCGCGCACGCGGCCGCACTGCGCGAGGCCCGACTGGGCAAGCTGTCGCCCCGCCTGCGTCTGGTCACAGCGGCGGCGACCGCGCTGACGGCGGACGACGACACCGCCCGGGAACGGTTCGAGGCGGCGTTGTCCGGTCCCGCGCTGGACCGCTGGCCGTTCGACCTGGCCCGCGTGCGCCTCGCGTACGGGGAACGGCTGCGCCGCCTGCGGAGCACGAGCGCGGCGCGGGAACAGCTGACCATCGCGCACGACACGCTGGCCGCGCTCGGCGCCGTCCCGTGGCGGGACCGCGCCGCCAACGAACTGCGCGCGACCGGGCTCACGCGGCAGTCGGCGCCGGACGCCAAGTCGCCGCTGACGCCGCAGGAGCGCGAGATCGCGGAGCTGGCCGGCGCCGGCCTGACCAACAAGCAGATCGGGCAGAAGCTGTTCATCTCCCACCGGACCGTGGGCGACCACCTGTACAAGATCTTCCCCAAGCTGGGCATCACGTCCCGCGCCGCGCTGCGCGACGCCCTCACCGCGTACGACGACCGGGACCGGTCGGACAAGCCAGTCATGTGACGGGTGCTGTGTCCACCCGCGAAGTCCACTCTCGGGGGTATGAGCGCAGGAGTGCACCCGGACGTCCACTGGCCGCCCGGCTGGGGGCCGGACCGTTGCGACAGCTTCGTCAGCCACGAACGTCACGTGGCGGCACCGGCCGACGCGGTGTTCACCCGGCTCGTCGCGGTGGCAGAGTGGCCGGCGTGGCAACGTGGGGTGGACCGGGTCGAGGTGTCCGAGGAGCTGATCGTCGGCGGCCGGTTCGTCGTCGTGGCGGCGCCGCACACCCTCGACGGGATCGTGGGCGAGCTGGTCGTGCCGAGCCGGTTCGGCTGGGCCGCGGTGAGCGACGGACTGAGCTTCTACCAATCGTGGCTCCTGCTCGACGCCCCGAACGGCGGGACCCGCACGATCTTCCACGAGGCCGCGCGCGGTCCGTCGGCGTTGCTGCGTACGTCCGACCGGGCCGAGCTCACGCGCTCGTGGCTCGACGCCCTTCCGCCGTCCGTTTGATCCTTCGCGGGACCGCGCGGTGGTGACCGTCCGGCGGGTGTTCGGCGCCGGCCCGTTCCCCGAGATCGGCCGCCCGGTCACGGTCGCGGACAGCGAGCAGCACGGTCTCGTCGCCGTGGCCGGCCGGCAGGGGTGGCGGGACTGGGAGCGGCGCACCCGGCTGTCCCCGCACGTGGTCGGCCTCTACGACCCTCGGGATCTGACCTGCCGCCTGCTCTTGCGCAGCCGTTTTCCGGTGCACGCCGTGGACTTCCACCCGCGGCTGCCGGTGCTGGCCATCGGGACCGGGCGGTACGACGGTGGCTTCTTCTACAAGGGACAGCTGCTGCTGTGGCACTTCGGCTCCGGCCGCGTGGTGTCCGCACTCGCCGACACCCGGGAGATCCGTTCCGTACGCTGGCGCCGGTGGCGCGAAGGCCGGGTGCTGGATCTCGCCGTCGCTCCCGCCGACGAGGAGGAGCTCGGCCGCGAGTCCCACACCGTCGGCTACGACGCGATGCTCGAACGCGACGACTGGCTCGCGGTGCGCGACGGCGAGATCTCGTGGCGGGAGCTCGACGGGCCTTGCCGCGAAAGCGACGATCCGCGCGACGAAACCCGTGCGCGAGAGCACCTCGAGGCCCTGAGCGCCGGGTGGCGTGAACACGGTGCGGTGTGGAGTGTCGAGGCCCTTGCCGACGGCGCGGTCATGGCCTCGTCGGAAGGCGGGGCGGTGGCGGTGTGGTCCTCTGTGGACGGTTCGCGGCTGCCCGATCGCCCGGAGTCCCGTTCTCTGCTTGGTTCCTTCACCCCGGACGGACGAGAGCGGCCGGAAGGCTGGGCCGTGTTGCCGGTCCGGCGCGCCTTGTCGTCGTACGTCACCGGAGTGCCCGGCGACGACAAGGTGCGCTGGGTCGCGGTCGCGGACCCGGACCGTGACGAGCCGACCGTGCGGCCGCTGTTTCCCGTGGCTCCGTCGGAAGAAGCCGCGGACTTGACGGAAATCGGGGCCGCGGTCGAGCTCGACGGTCGTGCGTTGATCTACGCGACCGCGTGGTCGCGCACCGGGCCGGAGCTCGACGTCGAGGGTCCCGTGGCCGACGCGCGGCACAGCGCCACCCTCGTGACGCGGCGCCGGCTGCCGGATGGCGAGGTCGGGTGGCAGTTCGTGGTCGGGGGCCAGGTCCTGGCGCTCGAAGCCGCTGCCGCGATCGTCTACCTGAGCCTGAGCTCCGGCCTGCTCGTGGCGCTCGACGTCACGACCGGCGATGTCCTCTGGACACATCCCCTGGTCGTGGCCGGGCTCCCGTCGACGGGCTTGGCGCTGGCGCTCGCCGGCACCGGACGGCTGCTGGTCGGGACCGCCGAGGGGCGGGTCGCCGACTGCGCGGTGCCGGCTCGCGGGGACCTCACGGCCTATCCCGGCGCACCGGCCGAAGGGCCCGTTTTCCGCTTGGTGCCACCGAAGCCGGCGCCACAGCACCGGCTGGGGCTCCGGGCCGGCTCGATGCTCGGCGGGGCGACCGGATTCCTCGGCGGAGGCACCGGCCGGCTCGGTCACCGGTAGGTGGTCAGCCGGAACGCCGCGCCGCGCCCTGGGACGGCGTCCGGCACGCGCGGCACACGGTCGTAGGCGCCGCCGAGCGCGTGCAGTTCGAGGCCGGCCGGGGAACCGTGCGCGACCACCATCGCCGTGACGACGGCGCTCGCCTCGCTGCGGCACAGGGCCCGGAACAGCTCCGGCTCGCGCTCGACGTTCACCGTCCGCCGTACCCCCGTCGAGGCGCACGACCTCGACCAGGCGCGCCCGGTCCGCCGCGTACCCCGTGGCGCCGGCCGAGCACTGGGCCCGGCCTCGCGCCGGCCACCGGGGTGCGGCCGTACTCCGCAGCGGTGCGAGCACGTCGCGCTGGCGCACGCCTGCGCCGACCCGCGCGACGAGGCGGATCGGGCCGATCGTCACCTCGGTCAGCCGGTGGAGGCGCTCCGTCGGCGCAGCGGTCATGGCAGCGGCGCGCCGGACGCGTCTGTCGCCCGACCGGGGGTCATCACATCGGGCCCAGTCGATCAACGGCGACGGGTGACCGTCTCCGGACCCGTCATCTGACGGGCACTGAGTGAAGCCGATCCGAGCACGATGACTCTCAGCACGAACGCCGGATCCGCCGGGCGACGACACCGGCTCCGGCACATTGCGGGCCGTCGAGGGGGCGGCCCGGAATCCCATCCTTCCCTGGAGCACCCGTTGACGAGCACCGTCCCCGCCACGCCGTCGGCCGACCCCGCCGGCAGCCAGCCGGTCAGAACCGCGCCGGCCCGCTACCCGTTCACGACGTTCGCGATCAGCTTCGGTCTGGTCGGGCTAGCCGGGGTGTGGACGAGGGCGGCGCCGGCACTCGGGTTGCCCCGCGCGGTACCGCAGGCGTTCTGGGCCGTCGCGGCGATCTCGTGGGTCTGGCTGATGATCGCCCACGTCGTGCGCGGTGCGAAGAGCGAGCAGCAGCTGATCGACCACCTGCGCCACCCCGCGCAGGGGCCGATCGCCTCGCTGGCCCCGGTCGTCGAGATGCTGCTGGCCTCCGATCTGTTCACGTGGTCTCCCGTGGCCGGGCGGGTCCTGTACCTCTTCGCGCTGGTCACGTCGGCGGTCTTCGCCGCCTGGATCCTCGCGTCGTGGTTCGAAGGACGCCTCGGCCTGGAAGCCGTCCACGCCGGTTACCTGCTACCGACGGTCGCGCCGGGCCTGATCGGCGCCGACGTCGCCCACGTGCTGGGCTACCACGGGCTGGCGTGGGGCCTGTTCGCCGTCGGCGTGTTCTTCTCGGTGGTGATGACGCCGATCATCGTGCAGCGCCTGAGCTTCCACAGCCCGCTTCCCGAGGCGCTGCGGCCGACCACCGCGATCCTGCTCGCACCACCGCCCGTCGCGGGGCTCGCGTGGTTCACGATGCACGGGTTCGAGGTGGACCCGATCGGCCAGGCGATCGCCGGCGTCGGCGTGCTCGTGCTGCTGGTGCAGGTGATGTTGCTGCCGCGCTACCGGAAGCTGCCCTTCTCGCTGGGCTTCTGGTCGTTCACGTTCCCCCTGGCCGCGAGCGTGTCGCTGACCGAGAAGTGGCTTCTGCTCCTGGCACCGGTGGGCTGGCGGAGCTACACCGGCGTCCTCGCCGGCGCGTTCACCGTCTTCATCGCCGTGATCGCCGGTTTCTCGCTGAGGCCCGTCGCCCGGAAGCTCGGCATCCCGGGCCGCCGAAAGGTGATCGCGGTCAACTAGTCAAAAAAATTGACCATCCTGTACATTTACCGAGTAGCCTCAGGAGGAGTTCCCCATGGTTGAGAGCAAGTTCATCGAGCGGCTGACCCGGGACAACGCGATGGTTGTGCTGGTCGACCACCAGGTCGGGTTGTACAGCGGCGTGCGCGACATCGCGGTGGAGGAGCTGAAGCACAACGTCGTGGGCCTGGCGAAGGCGGCGCAGGTGCTCGGCCTGCCGCTCGTCGTCTCGACCACCGAGGCCGACGGCATGTGGGGTCCGCTGATCCCCGAGCTGGCCGCGGTCCTGCCCGACGACGTGGTGGTGCTCGACCGGTCGACCGTGAACGCGTGGGACGACGAGCGCGTGCAGGGCGCGATCCGCGCGACCGGCCGCAAGAAGGTGATCTTCGCCGGGGTGTCCACCGAGGTGTGCCTCGCGTTCCCGGCCATCAGTGTCACCGCCGAGGGCTTCGACGCCTACGCGGCCATCGACGCGTCGGGCACGTTCTCGCGGACGAAGCGCGAAGCGGGCCTGTTGCGGATGCAGCAGGCGGGCGTGATCCCCATCGACTACGCCACCGCCATGGTCGAGGTCCTCGCCGACAACAGCGACCCGCAGGCCGGCTACGTATACGCGGCGCTGGAGATGCCGTTCGCCGTGCTGGTCGGGCAGATCGCCGCCGGTTACGCCAAGAACTGACCACCTACGGGGGAGGAGAAGACGTCATGAAGAGCAGGATCGTGAAGCGCGCCGGGATCCTCGGCGTGGTCGCCGCAGCCGTCACCGGGGTCGTGGTGGCGGTGTCGAGCGGCAGCGCGGAAGGCTCGCAGGATCGGTTCGGCCCGCCTGCCAAGGCGTTCGGCGTGGAATACGACGCGTCGCACGTGTACGTGCAGCACGGCAAGCTGCCCGCTTTCATCAAGAGCTGGGAAGCGACCTTCGGCGGCACCGACAACGGCCAGAACGTCTTCGGGATAACCCCGACGCCGAGCAAGGCGCTGGCCTCGATCATCCATTCGCCGGTCGGGTTGCTGGCGGCGTACGACTACCAGACGCCGGTGCCGTTCCCGTTCGGCTCGGAGCAGACCGGCTTCGGCGTGAAGGACCCCGACGAAGCGGTGAAGGTGGCCCACCGCGCCGGCGCGACGGTGCCCGTCTCCGCGTGGACGGGTCCGGTCGGGCGCGAGGCCGTGGTCCGGTTCCCGGGCGGCTTCAGCTCCCAGATCTGGAAGCAGTTCGACATGTCGGGCTTCACCCCGCTGATCACGCAGCCGGAGTTCCGCGTGTACCTGTCCGAGGACACGGTCAACGCGTTCCTCGCCTCCTACCTGCGCTTCACCGGTGGCACGGTGATCTCCGCCGTCCGCAACGCCGACGGCGGCGAGATCGGCGCCCCGGGCACCACCTACCACCGCGTCCGGATCAAGACCCCGTTCGGCAACACCGTGGTGCTGGCCGGCAACGGCGACTGGAACTACCCCTACGGCCGCGACACCACGGGCTACACGGTTTCCGACGTCGACGCCACGGTCGCGAAGGCCACGGCCGGTGGGGCGACCGTCCTTTCCGGACCGTACCGGAGCAAGGACCGCACCAGCGTCCTGTTGCAATTCCCCGGCGGCTACGTCGCCGAGGTCCACGACGGCGTCTTCCACTGACTTCCCCGTTCCCACACCGAGAAAAGGAACCACCACGATGAGCATTGAGATCAAGGCCGGCCGCTACGAGATCGACCCGGTGCACTCCTCCATCGAGTTCTCCACCCGCTTCGTCGCGGCCCGCGTGCGCGGCACGTTCGGCGCCTTCTCCGGCACCGTCGAGGTCGCCGATGACCTGGCCAAGTCGTCGGTGACGGCGGCCATCGACACCGCGTCGCTGCACACCGGCACCGAGGCGCGTGACGAGCACTTGCGCGCCGCGGACTACTTCGACGTCGCCGACCACCCGGAGGCGACCTTCGCCTCCACGAGCCTGGAGGCCGACGGCGACCGGTTCACCCTAGGCGGCGACCTCACGATCCGCGGCACGACGCTGCCGGTCGCGCTCGACCTGTACTTCACCGGCGACGGCGTGGACCACTACGGCAACTTCCGCGTCGGATTCCGTGCCACCACACGGGTTTCGCGCTCCGCGTTCGGTGTCGCCGGCAACGTATCCCGGCCCGGCGGCCCGCTGCTCATGGGCGACGCGACCGAGCTGACGTTGCAGATCCAGGCGACCGCCCCGGCCGGCGAGGAGTCCTGATGCCCACGACCACCTCCGCGATGACCGTCGCCTCGGCGGGGGAGCGGTTCACGCGGCGTTCGCTGGAGCTGGCCGACCCGGCGCCGGACGAGGTGCTGGTGCGGATCGAGGCGGTGGGCATGTGCCACGCCGACATCGCCGTGCGGGCGGGGGAGTTCCCCTTCCCGCTGCCGGGGGTGGCCGGGCACGAGGGGGCCGGGATCGTCGAGCAGGTCGGTTCGGGCGTGACCTCAGTGAGGCCGGGGGACCGGGTCATGCTGACGTTCGACTCCTGCGGTCACTGCGTGGGCTGCGTCTCCGGGCTGCCCTCGCAGTGCGTGGAATTCCTGCCGCGCAACTTCACCAACGGCTCCCGGCCCGACGGCAGCCCGAGCCTGCACGATGGCGACGAGATCGTGCACGGCAACTTCTTCGGCCAGTCCTCGTTCGCCACCTACGCCCTCGCCCGGGTGCGCAACACTGTTCTCGTGCCCGAGGTGGCGGCCGACGTGCCTTCGTCGGTGCTCGCACCGCTGGGCTGCGGCATCCAGACCGGCGCGGGCGCGGTGCTCAACGTGCTGCAGCCGGGCGCCGCTTCCGCGGTGGCCGTGTTCGGGGCCGGCGTGGTCGGGCTCTCGGCGGTGATGGCCGCCGCGCTGCTGCCGATCGAGCAGCTGATCGTGGTCGACGTGCTGGACTCGCGGCTCGAGCTGGCTCGCGAGCTCGGCGCGACCGCCGTGGTCAACTCCCGCACCGCCGACCCGATCGAGGCGATCCGGGACCTCACCGGCGGTGGTGCCGGCCACGTCGTCGAGAGCAGCGGCGTGCCGGCGGTGCTGGTGCAGGCCATCACGAGCCTGCGCGGTGGCGGCATGGCCGCGGTGGTCGGCGTGCCGCCGTTCGGCGTCACCGCGCCGATCGACGTGGCCGACGTGGTCAACAACAGCAAGCGAGTGATCGGCGTGGTCGAAGGGCAGAGCAACCCGCCGACCTTCCTGCCGGTGCTGGCCACGCTCACCGCCACCGGTCGGCTGCCCGTCGAGCGGCTCGTGACCACCTTCCCGCTGAGCGAGGTCGAACGCGCGGCGGAGGCCATGAAGGACGGCACCGCGACGAAGCCGGTGCTGCTGCCGCAGGAGAACGGATGATCTCGCTGAGCGCGGAGCTCGCGGAGGCGCACCACCTGCTGGCGACGATGGGCGAGCGCATGCCCGTCGACGACCGGCCGGAACACCTGCGGCACCGGGACGCGTACCGGCGTTGGAGCGAGCAGTTCCCCGTCCCCGACGACGCGCTCGTCACCGCGGCCCCGGGCTTCCCGGGGCTCGCGGTGACCACGCCGGCCTCCGTCGCCGGCCGGGCGCTGCTGTACTTCCACGGCGGTGGCTACACCGACGGTTCGGCGTACAACCACCGGGAAGTGGGTGCCCGGCTGGCCACCGCCACGCGGGGCACCGTCTACCTGCCGGACTACCCGCTGGCGCCCGAGCACCCCTTTCCCGCGGCGCTCGACGCGGCGGCAGCGGCCTACCAGGCGCTGCTCGGCACGGTGCCGGCGACCCGCATCGCCGTCGGCGGTGACTCCGCCGGCGGCGGGCTGTCGCTGGCGTTGCTGTTGAAGCTCAAGGATCTCGCCGTGGCGCTGCCCGCGGCGGCGGTGCCCGTGTCGCCGTGGACGGATCTGACGGTCTCGGCGCCCTCGTTCGCGGAACGCGCCGACCGCGACCCGTTCGTCAGCCGGGAAGTGCTGCGCGGCTTCGCGGCCGGCTACCTCGGCGACCACGACCCGCGCGACCCGTTCGCGTCGCCGCTGTTCGGCGACCTCACGGGGCTGCCGCCGATCCACCTCGAGGTCGGCACCGAAGAGGTCATGATCGACGACTCGCGCCGCTTCCACGAGCGCGCGCTGGCGGCGGGCGTGGCCTCGGAGCTGGTCGAGACCGAGGGCGCCCCGCACATCTGGCAGCACTTCGTTTCGTTCCTCCCCGAAGCGGCGGCGTCGGTCGACCGCATCGGCACGTTCGTCCGGGAGCACGTGGCATGAGCAAGGACCTGCAGTTCGGTGTCTCGCTGACGCCGATCGACGACGTGGTGGGCAACCGCCAGTTCGCCCGGGCGGCGGAGGCGGGCGGGCTGGACCTGATCGGGATCCAGGACCACCCGTACGTGCCGAGCTACCTCGACACGTTCGTCCTCGCCGGCGACTTGCTGGCGCACACGGACAAGATCAGCGTCTTCCCGGACGTGGCGAACCTGCCGCTGCGTCCGCCGGCGTTGCTGGCGAAGACGGCGGCGGCGCTGGACCTGGTGTCCCGCGGCCGGTTCGAGTTGGCGCTCGGGGCCGGTGGCTACTGGGACGCGATCACCCGGCTCGGGGTGCCTCGGCGGACTCCCGCCGAGGCCAACGTCGCGCTGGAGGAAGCGATCACGGTGTTGCGCGCGCTGTGGGCCGACGGCGGCAAGCCGATCCGGTTCGACGGCGAGTACTACTCGGTCGCCGGCGCCCACCCGGGACCGGCTCCGGCACACCCGATCGAGATCTGGACCGGTTCGCAGGGCCCGAAGGCGCTCGCGCTGACGGGCCGGATCGCCGACGGGTGGGCGGCGCCGATCGCCTCCTACCTGCCGTACGAGAAGTGGGCCGAGGCCAACCGCATCATCGACGACGCGGCCGAGACCACGGGCCGGGATCCCTCGGCGGTCCGCCGGATCGCGCAGGTGGTCGGCACGATCACCGCGAACCCCGGCCGGCTGCGCGTCGACGAGGGTACCGACCCCGTGCGGGGCACGGCGCGGCAATGGGCCGAGCTGCTGGCCCGCCTCGGCGAAGAACAGCCGTTCACGACGTTCGTGTTCTGGCCGGAGGAGCAGGCGATCGACCAGGTCGCCGCCTTCGCCCAGGAAGTGGCACCCGAGGTCCGGTTGCTGCTGGGCGCACAACCCGCTTGAGGATTCTCTTTCCCTGAAAGGACAACCGATGGACCACGAAGCGATCATCACCCAGGCGTGGGACGCGCCGGGCAGCACCACGGCGAAGCTGACACCGGTGCGGGTGAACGAGGTGCTGCGCGAGCGCTACGAGGTGACCCCGCCGTTCCAGTACACCGGCACCGACCTGTGGGACATGGAAAAGCGCAAGGCCGCGGCGCCGGACGTGTACATCCCGACGGTCGTGAAGCCCGGCAGCGCCGAGAAGTTCCCGAGTGTCCACAACGGGCAGTTCGAGGACTTCACCCGCGTGTCGGAGCAGCGGCGATGGGCCGACCCCGACAACTACGACCTGATCATCGAGCACGTCCGCCTCGACCACGAGAGCCGGCGGGCATTCTTCGTCGGCGCGGAGCGCTTCGAGGCGCCCGACGGCCGGGTGTTCACCGCCGGCACCGGGCAGCCGATCTTCCACGTCGAGCACTCCGTCGGCGGCTCGGAGGAGGACCCGCTCAACGCGTGGCGCATCGTCTTCCTGACCGAGCAGGAGCAGCCGGAGCTGGCGGCGGCCTTCACCAGCTACGAGAACGACCCGTACCTGCGGGTGTTCATCGAGGTGCACCTCGAGAAGCAGCTCGGGCGCAAGCTCGTCCGCCGCTGAGTCCTTTTCGGACACCGGTCACGCGACTTGGGGTCGCGTGACCGGCGTCCGCGCTTTCAGCGGTCGCGGCGCGGGTCGATGAGCTTGCGGGAGTCGATGAACGACAACGGGATCAGCGTCGCCAGCGGCAGGATGGTCAGCTGCCACAACGCGGCGCCGTGCCAGCCGAGCGAGCCGACGAGCGAGGCGAAGAGGAGCCCGGAGAACGCGGCCGCCACGTAGTAGAACGAGACGAACATCCCGGCGGCGCGGCCGACGTAGTTCGGGCGCACCGCGCGTTGCATGGTGGCGTTGAGCGTGGTGAACAGCGAACCCGCCACGAACACGGCCAGCATGAACGACGTCGTGTACTGCCAGGCGTGGCTCGCGGAGCCGTTGAAGACCAGCCACGCGCTCACGGCCACGCCTGCGTAGGTGACGAGCAGGATCGTGCGCGGGTTGAAGCGGTCGGCGAGCCAGCCGGTGAGGATCGACGTCGCGGCGCCGGCGCCGATCACGCTCGTCGCGAGCGCGGCCTCGGACGCGGTGTAGTGCAGCTGCTGACGCAGGTATGTCGGGTACAGGCCGAGGTAGCCGTAGAACACGAGACCGCCGGCGATGCAGGCCAGGCACAGCATCGCGGTGTTGCGGTTGAACGGCGAGCTCGGCACGTGGTCGGTCGGGATCTCGGCTCCGCGCACGACACCGGCGTCGAGGTCGGTCACGCCACGCCGGACCAGCAGTCCGATGAGGACGGTCAGGACCAGGCCCGCGATGCCGTAGAACAGGAACGGCGTGTGCCAGCCGCCGAGGTTCTGCGCGATCGCGGTGCCGACCAGCGGTCCGAGGAACACGCCGGTGCCGAACACCGCGCCCAGCACGCCGAAGGCGAACGACCGGCGCAGCACGAAGAACGAGCCGACCACCGCGTACAGCGCCGTTGCCTGCATGCCTTCGCCGGCCCCGGAGATCAGCCGGTAGACAGCCATGTCGGCGAAGCCGGACGCGAGTGGCGTGGCGAGGGTGCCGGCGGAGTAGAAGAAGACGCTGATCACGAGCACCGTCTTACGGGGCAGCTTCTCGACGAGGTACCCGGCCGGCAGGCCGGCCAGGGCGATGCCGAGGGTGAAGCCGGTCGCGAGGAGCCCGCCCTGCGACAGGCTGAAGCCGTGCCCGGCGCTGATCTCCGGGAGCAGCGGGTAGAACACCTGCCGGTCCATGGCATTGATCAGGTAGGAGAGGACGAGCAGCGTCCAGCCGGTGATCGACACGGCGAGCGGAACCCGGCGTGCCGTCGGGACCTGGGGCGCGATGGTTCTCTGAGAGCTGTTCATGGGGAGCCTTCCCGGGCGCCGGAGACGAGCGTCACAGCTGCGATCGATTGCAGCAATGTAGGCGGCGGAGGGCTTGAGGTCAATGTTGATCGATGGCCGGCTGCGGAAGAGGTGCAGCTAGAACGTCTCTATCGATGGGTGTTCAGTGGCGCCAGCGCCATGGCAAACGATCGCAGTCATTCTCCGTATTAGGGAATCAGTGAGGAGTCGACGAGGCCGCTCCGCAGCGCCTCCTCCGCGGTGACCGGCGTCCCGGCACGGGAGTGCCGGTTGCGCAGGTGGACGATGGTGTCGAGCTCCGCGCGGGTCAGGCGGGCGTCGGGGACCAGGCCCACCGCGGAATCGGTCAGGATCGCCAGGTGGCGCTCGGCACTCGTGCCGGTGAGGCCGAGGCGGTCGGTCACCGCGGCCAGTGCGACTTCCCGGTGCCGGCCCGCCGCGAGCTCCCGTGCCACGGCCGAGGTGACCGTGAGCAGGGCGGCGAGGGCGTCGCGGTGCGCGGCGATCCCGTCGGCGGTGGCGCACAGGACGGTCCCGGCGTACGGGCCGATCTCGGTGACCGACGCGACGCGCCGGGCACCCTGGGCTTCGGCGACGAGGTCGTTGCCGGCGTTGAGCACGGTGGTGTCCACGGCGCCCTCGACCAGGGCCCGCGCGCGTTTCGGGGTGGAGCCGAGGCTGACGACCTCGTAGTCGGTGTCGCGGACCAGGCCGGCGCGCGCGAGGAGCTCGAACGCGATGAACGCGAAGCCTGAACCGGGCACGTCGACGCCGAGCCGGCTGCCGCGCTCGGGTGCGGCGACGCCGGGCGCGGTGAACAGGCCCAGCCCGAGGCCGCGGTCGACCGCGCCGAGGACGCGCACGTCGCCGGTCCGGCCCAGCGGGTTGCCGGGGGCACACCGGTAGGCCAGCACGTTGTCCGGGTTGGTGAACGCGGCGTCGAGGCGGCCTTCGAAGAGGTCCTCGAACTGGTGGGCCGACGTCTTCGCCGGCACCTCCGTGACCTCGAGCCCGGCCTCGGCGAGCGCGCCGGTGGCGGCGGCGACCGACAGGAGGACCGAGGGGCTGAACGTGCCCAGCTTGATCGAACGCACGCCGGTGCCGCCTTTCAGAGTCTCACAGCCGTTTCGGGCGCGGCCGACTGCGGACGTTCGCAGCTCGGCTTTCTTTTCGCTACTTGACGGATCCTAGCTGGCATCGCATGATGGTTGCAAACGATTGCAAACGTTTCGGAGGTACTGACCATGGTGACCCTCACCGACCGACCCACGATCGGCTGGATCGGTGCCGGCCGCATGGGTGCGGCGCTCGTGCGCCGGCTGCTCGCGGCCGGCTACGACGTCGCCGTCTACAACCGCACGCGGGCCAAGGCCGAAGAGCTGGTCGCCGCCGGCGCGACCGTCGCGGAGCGGCCGGTGGACCTCGCCGGGCGGGCCGTGGTGTTCACCATGGTCTCGGCCTCGGCCGACCTGCAACACGTGACGTCGGGTGAGGGCGGCCTGTTCACGGACCCGGCGAAGGCGCCGAAGGTCGTGATCGACTCCTCCACGGTCTCCGCCGAGGCCTCGGCCGCCGTGCGCGTGGAGGCGGCCAAGCGCGGCACCGAGCTGCTGGCGGCCCCCGTGAGCGGCAACCCGAAGGTCGTGAGCTCGGGCAAGCTGACGCTCGCCGTCTCGGGGCCGCGCGCGGTGTTCGACGAGGTGCGCCCGATGCTCGACACCCTTGGCCGCGGCGTGACCTACGTCGGCGAGGACGAGGTGGCGCGGCTGGTGAAGATCTGCCACAACGTCTTCCTCGGCGTGGTGATCCAGTCGCTGGCCGAGATCACGGTGCTGGCGGAGAAGGGCGGCGTGACGCGCGAGGCGTTCATGACCTTCCTCAACGACTCCGTGATGGGCTCGGTCTTCTCCCGCTACAAGACGCCGGCGCTGGTGAACCTGGACTTCACGCCGACGTTCACGATGCCGTTGCTGCGCAAGGACTTCGACCTCGGCCTCGCCGCGGCCCGCGAGCTGGACGCGCCGATGCCGGTGGCTTCGGCGACCGCGCAGATCGTGGCCGGCGCGATCGGCGCCGGGCTGGTGGAGCAGGACTTCGCCGTGCTGATCGAGGAGCAGGCGCGCCGGTCCGGCATCACGCTGGTGTCCGAGAACGCCGAGGTCTCCGACGGTCTGGAGCCCACCGATGTCTGACGGTCGGCCGATTCCGGCGCCGGGCCACAACGCCGTCGACTTCGAGGAGCGCGTGGATTTCGCGCGGCTGCGCGACTACCGCCTCGCCCGGGCACGGGCCTCGCTCGACGCGGGCGAGTGCGGCGCGTTCCTTCTCTTCGATTTCTACAACATCCGCTACACCACGCAGACGTGGATCGGCGGCGCGCTCGGTGACAAGATGACCCGCTACGCGCTGCTGACCCGTGACGGCGAGCCGATGCTGTGGGACTTCGGTTCCGCAGCGAAGCACCACCAGCTGTACTCGCCGTGGCTCGAGCCGGAGAACTGCCGCGCCGGCATGCTCGGCCTGCGCGGCGCGATCTCGCCCGAGGCGGGCCTGATGCGTGACGCCGTCACGCAGATCAAGGACCTGCTCACGCAGGCCGGCGTCGCGGATTCGCCGGTGGGCGTGGACATCGTGGAGCCGCCGTTCCTGTTCGAGATGCAGCGCCAAGGCCTCACGGTCGTCGACGCGCAGCAGGCGATGCTCGACGCGCGGGAGATCAAGTCGTCCGACGAGATCACGTTGCTCTCGCAGGCCGCGGCGATGGTCGATGGCGTGTACCAGGACATCGTCGAGGCGCTCAAGCCCGGCGTGCGCGAGAACGAGATCGTCGCGCTGGCCAACAAACGGCTCTACGAAATGGGTTCCGACCAGGTCGAGGCGATCAACGCGGTGTCGGGGGAGCGGTGCAACCCGCACCCGCACAACTTCTCCGACCGGCTCATCCGGCCTGGCGACCAGGCGTTCTTCGACATCATCCAGTCCTACAACGGCTATCGGACGTGTTACTACCGCACGTTCAGCGTCGGCAGTGCCACCGATGTGCAGCGGGGCGCGTACCGGCAGGCGCGCGAGTGGATGGACGCGGCGATCGAAGCGGTGAAGCCGGGGATCGGGACCGACGACGTCGCCCGGGTCTGGCCCGCCGCGACCGAGTTCGGCTTCGCGAGCGAGATGGCCGCGTTCGGCCTGCAGTTCGGCCATGGCCTCGGGCTGGGCCTGCACGAACGGCCGATCATCTCCCGGCTCAACAGCCTCGGCAACCCGGTCGAGATCCGCCCCGGGATGGTGTTCGCGCTCGAGACCTACTGCCCGGCCACCGACGGGTTCTCCGCCGCGCGCATCGAAGAGGAAGTCGTGGTCACCGAGACCGGCGTCGAGGTGCTGACGAAGTTCCCGGCGCAGGACCTGTTCGTCGCCAACCCGTACTGAGGAGTCACCGTGAAGGTCCCCGAAGAGTTGTTCATCGGCGGTGAGTGGCGGCCCTCGTCCGACGGGTCCCGCATCACCGTGATCGACCCGGCCACGGCCGAGCCCATCACCACGGTCGCGAACGGCGGCGTCGAGGACGGCTTGGCCGCCGTCGACGCCGCCGCCGCGGCGCTGCCCGCGTGGGGCGCGACCACGCCCCGGGCCCGGGCCGACGTGCTGCACCGGGCGTTCACTCTGATGCACGCCCGCGCCGAGGAGCTCGCCGAGCTGATCGTGCGCGAGAACGGCAAGGCGCTGCCCGACGCGCGCGGCGAGGTGAACTACGCCGCCGAGTTCTTCCGGTGGTACGCCGAGGAAACCGTGCGCGTGGCGGGCACCGTGCAGACCGCACCGGGCGGCGCCAACCGCATCCTGGTGCTGCGGCAGCCGATCGGCGTGAGCGTGCTGGTGACGCCGTGGAACTTCCCGGCCGCGATGGCCACGCGCAAGATCGCGCCCGCGCTCGGCGCCGGCTGCACCGTGATCCTCAAGCCGGCGTCGGAAACCCCGCTCACCGCGCTCGCGATCGCCGCGATCCTCGAAGAGGCCGGCGCACCGGCAGGCACGGTGAACGTGGTGCCGTCCACGCGGTCCGGCAAGGTCGTCGGGGCGATGGTCCACGACCCGCGCGTGCGGAAGCTGTCGTTCACCGGGTCGACGGAGGTCGGCCGCGCGCTGCTGCACGTGGCTGCGGACACCGTGGTCAGCACGTCGATGGAGCTGGGTGGCAACGCGCCGTTCCTGGTCTTCGACGACGCCGACCTCGACGCGGCGGTGGACGGCGCCATGGTCGCCAAGATGCGCAACGGTGGCCAGGCCTGCACGGCCGCCAACCGGTTCTTCGTGCAGCGCGGCGTGGCCGCCGAGTTCGGCCGGCGGCTGGCCGAACGGATGGGCGCGCTGCGCGTCGGCCCCGGCACCGACGCCGGGATCGAGCTCGGCCCGCTCGTGAACGAGGCCGCCGTGGACAAGGTGACCGAGCTGGTCGACGGCACGGTCGACGCCGGCGCCCGCGTGCTGGTCGGCGGGAAACGGCCGGAGGGTACGGGGTTCTACTATCCGGCGACCGTCCTGGCCGACGTCCCGGCGGGCGCGCCCGTGCTCGCGGAGGAGATCTTCGGCCCGGTGGCGCCGATCGTCACGTTCGACAGCGAGGACGAGGTCGTCCGGCTGGCCAACGACACCGAGCACGGCCTGGTGTCCTACGTGTACACCGGCGACCTCGCCCGCGGCCTGCGGCTTTCGGAGGCGCTGGAGTCGGGCATGGTCGGGCTCAACCGTGGTCTGGTCTCCGAGCCGGCCGCCCCGTTCGGCGGCGTGAAGCAGAGCGGGCTCGGCCGCGAGGGCGGGCACGAAGGGCTGCTGGAATACACCGAGTCCAAGTACGTCGCCGTCTCTTGGTGACGTCCGGTCACTCTATGCTGGCACGATGAACAGGCCGCCGACGATCAAGGACGTCGCCGAGCGGGCGGGGGTGCACGCCGCGACCGCGAGCCGGGCGCTCAACCCCGCCACGCGCGGGATGGTCAACGCGCGGACGGCGAACCGGGTCGCCGAGGCCGCCCGGGCCCTGGGCTACGCGCCCAACTCCGCCGCGCGCAGCCTGCGCACCCGCACGTCGTCGGTCGCCGGGGTCATCATCCCGGACCTGCGCAACCCGGTGTTCCCGCCGATCGTCCGCGGTATCGAGGACGGTCTGCGGGACGCCGGGTACATGGCGCTCGTCGGCAACACCGACGGCGACCCGGACCGCGAACGCGAATTGGTCACCGCCATGCGCGGCCGCCAGATCGACGGGTTCATCCTGGCCACCAGCCGCCGCTCCGACGAGCTGGAGTCCTCGGTGCCCACGGTGCTGGTCAACCGCCGCACCGACAACGGCGGCATCCCTTCGGTCACGGCCGACAACGCCGCGGGCATCCACCTGCTCGTGCGTCACCTCGCCGGCCTCGGCCACACGCGCATCGGCCACGTCGCCGGCCCGCGCGACCTGTCCACGGGCTGGGAGCGTTACCGCGGCTACCTCGACGCGACCACGTCCGCCGGCCTCGCCGCCGCCGCCGAGGCGGTCGAGTTCGCCGACGCGTTCACCGAAACCGCGGGCCACGCCGCGACCCTGCGCCTGCTCGCCGCGCACCCCTCGCTGACGGCAGTGCTGGCCGGCAACGACCTCATCGCCCTCGGCTGCTACTCCGCCCTCGACGAGCTCGGCCGCACCGTCCCCGGCGACGTGTCGGTGACGGGCTTCAACGACATGCCGTTCGTCGACCGCCAGCGCCCGTCGCTGACCACCGTGCGCATCCCGCACTACGACATCGGCCGCGAAGCCGCCCGCTTGCTGCTGGAACACATCGCTTCTCCGACGGCACCGGCCAAACGCGTGGTGCTGCCGGTCGAATTGGTCCGCCGTGACTCGACGGCCGCGGCGAAGAGCTGACGCCCGCTTCGGCTGCGGCGCAACGAAAGCCCGGTAGCGCCGGGAGTTCGGCACCGAAGGTCAGACTTCGAGTTCGATCCGGCCGACCACCTCGCCCTCGTGCACCTGGCTGGTCGGCCGGAAGCCCAGCCGACGGTAGAAGGGCTCGGGGCTGTGCTCGCCGGGCCGCCAGAGCACCGTTGCCGCCTCGGCCCCGCGCCGCCGGGCCTCTTCCAGCAGTGCCTCGACGGCGAAGCGTCCGTAACCCTTGCCTTGCTGTCCGGCGGCGACGTTCAACCGCCAGATCCCGCAACGGAAGTACGCGATCGGGCAGCCGGGGTCGAAGGCGCCCATCACGAAGCCGACGAGTTCGTCCCCGGCGTAGACCACCCTCGGCCACGCGACGTCGGGCTGGACGTAGGCCTCCGCGAGAGAGTGGGCGACGGGTGCGACGTAGTCGCGTTGGTGCGGTGCCACGGCCAGCCGGCAGGCGGCGGCGACGTTGTCGGCCGTGATTTCGGCCAGGCACGGTGTCTCCATGCGAGGAACCTAGTCCGGGGGTACGACATTTTCGGGTGTCCCGGCGGCAGCGAGGTCGTTCTCGACCGTCGACTCTCTCAGCCGTCGGCGATCTTGCCGCGGGGTGTGGTCTGACCGCAGCCGAAATCGCGGCCTCGCAACGGAAAACTGTGGCGAGGCCGGGATTTCGGCTGCGGCTCAGTCTTCCGGCAGCAACCCCGCCCGCCGCCCCAACGCACGGGCCCGGTCACCGGCCCGGCGCATCAGATCCGTGACGTGCAGCTCGTCGACCCGGGTGAACCGGCCGTTGTCCAGCAACTGCTCGCCGTTCACGAAGACGTGCTTCGCGTCCGTCCCGCGCGCCGCGTGGACGAAGGTCGCCAGCGGGCGGTGCACCGGGCCCGCGTGCAGGGTGTCGAGGTCGAAGACCGCGATGTCCGCCGCGTAGCCCGGCCGCAAAGAGCCGAGGTAGTTGCCGGCGCGGACGGCGTGCGCGCTGTCCTCGGTGGCCATCGTCACGAGCTTGCCGAGGTCGATCGAGCCGGGGTGTTCGTGGAGCTGGTTCTGCAGCAGGCGCGTCCACTTGATCTGCTCGACCATGTCGTTGGTGAGGTCGACCATGGGGCCGTCGGTGCCGAGGGCGACGCGGATGTCGTTGTCCAGCATGCGTTTCACCGGCGTGATGCCGGCGCCGCGGGCGGCTTCGGAGCTCGCGGTGTGCGCGACGGTGCTGTGCGAGGCCGCGATGAGGTCGAGGTCGTTGCCGCGCGGGTGGATGGTGTGCGCGAGGATCCAGCGGTCGTCGAGAACGCCGAGGCGGTGCAGGAACTGCACGTCGGTGCGGCCGGTTTCCAGCACCCACTTGAGGTAACCCTCGTCGCGCGACATGGTGCCGCCGGCGATGTGCGAGGTGACGAACGTGTCCTTCTCCACGGCGAGCTCGTGGCCGCCGAGCACCATCTCCTCGGAGCTCGTGCCGAGCGCGACCCAGTGGGCCGTCGCCTCGAGCACGAAGCCGACGCGGATCCGGCCCTCGGCGGCGCCGTCCCACTTCTCGAAGGATTCGCGCGCGCCGGCGTAGTCGTTGCGCGCGTCGTGCGGGCGGATGACCTTCGCGAAGAACTGGCGGACCCCGGCGTCGGCCACCGGGCCCAGGATCGCCTCCTCGTCGGCGATCCTCGTCTCGTTCACCAGGTGGTTGACGGAGCTGGTGGTCCCGCCGCGGAGCATGTCGAGCGCGGCGAGCTCGCCGGCGACGCGCAGGTCGTCCACGTCGAGGTTGTCCTTGAGCGGCACGAGGCAGCCGGTGATCCACTGCTCCAGCAGCACGTCGCAGCCGAGCCCCTTGCCGTAGAGGTACCAGTCGTGCTGGTGGGCGTTGACCAGCCCCGGCAGCACGATCGAGCCCGTCGTGTCCACGACGCGGTCCACGCCGTCACGGCTCACCGACCTCACCGGGCCGAGCTCGGCGATGGTCGTCCCGTCGATCAGGAGGTCTCCTCCGCCGAGAAGTTCCGGACGACCCGGCGCGACCACCGCGCCTCCGCTGAGCAAAGTCCTCATCCGACTGCCTCCTGTCGAACTGTGCCTCGTCGCAAGACCTGCAAGAGCGGCGCACTTGGCCGCAAACGATTGCATTATCGTAAGAGCTGAGTAATCTGTGGTCAATGGCGGCTTCGGCTGCGATCAACCGCAATCGTTCACAGTCCACCGAAGGGATCTCACGATGTCCGACGCCCTGGAACCCGTCCTTCCGGCCGACGGCCGTGGTCCGCTGCCGCGCGCCCGCTGGGGCTCGTTCATCGGCGGCAGCTGGGTGACGCCCGAAGACGCGCCGGCCTTCGCCGTTCTCGAGCCGGCCACCGGTGGCCGGCTGGCCGACGTGGTGGAAGCGAGCGACGACGTCGTCGACCAGGCCGTCCGCGACGCGCGCCGGGCGTACGAGGGGGAGTGGGGCCGCCTCACGCCGCGCGAGCGCAGCGGGCTGCTGCGCAAGGTCGCGGCCCTGATCCGGGAGCACGCCGAGGAGCTCGGCGAACTGGAGGCCCGCGAGGTCGGCAAGCCCCGCCGCGACGCGCTGCGGTTCGACGTGTCGTTCAGCTCGGCCGGGTTCGACTACTTCGGCGGCCTCGCCGACACGCTGCACGGCGACGTGCTCGACCAGGGCCCGATCGAGGCGCGCGTGCACTACGAGCCCTACGGCGTCGTGGCCGCGATCCTGCCGTTCAACTGGCCGCCGCTGCACTTCACGAAGAAGACGGCGCCGGCACTGGCCGCGGGCAACACCGTGGTCATCAAGCCGGGGGAGCAGGCGCCGCTGGCCGTGCTGCGGCTGGTGGAGATCGTCAACCAGGTCCTGCCGCCGGGTGTCGTGAACGCCGTGTCGGGCATGTCCGCGGGCCCCGCGCTGGCCGGGCACGGAGGCGTCGAGCGGATCACCTTCACGGGCGCGACCAAGACCGGCCAGGCCGTGCTGCGCACCGCTGCCGAGAACCTCACCTTCGCCACGATGGAGCTCGGCGGCAAGAACGCCCTGATCGTGCTCGACGACGCCGACCTGCAGGTGGCCGTCGACGTCGCGATCGAGGGCATGTTCTACAACCAGGGCGAGGCCTGCACGTCCACCGCGCGGATCCTCGTGCACCGGTCGCTGCACGACGAGTTCGTGGAGCGCTTCGTGGCGGCTACCGCGAAGCTGCAGGTCGGCGACGGGCTCGACGCGGCCACCGACATCGGCGCGATGGTGGACGCGCGCCAGCAGCAGAAGGTGCTCGCCTACGTCGACACCGCCGTGGCCGAGGGTGCGAAGATCGCGTACCAGGGTGAAACTCCGGTCGACGCGCGCCTGGCCGGCGGCTTCTGGGTCCCGCCGACCGTGCTCACGGGCGTGCAGCCGGACCACACGGTGGCGCAGGAGGAGATCTTCGGCCCAGTCGCGTCGATTTTGGTCTACGACACTGACGAAGAGGCCGTGCGCATCGCCAACGGCACCGCGTACGGGCTCACGGCCGCGCTCATCACGCGCGATCACTTCCGTGCCTCGAACCTCGCGCGCGACCTGCAGGCCGGCATGGTCTTCGTGAACAACTACGTCCGCCGCTCCTTCCTCGGCTCGCCGTTCGGCGGCGTGAAGGGAAGCGGTTTCGGCCGGGAGAACGCGGCCGAGACACTGCACGAGTTCGTGCGGGCCAAGAACGTCCGGTTCCCGTCGGGCCGCGGGCCGATCCCCGTGTGGCCGCCGGTCGACTGACGCCGATCGGCTCCGAGCGTAACCGCCGGACGTGATCGACAGGGAGGTTCGGTGCCCTCATCCGCGCCGGATCTCCCTGATCCGATTCCGGCGGAAATCGACTCTCCGCCGGATGGCGGCGTGGGCCGGATCTCGGCAGGATCATTGACGGTAATGTCTATTGACTTCGGGGGAGCGCCTTGCGCGACGACCTGCTGTTCGGCGTTGCGCTGACGCCCACCACCGACTTGGCGGCGGACCGCGCCTTCGCGGTGGCCGCGGACGACGGCGGCCTCGACCTCCTCGGGATCCAGGACGCGCCGTTCGCGCCGGACCGGCTGGATACGTTCGTGCTGGCCGGCGATCTGCTGGCGCATACGGACAAGATCAGCGTCTTCCCGGACGTCGCGAGTCTGCCGCTACGGCCGCCGGTGCTACTGGCGAAGACCGCGGCCGCGCTGGACATCGTGTCCGGCGGCCGGTTCGAGCTGGCACTCGGCGCGGGTGGCTACTGGGACGCGATCACGCAGCTCGGGGTGCCGCGCCGAAGCCCACGGGAATCCAACGTCGCGCTGGAAGAAGCCGTCACGATCCTTCGCGCGCTGTGGGCGGACGGCGGCCCGGCGGTGCGGGTCCAGGGCGAGTTCTACTCCGTCTCGGGCGCGCACCCGGGTCCGGCGCCCCTGCACCCGATCGAGATCTGGGTCGGCTCGCAGGGCCCGAAATCCCTTGCGCTGACCGGGCGGATCGCCGACGGGTGGGCCGCTCCGATCGCCGCCTACCTGCCGTACGAGAAGTGGGCCGAGGCCAACCGCGTCATCGACGACGCGGCCGTCGCCGCGGGCCGGAACCCGCGGGCCGTGCGCCGGATCGCCCAGATCGTCGGCATGGTCACCCGAACACCCGGGCGGCCGCGGCTGGAGCAGGGTGCCGATCCCATGCGGGGCAGCGCCGCGGAATGGGCGGAGTTGCTGGGGAAACTCGGCAGCGAGCTGCCGTACACCGGTTTCGTCTTCATGCCCGAAGACAATTCCCGTGCTCAGGTCGCCGCATTCGCCCGCGACGTGGTGCCGCGAGCCCGGCGGCTGCTCGCGCGGTGACGTCCACAGTGGAATTCCCGGGCCGGACAAACGAGGGGACAGAAAAGGCCACACATCCGATGTTTGCTTGACCCGGCCCGCTCGTTCGCCCAGTGTTGTCGGCGACAACTGCACGAGCGTCCGGAAGGCGATGAAGCATGACCGACGCGGTTTTTCTGTCCAGGCGCGGGTTTCTGGTCGGCACGGGCGGAGTGGCGGCCGCGGCGGCCCTGCCCCGTACTGCGGTGGCAGCCGCCGCCCGGCCGCAACCGGTGGACTCCGTCGATCCGATCATCGGATCTGTCACCACGGCCGCCGACACGGCGTGCGGCAAGACGTTCCCGGGCGCGGTCGCGCCGTTCGGCCTGGTGCAGCTGAGCCCGGACACGGTCTCCGGCGGCGACAACGGCAGCGGCTACTCGGCCGAGATGACCACGATCGAGGGCTTCAGCTTCCTGCACATGTCGGGCGTCGGCTGCTACGGCGACCTCGGCAACCTCCAGGTGCTCCCGCAGACCGGCCCGCTCGTGACCGGGCGCGACGAGGCGAAGAGCCCGTACCGCAAGGAAACCGAAACCGCGCGCGCCGGCTACTACGCCGTGGAACTCGACCGCTACCGTGTGCGCGCCGAGCTCACCGCCACCGAGCGAGCGGGCTTGCTGCGCTTCACCTTCCACGACGCCGGTACCGGCCGCGTCAAGGTCGACCTCACCCGTCGCATCGGCCCGGACGGCTCGCACTCGATCGCGCAGCACGTGCGCCAGGTCGACGCGACGACCGTCGAAGGCTGGATCCGCTGCGACCACACCGGCGGTGGCTGGGGCTGCGGCGCGCAGAGCCCGGCCTACACCGCGTACTTCACGATGGAGTTCCAGCAGCCGATCGCCGTGTTCGGCACGTGGGACGGCACCGACGTCCGCACCGACCTCGGGCAGCGCGACGGCACCCAGCTCGGCTTCTTCGCCGAGTTCCCCGTCCGCGCCGGGCAGCAGGTGCCGGTGCGCGCGGGCGTGTCGTTCGTCGACCTCGACGGCTCCCGCCGCAACCTGCGCCACGACCTGCCGAGCTGGAGCTTCGACGCCGTGGCCGCCGGGGCCCGCGGCACGTGGGCGGACGCACTGGGCAAGGTCGCCGTCGAAGGCGGCACGGCCGAGCAGCGCGAGATCTTCGAAACCGCGCTGTATCACTCGATGATCGACCCGCGGCTGTTCGGCGACGTCGACGGCCGCCACCGCGTGGGCGACACCGCGCCGGCGCGCGACGGTGTCACGCACCGCACGCTGTTCAGCGGCTGGGACGTGTTCCGCGCGCAGTTCCCGTTGCTGACCATCATCGACCCGGACGTGGTGCAGGAGACGATCACGTCGCTGGTGTCGCTCACCGATGCCGGCCTCGTGCGCGGGCTGGCCCGCTGGGAGCTGCTGGGCAAGGACACCGACACGATGATCGGTGACGCCGCGATCAACGTCATCGCCGAGGCGTACCTCAAGGGGCTGCGCGGGTTCGACGCCGAGAAGGCCTACCGCTTCTGCCGCGAAGTCGCGCTGGGCCCGGCGGAACGCTCCAACCGCACCGACTTCGCGAACTGGACCTCGCTCGGCTACTGCGTCACCTACAGCCTCTCCTCGACGCTGGAAAACGCGTATACCGACTACGCCCTCGCACGGTTCGCCGAAGCGTTGGGCAAGAAGGAAGACGCGAAGCGCCTGTACGCGACTTCGCACAATTACCGGAACCTCTTCAACACCGACGCGGGCTGGTTCCGCGGCCGCAACGCCGACGGCACCTGGATGGGTGACGGCGACGGCTGCATCGAGAGCAATCCGGAGCAGCAGGGCTGGTTCGTGCCGCACGACGTCGGCGGCCTGGTGAAGCTCGCGGGCGGACGGGCGGCGTTCGTCGAGCGCCTCAACGGCATCTTCGAGAAGACGCCGCCGGAGGTGATGATGAAGTGGAACGAGTTCTACAACCACAGCAACGAGCCCGTGCAGCAGATGCCCTTCATGTTCACCTACGCGGGTGCGCCGTGGCTCACCCAGCAGTGGTCCCGGTACGTCTGCGAACACGCCTACCGGACCGGCCCGACCGGCCTCGCGGGCAACGACGACGCCGGCCAGATGTCGGCCTGGTACGTTCTCGCCGCGGCGGGTTTCTACCCCGTGTCGCCCGCGAGCGGCGTGTACATCCTCGGCAGCCCCGTCTTCGACCGCACGCGCTTCACGACAGGCCACGGCCGGACGTTCACCGTGCGCGCGATCGGCAACTCGCCGCCGAACGTCTACATCACGTCGGCGACACTGAACGGAAAGCCGTTGCACCGCGCCTGGATCACCCACGACGAGGTGATTCGGGGCGGCGAACTGGTACTCCGCATGAGCGCGACGCCGAACCAGTCCTGGGGTGCGGCCGCGTTGCCGCCTTCACTCACGCCGGCGTGAGGGGGCCCTGCTAGCGGTCCTCGCCCGTTTCTTGTTGTGCTTCAAGCTTTTCCACGACGCGATCCGTGGCTTCCTCGCCGTGGGCGTGCACCAGCGACAGGTAGAACAACACCGGCGCCGCGGGAGCCCACGAGTCGCGGCGGTCGGGTCGGAGCAGGTACTCGATCGTCGGCTGCGGCTCGAACTCCACGTACTCGAATCCCCGGTGCTCCCAGGCGTCCTGGACGCCGCGGCCGAGGTTGTTCTCGAACTGCTGGCGGGTCATCGTGCGCAGGTTCGCCAGGAACAGGCAACACCACTGGGAGTTCGACGTGACGACGGCGAACGCGAGGAGCTTGAGGTCGTAGTGATCGGGCCTGAGCCGCAGCTCTTCCTTCAACCCGCGCTCGGCGGCGCGAAAGAGGTTGGGCGGCCCGTGTCGCCCGTCGAGTTTCCTTTGCAGCCCTTCGTTGGCCGAGGAGTTCCACTCGCCTTTGCCCACCCCAACCCGGCCGCTGCGCCGTGCGACGACGAGCCACCCGTCGGCCGTGACGACGGCGACGTTGAGGCCGAAGCTGGAGCGCATGAAGTCCGGGGTGTCCTGGGGGTCGCGGCCGTCGAGGTAGAGGCTGCGGAGGGTGTCGCCGCCGGGGAGGGGTTCGTCGAGTTGCTGGGTGGCAAGGAAAGTGACGTAGTCGGAGTAGGTGAAGTGGATCGTGACCTCGGAGAGTTCTTCGGGGCCGCGGCGGTTCACCACGAAATCGTGGACCGCGTAGCGAAGCAAGGCCTCGTGGTACTCGAGCCCCTTTTTGCGGCGGTCTTCCTGCTCCTCGCGGAGCTTTTCCCTTCGATAGGCGACTATGGCCGGAAGAGAAACCGCCCGGGGCGTGACGAGAACGTGCACATCACTTTCCGCGATCTCCCGCTCCCCGTTGCCTTCCAGTAGTTGAACACTTGTGCTGAGCGGCCCGATCGAGAACCCAGGAAACACCGTCTTCTCCCGCGATCGCCGCCGGGCGTGGTGATAACTCTCGCGCCACGGCGCCACCTGCCGTTCGAGCGCCTCCGCCGACGGATGCGCCTTCCTGAGCAACGCCCGGATGACGTCGAAGAGCAACGCCTCGTTGTACCGCTTGGGCTCGTCCCGGAAAATCTCCCGCGCGGTCCCGTACGCGCATCTGACCGCTTCGGCTGGCACCCCGCGCGCCGCCATTTCCCTCTCCACCAGCGCCGGCAACGCGCGCAGCCGCACACTCGACCACTCCCGCAAAGCCTGCAACCGGACCGCGAACTCAGACAGCGACCCGGGCCTCCCCGGCGCAGGCGGCTCCCCGAACGGCGCAGTCGTCACAGCCGGCCCCCTCCTCACCCCGGGCGCGGCGCCCGCCGTTGTGCCATGATGCCCGACACCCCGGCCAAGCCGAGATCGTGGCGCTGAGCAGCACTGATCGGACTTGGTCGGAAACTTTGCGACCCCGATGCGGTCAAGGCCATCCTGATCAGGCAAGCCGGAAGGGCCCACCGCATCGGAACCACCGACGGGTTTCAGCCCCTTCTGTCGACCATTCTTCGCCCACCACGCGAATCCGATCGGGGTGAACCATGAACACCCTCACGCCCACCCAAATCCTCGTCGCCGTCACGATCCTGCTCGCACTCGCCTGGGCCTGGTGGTCCGGCGCCCGCCGCGCCAGGGCCGCCGCCGAGGCCGCCCGAACCCGCACCCGCCTGATCTCCCTGACCGGCCGCGTCCTGCTCAACGCCGGCCTCCTCGTCACGGTCCAGTGGGCCGTCATCGCCAACGCCACCAGCACTTGGCTCCTGCTCGCCGTCCTCGGCCTGCCCGCCCTCTTCGCCGCCTACGCCCTCACCCGCGCCACCACGATCACCACCCTCGCCCCACCCACCCGCGACAGCCACTGACCGCGAGCCGCTCGGGTGAACCGCACGGCAAGTCCCCGCCCGCAGTAACGATGTCCGCGGATCGTCGATGAGGAGGCGACGACGTTTTCTGGGGGCAAGCACGTGGAAGAGGAAGACCTGCTCGACTCCCACCCGGATCTGGTGGATCCGGAGTGGCGCAAGCGGGCGGAGGCCGGCGCGCGGGTGGGGGCGAGGAAGGACCGCCGGAAGGTGCGCAAGCAGCGGCGCGCACCGCTGCGGCGGCCGAGGGGGCGGTGGTGGGGCGCGACGCTCGTCCTCCTCGTCCTCGGGGTGACGGTGTCGGCGATCGTGCTCGTGGGGAGCCGGCCCGGAGCCGAGCCGGCTGCGCCCAATCCGACGGCGGTGCCGATTCTCGCGCGCGTCGATCTGGCGCGGCCGTACGACCGGACGCCCGCCGAGAAGTGGGCCAAGGGCTTCGACGGGATCGCCACCACCGCGACCGGGGCGGTTAAGGCCGAAGTGGCCGCGGACGCCTACGCGCAGGTCAAGCGCGCGATCTTCGCCGCGCGGCTCGAACCCGCCGTCGTGACGGGGCATGACCCCAGGGCCTTCCTGGCGCAGCTGGCGCCGGACGCGCGGCCGTGGATCGCGTCGAAGGTGGCGGAGCACGACAAGGGCCTGCTGCCGTACGTGACCGAGATCGCCGACGGATACCGCCTGCTCGACGCGGGCCCGCGTATCTTCGGCACCCTGACCGCGCACCCCGGGGTGAAGCCGGGGGAGCTGGCCGTGGACGCGAAGTACGTGGTCGCCTACGCGTTCGACGACCCCCACCCCGGCGAGCTGACGGGGCCGGGGCAGATCGTCAGCTTCGTGCGCGTGGACGAGAACTACGTGCTCCGCAGCGGCACGAGCTTCAGCAAAACCAGCCAGGGTCTCTGGATCGACGGCGAGCACAGCGCGTTCTCCTCCGTCGGCTGCGCCGCCGCGAAGACGGGCTTCCTCGCACCCGGCTACGCCAACCCGCCCGTCGGCCCGGCGCCCGCGGGCGACCAGGACGCGCCCGGCTACTACGACCCGAAGTACCCGGTGCCGACCCTCGACGGCTGCCAGGACTGACCCGGACGAGTCACCGCGTGCCGTCGAACCGGCGGAACAGGACCACCGGCCGGTCGGCGATCCGGGCCGCTGCGGAAGATCGAGTGCTGCCAACGCATCTCGCTGCGGTCGCGGGAATCGTCAGCATGCGGATGTAAATCGGACCGGCCGAGGTGTGCTGTCAAGTAGTCAGATGAAGGGACGTCCTGGGGGAGTGGCCGGCCGGGGCCGCAATGTCGTCCGTATGCAGAGAAACTCGACGGCGGCTCAAAGGGGCAGGCACCGCTGGACGAAAGTCACCCGGACGGGGGTCTGTTGGCCGTCTCGCGCGCAGGTCCGCTGCGATTACAGTCCGAGGTGCCGGCAGACCGACGAAGGCGGGGAACCCATGGCAAGCGCGTCCACCGATCTGGTCGTCGGGGTCGACGGGAGCGAGTCGTCGCTGATGGCGGCGCGCTGGGCCGCGCGGATGGCCCGCGAGCGCCGCGTGGGCCTGCGGCTCGTGCACGCCGTGGACGAGATCCCCGTGACGTACCCGCACGCCGCGCCGACCTACGAGGACGCGCAGCGGGTCGTCGGCGAGCGCGGCGAGCGGGTGCTCAGCCGGGCGCGGGCGGCCGTCGCGGAGGTGGCGCCGGAGCTGGCCGCCGAGGCCGTGCTGCGGCCGGAACAGCCGGCGTCGGCCCTGCGCGCCGAGTCCGCGTCGGCGGGGATGCTGATCCTCGGGTCGACGGGGCTGCACCGGCTCGGCCGGTTCGTGCTGGGCTCGGTGTCGGTCTCGCTTGCTTCGCACGCGGAGTGTCCGGTCGCGTTCGTGCGTCCCCACGTCGCCGAGGACGCGCCGCCGGTGGACGGCCCGGTCGTGGTCGGTGTGGACGCCACGCCGATCGGGGAGGACGCGATCGGCGTCGCCTTCGAGGAGGCGTCGTGGCGCCGGACTCCGCTCGTCGCCGTGCACTGCTGGAAGGAAGGGTTCCTCGCGTCGGTGTTCGAGGAGTCCGGCTCGTCCGCCGACGCCGACGCGATCGAGGCCCAGGAGCGGGAACTGCTCGCGCAGCGGCTCGCCGGGTGGCAGGCGAAGTACCCCGACGTGCAGGTCGAGCGCCTGGTCGTGAAGGAGAAGCCGGCCGACGGCCTGCTCGACTGGGCCGATCGCGCGCAACTGCTGGTCGTCGGCAGCCGTGGGCGCGGCGGGCTCGCCGGCCTGGCGCTCGGATCGACCAGCCAGAGCCTGATCTCGTACGCGCTGTGCCCCGTCCTGGTCGTGCGCGGAAACCGTCCGGCGGCGTCGCAGGACGAATAACGGATTCCCCGAAGTCGGCCCGGCGGGCCCGCTGCCGTCGCTACGATCGACGCGCTTCGCTGCCCGCCGCACCGCGGCGCCCTGGCACAGGCGAGCTCGTGGCCCGTGTCGCGGACGTCGAGGTTCCGACCCTGGAGTGTCCACTGTGGAAACAACCGATCCGGGGTCGATGCGCGACGCCATGCTCCGGGCGGTGCGCAATCGTGCGTCCGACGACGCGTTCGACCCGCACGCCGAGCTGCGCGAAGTGCTGGCACCACTTGGTTTCACGCCCGAGGACAGCGGCGGCGCCATCACCTTCCTCAAACGCGACCCGCTCCTGCCCAGCTCGATCCGCATCGGCGGGGCGGCGGCTGTCGCGCTGACCCAGCAATCGGTGCTCGCCGCGAAGCTGTGGCGCATGCGCGCAGGGCTGGGTCAGGACATCACCGTCGATCTGGGCCAGGCCATTCGCCGGCTCGCCCCGGCGTCGGAGCTGCGGTGGGAGACGCTCAACGGCTACCCCGCCGACATGGCCGACCGGCTCGTCGGTTCCTACCTCGGCTTCTACCCCACGCGCGACGGCCGCCACGTCATCCCCGCGAACATCTACCCCGGCCTGAAGTCGAAGATGCTCGCAGTCCTGGACTGCGCGGACAGCCCCGAAGCGCTCGGCCGCGCGATCGCCCGGCACACCGCCGACGAGCTGGAGGAGCTGGGGGAGCGGCACGGCATCGTGTTCGCGAAGGTCCGCAGCGTCGAGGAGTTCGTGGCCGAGCCGGTGTTCGAGCACCTCGCCTCGCGGCCGCTGATCGAGATCGAGAAGGTCGCGGACACCCCGCCCGAACCGTTGCCCGACTGGGGCACGCAACCGCTGTCCGGCATCCGCGCGCTGGGCATGGGCCACGTCATCGCGGGCGCGGGCATCGGCCGCTCGCTGGCCGCGCTGGGCGCCGACGTGCTCAACGTCTGGCGCGTCCTGGAGTTCGAGATGGACTCGCTGGTCGCCACGGCCAACGTGGGCGTCCGCTCGACCCGCCTCAACGTCCGCGGCACCGACGGCCAGGCCACGCTGCACGCCCTCCTGCGCGACGCCGACGTCTTCTACGCCAACCGCCGCCCCGGCCTGCTCACCGAGCTCGGTGTCGACGCCCACCAGGCCATCGGCCTGCGGCCCGGCCTCGTCCACGTCACCGCCAGCTGCCACGGCGACACCGGCCCGTGGGCGAACCGCGTGGGCTTCGACCAGGTCGCCGGCACCGTCACGGGCATGGTCGCCGCCGAAGGCACGCTGGACCAGCCGAAACTCCCGCCGACGTCGATCATCAACGACTACCTCGTCGCCTGGCTGGGCGCCACGGGCGCGTTGGCCGCGCTCATCCGCCGCGCCACCGAGGGCGGCAGCTACCGCGTCCACGTCTCCCTCACGCGCGCCGCCATGTGGGCGAGCACCCTCGGCTTCTTCGACTGGGGCTACGTCCACCGCGCCGTCGGCAGCGGGGGAGAGCACGAGCTGCTGGACCCGCAGCTGTTCACGTCGCTCACGCCGCTCGGGCTGTACCAAGGGGTCACGGAGAACGTCACGCTCTCGCGGACCCCGCACCACTACCTGAACGTGCTCTCGCCCCGCGGCGCCGACCAGCCGGCGTGGCTGCCCAAGCCACGGCAGGTGGACGTCGCGGCGCTTGCGAAGGCGCTCAACCGCTGAACCCGGACTTTCCGTACGCCTCGGCGAGGATCCGAACCGCAAACCTTGGAACCAGCGCCGCCGCCGAACGGCCCGGTGCGCCCGCGCCGTCAGAACCAGTGCAGGCAGTGCGGCTCTCGCTCCGCGCGGAACAGCGCGTCGGCGACACCGGCGGCTTCGGGGTGGTGCGCGTGGACGTGGCCGGCGCGCACGAGGGTGCTCGGGGTGGTGCCGCCGAGGTAGAGGGAGCCGAGGTCGCGCACGTCGAGGGACAGGTCGGGCGCGCGGTCCGTGGGGACGCACTCGGCCTTGCCGTCGCGGACGGTCAGGAGGTGGCGGCCGCGCTCGTCGAGGAAGGGGTCGGTGACGTCGAGGACCAGCTCGCCGTCGGTGAACCAGCCGCGGGCGGTCAGTGCGCGCGGGACGTCCAGCAGCCGCACCCACAGCCAGTCGTCGTCGCTCGCCGTGCCGGCGCGGAAGTCCGCGAGCTGCCAGCGCAGCGGGTGCCACGGCGGGACGTGCTTGAACACCACGCGCGTGACCAGGTCGTGGCCGAGCACGAACCGGGCCAGGGCGGTGAAGACGGCGTCGTCGGTGGCGATGGTTTCGTCGACGGTCAGCGTGCCGGGCTCGACGAGCGAATAGCTGGCGTACCCGTCCGGGGTCCCGTCGGCATCCCGGTGCACGGCGAGGTACCGCGGCGCCGCGGTGATCGGGGGCTGGCCCGCGCGCAACGCCCACCACCGGTGCGGCCGCGACAACGCGCCGGGCTGCGCGCGGCGGTAGCGGTCGTAGACGTCTTCCAGCAGCTCGACGCACTCGTCGCGCTTCAGCACCTCGACCGAGCCGGTGTCGGCCGGCGCGTGAGCCCGCGGCGCGGCGAGCGCGGCCTGGTGCCGCGGCACCGTCAGCTGCCCGGTGTAGGTCGCCGGCCCGTAGCCGAAGCGGCCGTAGATCGTGGCCTCCGACGCCAGCAGCACGGACAGGAACTCCCCGCGCGACCGCAGTTCGGCCAGCTGGTGCCGCATCATCGCGCTCAGCACCCCCTGGCGACGATGCGAAGGGAGCACCCCGACGGACGTGATCCCGGCCGCCGGCACCACGACCTCGCCCGGCAGCGTGAGCTCGAACGAGTAGGCCGCCGCGGTCCCGACGGGCCGCCCGTCCGCCACGGCCAGCACCCCGCGGTCCATCTCGAGCGCCGACCACCACAGCCCGCCGCCGCCCTCGGCCGGCGTCTCGGGGAACCGCGCGAACGCGGTGTGGACGGTGTCGACGAAGACGTCGAAGTCTTGCTCGGTGGTGGCGCGGATTTCCACTGCGGCGGTCTCCCCGGGGTGTCGTGGCTGTCGCGCCACAGTGCAGCGGCGCCGCGGGGCCGGGTCAACCGAATTACCGCCCGGCCTGCGGTCAGCCGAGCCCCCGCCTCTCGCGGTGCGCGAGCAACTCCGGCGCGAGGACCACCACGGCGCCGGTTCGACGCTGACGAGGTGCTCGGCGTCCGCAGCGCGCGGCTCACCGAGACTCGGGTCGCGCCGATCGCTTCGGCCGGCCCGTGCAGACCGCCGGGCAGGACGACCCGGACACGCTCACCTGGAGGGCCGCCGGTGGTCACGAGCCGATCGCCGCGGCGGGCGGGACGTAGCATGGGCGCGGACGTGTTCTCTCGCGTGGAAGGAACTTCGGGTTGTCGCCGCCTACGAGCCAGCTGTCGAGCGCGAGCGGGGCGACCCCGGCGGACCCGGCGCCGACCCCGGCCCCGCCGGGCCGGTTCGAGTGGCTGCGGCGGCATCGGCGGTGGGCGTTTGCGCTCGTCGGGTTCGCGTTGCTCGCGCAGATGGCGTTCGCGATGGTCACCACGGCCGTCGGGCAGACGCCGACGATCGACGAGCCGGTGTACGTCGGCACGGCCGTCGTCTACCTCGACCAGCACAGCCTGCGGTACAACCCGGAGCACCCGCCGCTGGGCAAGCTGATCATCGCGTCCGGCCTGGCCTTCGCCGACGTGCACCTCGACCCCGCCTTCGCCGGCGACGAAACGCAGCTCGGCCGGCACGTGCTGTACGAGTCGGGCAGCGATCCGGGCCACCTGATGTTCTTGGCGCGGCTGCCGATGATCGTGCTGACGCTGCTGTTCGGGCTGGTCGTCTTCGCGTTCGCGCGTGATCTCGCCGGCCCGGTCGGCGGCCTCATGGCGCTCGCGCTCTACGCCTTCTCGCCCGACGTCATCGCATACGGCTCGCTCGCCACACTCGACGTGCCGATGGCCGGGTTCCTGCTGACGTCGGCCTGGCTGGTGTGGCGGGCCCGGCGCCGGCCCCTGCGGTATCTCCCGCCGGCGGGACTCGCCCTCGGCGCGGCGATCGCGACGAAGATGAGCGCGCTGCCCGCGGTTCCGGTGGTCCTGTTCCTGGCCGCGTTGTCGGTGTGGCACTTCCGTCGTGCGCGTGGCCTCGGTCCGAAACGGACCGCCCTCGAGCTCGTCGCGGCGGTCATCGGCGTGGGGCTGATCGCCGTCGCCGTCCTCTGGGCCGCCTACCTCGCCGTCGATCCACGCTTGCGCTGGCAGGCACCGCCGGGCCTGCCGACTCTCCACGGCCTGCGCGCGCTCGCCGACTGGCTCCCGGTGCCCGCGCCGTACCGCGACGGCATGCACCTCCAGTTCGGCTTCGAAGACCAGGTGTGGAGCGGCTTCCTGTTCGGCCGCCTCTACTTCGGCGCCCTCTGGTACTACCTCCCGGCCGCGATCCTCGTGAAGACCCCGCTCGGCACGCTGGCGCTGTGGCTGGCCGGCATCGTCGTGCTGCTCGCGATTCCCCGGCTGCGCCCCGCGGCGCCGTACCTCCTCGTCCCGTCCGCGGTGCTGCTGGCCGCCGCCATGACCGGCAGCCGCGACTTCGGCGTCCGGTACACGGTTTTCCTCCCGATGTTCCTCGCCGTCGCGGCCGCCGGTCTTGTCCTCCTGCGCCGCCGCCAGGCCCACCTCGCCGCGGCGGTCCTGGTCGTCTTCACGGCCGTCAGCTCGCTGCTGACGTTCCCGTACTACCTGCCCTACTCCAACGAAGCCTTCGGCGGCCCGGCGCAGACCCACCTGCGCCTGCACGACTCGAACGTCGACTGGGGCCAGGACCTCGGCCGCCTCGCCGACCGGTTGAAAACGCGCTATCCGGACGAACGCCCCTGGCTCGTCTACAAGGGCAGCGGCGTGCCGGCCTTCTACGGCATCGACGCCGCCGACCCCCTCCGCGTGCCCCCGGACCAGGTCCACGGCCTGCTCGCGGTCTCCGACTCCTCCATTGCCAAGGCGGACGCCCACCTGAAGGCCCTGCTGGCGACGAGCACCCCGATCGACGAGGTCGGCCACTCGATCACGATCTTCCGCCGGCCTTAGGCCCTGGTCACGGCCCCGGGCCCAGGGCCGGCTGAATCCCCGGCGGCCGCGCCTCTAAGCCGTACCGCGTCGTTTCGTCCAGATGTCGTACGCGACTGCCGCGAGCAGGACCACGCCCTTGACCAGCATCACGCGCTCGCTCGGAGCACCGATCAGGGACATGCCGTTGTTGATCACGGCCATGATCAACCCGCCGGTGATCGCGCCGACGACCTTCCCCACGCCGCCCTGCACGGCGGCGCCGCCGATGAACGCCGCGGCGATCGCGTCGAGTTCGAAGTTCACGCCGGCGGTCGGGCCGGCCTGGTTGAGCCGGCCGGCGAAGATGATCCCGGCGAGCGCGGCCAGCACGCCCATGTTCACGAAGATCCAGAACGCCACCGACTTGACCTTGACGCCCGACAGCGTCGCGGCCTGGAGGTTGCCGCCGACCGCGTAGATGTGGCGGCCGAACACCGAACGACCGGCGACGAGCGAATAGCCGACCACGAGCACGGCCAGCAGGATCAGCACCCACGGCAGGTTCTTGAACCGCGCGAGCTGCACGACCACGGCGAGCACCAGGATCGCCGCGCCGGCGACCTTCGCGACGAACACCGGGTACGGGTCCACGTCCTGCCCGTACCCGAGCCGCGCGGAGCGCTTGCGCTGCTGGGTGATCGCGATGGCGGCGACGGTGAGCACGCCGACGATCAGGCTGACCAGGTCGGCGCCGCCGAGCGGGCCGAGGCCGATGTTGCCGAGGTAGCCGTCGGTGAAGCCGTTGGACAGCGTGCGGATCGCGTCGGGGAACGGGCCGATGCCCTGGTTGCCCAGTACGGTCAGCGTCAGCGCGCGGAACGCCAGCATTCCCGCCAGCGTCACGATGAAGGCCGGGATGCCGAAGTAGGCGACCCAATACCCCTGCCACGCGCCGATCACCGCGCCCGTCACCAGGGTGATGAGCACCGCGAGTGGCCACGGCACATGCAGGTTCACCATGAGCACCGCGGAGACGGCGCCGGTCATCGCGACCACCGAGCCTGCCGAGAGGTCGATGTGGCCGGAGATGATCACCAGGATCATGCCGATCGCGAGGATGAGCACGTAGGAGTTCTGCACGATGATGTTCGAGATGTTCTGCGGCTCGAGCAACGCGCCGCCGGTGAGCACCTCGAACAGCACCACGATGAGGGCGAAGGCCACGTAGATCCCGCTCTGGCGCGGGTTGATCGAGATCCGCCTGCCCGGGGTGGCGGCCGGGGGCGCGGCGGGCCGGGCCGTGTCCGTTGTGGTCATGGGCGTTCCTTCGTCATGTACTGCATCAGCAGCTCCTGGGTGGCGTCCTCGCGGGCGACCTCGCCGGTCACCCGGCCCGCGGACAGCGCGTAGATCCGGTCGCACAGGCCGAGTAGCTCCGGCAGCTCGGAGCTGATGACCAGCACCGCCTTCCCTTGCGCGGCAAGGGAGTTGATGATCGAGTAGATCTCGAACTTCGCGCCGACGTCGATGCCGCGGGTCGGTTCGTCGAGGATCAGCACGTCCGGATCGGTGAAGATCCACTTGGCCAGCACGACTTTCTGCTGGTTGCCGCCCGAGAGTTTCCCGGTCACGCTGCGCACGGTCGGTGCCTTGATCCGCAGGTCCCGGCGGAACCGCGCGGCCGTGTCGTGCTCGGCGTGCTCGTTGACCCAGCCGCGGCGCGCCAGCTTCCCGAGGCCCGCGGCCGAGACGTTGCGCTGCACGTCCTCGATCAGGTTCAGCCCGTAGCGCTTGCGGTCCTCGGTGGCGTACGCGATGCCGTGGCGCACGGCGTCACGGACCGAGCGCACCTCGATCGGCACGCCGTCCTTCACCAGCCGCCCGGAGATACCGGTGCCGTAGGAACGCCCGAACACGCTCATCGCCAGCTCGGTGCGGCCCGCACCCATCAGCCCGGCCAGGCCGACCACCTCCCCGCGCCGCAACGTCAGGTTGGCGCCCTCGACCACGACCCGGCCCAGCTGCGTGGGGCTGTGCACGGTCCAGTCCTCGATCCGCAGCACCTCCTCGCCGATGTCGGGCTCCCGCGGCGGAAAGCGGTGCTCCAGATCGCGCCCGACCATGCCGGTGATCAGCCGCTCCTCGGTGAGCCCGGCCGCGTCGAGGGTCTCGATCGTGCGGCCGTCGCGCAGGATCGTGACGGTGTCGGCGATCGCGATCACCTCGCCCAGCTTGTGGGAGATGATCACCGACGTCACGCCCTCGTCGCGCAGCCCGCGCAACAGGTCGAGCAGGTGCGCCGAGTCGTCGTCATTGAGCGCGGCGGTCGGCTCGTCGAGGATGAGCAGCTTCACCTGCTTCGACAGCGCCTTGGCGATCTCGACGAGCTGCTGCTTGCCGACGCCGAGGTCGCGCACCGGCGTGACCGGGTTCTCCGCGAGGCCGACGCGCCGCAGCAGCTCGCCGGCCTCGTGGTTGGTGCGGTTCCAGTCGATGAACCCGCGCCGGGCCCGCTCGTTGC
The DNA here is from genome assembly GCF_040654155.1 of Amycolatopsis sp. NPDC050768. Taxonomy (NCBI): domain Bacteria; kingdom Bacillati; phylum Actinomycetota; class Actinomycetes; order Pseudonocardiales; family Pseudonocardiaceae; genus Amycolatopsis; species Amycolatopsis sp. NPDC050768. The sequence goes on from NZ_JBFAHL010000007.1 coordinate 410,644, forward strand.
CGAGGAAGATGTTCTCCGCGATCGAGAGCTGCCCGCACAACGCCAGCTCCTGGTGGATGATCACGATTCCCCGGCGTTCGCTGTCGCGCACCGAGCCGAACTCGCACGCCTCGCCGTCGAACCGGATCTCCCCGGCGTAGCTGCCGTGCGGGTGCACCCCGGAGAGCACCTTCATCAGGGTCGACTTCCCGGCGCCGTTCTCCCCGCAGATCGCGTGGATCTCCCCGCGGCGCACGGAAAGGGTGACGTCGGCGAGCGCGGTGACCCCGGGGAAGGTCTTCGTGATCCCGCGCATGCCGAGCAGTTCCGTCATTTCAGCTGCCCCGCCGTGTAGTAGCCGGAGTCGAGGAGTTCCTTCTGGTAGTTGGTCTTGTCCACGACCACGGGCTGCAGCAGGTAGGAGGGCACAACCTTCTTGCCGTTGTTGTAATCCGTGGTGTTGTTGACCTCCGCCTTGCCGCCCTTGAGGACGGAGTCGGCCATCTTCACGGTGACGTCGGCGAGCTTGCGGGTGTCCTTGAACACCGTCGAGTACTGCTCGCCGGCGATGATGGACTTGACCGACGCGACCTCGGCGTCCTGGCCGGTGACCACCGGGTAGGGCTGACCCGCGGTGCCGTAGCCGTTGCTCTTGAGCGCCGAGAGGATGCCGATGGACAGGCCGTCGTACGGCGAGAGCACGCCGTCGACCTTCGCGCCGCCGCCGTAGGTCTTGGTGAGCAGGTCCTCCATGCGCCGCTGCGCGGTGGCCGGGTCCCAGCGCAGGATCGCGGTCGGCGCGAACGTCGTCTGGCCGCTCTTCACCACGAGCTTGCCGCTGTCCATGAGGGGCTTGAGCACGGACATGGCGCCGTTGAAGAAGAACGTCGCGTTGTTGTCGTCCGGCGAGCCGCCGAACAGCTCGATGTTGAACGGACCCGGACCGGTGCCGAGGCCCTTGACCAGCGAATCCGCCTGCTCCACACCGACCTTGTAGTTGTCGAAAGTGGCGTAGTAGTCGACGTTCGGGCTGTTGAGCAGGAGCCGGTCGTAGGCGATCACCGGGATCTTGTGGTCGGCCGCCTCCTGCAGCTGGGTGGTGATCGCGGTGCCGTCGATGGAGGCGATCACCAGCAGCTTGGCGCCCTTGGTGATCTGGTTCTCGATCTGGTTGACCTGGGTCGGGATGTCGTTCTCGGCGTACTGCAGGTCGACCTTGTAGCCGAGCTTCTCCAGCGCTGCCTTGATGTTGTCGCCGTCGTGGATCCAGCGTTCCGACGACTTCGTCGGCATGGTGACGCCGATCAGCGCGCCGGCCGACGAGCCGGCGGCCGGCTGCTGGTCGGCCGTCTTGACGCTCGAACCGCAGGCGGCCAGCGTCAGTGCCAGTGCGGCGACGGTGACCCCTCGGATCCCTCGGATGAACTTCATTGTTCGTGCTCCTTTCAGAAGCCCTGGGCGAGCCGGTGGTAGGCCTGGTTCCAGCGGATCCGGTCGGCGAACCCGGAGGTGGTGGTGCCGGCGTCGATGGTGAGGAGCTCGACGCCGAGCAGGTCTGCGAAGTCGCGGAGGGTCTCGACGGGCACCGCCTGGGTCAGCACGGTGTGGTGCGGCGCGCCGGCGGTGATCCACGACTCGGCGGAGGTGGCGAGCGACGGCGCGGGCTGCCAGACCGCGCGCGCGACCGGCAGGCTGGGCAGCGGCTCGTCGGGTGGGACGACCTCGATCTCGTTGGCCACCAAACGGAACCGGTCGCCGAGGTCGGCCAGGCCGAGCACCACGCCGGGGCCGGGGGCGGCGTCGAACACGAGCCGTACCGGGTCCTCGCGGCCGCCGATGCCGAGCGGGTGGATCTCGCACGACGGGCGGGCGGCGGCGATGCTCGGGCAGACCTCGAGCATGTGCGCGCCGAGGATCTTCGGCTCGCCCGGCCCGAAGTGGTAGGTGTAGTCCTCCATGAACGACGTGCCGCGGCCGGTGCCCGTCCCCATCGCCTTCACCGCGGCGAGCAGGGCCGAGGTCTTCCAGTCGCCTTCGCCGCCGAAGCCGTAGCCGTCGGCCATCAGCCGCTGCACGGCCAGCCCCGGCAGCTGACGCAGGCCGCCGAGATCCTCGAAGTTCGTGGTGAACGCGCCGAAACCGCCCTCGGTGAGGAACCGCCGTAGCCCCAGCTCGACTTTCGCCGCGTACCGCAGGGACTCGTGGCGGGCGCCGTCTTCGGCGAGCTCCGGCGCCACGTCGTAGGCCGACGCGTATTCGGCGACCAGTTCGCCGGTGTCCTTTTCGGACGCGCTGTCGACGAGCTCGACGAGGTCGTTCACGCCGTAGGTGTTGACCGAGACGCCGAAGCGCAGCTCGGCCTCGACCTTGTCCCCTTCGGTCACGGCGACGTCGCGCATGTTGTCGCCGAAGCGCGCCAGCCGCAGCTCGCGCAGGTGGTCCGCGCCGATCGCGGCCCGCGCCCACGCGTCGATCCGGTCGGCGACCACGGGGTCGCCCGCGTGCCCGGCGACGGTCTTGCGTGGCACGGAAAGGCGGGTCAGCACGTGGCCGAACTCGCGGTCGCCGTGCGCGGCCTGGTTGAGATTCATGAAGTCCATGTCGATGCTGCGCCACGGCAGGGCTTCGTTGAGCTGGGTGTGCAGGTGCAGCAACGGTTTGCGCAACGCGTCGAGCCCGCCGATCCACATCTTCGCCGGCGAGAAGGTGTGCATCCACGCGATCACCCCGACGCAGGAGTTGTCGGCATTGGCCTCGAGCAGCAGCCGGCGGATCGCGGAGGCCTCGGTCAGCACCGGTTTCCCGACGAGCTCGGCCGAAAGCCGTCCCGTCGAGGCGAGCAGCCGCTGGATCTCCAGCGACTGGCCGGCGACCTGCGCCAGCGTGTCCTCGCCGTAGAGCGCCTGGCTCCCGGTGAGGAACCAGACCTGGGGTTTGTTCTGCGAAGCCATTTGTCTCCTCGTCGTGTGCGCCGGCCGGGCTCAGCGCTGGCCGTAGACGTTCTGGTAGCGCGCGTAGAGCCGGTCGACGTCCTCGGCCGGCAACGGTTTGGGCGCGCCCAGCTCGAATGCCTTGTGGACGGTCCGGGCCACGTCCTCCACGAGCACCGCCGCCTTCACCGCGTCGCGGGCGGTGCGCCCGACGGTGAACGGGCCGTGGTTGCGCATGAGAACGGCAGGGGAGCGGCTGGCCCGCAACGTCTCGACGATGCCGCGGCCGATGGAGTCGTCGCCGATCAGCGCGAACGGCCCGACCGGGATCTCCCCGCCGAACTCGTCGGCGATCATCGTGAGCACGCACGGGATGGGCTCGCCGCGCGCGGCCCACGCGGTGGCGTAGGTGGAGTGCGTGTGCACGACCCCGCCGACGTCGGGCAGATGCCGGTAGACGTAGGCGTGGGCGGCCGTGTCGGACGACGGCGCGAGGTCGCCGTGGCGCAGCCGCCCGTGCAGGTCGGTGACGACCATGGTGTCGGCGGACAGGTCGTCGTAGGAGATCCCGGACGGCTTGATCACCATCAGCTCGCGCCCGGGCACCCGCGCCGAGACATTGCCCGCGGTCCAGGCGACCAGCTCGTTGCGCGTGAGCTCGCCGTGCAGGTCCGCGACGGTGCGGCGCAGCTCGGCGACGGTGCCGAGCAGCTCGTCGGTCAGCGACATGTCAGGACTGTCCTTTCGCCGGCGGTGGCGGTGGCGTGGCGGCGGGCCGCGAGGCGGTGCAGCACGTCGCTGCCGCCGCGGCCGAAGTGGTCGTGCAGCTCGCGGTAGTCGGCGTAGAGCTCGTCGTAGGCACGGGAGTGGGCGGGCACCGGCCGGTACACGTCCCGGTGGACCGAGCCCATCGCGCGCGAAGCCGCGGTGATGTCCGGGTGGGCGCCGGCCGCCACGGCGGCGTGGATGGCCGAGCCGAGCGCCGGCCCCTGCGCGGACCCGATCACCGACAGGGGCAGGTTCACCACGTCGGCGTAGAGCTGCATCAGGAAGGCGTTGCGGACGAGCCCGCCGGCCACGACCAGCTCGGTGACCGGCACGCCCGCGTCCCGGAAGGCTTCGATGATCGTGCGGGTGCCGAACGCGGTGGCCTCCAGCAGCGCCCGGTAGGTGTCTTCGGCACGGGTGGCCAGCGTCTGGCCGACGACGACGCCGGACAGCTCGTGGTCCACCAGCACCGAGCGGTTGCCGCTGTGCCAGTCGAGCGCGACCAGCCCGTGCGCGCCGATTTCCTGCGCCGACGCGAGCACGGTGAGGTGTTCGTGGAGCGAGACGCCCGCTCGTCGCGCGTCCTCGTGGTAGCCGGGCGGCACGCCGTGCTCGACGAACCAGCCGAAGATGTCGCCGACCCCGCTTTGCCCGGCTTCGTAGCCCCACAGCCCGGGCACGATCCCGCCGTCGACGACCCCGCACATGCCCGGGACCTCTCGCAGCTCTTCGGCGTTGAGGACGTGACACGTCGAGGTGCCCATGATCGCGACCATCCGGCCGGGTTCGACGGCCTGCGCGGCGGGCGCGGTCACGTGCGCGTCGACGTTGCCGACCGCGACGGCGATGCCTTCCGGCAGTCCGGTCCACAACGCCGCTTCGGCGGTGAGCGAGGCGGCCCGGTCGCCGAGGCGCCCGAGCGGCCGGTCGAGCTTGTCCGGCACGAAGTCCGCGAACCCGGGGTTCAGCTCGCGCAGGAAATCGGCGCCGGGGTACTCGCCGTCCTGCAGGATGCCCTTGTACCCGGCGGTGCAGGCGTTGCGGACGTAGTGGCCGGTCAGCCGCCAGACGATCCAGTCGGCCAGCTCGACCCAGTGCGCCGTCGCCGCGTAGACGGCGGGCGCCTCCTCCAGAACCTGCAGCGCCTTTGCGAACTCCCATTCCGATGAGATCCGCCCGCCGTAGCGGGGCAGCCACTTCTCGTCGCGGGCTCGCGCGAGCTCGGTGATCCGGTCGGCCTGCGGCTGGGCGGCGTGGTGGCGCCACAGCTTCACGTACGCGTGCGGCTCGCGCTCGAACTCCGGCAGCTCGCACAGCGGCGTTCCGTCCACAGTGGTCGGAACCACCGTGCACGCGGTGAAGTCGGTGCCGAGGCCCACGACGTCGGCGGGATCGGCGCCGGCGTCGCGGAGCGCGGCGGGTACGGCGGTGCGCAGCACCCCGAGGTAGTCCGAGGGGACCTGCAGCGCCCAGTCCGGCGGCAACGGCTGGCCGGTCACGGGCAGCGTCCGGTCGACGACGCCGTGCGGGTACTCGTACACGGCGGTGCCCAGCTCGGCGCCGTCGGAGACCCGCACCACGACGGCGCGGCCCGAGAGCGTGCCGAAGTCGACGCCGATCACGAGACGCTCGTGAATGTTAGCGTTAACATTCGGGGAGTGCGGGGACACGGGTTTCTCCTTCGGTGGGGACCGCGCTCAGCGTGGTCCGGTGCTCTCCCGGACGATCAGCTCGGGCTCGACCAGGTACCGCACGTGCTGGTCGCCGCCGCCCATCCGTTCGGTCAGCAGCCCGAACGTGCGCCGGCCGACTTCGATGAAGTCCTGGCGCACCGTGGTCAGCGGCGGCGTGAAGTACGCGGCCTCGGGGACGTCGTCGAAGCCGGCGACGTGCACGTCCGCCGGCACGCCGATGCCGGTCTCGGTGAACGCGCGCAGCAGCCCGAGCGCCATCTGGTCGTTGGCGGCGAACACCGCGTCCAGCCCGCCGTTCCCGGCGGGCACCTTCTTGGCCAGCGTCCGCCCGGCGGCGTAGCCGGAGGCCGGGCTCCAGTCGCCGCGGATGACGGGGGGCACCTCTGCGCCGTGGCGCTCCAGCGTCTCGCGCCAGCCGCGCTCGCGCTCGAGCGCCTCCAGCCAGTCCTCCGGCCCTGCGATGTGCCACACCGTGCGATGCCCGAGCGCGAGCAGGTGCTCGGTCGCGCGGCGGGCGCCGTCGTACTGGTCCACGGAGATCACCGGAACCGGCGCGCCGTCGCCGCCGCCGACGGCGACCACCGGGACCGCCGAAGGCACTCCCGCAAGCGCCTGCCCGGCCGTGACGTGCGGGGCGATCACGACGATCCCCTCCACGGCTTGGCGCCGCAGGCTCTCCACCGCGTCCGCGATGGACGACCGGCCCGGACGGCTCACGCTCGAGATCGTGATGGCGTAACCGGCTTCCCGGGCGGCGTTCTCGATGCCGTACAGGGTGCTCGCGGGTCCGTACAGATTGGACTCCAGCGCGACGACGCCGAGCGTGCCGGAGCGGCCCGTGACGAGCGCGCGGGCCGCGGAGTTGGGCCGGTAACCCAGCTCCTCCACCGCGGCCATCACCCGGGCGCGGGTCTCGGGGCGGACCGGGCCGGTGCCGTTGATGACCCGCGAGACAGTCATGTGGGAGACGCCTGCGAGGCCGGCCACGTCCGTGAGGCTCGCCTGCCGATCGCCGGCCGCTCCTGCTGACACTACGTCACCGCCTTCCTCGTCCGGGTGGTCCGCGTCACTCTTTCCGGCGCATAGTGTTAGCGATAACAGTCACCCGGTCAAGACTCGGCTCGGTCACGACCTGGTCTCTTGATCGGCGAGCCACGCCGCACCCCGGCGGGCCGAAGCGCGCGACAGCCACGCCTCCTGGACCACTTCCGCCGGCTCGGCCCGGCTGATCTCGCCGAGCCGACAGGCGCGCACGAGCACCGACAGGTGGCCGCGGAAGTGCGGCGTGGTGAAAAACGGTGAGTCCTCGTCCTGGACGAGTGCTGCCTTGTCGCCTTCGGACGGCACCCAGAACACGATCACGTCCGGGTAGCGCTCGCCCGTCTCCGGGTCGATGGCGTCCGGGCGCGGGTTTCGGAAGAAGACGAACGACTTGCCCCCGACCTGGTACACCGGCTTGTGCTCGGTTCCGGGCCAGACGGTGACGTGCGGCATCCCGAGAGCGAGCTCGTGGACGTCCTCGACACACGCGGGGCGGCTGTCGTCCGGCATCGGGTCAGTGTAGAAGCCCGACCCGTTGATCGCCGGGAGTCCACATCGGACCCGGAACCGGTGCCGCGCGGGAGCCCGCACGGCACCGGCCGTGGTTCAGCGCCGCCGACGGCTCACGCGCCGTGCGGTTCGGCGGCCGGTGCGGCGGGCGACCCTGCGCGATCCGAACATGGTGGTGCCTCCTTGACTCAGGTGTGGCTGGGGGTGGCGGTCTCGAAGGCGTGCAGCTGCTGCGCTTCCTCCGCCGTGACCAGGCCGATGGCGACGAGGTCGAGCGGGCTGATGAAGCCGTCGGAGATGCGGAACCCGCCCGCTTCCGCGATGGCGTCGCGGAGGGGGATGGCCCAGCGGTGTTCGAGCAGCACGAGAGCGGCGGCGGAACCGTCTGGGATCTCCTCCAGGACGTCCCAGGCGTCTTCGTCGGAGAACACCTCGACGCCTTCGGCGGCCTTCTCGGCACCCGCGAGGGCACCGGCCTCCATGCCTTCCTCGCCGTCGATCCCGAGCCCGATCAGCGCGCCGACCTTGCTGCCGAGCTCGATGGCTTCTTCGTCACTGAGGTTGCTGAGGTGGGCGACCTCGATCTCGCCGTTTGAATCCTTGTGCACGGCCAGCGCGTCGACCACGTTGACGGTGCCGCTCTCCCTCAGGCGCTCGAGCTCGGTGATGATCGCGCCGTGGAAGTCCGGGTCCGGAAATCCCAGCACGACGAGTTGGATGGGTCCGATCGTCATGAATCTGCCTCCGTTCTGCGTCGCGTCCCTCATGGCGAGCATCTGGGCGCGGGTCGTGAACGGCCTCATCTGCGAGAGGTGAGCTTGCGCCGCGCGTCAGACTTCGAGCGCCCAGCGGACGTACGGCCGCTTCGACGTGAAGCCGGCCCTCGCGAAGATCCCGGACGGGCCCGCGGGGCTCGCCGAGTCCGCGTTCACGCTGGCCCGGTGGAAGCCGTGCTCGGCGGCCGCCCGCAGCGCGTGCCCGATCAGCGCGCCGGCGACGCCGCGGTTGCGGTAGGCGGGAATCGTCCCGATGTTCATGAAGTGCACGTCGCGGACACCGGTGACCGCCGCGTCGCCTTCCCAGTGGTTGGCCACGAGCATTCCCACCGCGGTGCCGTCCGCCGCGTCGCGCAGCAGGAAACTGGCCTCGGGCCGCAGGGTGTGGTTCGCGATCTTGTTCTTCCAGTTGTCCGCGGGCACCGGCGCCGGAATCCAGTTGTCCGCGTACGCCTCGTTGCGGGTCACGCGGAAGTCCTCGTCGTTGTCCGCCGACCACTGCTCGATCCGCAGCCCGTCGGGGATCTCCGCTTCGGGGAGCGCGGCGCCGAGCGGGTGCTCCATGTGCTGGAAGTGCCGGACGGGCGCGAAGCCTTGCGGGCCCAGGAGTTCGGCCAGGCCTGCGATGTGCCCGGCCTTGTGGACGTCGATCGCGAGCCGTAGCGCCGGGTGGTGCAGCGCGTGCAGCGTTTTCGCCGCCGCCACGCCGGCCTCGACGAGCGCGGTGCCGATACCCCGGCGCCGGTGGTCCGGATGCACGCCGCCGTCGAGGAACACGCGGTGGACGTCTTCCGCGAACCGCTTGTAGCGGATCTTCATGTACCCGACCATCACGTCACCGTCGAAGGCCGCGAGGCTCGCGCGCTCCAGATCCGCGTAGGGATCGACCAGCTCCTGCAGGGTGTCCTGCGCGGTGTAGTTCTCGCCGATCCGGTCGACGGTCTCCATGGCGTTGAGCAGATCGGCTGCTGCCTGGGCGTCGTCGCGGGTGAGCGGCTGCCAGGTGAGAGACGTGGTGTCCATGCGCCCGAAGGTATTCATGCGCGGGCGGGCTGTCGCTTCGTTTTCCGGCAAAAGTGGTCGCCGACGGTTCGAAATCCCGTCGCTCGACCGCGAGCCGGGCCCCGACGTCCGCGACATCTCGATGGTCGGAACCCAGCCGGAGGCCGGAAAGCTCGCCGAGCTCCGCGCCGCCCACTCGCGCGCGATGCCCGCCTGACCAACGGAAACGTCCACGGCGGCACCGAAGCCGCCACGCCCGCGCCGATCAGGCGGACTTCTCCGCTTCGTGCCGGGCCTTCGCCTCCTCCAGGGCCTGGCCCTGCCGGCTGTGCAGCTCGGCCCGCAGCTTCTTCGCCTGCGCCTCGGTGGCGGCGAGGCGGTCGAGCCGCTGCTGGAAGTGCGGGGCGACGGCTTCGGCGAACAGCTCGTAGTGCCGCGCCGTGGCGGCCGGGGTCGCCCACTCGTGCGCCATCATCAGGTACGAGCCGAAGCCGCCCTTCGACTGAGCCTCGAGGTTGCCGATCTGGCGGATCGCGTCCTGCGGGGTGCCGATCACGCCGATGCCGCTGGCGTTGATCCAGTCGACGCGCTCGGTGAAGGTCGCGCCGCCGGGTTCGAAGTGGGGGACGGCGGCGACGTGCTGCAGGTAGTCGCACCAGTCGTCGAGGCCGTGCTCGACTTCGGCGTAGGCCTGTTCCTTCGTCTCGGCCAGGTGCATCGGTCCGACAAGGCGCCAGCCGTCGCGGTTCATCGTGGTGCCGAACTGCGCGGCGCGTTCCTCGGCGACGTCCCAGTGCTGGGCCAGCAGGTCGAGGTCGCCGGTCAGGGTCGCGCCGATCGACAGGAGGCTGAGCCCGTGCTTGCCGGCAATGCGCGGCCCCGACGGCGACGCGATCGCGGCGACGCCGACCTCCAGCCCGCCCTGGGTGAAGGGCCGCAGCTGGCACAGCGCGTCACGCAGCTGATAGCGGTCGGTTTTGGCCGTCACGGGTTCGGCGCCGTTGAGCAGCTGCATCAGCACGTCGGCGTCCTCTTCCAGCGCGCCGCGCTGGCTGAGGGGGTCGAGGCCGATCATGGACGCGTCGGTCGGCAGCGAGCCCGGGCCGAGGCCGAGCATGAACCGGCCGCGCGTGAGGTGGTCGAGCAGGATCGCGCGGTCGGCCACCCACAACGGGTTGTGGTACGGCAGCGAGAGCACGCCGGTGCCGAGCTTGATCGTCTTCGTCTGAGCCGCGACGTGGGCGATGAAGATCTCCGGGCTCGCGATGAGCTCGACGCCGCAGGAGTGGTGCTCGCCGATCCACGCTTCGTCGTAGCCCAGCCGGTCGAGCAGCTTGATCGTCTCGACGTCGCGAGCCAGGGCCGCGACCGGGCTCTTGATCGGTGAGGCGTGGAACGGGGCCATGAAGACGCCGAAACGCATGAGTCCTCCTTGACTTCGCCGGCCGGGTGATCGACGGTAACGCCGGGGTGCCGCGCCACACCGGGCTCGAGGCGGAAGCGTTCAAAAGATGAACACCCCGCCCGATCGGGGGCTGGCAGCGCGCTTCGCCGATCCTGCACACTCGAGGTTTCCCGGCGACGACGCCAGGAGAGGAGCCGCCCGTGCCCACCTCGGACGTCTGGCAGCAGTTCCTCGAGGCCGATCGCCGCGGGGCGGCGCGGCCGGAGATCGAGGAGTCGTGGGTGCGGTCGCGGCAGTCCGGCGTCGATCCCGAGCGGCTCGACCTCGCGCCCGCCGAGTTCGACCCCGAAACCTTGCTCGTCGCGGTCGGCGGCCGCGTCATTCCCGGCACGGCCGATCTGCTCGTGGGCGACGCCGCGTCGGTCGCGTTGGTCGACCCGCGCGGCACGCTCACCTGGCGCTGGGAGTCCGACCCCGCGTTGCGCCGTGACCTGCAGCAGGTGGAGGTCGAGCCCGGGCACCGCTACGTCGAGGACGGCGTCGGCACCTGCGGGGTCGGGCTCTCGATGGCGGTGCGCTCCGCGTCGATGGTGGTCGGTGCCGAGCACTACAAACAGGCCTGGCACCCCTACACCTGCGCGACCGCGCCGATCGTAGACCCGACCACGCGGCTGCTGCTCGGCTCGGTCAACGTGTGCTGCCGCGCCGAGCACACCAACCGGTTTGTGATGGCCGCCGTCGTGGCCTTCGCCGAGCGCCTGCGTTCGGCGTTGCGAGACGCGGCCACGCCCCGGCAGCGCCGGCTGGTCGACGCGCACATGACGTTCCGCTCCCTGCCCGGCACCACCGTGATCACGCTCGACGGCGAGATCATGATCAGCGACGGCGGCCCCACCGCGACCCTGCCCGACCGCGCGACGCTGTGGTCGATGCTGCGCGAAGCCGGCCCCTCGGCCACGCACCTGCCCCTCGCCGACGGCCGCGTCGCCATCGTCCGCCCCGTCACGCCGGGCCGGTTCGAGGACGGCTGTGTCCTGATCTTCAGCGCGGTTTCGTTGTCGGAGCACGAAAACCCGCTCCAGAACGCGGAAGCCGAGATCATCCGCGAGGTCCTGATCGCCTGCCGCGGCAACAAGACCGCGGCTGCGCACCGGCTCGGCATGTCGCGCGGCACCCTGTACAAGCGCATCCGCCGCTACGGCCTGGGCGACTGAGCTTCACCGCTGGGCATGCTTCGGCAGGAACCGGACCAGCAGCAGCACCAGCACGTAGACGCCGGCGCAGAGGCCGAACACCAGCTTGGCAGCGCAAATGTACGTTGCCGCCGAGGGCGGCCCGACGCGGGCGAAGAACACGGTGCCGAGCGCGGCGACGCCGATGGCGTTGGCGAACTGCTGAGCGGCGTTGAGCACGCCGGCGCCGGTGCCGACCTCTTCGGTGGTGGCGTCGCCGAGGATGAAGTCGAACAGCGGCACGAACAGCAGCCCGGAACCGAGCCCGGTCACGAGCAGGGCCGGGGCCAGCTGCCACACGGTGATGGCGGCGCCCCAGTGGGCGATCGACCACCAGAGACCGAGCAGGCCGGCGACCGCGACGGCCAGTCCCAGGTCGAGGTTGAAGCGGCCGAGCTTGCCGGCGAGGACCGCACCGGACAACAACGTGGCGACCGCGGTGCCGACCGCCCACGGGATCAGGGCGAAGCCGGTCTGCAGCGGTGACCAGTTCATGCCGGACTGCAGCAGCAGGTTGAGCACCAGGACGAACGCGCTGAGCGCGGCGTAGAACCCGCCGACGATCAGCAGACCCACCACGAAGCTGCGCTTGCGGAACAGCGACGGCGCGATGACCGGGTGCGCGCTGCGGTGTTCGGACGCGACGAACAGCCCGAAGGCCACCAGCCCGGCGGCGATCATCACGTACGTCCACGCGGGCCAGCCGAGGTCGCGGCCCTGGATGAGCGGCACGATCAGCAGCGCCGAACCGGCGGTGAGCAGGCTGACGCCACGCAGGTCGAGGCGCGCGGTGCGGTCTTCGCCGCTGTGACGGGGGAGGACCCAACCGGCGAGCGCGCCGGCGAGGACGCCGAACGGGACGTTGATGAGGAAGATCGAGCGCCATTCGCTGCCGAAGAGGTCCAGGTGCAGCAGCCAGCCGGCCAGGACCGGGCCGGCGACCGTGGCCAGGCCCATGATCGGGCCGAACGGCATGAGCGCCCTGCGCAGGTGCTCGGGCGGGAAGACGATCTTCACCAGCGCGAGACCCTGCGGGATCATCACGGAGCCGAACAAGCCCTGGAACACGCGGGCGGCGATGAGGAACCCGGCGCTGGGCGCGAGGCCGCAGGCCAGCGACGAGACGGTGAAGCCGGCCATGCCCAGCAGGAACAGCCGCCGGCGGCCGAGCAGGTCACCGAGGCGGCCCGAGGTGATGAGGCCGAGCGCGAACGCCGCGGTGTAGGCCGAGAGCACCCATTGCAGCGTCATCGGCCCACCGCCGAGGTCCGCGCGGATCGACGGCCCGGCCAGGTTGGCGACGCTCGTGTCGACGAGGTCCATGAGCTCGGCGACGACCACGACGACCAGCACCAGCCAGGCCTGGCGGAGGGGGAGCTGCGCCGTTCGTGGCGCGGTCGACGAACTAAGTTCAGCAGTCACGAACTAAGTTCTAAATGACGAACTAAGTTCGTGTCAAGGTAGGGTGGCGCACATGCCCGCCGCCTCCCGCCGTGCTCAGCGCTCCGAGCCCTCCGCTTCCCGCAAGCCGCCCATCACCGCCGAGCGCATCACGGACGCCGCGTTGCAGGTCGTCGCCACCGAGGGCTACGACGCGCTGACCATCCGCCGCGTCACCGCAGTGCTGGAAACCGGCCCGTCGTCGCTCTACGCCCACATCACCACGAAGACCGACCTCGACGACCTGCTCATCGGCCGGCTCTGTTCGGAAATCTCCTTGCCCGAGCCGGACCCCGCCACGTGGCGGCAGCAGATCCACGACGTCTACGCCCAGATGCGCGACCAGTACCTCAAGTACCCCGGCGTCTCCCGCGCGGCGCTCGCCCTGGTCCCCACGCACCTGGAAACCCTGCGTGTCAGCGAGGGCATCCTGGGTCTCTTGCTGGCCGGCGGTGTCCCCGCGCAGACCGCGGCGTGGGCACTGGATTCACTCACGTTGTATGTCACCGCGTACGCCTGGGAGCGGTCGCTGGTCCACCAGCGCCGGAAGAACAAGGACGACGACTGGGTGCTCAGCCGGGAGGACCTCGTCGAGCGGCTCGGTGCTCTACCGGCCGAACGGTTTCCCCGCACCCGGCGCCACGCGGCCGAACTGACGTCCGGGTCCGGTCACGACCGGTTCGACTTCACCCTGTCCTTGATGCTCGACAACCTCACCGCTTCTTGATCGCTGGTCGCGAAGCGGTGAGGTTGTCGAGTCAGACCGGGTTCCCCGCGGCTCAGCCGTGCGGGTCGTCCACCTTCAGCTGTTCCCCCGTCGTCGCCACGAACACCACCAGCAGCTTCGCCGGTTCGGTGGCGCTGACGTTGTCCGTGGCGACGTGGTGCGCGCCCGGTTGTTCGGTCCAGTTTTCACCCTGGTGGTAGGTGTGGGCGGGCTGGCCTTCGAGCTGACTGCGGATCGTGCCTTCGAGTACGTAGGCGTAGACGAAAGCGTCGCCGTGGCGGTGGGGCGCCGCGCCGGCGGACGGCGGGAACGAGACGATCGACGAGGTCAACGTCTTGCCCGGGATGTTCGGCAGGGCCTGGGCGAGAAGCGGCGTCAGCGTCTCGGCAGGATGACCGGAAGCAGAGACCGGAGCCGAAACCGGAGCGGCAGGCTGGGACTCGGCAGCGGGCGAGCAGCCGGCGACCGCCACCGCGGTGAGCAGCAGGCCGCCGGCGACACGCGGGTTGATCACTTGGCCACCTGGATGATCGTCTTGCCCGGAGTCCGCTGGCGCCGCGCGAACGCCTCCGCCGTCTCCGCGAGCGGGCGCACGCCGCCGACGATCGGCTTCAGCCGTCCGTCGCGGACTCGCTGAGCCAGGTCCGCCAGGCGCGCACGATCCGGTTCCACCACGAAGAAAACGGCGCGTCCGTCGGCCGGCTGCACCTCGGGCGGCGCGGCGATGGTCACGACGGTGCCGCCGGGGCGCACCAGCTTCGTCGAGCGTTCGAGCACCTCGCCGCCGATCACGTCGAGGATCACGTCGGCCGGGCCGGCGGACTCGAAGGAGTCGGTGTCCACAAAGGAGTGCGCGCCGAGGCCGAGCACGAAGTCGCGGTCGGCGGGCCGGCCGGTGCCGAGCACCTGGGCCCCCACCTCGTGGGCGAGCTGCACCGCGATGGACCCGACACCGCCGGCGGCGCCGTGGATCAGCACGGTCTGACCGGTGGACAGCGAAGCGTGGTCGAACAGGGCCTGCCACGCCGTCAGCCCCGAGATCGGCAGCGCGGCGGCCACGGTGTGGTCGATGTCCGCGGGAAGCGGCGCGAGGTTGCGGGCCTCGACGGCGGTGTACTCGGCCAGGGAACCGTCGCGCAGCCAGTCGGTGAGGCCGAACACGCGCTGCCCGACGCTCAGGCCGGTGGTGCCGTAACCCAGCTCGGTGACGACGCCGGACAGCTCGTGCCCGGGCACGCTGGGCGTGCGGTCGCGGCCGGCGCGGTCGGTCCAGGTGCCGGGCCACTCGAGCTCGCCCGGGGTGAAGCCGGCGGCGTGGACGCGCACGATGACGTCGTTCTCGGCGGCGTGCGGGTGGGGCACCTCGGCGAGCTTGAGGCCGCCGACGCCCGCGCTTCGGTCCTGGGCGGTGATGGCTTGCATGTCGGGTCCTTTCAGGACAGTCACTCAGTGGTGTTGGGATGCAACGAGTTCAGCGACGCGCCGGGCCGAAGAGGACTGCACGGCCGCGCTCACGGACAGCACCCCGACGAACGCGAGGTACACGTAGCCCGTCGTCTCCAGCCCCCAGGACGGCTCCACCAGCCCGGCCGCCAGCGACGGGAGGCTCAGCGCCGCGTAGCTGACGACGTAGGCGGCCGAGAACACTTCCGACCGTGTCTTCGTGGTGGTGGCCGCGCTGATGCCGCGCAGCGTCCCGGTAAACGTCAGGCCGACGCCCAGCCCGGCGATCACCGACCCGCCGAGGAAGCCGGCCGCGGAGCCGAAACCCAGGGCGCCTGCCAGCACCGCCGCGCCCACGACCAGCAGGACCGCGCCCATCAGGGTCGCGATTCGCGCGGTGTGCCGAGCCGCCCACAGGCCGCCCGCGCTGTTGGCGAGGAACAGCACCGCGATGGCGAGGCCGCCCGCGGCGCCGAACCGCACGTGCAGGACCTCGGTCACCAGCGACGGGGCGAGCGCGAGGAACAGCCCGGTCAGTGACCACCCCGCGACGATGGCGGGCACCGCGCCGAAGAACGCCCCGCGCGTCTCGCGCGGCACGCGGACGCGCGGGCGCAGCGACGTCAGCACGCCAGGCCGTGGGCCGGCGGTCTCGGGGATGGCGAAGACCAGCGCGGCGACGGCCATGAACGCCACGGTGAGCACCGGGAAGACCACCGCGTCGGGGTACGGGCCGGCCTGCACGAGCAGGCCCGTCACACCGCCGCCGGCGGCGAGCCCGAAGCTCGTCCCCACGGCGGTCATCATCGGCCCGCGGTGCGGGCGATCCGCGGGGGAGAGCTCGACCAGCCCGGCGGCCAGCGCGCCCGTCGCCATCCCGGTGGCGAGGCCCTGCACGATCCGGGCGGTCACGAGTGCGCCGACCCCGCCGGCCGCCCAGAAGATCGCCGTGCCGGCCGCGGCCACCAGGAGCGACGCCACCAGGACCGGCCGGCGCCCGACGTGGTCGCTCAGCGAACCGACCGTCAGCAGCGCGCCGACCAGCCCGGCGACGTACACGGCGAAAACGACCGTCAGGATCGTCACCGAAAAGCCCCACCGCTGCAGGTACACCGGGTAGATCGGGGAGGGCGCGCTCGTCGACGCCATCAGGAGCACGTTGGCGAAGACGAGCAGGGCGAAGGAGGCGCCCCGGCTCAGGCTGTGTCGGTCGTCCATTTAGGTGGCCGGGTCAGCTCGACCATGGCGAGCCGGTGATGCGCTCGACGGTGGTCGTGCGGGAGAAATCGGGGATGAAGTGCTCCAGGATGTCGGAGTTCACCGTTCCGTTGGTGGTTTCCGGGCGGTGCTTCAGCGCGTCGACGAAGGTGCGCAGGAAATCGTTCTTGAAATCGCCGCGCGGGTGGAAGGCGAGGATTTCCTCGACCTGGGCCAGGTCCAGACCGTCGAAACCGAAACCGAGCACGTCGGTCAGCACGCCGAGGTGGGTCGTGGCGATTTCCGGGCCCATGCGCCCCGGAATTCCCGGCGTGGTGTGCAGGGCGATGGCCGTCCACACGGTGTCCGCGGCCGTGGGCGAGAAACCCCGGTCCAGTAAGAACTTGCGCCCGTGGTCGGCGCCGTCGACCTCGAACCGCTGCTCCACGTCGGAAAACGGCGTGATGAGCCCGGTGTCGTGGAACATCGCGGCCAGGTAGAGCAGTTCCGGATCCGGTTTCACCCCGAGCCGCTGCGCGTGGAACTGGCTGAAGAAGTAAACCCGGCGGGAGTGGTGGTAGATGAGGGGGTTGGTCGTTTCCTGGATGAGACGCGACGCCTCGACGACCGCCGCCGTCTCGGGGACCTCCACACCCGCGATGATCTCTGACATGACTGCTGCGCTTCCGTTCTTTTCTCGACGGATTGTCTCCGTCTCCATGGTGCCGATCGCGGCACCCGTCGTGCCGCCTTTGTCCGGCCAGGAACCACTCAGATCGGGACGCGCGGTTCAGCCGTCGACGGTGTGTGAGTGCAGGAGTGCCGACACGAACGCGTCGGGGCGGGTCAGGAACGCCTCGTGGTCACCCGGAACGGTGATCGGCTCGACCCCGAGCCGGGCGGGGAACCGCGGGCACCAAGCGTAGTCGCCCGGGGGCATGGCCAGGTCGCATTCGCCGGCCAGGTAGCTGACTGGCAGGCCGAGCATCGACAGCGCGGGGGCGTGCAAGGGCTGTTCGAAATAGCGCATCGGGTGGGGCACGAGCAGCTCGTAGATCAGCTTCTGCGCCGGTTCGGGCGTGTCCTGGGCGAAGGCGCTCTGCCACACCGGGTAGGGGAGGACCACGGAATGGTCGCCCGACTCCTGCGCGAGCTGCCGGAAGAGCGCGGCGTGCCCCGGCGGGACGTCCTCCACGAGCGGCACGCCGTTCTCCGGCACGAACGCGCTGTGGAAGACCAGGCGGCGCACCCGGTGCGGAACCCGGTGGGCCGCACCGAAAACGGGGTAACCACCCCAGCTGTGGGCGACCAGCGTGACGTCGGTCAGGTCGTGGCCGTCGAGGAAATCGACGAGGAAGTCCACTGTGTCCTCGAGGGTGAAACGACGGGGATCGTCGCCGTCCGCGAGGCCCGGCAGCGTCAGTGCGACCACGTTGTGCCCCGCGGCACGCAACCGCTGGGCGACCGGCCGCCACGACCACGCGCCGTGCCACGCGCCCGGAACCAGCACGTACGTCTCCACCATGGTTCGACTCACCTTCCTGCGGCTTCGTTGCCAGAGGGCCTGCAGCCCGTGCCGGACCTGTTCTCGGTCGGGCCTGTGAAGAAGGGAACGTAGCGAGTGGTTCCATTACGGTCAAGAGTTGTAACTAAACTCGGCCGGTGCACTTTTGTGGTGACGGTGTGCTACCAATGCCCTGTGCGCCCGTCTTCCGCCTCCACGAACGCCCGGCCGGGTTCCCCTGCGCGCGTCGTGGCGATCCTGGTCTTCGACGGGGTGACCCTGCTGGACGTCGCGGGCCCGGCGGAGGTGTTCAAGGAGGCCACGCGGCTCGGTGCCGACTACCGGATCGTGCTCGTCTCGCCGACGGGCGAGGACGTGGTGTCGAACCTCGGGTTCAAGGTCGCGGTCGAGGGCCCCGTGTGTTCCGAGCCCGCGCCGGACACCTACCTGGTGGCCGGGTCCGACCTCTACCCGCGCACGCCCGTGCCGTGCGACCTGGCGGAAGCCGCCCGCGTGCCGGCCGCCGGCGCCCGCCGCGTCGCCTCGATCTGCACGGGCGCGTTCATCCTCGCCGCCGCCGGCCTGCTCGACGGCAAGCGCGCGACCACGCACTGGAAGGTCACCCACGAGCTCGCAGCCCGCTGCCCGACGTGCCGCGTCGAGCCCGACGCCATCTACGTCCGCGACGGCACCACCTACACCTCCGCCGGCGTCACCGCCGGCATCGACCTGGCCCTCGCCCTCGTCGAGGAGGACCACGGCCCCGACCTGACGCGCGACGTCGCCCGTTCCCTGGTCGTGTACCTGCAGCGCTCGGGCGGGCAGTCGCAGTTCTCCGCCCCCCTGCAGGGCCCACCGCCGCGCTCCCCGGCCCTGCGCACGATCACCGACCTGGTCACGGCCAACCCCGGCGCCAGGCACTCGCTCGGCGACCTCGCGAAGCACCTCAACGTCAGCACCCGCCAGCTCACGCGCCTCTTCCACGACGAACTGTCCACCACCCCGGCCCGCTACGTGGAGAACATCCGCTTCGACCTGGCCCGGGCCCTGCTGGACCAAGGCCACACCGCGACCCAGGCGGCGACCCTCGCCGGTTTCCCCAGCTATGAAGCCCTGCGCCGGGTGTTCGCGCGGAAACTGTCGATCAGCCCGGCGGCGTACCAGCGCCGGTTCAGCACGGCTCGGCGCGCGAACGCCGGGTAGTTTTCGGCGGCCGTCCGGCCGGTCATCACCGCCACGCACTGCGACCTCGCGGCCATCGTTCTCCGGCCCGACCTGGGCCCAACGCGGCGAAACACGATCCGGCTCACCTGGGACGGGCGATGTCTCGCGGGCCGGCAGCGGGCACCGTGGCGTCGTCCTCCTACGTCGGCTCGAGGGACGCGCCGACGCGGCAGGGCCGACGACGAGGAGGGCGGAGCATGGCGGACACCGCCACACCTACGCCGGCCGGCGGCGCCGCGGACGGGCCGGACCAGCCGCGCCAGCCGGAGCGGCCGGGCCAACGAGGCCAGGCTGGCCAGCCGGACCTCGCAGCGCGGCTCCGCTCACCCGCCTACCTGCGCCTGTTGGTGCTCGCCGCGATCATCGGGGTGCCCATCTCCGCCGCGGCCTACTTCTTCCTCCAGCTGGTCGGCGCGCTTCAAGAGTGGGTTTACACCGATCTGCCGCGCGCGCTCGGGTTCGCCGGGCCGCCGTTGTGGTGGCCGGTGCCGCCGTTGGTTCTGTGTGGTCTGCTGGTCGCGGTCGCGGTGCGGTATCTGCCCGGTGGGGGCGGCCATTCGCCCGTCTTCGGGTTCACGCCGGGCCAGCAGCCCACGCCGAGCCAGCTGCCGGGCGTGCTGCTCGCCGCGCTGGCGACGCTCGGGCTGGGGGCCGTCCTCGGGCCCGAGGCGCCGCTGATCGCGCTCGGTGCCGGGCTCGGGGTGTGCGCGGTCCGGCTCGCGCGTCCGCACGCGCCGAAGCAGGTCGGTGCGGTGGTGGCGGCGACCGGGAGCTTCGCCGCCATCAGCGCGCTGCTCGGGTCGCCGATCCTGGGCGCGTTCCTGCTGATGGAGGCGTCGGGGCTGGCCGGCGCGACCATGGGGCTGGTGCTGCTGCCGGGGCTGCTGGCCGCCGGGATCGGCACGTTGCTCTTCATCGGCCTCGACTCGCTGACCGGCCTGGGCCCGGCGTCGCTGGCGTTGCCCGAGCTGCCGCCGTTCACCCACCCCGACGTCGCGCAGTTCGGCTGGGCGCTCGGCATCGGCGCGGCCGCGGCGGTGCTGGGCACGGGTATCCGCCGACTGTCGCTGCTGCTGCACTCGCGCGTCGAAAACCACGTCCTGCTGCTGACTCCCGTGGCGGGTCTCGTGATCGCCGGCCTCGCGATCGCCTACACCGCCGCGGGCGGAAGCCTGTCGGACGTCCTGTTCTCCGGCGAGACGGCGCTGCCGACGCTCCTGGAGAACAGCGCGGCGTACGCGGTCCCGACGTTGCTGCTCCTGCTGGCCTGCAAGGGACTCGCGTACGGCGTGACGCTGTCGGCGTTCCGCGGCGGGCCCATCTTCCCGTCGATGTTCCTCGGCGCGGCCGGCGGCATCGCGCTGTCGCACCTGCCTGGCCTGCCGCTCGTCGCCGGGGTGGCGATGGGGATCGGCGCGATGTGCGTGGTCATGCTGCGGCTGCCTTTGACGTCCGTCCTGCTCGCCACGCTCCTGCTCTCGTCCGACGGGCTGGCCGTGATGCCGCTGGTGATCGTCGCGGTGGTCGTGGCCCACGTGCTGGCCGCGTGGCTAGGCCCGCGCGAGGGTTCACTCGCGAAGGGTGATGAGGCGACGGCGCCCGCCACGCCAGTCTCCAAGGGCTCTGAAACAGCTGCCCGGGGAGGAACCAGCATGGCTCAGCGACCGAACATCGTCCTCGTCCACGGCGCGTGGGCCGACGGTTCCTGCTGGAGCGCGGTGATCGAGCGCTTGCAGGCCGACGGCTACCGGGTCACCGCACCGCAGTTCCCGGAGACCTCGCTGGCCGGCGACGTCGCGCGGCTGCGCCAGGTGCTGGCCCGCCAGGACGGTCCGACTGTCGTCGCCGGGCATTCGTACGGCGGTCAGATCGTCACCGCTCTGGGGACGGACGCGCCGAACGTCGTCGGCTTGGTCTACGTCGCGGCGTTCGGCCTGGACGAGGGCGAGACGATCGGCAAGCTGCTGGCGCAGGGGCCGGTGACCCCGGCGCTGGCGCACCTCGACGTCGACAAGCAGGGCTTCGCGTGGCTGCCCGAGGACGACTTCGTGAACCACTTCGCCGCCGACGTCGACCCGGTCAAGGCCCGGGTCATGTTCGCCGTGCAGCAGCCGCTGGCCTTGTCGGCCCTCGACGAGGTGATGGGCGTCCCGGCGTGGAAGTCGCACCCGGCGTGGTTCCTGGTGGCCGACGGCGACCAGGCGATCCCGCCCGAGGCCCAGCGCCTGTTCGCCGCGCGCATGAAGGCCACGACCGTCGAGGTCGCGTCGAACCACGTCGCGATGGTGTCCCACCCCGACGACGTGCTGCGGCTCATCGCGAGCGCGGTCCAGGCTGTGCGGTGAGTCCAACCGAGCCGCGTGCCCCGGCCGTGCTGGCCGCGGCCGCGGTGCCGGTGATGCGGTACGGGCTGAAGCGTGGCGCGCGGGCCACCGGATGACCCAGCTGTCCGTGCTCGGCGAGGCCCTTCTGAAGGACGGGGTGCCCCTCGGCGCGTCCCTCCTGACCGCCGCCGACTCGCTGAGCGCCGCGGCCGAGCGCTCGTAGGTTCAGGCCCGGTGCACGGCCTCGAGGATGACGCGGGTGACGGTGTCGGGGTGCGTGATGAAGGACAGGTGCCCCGAGTTGATCACCGTCGTGCGCGCCTTCATCCGGGCGGCGACGAAACGCTGGAGCTCGGGCGAGGTCGTGCGGTCGGCGGTGGTGATCACGTAGCTGCTCGGCTTGGTTTCCCAGGCGGCGGCGGTGGTTTTGGTCGAGAAGAGATCCTGCGCGACGCGGCCCTGCGCGGCGTAGAGGACCCGCGCCCTGGCGGTGGGGACGCCGTTGGCGAAGTCGTTGAGGAACGCGTCTTCGGTCAGGTGGCCGAAACCGTTCTGGTACACGAGACCCGCGCCGGCCGGCGCGGCCGGGAACCGCGCGGTGAGCGCTGGGTAGTCTTCGCCGGCCATCGGTGCCCGCGCGGACAGGTAGACGAGCGAGTCGACGGCGGGGTGCTCACCGGCCTGGCTGATCACCGAACCGCCGTAGGAGTGGCCCACCAGGACGGTCCGCCCGCTCTGCAGGTCGAGCTCGCGCCGGGTCGCGGCAACATCGTCGGCCAGCGAGGTCAACGGGTTCTGCACCGACGTGACCGTGATGCCGGCGGCTTGCAGGCGCTGGATCACGTCGGCCCAGCACGACCCGTCGGCGTAGGCGCCGTGGACGAGCACGACGGACCGCCGCGGCGCGGGCCGCGTGGCGGCGCTCGCCGAACCCGGTGCGGCGAGCGCGAGCCCGGTGGCGCTCAGCGCGGCGATGCCCGCGAAGGACCGGCGGGTCAGCCGCGCCGGGGATCCCGTGGTGTCCGGATTCTCGCGATGGTGCAGGTCTGTGCGCTTCATGGCTGAGAGCTCCCCTTGTCAGCAGTCGATGCCGTCTGTCCACAGTGGCCGAGCGCGGCGTCCGGCCATGATCACGTTACGCCGCCGCGCGGACCCGAGTCGGCGGCTTTCGGGGTAAGAACGGTCACTTGATCGGCCGGGGCGACCAGCGGACTCAACCGGACTCGGCGGCCGAATTCCACACCCCGAACCACTGTTCGGCGCCGAACTCCTCGAACTTCTCCACCTCGGTGAACCCCAGCTTCGCCGCGAGCCGCATCGAGCGCTCGTTGGCGGTCTGGGTGCAGAGCACCACCGGCTCGCCGGGCAGCGCCCCGGCGAACCAGCCGAGTACCGCCGCACCCGCCTCGGCGGCGTACCCGAACCCCCAGGCCCGCGGCAGGAACAGGTAGCCGATCTCGGTTGCCTCGGCGCCTGGCCGGAGCCGGCCCGGACGCGTCGCGTCGCGCCGGTCGAGCGTGATCATGCCGATCATCGCCGCGTCGAGCTCGACGACGAAGAAACCGAAGCGCCGCCCGGGCACTTCGGGCGCGGTGCGCTCCAGTTCGTCCCGCGAGCGCGGGCCACCGAGGAAGGTCGAGACCTCGGGCGAGGCGAACAACTCGATGATCGTCGCGCGGTCGGGCGCCTCGGACTGACGGAGCACGAGCCGCTCGGTTCTGATCGGGGCGGGCGGCCAGGCGGTCATGGCGGGCAATCTATCTCGGGACGACCGTGGCGGAAGCTTGCGCCCGTACGGCCGCAGTGATGCCCCACTTCGGGGGAAACCACGGCGCCGGCATCGGTTCACAGCTTCGGCGGTACTGCTGCTTGATCCGGGTTCGCCCGGAGATGCCGGCGATGTCCGGGTGCGCGACGCGGGCATATTTGTCGACTTCGCAGAACAGGTTCTGGCAGTCGATGAGGTGCAGGCGGCGTCCACCCAGGGAGGGGAAGCGCAGTCCGAGCCGGGTGAAATGGGCTTCCTGCGTGTCGGTCATGTACGCGATCACCGCGTCTTCGATACCGCGGGCGCCGGGGCCGAAGCATTTCCTGATGCCGTCGCGCGCGCCCGGGCCGGCGACGACGAAGTCGTTCTCGGAGAAGTCCAGCACGCACGTGTAATTGAGGTCGATGGCGAACTGGAAGGCCAGAAAATCCCCCAGGCCCGGATAGGCGCGCAGCAACGCGAACACTCGCGCCAGGCCGTGGGCGTCCTGGAGCTTCTCGGCCAGGCCGTCGCGGATCATGGTCTCGGCGAGCAGCAGGTGGTCGTGGTGCTTGCGGGTCCCGCCCAGCCGGGGCGGCGGGATGATGTAGGCGGGGGAGTAGAGCGTGCGCCCGGCGTGCCAGGCCGCGTCGAGGACCGCGCGCGCCGCCGCCGGCCGCCACGACGCCCACGTGACCGGTCCGAGCTCGGCCTCCAGAAGCCGCCAGGTGTCGATCTTGTTGAAGAATTTGAACAGCACCATCCGGAAGACCACGTCGCGCGCCTCTTGCGGGCCCTGATAGCCCACGTCGTGGATGGCGAACTGGCTCACCCGGTCCGCCGCGCGGTAGCAGTTCGTGAACCGGTGGGCGGCGAGGATCGGATCACTCGCCGCGCGCTCGCTGTTCCGCAACCGCGCGAAGTAGACCTCCTGGCGGGCGGCGGCAAACCGCCAATACGTGTCGAAAACCGGGCCGGGTCGCAGTCGCCGGCCCGAGACGGTGATGTCCGCAATGGACTCACTCACCGCGGCCGGGCTCCGGATTTCCCGGCGACGTCAGGTAAGCCAATGCGATCTCGGCCGTCTCCGTCGCCCACGTGCGCCAGGTCAAGTCGTCCGGCCAGAAGCGGCCGGAGGCGGCGCGGTGGACGCACGAGCCGATGATCGTCCGCGCGGCCATCCGGAGGGCGAGTGCGCGGTCCGGGCGGCGGATCTCGGCAAGGCAGGGTTCGGCGGCGTCGACGAACGTCCGCTGGATCGCGGCCAGCGCCTCGAGGCCGCGGTCGCGGCCCTCGGTGCGCTGAGCGTCGAGGAGCTCGGGAAAGACGCGGCCGTGGCGGGTGAACGTCTGCGCCAGGGCCTCGGTGAAGGCGGTGACGGTCCCGCGAAGCTCGGGCGCCGGCGAGCGGAGCGCGTCGCCGACGGTGGTCTCCAGGCGGCCGAGCAGCTCGTCCTTCACCGCGTAGAGCAGCTGGTCCTTGCCCGAGAACCGGCGGTAGATCGCCCCCACCGACAGCCCCGCCCGGTCGGCGACCGCGCCGACGGTGAACTCCTCGATGCCCCCGTCGGCGAGCACGTGCTCGGCCGCGGCCAGCACCTTCTGCAGGGACTCCCGGCTGCGAGCTTGCTGGGGCGGGCGGAAGCCCTGCTCGACGGATCGCTGACTCACCGGCCGCACGTTACCTCGCACCCCGGGGCGCGCGGTCGGCGCCCAAATGCGAATGATAACTTCCATTCTCATTCGAGACGAGGAGGAGCGGCGGCATGGTGAGCATCGAGGTGACGGGTGCCTCCGTCGACTTCCCGATCTTCGACGCCAAGACGCGCTCGCTGAAGAAGCAGGTGCTCGGCAAGGTCGGCGGCAAGATCGGTACCGGCGCGAAGGTCCCGGTCATCGAGGCGCTGCGGGACATCACGCTGTCCCTGCGCGACGGCGATCGCGTCGGCCTGGTCGGGCACAACGGCGCCGGCAAGTCCACGCTGCTGCGGTTGCTGTCGGGCATCTACGAGCCGACCCGCGGCAGCGCGCGCGTCGTCGGCCGGATCGCGCCGGTGTTCGACCTCGGCGTGGGCCTGGACCCCGAGGTCTCCGGCCGCGAGAACATCCTGATCCGCGGGCTGTTCCTCGGCATGAGCCGCAGGCAGATGGAGCGCCGGCTCGACGACATCGCGGAGTTCACTGAGCTCGGCGACTACCTCCACCTGCCGCTGCGCACCTACTCCGCCGGCATGCGCGTCCGGCTCGCGCTCGGCGTGGTGACCACCATCGACCCCGAGATCCTCATCCTCGACGAGGGCCTCGGTGCGATCGACGCGGCCTTCCTGGCCAAAGCTCGCGGCCGCCTGGTCGACCTCGCCCGTCGCTCCGGCGCGCTGGTGTTCGCCTCCCATGCCGACGACCTGCTGCGCGAGCTGTGCACCACGGCCCTCTGGCTGGACGAGGGCCGCGTCCGCGCGCGCGGCTCGCTGGACGAGGTCCTCGCCGAGTACAAGGCACCCGGCTCGTGAGTCAGCCGGCCTCGAGGACGAAGAACAGGAAGCACAAGAACGCGTGCTTGTCCCCGAACTCCTCGGGGAACCGCTCGCGCGCGCCCGGCGCCGGGTACGGCTCACTGATCACGGTCGTCCGGAAGCCGGCCGCGGTGAAGGCGTCGGTCATCGCGTGCAGGGGCCGGTGCCAGTACGTGAGCGTGGCCTTCTGGCCGGCGAAGTCGTACTCCTCCGACCACTGGGTGATCGCGAAGTAGCTCGACTCGGGGCGGACCAGCTTGAGAATGATCGGGTGGTTGACGGCCAGGATCAGGCGGCCGCCGGGTTTCAGCACGCGCCGCAGCTCGGCCAGGGGAGCGGACCAGTCCTCCAGGTAGTGCAGCACCAAGGCCACGATGACGTCGTCGAACTCCGAGTCGGGATACGGCAGCGGCTTGCTCAGGTCGGAGACCCGCAGGTCCGCGTCGGCGCCGAGCCGGTGCCGGGCGAGCTCGATCATCTTGACGCTGGCGTCGAAGCCGGTCACGTCGGCGCCGCGATCGCGCAGCGCGGCCAGCACGGGGCCCGACCCGCAGCCCGCGTCGAGGATCCGCCGGCCGGCCACGTCCCCGGCCAAGTCCAGGATCGCCGGCCGCGCGTAGTAGGCGTTGATGAGGCTGGTCTCGTTCTCGGCCGTGTAAGCCTCGGCGAAACTGTCGTAGTCGTTGGTGACCTCGGGAGTGGCAGACATGCGCTCCATCCAACCCACCTCGTGGTCTTCACCCAACCGGCTCAGCGCGACGGATCGGCCATACTCCCGCCGATGACGTCGGCCAGC
Source organism: Amycolatopsis sp. NPDC050768 (assembly GCF_040654155.1). Lineage (NCBI taxonomy): Bacteria > Bacillati > Actinomycetota > Actinomycetes > Pseudonocardiales > Pseudonocardiaceae > Amycolatopsis > Amycolatopsis sp. NPDC050768. The sequence continues at coordinate 436,895 of NZ_JBFAHL010000007.1, forward strand.
CCGTGCAGCTGTGCGGTCAGTTCGCGCCGCTCGCGCGCCGAATACCGCGACAGCGCCTCGAACTGCCGGGCGCGCAGCTCGGTGCGCAGGGTCAGGAGGCGGTGCGAACCTTCGGCGGTGAGGCGGATGAGGACCTTCCGCTCGTCGTCCGGGGAGCGGTGCCGGGTGATCAGGCCCTTGGCCTCGAGCTGCTGGAGCATGCGGGTCGCGGTCGGGACGCTGACTTCGGCGCCCGCGGCGAGCCGGCTGACGGGCAGCCCGCCGGCGTTGGCGTCCTCGGCCAGGGGATCGAGCAGGGCGAGCTGGGCCAGCGACAGGCCGCCGGCGGCGCGGTTGCCGATGGCCGTGCGGGAGCGGCGCATGGCGTAGAACAGCCGGTCGGCGGCCTGGGCCAGGGCCTCCACGTCGTCGATCACACGCTTGTCCTTCGGCGTCATGGTTGTTAGCTTACTAAACAAATATACTTAGCAAGCTAACAGAGGTGAGGCCATGACCGCCCGCATCGACGTCCACCAGCACGTCGTCCCGCCGCTCTGTGGCGGAGGTGCTCGCCGGGCGCGGTCTCGACTCCGGTGGCTGGGCGATCCCCGGCTGGAGCGCCGGCGACGCCGTCGCGATGATGGATCGCCAGGGCATCGCCACGGGTGTCCTGTCCGTCACGGCGCCCGGCACGCACTTCGGTGACGATGCCGAGGCGCGCACCCTGTCTCGCGCGGTGAACGAGTACTGCGCCGAGCTCGTCAAGGATCGCCCGGACCGCTTCGGGCACTTCGCCAGCATCCCGTTGCCAGACGTCGGCGGGGCCGTCGCGGAAGCCGTGCACGCCTTGGACACCCTGCGTGGCGACGGCGTCGCGCTGATGTCCAATGTGGATGGTCGCTACCTCGGCGACCCCGATTTTGCGCCGCTGTGGACGGAATTGGACCGGCGGCGAGCCGTCGTGTTCGTCCACCCGGCGCAGCCGCCGATGCCGCTGCTGGCCGGCACGCCGGCGCCGTTGGCGGACTATGTCTTCGACACCACGCGAGCCGCGCTCAACCTGGTGCTCACGGGCATGCTCGGCCGATTCCCGAACGTCCGCGTGATCCTCTCGCACGGCGGCGGGTTCCTGCCGTACGCCGCCTACCGGTTCTCCGGGCTGACGTCGACCGTCGTGGACACCACACGCGACGCCGACGACGTGATCCGTGAACTCAAGCGGTTCTACTTCGACACGGCCCTCTCGGCCAGTCCCAGCGCGCTGCCGGCGCTGCTGGAGTTCGCCGAACCGGGGCACGTCCTTTATGGCAGCGACTGGCCGTTCGCTCCTGAACGGGCCGGCTCCTACTTACAACCGGTACCTGGAGCAGTACCCGCGTTTCGCCGAAGGCGAGGCCGCCGCGATCGACCGCGGCAACGCGGAGGTGCTCTTCCCGCGCCTGGCGGGCTGATCCGGCGAGACGACGGAGGCGGGTCCGCCGGTCAGCTGAAGGGCAACGGTGACCGTCAGGTCACCCCGCCGCGGTAAGGGTGGTCACCTCGAGCCACTTCCGGCGGTCGAGCAGGAGGTCGATGTCGGCCCAGACGGTCCGCTCGACCTCGGGGCGGCTCGAGGGCGGAGTGCGCTCGATTTCCTGGTACAGCAAGGTGATGTGCTGGTCCACCGCGGACAGATCCGGGCACAGGTACGACGTGCCGGTATGCCCGGTCACCGTGGTGAGGTCCTCGGGCTCGGAGCGCCCGGACCGCTCGTTCGATTTCATGAAGCCAAGCGTCGCAGCGGCGCCGCCCGCGCACATTGCCGCCAGCGGCCGTTGCGGGCCCGGTGCTGCCGGGAATACGTCGATACCAGCCAGCCGGTAGCGTCCGTACCGGCTGGCCGGTATCGACCCGGTACGGCTGCCCGGCACCGATACCGGTGTCGGCCGGCCGCGGGAGTCATTTCGCGGCCGCGGCGGATCGCCGGCCGGTCCGCCTGGTGGCCACCGCACGGGCGGGTTTCCCGGTCGCCCACTTCAGCTCCACTTCCAGCTCCACCTCGCTGCCGTCGATTTCGATCTCGACCTCGATCTCCACCTCGTCGGGCACGTGGACCTTCACGGTGCTGGCCCCGAGCGCGAGCTCCACCTTGCCGCCTTCCGCCAGTGCGGCGGCGAGCGCGGCGAGCCGCTGGGCGGCGTCCTCGCGCGACAGCTTCTCCTTGCGCTTGACCTCGACGTCGGACATGGCTGACTCCTTCGCTCGCTGCCGTTGCCGCGAACAGCACCAGCCGCCCGGCGCCGGCGCATCACCTGCCACGCATGAAGGCGTACCGGGGTCGCCCGCTCACGCTCGGTGGCAAAAAAGGGTCGTGAGGTATGTCTCGCCCCGTTGATTAGTGTGCTAATTATCAGCGTACTATCCATCCGGGCGGTCAGGCGTGCGTAAAGGAGTGGTGATGGACGAGTTCATGCCAGAGCCGAGCCGCGAGGTGGCCGGGCCGCCCGGCGTCGGGCCGCGGCCGTTCGCCTTGGCGCTGGTGGTGGTGTGCGCGCTGGTCTTCGTGCTGACGGTCGCGTTCACCGTCCTGCCGCGATGAACGCCCGCGAACCCCAGCAGGCCTACACGATGTGGTCGGTCTTCGCGGCCGGGCCGGCGGCGTCGGGGTGTGACCACGCGGCCGTCTCGCAGGAGGTGGAGCAGGCGCTGGCCGGCGATGCCACGGTCCGAGGCGTCTACCTGCTGTCCGGGATGCGCGCGGACGCCGACTGGATGATCTGGTGGCACGCGGCTTCCCCTGAGGCGCTGCAGGAGGCCTACCTCGCGTTGCGCAGGACCACGTGGGGCGCCGCGTCCCGGCCGGTCTGGAGCTCGGCCGGGACCCACCGCGACGCGGAGTTCAACCCCGGCCACCTGCCGGCCTACTTGGAGGCGAAGGCGCCGGCGCGGTTCGCTTGCGTGTACCCGTTCGTGCGCTCGTACGAGTGGTACCTGCTGCCCGCGGCGGAACGGCGCCGGATGCTCGCCGACCACGGGGCCGCGGCCCACGACTACCCCGACGTCCTGTCGAACACCCTCGCCGCCTTCGGCCTCGGCGACTACGAGTGGATTCTCGCGCTGGAAGCGGATCGCCTGGACCGGATCGTCGATCTGATGCGCGAGTTCCGCGCGACCGAGGCCCGCATGCACGTCCGCCTCGACACGCCGTTCTTCACGGGACAACGCGTGTCGGTCCACGATCTGGTCAGGAGCCTGTCATGAGCACTGATTCGCCCGCCCGCGTGGCCCCCGTTCCCGTGACGGTCCGCGCGCACCCGCGCCGCGACGCGCCCCGGGGTTCGCTGGTCGTCCGGTTGCTGCGCACGACGGACCACAAGCAGCTCGGCGTCATGTACCTCGTGACCTCGATGGGGTTTTTCCTCATCGGCGGCGCGATGGCGATGCTGATGCGCACGGAGCTGGCCCGCCCGGGGCTGCAGTTCCTGTCGCAGGAGCAGTACAACCAGCTCTTCACGATGCACGGCACGGTGATGCTGCTGCTCTACGCCACGCCGGTCGTGTTCGGGTTCGCCAACTTCGTGCTGCCGCTGCAGATCGGCTCGCCCGACGTCGCGTTCCCGCGGCTGAACGCCTTCTCCTACTGGCTTTTCCTCTTCGGGAGCCTGATCGTCCTTTCCGGATTCCTGACCCCCGGTGGCGCGGCCGACTTCGGCTGGTTCGCCTACACGCCGCTGTCGGACGCGATCCACTCGCCGGGGGTCGGTGCCGACCTGTGGATCTCCGGGCTGGTGGTGGGTGGCCTTGGCACCATCCTCGGCGCCGTCAACATGGTCACCACGGTGGTCTGCCTGCGCGCGCCGGGCATGACGATGTTCCGGATGCCGATCTTCACCTGGAACATCCTCATCACGAGCATCCTGATCCTGGTCGCGTTCCCGATCCTCACCTCCGCGTTGCTCGGGCTGCTGGCGGACCGGCACCTGGGTGCGCACGTGTTCGACCCGGCCAACGGCGGGGTGATCCTGTGGCAGCACCTGTTCTGGTTCTTCGGCCATCCCGAGGTGTACATCGTCGCGCTGCCGTTCTTCGGGATCGTGTCGGAGATCTTCCCGGTGTTCAGCCGGAAACCGATCTTCGGCTACCGTGGCCTGATCTTCGCGACCATCGCCATCTCGGCGCTCTCGGCCGCGGTGTGGGCGCACCACATGTATGCGACGGGTGCGGTGCTGCTGCCGTTCTTCTCCTTCATGACGTTCCTCATCGCCGTGCCCACGGGAGTGAAGTTCTTCAACTGGATCGGCACGATGTGGAAGGGCCAGCTGTCCTTCGAGACGCCGATGATCTTCTCGATGGGCTTCATCGTCACGTTCCTCTTCGGCGGCCTCACCGGCGTGATGCTGGCCGCGCCGCCGATCGACTTCCACGTGTCGGACAGCTATTTCGTGGTGGCGCACTTCCACTACGTCCTCTACGGCACGATCGTGTTCGCGACCTTCGCCGGCATCTACTTCTGGTTCCCGAAGATCACTGGCCGGATGATGGACGAGAAGCTCGGCAAGTGGCACTTCTGGACGACGTTCATCGGCTTCCACGGCACGTTCCTGGTCCAGCACTGGCTCGGCGCCGAAGGCATGCCCCGCCGCTACGCCGACTACCTGTCCACGGACGGCTTCACCGTGCTCAACACCGTGTCGACGATCAGCGCGTACCTCCTCGGCGCCTCGATGCTGCCGTTCCTGTGGAACGTGTTCAAGAGCTACCGCTACGGCGAGATCGTCACGGTCGACGACCCGTGGGGCTACGGCAACTCCCTCGAATGGGCCACGTCCTGCCCGCCGCCGCGGCACAACTTCACCGAGCTGCCCCGGATCCGGTCCGAGCGCCCCGCGTTCGAGCTGCACTACCCGCACATGATCGAGCGGATCCGCGCTGAAGGCCACATCACCCTGACCGGTCAGCAGAAGGAGGTCTGACCCGTTCCGCGGGTTTGTGCCGAGGAGTCCTTCGCTGAGATCAAAGCGAAAGCGCTGGCCGACGTGGCGCGCGTGGTGCGGGGCGAACGGCCGGTCTACCCGGTGAACGAGATCATGACCACTGTGGACTGACCGCGAGCGTCACACGGTGACGTCGACCGCCGCGAAGAGTGTCCGGACGCAGATGTCGCGCAGCTCCTCGTGGGTGACCTTCGGCTGGTCCAGCCAGTCGAGGATCAGCGTGGAGACGAAGGCCAGCCAGCCGCGCACGGCCAGCCGCGTGGTCTCGGTGACCGGCCTCAGGAGGGCGAGCGCGGCCAGGATGCGTTCGGTGTTCGCGGCCATCCCGGCTTCGCGGATCTCCCTGATTTCGCGGTCGGCGTCGCCGGCGGAGCGGTGCACGATGCGGTAGCCGTCGGGGTGCGTGCGGGCGAACTCGAGGTAGACGTCCAGTCCGGCGCTCAGCTGCTCGCTGACCGGCAGCGCCGGGTCGGGCTCGCTCATCGCCAGGAGCTGGTCGCGCTGCCGGCGGACGATCTCGGCGAAGAAGTCCTTCTTCGTGGGGAAGTAGTGGTACAGCAGGCCGCGCGAGACCTGCGCGATCTCGGCGACCTCCTCGATCCACACGTTCTCGTACGGCCGGTTCGCGAACAGCCCGGCGCCGATGCCCAGGAGCTGCTCGCGCCGCTGCTGCGTGCTCAGCCGTGTCCGCATCACGCGAGCTTACTTGACACGGGTTCAGTAGCGGGGGATCGTGGCGTTATTGGATCTGGGTTCAATAGGGGAGCGAACGTGGACACCACCGGGATTCCGCACCGGCCGGGCCGACTGCCGGTGATCGGCGACTTGCTCGGGTCGAACCCGCGCACGCCGCTGCAGGACACCCTGCGCGTCGGGCAGCAGGTCGGGCCCATATTCACGCGCAAGATCTTCGGCTTCGAGATCGTCTTCGCCGGCGGCGTCGACGTGGTCACACAGCTCAACGACGAGACGAAGTTCGGCAAGCACGTCGGCCTCGGCATCGAGAACCTGCGCGCGGTGGCGGGCGACGGGCTGTTCACCGCCCACACGCACGAACCGAACTGGCGGCTGGCCCACGACATCCTGCAGCCGGCGTTCTCCGCCGAGGCCATGCGCCGCTACCACCCGGTGATGCTGGAGGTCGCGCACGAGCTCACGCACGCGTGGGACCGCGCGAGCGGCCCGGTCGACGTCGCCGCCGACATGACCCGTCTGACCTTGGAGACGATCGGGCGCGCCGGCTTCGGTTACCGGTTCGGCTCGTTCGAGCGCGCCGAGCCGCACCCGTTCGTCACGGCGATGATCCGCGCGCTGAGGTTCGCACAGCTGCAGAACGTGAAGCTCCCGTTCGTGCGACGCGCGTTCGCCGGGTCGCCCGCGCAGAACCAGGCCGACATCGCGACGATGAACAACCTCGTCGACGAGGTCATCGAGGCCCGGCGCCGCGAAGGTGGCGAGAGCCGCGACCTGCTCGGCCTCATGCTCACCGAAGGCCACCCGATGACGGGCGAGCGCCTCGACCCGGTGAACATCCGCAACCAGGCCATCACGTTCGTCGTCGCGGGCCACGAGACGACCTCCGGCGCGCTGTCGTTCGCGCTGTACTACTTCACGCGCAACCCCGACGTGCTGGCGAAGGCGCGCGCCGAGGTCGACGCGGTGTGGGGCGATCGAGAGCCGGGGTTCAGCGACGTCGCGAAGCTGCGTTACGTGCGCCGCGTGCTCGACGAGGCCATGCGGCTGTGGCCGACCGCTCCCGGCTACTCACGCGAGGCCCGCGAAGACGTGCTGCTCGGCGGGAAGTACCGGATGCGCAAGGGCGACTGGGTGATCGTGCCCCTGCCGCTGGTCCACCGCGACCCGGCGGTGTGGGGACCGGACCCGGAGAAGTTCGACCCGGACCGCTTCGAGCCGGCCGCGGTGAAGAAACGCCCGGCGCAGGCCTACAAACCCTTCGGCACGGGGGAACGCGCGTGCATCGGCCGGCAGTTCGCGCTGCACGAGGCGGTGCTCGCGTTGGGAATGGTGTTGCAGCGCTACGACTTCGAGGCTGATCCGGCGTACGAGCTGAAGATCGCCGAGTCGTTGACGCTCAAGCCGAGCGGCTTCACGGTTCGCCCACGGGCCCGAGCGCGTGCGGCGGTTCAGACGAGCTAGCCGACCATATCGGGGAAGTTCTCCGTGTAGCCGAGCAGCAGCAGGCGGCGCTCGGGCAGCAGTCCGGCCAGCTCGTCCCACGCGGCCACGCCGGGCGCGCCGTAGAGGTGCGTCAGATCGGCGACGACCGCCCGCGCCTCCTCGGTCGACGGGGCGGAGGCCCGTAGCCGTTCGGGATCCCCGCGATGACCAGGTCGTCGCGGCCCACCGGCCCCGCTGCACGAGCACGACGTCGTCCAGGAACCCGTCCGGCTTCCGGTTCACCGCGACCGAGCGCCGCGACGTCGACCTTGCCGCCCACGCGCTGCCCCGGCAGTTGCTCCCACTCCACCCTCGACCCGGGATCCTCGAGGGCGGCGGCGACGTGCGCCACCCGCGCGTCGTCCACCTTCCGCCGCACGGCAGGGTCCTCGTCGTCGGTGCCGTCGTCGAACCAGAGCCGATCGTCTTCCGTCGCGTGCACGCTCGTGTGCAAGCACTGGTCGACATCGTCGAGCGTGCACAGCATCCGCGCGGTCGGGTCTTCGCGGCGCAACTGCCCGAGCGCGGCGAGCACCTCGGCGAGCCCGCCGACCTCGTCCAGCCGGGCCACGGTGTTCGTGTCCACCCGCCCCCGAACCTCCTGGGCCGCGTCGTAGCGTGTCACTCGCATGGGCCGCATCCTGCCACCCGCGAACGCTTGTCCTGGCGGCACCGCCGACAATGCGCGCTGCCACAGGGGAAACCGGCGAATTCCACCGCTGAACGGGCAAATTGTTCGCCACAATTTCACGTGGGTGAGTCAGCGTAGCCGAATCGACGGCGACCTGCGACGATCGGATGCCTGGGGCAGTGACCGGCTGTCGGTCGACCCGAGCACTGACCTTTTCGGCCCCTTCGGAAAGGACTGCCGGTACTATGTCGATACTCATTTTCGTCGCCGGTGCGGCGTTGCTGATCTACAGCGCGGAGAAGCTGATCACCTACGTCGTCGGTGCGGCGGCCGGCCTGCGCGTCTCCGTGTTCTTGCTCGCGATCGTCTTCACCGGAATCGAATTCGACGACGTCGCGCTCGGAGTGGCGCTGAACGTCGAAGATCTCGGTGACGTCGCTCTCGGGACCGTATTCGGCACGGCGATCTCGATGATCGGAATAGTGCTGGCCCTCGCCGCGATCGTTTCGCCGACGAAGGTGAACATTCCGCGCCCGTACCTCGCGTTGTTCGCCGCCGCGCCGCTCGTGCTGATTCCCTTCATCGTCTTCGCGCCTCTCACCCCGATCTACGGCGTGGTGCTCGTGCTGCTGTTCGTGCTCTTCATCGGGTACGTGGCCACCCGGGAGCTCAAGCGGAGCACGCCGGTCTTCCGCAATGCGGAGATCCTCGAGAAGCTGGAGGTCGGGGCGGGCTCCACCGGAAGCACAACCCCAAGCACCTCGACGCAAGACCCCTTCGACGTGCCCACCGACAAGCCCCCGTTCGTCGTGACGATGCCCTTCAACAAAGAGCGCCCGATCCCCGGCTGGGTCGCGATCGCACTGGCCGTGCTCGCGCTGGTGGGCCTCGTCGCCGGCGCCGCCATCACCAGCTACGGCACCAAGGGCATCCTGGAGGACTACCACATCCAGGGTGCCCTCTTCGGTGCGACGATCGCCACGCTCGTGCTCACCCTCGAGGACATTTTCCTGACCGTCGAACCCACCCGCAAAGGCGCGCCCGAGCTCGGTGTCGGGAACGTCATCGGCAGCGTGGTCTTCGGCGTGACCGCGAAGCTCGGCATTGTCCTGCTCGCCGGCGGCAGCATCGACGTCGACGAGAACGTGCTCTCCTGGCACCTCCCGGTCCTCGTCGGCATGACCGCGCTCGCGGCGTACTTCCTCTACACTCGCCGGCTCAAGCGCTGGCACGGGTTCGTGCTGCTCGCGCTCTACATCGCCTACTGGGCCGTCAGCTTCGCCGTGTTCGGCGGAGCACCGATCGAAACGGATTGAGCGTCACACGCTGGAATGCCCGGCGCGGTGCGGACGGGGGATCAACGGAAGATCGGTCCGCGAATCGGCGTTCGCGGTCTCGACCACCCGGGCCACGAGATGGTGGTCGGGCGAGAGGTGGCAGACCGGGTCGGTGCGTGCCGCGTCGCCCGTGAGCTGGAACGCCTGGCAGCGGCACCCGCCGAAGTCGAGCTCCCGCCGATCGCAGCTGCGGCAGGGATCCGGCATCCAGTCCGTCCCCCGGAACGCGGTCATCACCGGGGCCTCGGCCCAGATCCGCTCCAACGGGTCCTCCCGCACGTTCGCCCGCGGCAACGGCAGGGACTGGGCGGCCGGGCATGGCAGGACGTCGCCGTTCGGTGTCACGGTCAGCTGCCGGGACGCCCATCCGCCCATGCACGGCTTCGGGTAGCGGCTGTAGTAGTCGGGCAGGACGTAGATGACGTCCATGCGGTCCCGCAGCCGCTCGCGGGCGGCCCGCACGACGAGCTCGGCCGCGTCGAGCTGGTCCCGGGTCGGCAGCAGTGCGGCCCGGTTGCGCAACGCCCAGCCGTAGTACTGGGTGTTGGCCAGCTCCACCCGATCGGCGCCCACCTGCTCGGCCAGCCCGAGCACGTCGGCGACGCGGTCGATGTTCTGCCGGTGCAGCACCACGTTCACGGTGAGCGGCCACCCCAGCTCCTTGACCACGCCCATGGCCTCGATCTTGCGCCCGAAGGACGGGGTCCCGGCGATGCGGTCGGACACCGCGGGTTCATCGGCCTGGACGCTGATCTGCACGTGGTCCAGACCGGCTGCCCGCAGCTGCTCCGCTCTCGGCCGCGAGAGCCCGAGGGCGCTGGTCACGAGGTTGGTGTAGAGGCCGAGCTCGTGGGCTTCCGCCACGATCTCCACCAGGTCGCGCCGCAGCAGCGGTTCCCCGCCGGACAGGTGACACTGCAGAACCCCGAGGTCCCGGGCTTCGAGCAGCACCCGCCGCCACTCGTCGGTGGTCAGCTCGTCGGTGTAGTCGGCCAGGTTCAGCGGGTTGGAGCAGTACGAGCAGGCCAGCGGGCAGCGGTAGGTCAGCTCGGCCAGCAGTCCGAAGGGGTTATCCATCGGCCGGCTCCACACAGCGCCGGGCGACGAGCCGGGTCAGGAACCGCTGCACCTCGTCCTCGGGGACGTTCTCGTACCGCTCACCCAGCTCGGCCACGATCTCGGCCACGGTGCGCTGCCCGTCGCACAGCTCGAGGATGGCCGCGCCGCTGCGGTTCAGCACCACCACGGTCTCGGGCAGCTGCAGGACGTGCTGCCGGCGGGCGGGGTTGAACGCCAACCGGACGTGGCGCGCCAGTCGTGGTCGGTCCGATGTGGACACTTCGCTGCGGGTCGTCGAGTCCATGGGGCTCACTCCGGGTAGGTTCGATCGATCGCGTCCATCAGGCTCCACAGGACATCGCACTTGAACGACAGCGCGTCGACGGCGCGGGCCTGGGACTCGGCGGACCGGCAGTGTGCGGTGACCACTTCGAGGGCGTGCTCGCAGTCGCGCGGAGCCTGCTCGAGGCGGGCGCGGAAGTAGGCGAGGCCCTCGGGGTCGATCCACGGGTACCACCGCTCGAACGCGGCCAGCCGCTCCGCCATCAGGTCGGGGGCGAACAGCTCGGTCAGCGACGACGCGACCGCCTCCACCCACGGGCGGGTCCGGGTGAAGTTCACGTAGGCGTCGACCGCGAACCGCACCCCCGGGACCAGGTGCCGGTGGTCCAGGACTTCCTCGCGGGTGAGGCCGGCGGCCTCGCCGAGGCGCAGCCACGCCTCGATGCCGCCCTCCCCGGGGTGGCGGCCGTCGTGGTCGACGATCCGGCGGATCCACCGGCGGCGGACTTCCAGGTCGGGACAGCCGGAGAGGATCGCCGCGTCTTTGCGGGGGATGTTCTCCTGGTAGTAGAACCGGTTGGCCACCCAGCCCCGGATCTGTCCGCGGCTCAGCCGGCCGGCGTTCATGCGGACGTGGAACGGGTGCTGGTCGTGGTACCGGCGCGAGTGGGCCCGCAACGTCTCGACGAACTCGTCGGTCGTCGCGGCGGTGGTCCCGGTTGTCGTTGTCATGCTTTACACCTCGACCTCGAGTCCGTCCACGGCCACCTCCATGCCGGCGGCCTCCACGAGGTGCCGCTCGGCCGTGTCTTCCAGCAGGATGGGATTGGTGTTGTTCATGTGCACGAAGATCACCCGCCCGACGTTCAGCGACGGGAGCCGGGCCAGCGTGCCGTCCGGGCCGTCGAGGGGCAGGTGGCCCATCTCGCGCGACGTCTTGCCGGCCAGGCCGAGCCGTACCAGTTCGTCGTCACGCCAGCAGGTTCCGTCGATCAGCAGGCATTCGCAGCCCGCGATCTCCGCACACAGCTCCGGCGTCAGCGCCTGCATCCCCGGCAGGTAGACCAGACGTCCTCCGCTGCGGTCGTCGGTCAGCCGGTAGCCCACCACACGACCGTGGTCCGCCCCGGGTCCGAACCGGTCCCGCTTGGCGGTGGGCACGTCGAACGCGCGGCACGACAGCCCGTCGGCCAGCGGCACGTCGGCCCCGGGGACCACCGCCCGCCATTCGACCGGGCAGTAGAGCTCGAGCGTGCGGAGCACCCCCGAGCCGTCGCGCAACGTCTTATGCACCGCCGGCGTGGCGTGCAGCCGCAGACCGCGGGCCTCGCGCAGCAACAGCAAGCCGAGGGTGTGGTCCAGTTCGGCATCGGTGAGCAGCACCGCTTCCAGCGGCGACGCGCGATCACCGTCGTGTGGCCGCAGCCCTGGGAACGCCTCGATCTGGGTGCGGACGTCGGGGGAGGCGTTGATCAGGAACCAGGATCGGCCCTCGGCGCTCACCGCGACCGAGGACTGGGTGCGCGCGTGCCCGGTCCCGGACCGGACGGCGGTGCAGACCGGGCAGCCGCAGTTCCACTGCGGGGAGCCGCCTCCCGCAGCCGAGCCCAGCACCCGCAGCCACATCCCGGCACTCCGTCCGTGGTCGTCCGAGCGGGCGGAGGGCGCCGGGCCGAAGCCCGGCGCCACCCACGTCCTCTAGTCGTCCAGCTGAGCGATGTACATGGTCACCTCGGGCGCGACTCCGATCTCGTCGAACTCGGGCGTCTCCCACACATCGAGTCGAGACTCCATGGACTCACCTCCTTTGCCCGGTTCTCGGCGGGTTCTTCTCGAGCGTCACGCGGGTTCCGGGAGAGCGAAGACGAACAGGGCGCTTCCGTGCCCCGCACCCAGCATGCCGGGGAGGAACCCCTCGGCCCACCCGCCCCAGCCGACCGGCACGGCGATGTACTGCCGCCCTTCGACCGTGTATGTGGTCGGGTTGCTGTGGTGGCCGCTTCCGCACTGGAACTGCCAGAGCAGCTCCCCGGAGCGCGCGTCGAGCGCGTTGAACTCGCCGGTGGCCTCGCCGGCGAACACCAGGTCGCCACCGGTGGCCAGCGTCGAGGCGCACATCGGGAGTTCGTTGCGCCAGCGCCACTTCTCCTCGCCGTTGCCGTCGAACGCGCTGATCGATCCGGCCATGTCCTCGGCGTCCACCTGAACCCCGGCGCCCCAATAGGGGATGCTCTCCTTGAACTCCCGGCGGCGCCGGGTGGCCGTGGCCCCCGTGTCCTGGACCGGGACGTAGAAGAGCTCGGTCTTCGGACTGTAGGACGCGTGCGTCCACTCCTTGGCGCCGGCCGGACCCGGGTAGAAGTGAACCGGTTCGCCCTCCTTCTCCGGGTACAGCTTGGCGGTGACCCGGCCGTCCCGCGTGACCGCGCCCCACGTGATGCGGTCCACGAACGGCGTGACCGACACCAGCTCACCATCGGTGCGATCGACGACGTAGAAGTAGCCGTTCTTGTCGAAGTGCCCGAGCAGCTTGCGGCCGTCCTTCTCGAACAGGATGTTCTCGGCGATGCTGTCGTAGTCCCACAGGTCGTGCGGCGTGCACTGGTGGTGCCAGCGGATCTGCCCGCTGTCCGCGTCGACGGCGACGATGCTGTCGGTGTAGAGGTTGTCGCCTTCCCGGACCTCGCCGTCGAAGTCGGGAGCCGGGTTGCCGGTGCCCACGTAGAGCAGGTTGGTCTCGGGGTCGAACGTGCTGGTGACCCAGCAGTTCGCGCCGCCGCGCGCCCAGGCCTCGCCGTCGGCGGGCCAGGTCTCCGAGCCGGGTTCTCCGGGCTTCGGCACCATGTAGCAGCGCCACTGGTGCTCGCCGGATTCGAGGTCGAACGCGTCCAGGTGACCGCGCACGCCGAACTCGCCGCCGGAACTGCCCACGATGACCATGTTCTTCACGATCAGCGGCGCGACGGTGGCGCTCTCACCGGCCCGCACGTCGCCGTACGTCTTGGCCCAGACCATTTTCCCGTTGGTCGCGTCGAGCGCGATGAGGCGGGCGTTCGCCGTGACGAAGAAGACCTTGCCCTGCGCCACCGCGCAGCCGCGGTTGACGTTCCCGCAGCACAGCGACACGTCGAACGGCACGGCGTGCTTGTACCGCCAGATCTCCACCCCCGTTTTCGCGTCCAGGGCCCAGATCCAGCCGTCCCAGCCGGTCAGGAACATGATCCCGTCGACGACGATGGGAGCGGCCTCGAACGAGTAGGTCGACGCGCCCGCGATCAGGCCGGTCGTCCCGGCCTGGAACACCCACGCGGGGACGAGCCGCTTGACGTTCTCCGTGTTGATCTGGTCCAGCGGGCTGTAGCGCTGCCCGTCGTAGGCGCCGTAGTAGGTCAGCCAGTTATGCGGTTCGTTGCGCGCGTTGAGGATGCGCTCGTAGGTCACCGCGGCCGTCACCGGCGGAGCGATCTCTCCGCCCGGCATCTTGCCACTCAGGTTTCCCTGGTCGATGGCCTCACCCGCGTCGACATAGTCTTCAGACGTCGTCATGGTCTCCTCCTCCCTACGGCTGCGGCTGGTCGGGTCGGTCCAGACGAGCCTCCGGCGGCGCGTCGCCCAGGACGACGATGGCCCCGGTCAGCCCCCGGCCCTCGTCGTTGCCGGTGGGCGAGCTGTACCAGTAGTAGCCCGGGCCGTCGAGGTTGAGCGTCGCCCGGCCACGCGAATGATTCACCAGCCAAATGAATTTCCGGTCGCCATTGCTCGGCAGGAGCGCGCAGTGGGTGTTCTTGTCGTCGTTGACGAGTTCGAGGTCGATATCCCCTCCGTGGGGCATCACGAGAATGGAGGGATCCCACATCAGCTCGTCCTCGTTGATGCGAATGGTGGCCTGCATACGGCCATCCGATCCTTCGCTGGCCCGCCCGATCTTTCCGGTGCCCAGCACGCGACCCAGTGTTGCGTGGTTCTGCACGTCCAGCCCGAGCTCTTTGAGCAAGTCGGTTCGCTCCGGCGCTGTTGTCATCGGCCTTCACCTTCCTCATCCCGATCGTCGTGCCGACTTCGCATCGGTCGCATCGAAGGTGCTCGGGCGCGGGGATGCGCATTTCCGCACGGAAATTCTGCGAAATCCGATCAATTTTCCCGCGTCGTCCGACGTCCGACTCAAAATCGGTGCTCAATAGGCACGCTACGCCGGAGAAAACACGCCGACAAGCACGCGGGGTGGGTGGACCGGCCCGCACCGTTCACCTCGAATCGACCACCGTTCGCACCCGGTTCGGCTCCGTTGGGCAAGGGGCGGATCATCCGAAACCCGTCCCGGGTGCGGCCGGTGGCGCCCGGTGAAAAACTCGGCCGGCCGAGGACGCGCCCCGATCACGACCGAAGGTCGTACCGGTCGAGATTCATGACTTTGTCCCACGCCGCAACGAAGTCACGCACGAAGTGCGCCCCCGCGTCGTCGCTCGCGTAGACCTCCGCGAGCGCCCGCAGCTCGGAGTTCGAACCGAACACGAGGTCGACGCGGCTCGCGGTCCACCTGACCTCGCCGGTGGTCCGGTCGCGGCCCTCGAAGCAGTCCGCGAGCGAACCGGACCCCGGCCTCGGCTGCCACGCCACCCCCGCGTCGAGGAGGTTCACGAAGAAGTCGTTGGTCAGCGACCCGGGCCGGGACGTGAAAACGCCCAGCGGCGACTGCCGGTGGTTCGCCCCGAGGACCCGCAGACCGCCCACGAGAACCGTCATCTCCGGCGCGCTCAGGCTCAGCAGGTTCGCCCGGTCGACGAGCTGGTGCTCCGGCGTGAGCCGGCCGCCGTTGCCCCGGTGGTTGCGGAACCCGTCCGCAGCCGGTTCGAGCGCGGCGAAGGACTCCACGTCGGTCCACTCCTGCGTCGCGTCCATCCGGCCCGGGGTGAACGGGACTTCGACGTCGTGGCCCGCGTTTCCGGCGGCCCGCTCGACGGCGGCGGCCCCGCCGAGCACGACGAGGTCGGCGAGCGAGATCTTCTTGGCCCCGTTTCGGGATTCGGTGAACGACTGCCGGATCTCCTCCAGGGAGCGCAGCACCCGTGCCAGCCGGTCGGGCTCGTTGACCGGCCAGCTCCGCTGCGGTTCGAGGCGGATGCGCGCCCCGTTCGCCCCGCCCCGCTTGTCGCTGACGCGGAACGTCGAGGCCGACGCCCAGGCCGTGGAGACGAGCTCGGAGACCGACAGCCCGGAGGCGAGGATCTCGCTCTTGAGCGCCGTGATGTCCGCCGCGGAGACGAGTTCGTGGTCCACCGCGGGAATCGGGTCTTGCCAGAGCAAGGTCTCGCGCGGGACCAGCGGCCCGAGGTAGCGCTGGATCGGGCCCAGGTCGAGGTGCGTCAGCTTGAACCACGCCCGGGCGAACGCGTCCGCGAGCAGGTCCGGGTTTTCCAGGAAACGCCGGGCGATCGGCTCGTAGACCGGGTCCGTCCGCAGCGCCAGGTCCGTCGTCAGGATCGTCGGGGCGTGCGTTTTCTCCGGGTCGTGGGCGTCGGGCACGGTGCCGGTTCCGCCGCCGCCTCGCGGGATCCACTGCCACAGACCGGCGGGGCTCAGCTCCAGGTCCCACTCGTAGCCGAACAGGGTTTCGAAGAAGCTGTTGTCCCACCTCGTCGGGGTGGGGGTCCACGTGCCCTCGAGCCCGCTGGAGATGGTGTCCGCGCCTTTGCCGGTGCCGTAACCGCTCCTCCAGCCCAGGCCCTGCTCCTCCACGGCCGCGCTTTCGGGTTCGGGGCCGAGGTAGGTGTCCGGCTCGGCGGCACCGTGGGTCTTGCCGAACGTGTGCCCGCCCGCGATCAGCGCGACGGTCTCCTCGTCGTTCATCGCCATTCGGCGGAACGTCTCGCGGATGTCGCGCGCGGCGGTGAGCGGGTCCGGGACGGTGTGGGGCCCCTCCGGATTGACGTAGATCAGGCCCATCTGGGCGGCCGCGAGCGGGTTCTCCAGCTCCCGGACGCCGCCGTGCCGCTCGTCGCCCAGCCAGACGTGCTCGGGACCCCAGTACACGTCGTCGTCGGACTCCCAGACGTCCGCCCGGCCGCCGGCGAAGCCGAAGGTGGCGAAGCCCATCGTCTCCAGGGCGCGGTTGCCGGCGAAGACCATCAGGTCGGCCCAGGAGATCTTGCGCCCGTACTTCTTCTTCACCGGCCAGAGCAGCCGGCGTGCCTTGTCGAGGTTGCGGTTGTCCGGCCAGCTGTTCTGCGGGGCGAAGCGCTGCATGCCCGTCGCCGCGCCGCCCCGGCCGTCGTCGATGCGGTACGTCCCGGCACAGTGCCAGACCATCCGGATCACGAGCGGGCCGTAGTGGCCGAAGTCGGCGGGCCACCACTCCTGCGAGGTCGTCAGCACCTCGTCGACGTCGTTCGCCAGGGCGCCGAGGTCGAGGGTCCGGAACTCGGCGGCGTAGTCGAAGTCCCGCCCGAAGGGGCCGGCCGCGGCGGGGTGTTTCCGGAGGATGCCCAGGTCGAGCCGGTTCGGCCACCAGTCGCGGTTGCTCGTGGGCGCGGCCGGGCGGTTGCCGAGGTTGGCCGAGGCGGGGAGGCCGAGGCCGCCCGCGCTCCGGTCGTTCGTCTCGCCGACAACGGCGTCGGGGCTGTCAGACACCGGTGAATCCTTCCGGGTGGTGCGGTGGTGAAGTGGTGCGGTGGTGCGGTGGTGCCGGGAGCTCAGAGGTCCAGCGCGCGGCGCACGGCCGGAGCGTTGCGGCGGGAGACCGGCACCATCGCGTTCGCCCCGTCGTCCATGACGAGCCGAAGCTCGCCCTTGTGCCCGCGCTCGATCTCCCGGATGCGGCTGAGGTT
The DNA here is from genome assembly GCF_040654155.1 of Amycolatopsis sp. NPDC050768. Taxonomy (NCBI): domain Bacteria; kingdom Bacillati; phylum Actinomycetota; class Actinomycetes; order Pseudonocardiales; family Pseudonocardiaceae; genus Amycolatopsis; species Amycolatopsis sp. NPDC050768. The sequence continues at coordinate 454,158 of NZ_JBFAHL010000007.1, forward strand.
GACCACGTATCTGCGGTGCACCCGCAGGAAGCCCGCCTCCGCCAGTTCGGTGTCGAGCTTGTCCAGGCTCTGCGAAGCGGCCCGCAAGCGTCCCTGCGCGGTGGACAGCCACACGTCGTTACCCTCCGACTCCGCGAAGGAGACTTCCGGCAGGTGCAGCAGCACCATCCGGCTGTCCCGCATCCCGACCACCCGGCGCGGCCGCACACGAGGGCGTGCGGACGCCTCCCTCTGGGGCAGCTGCACGCCGTCGGAGATTCCGAACGAAACGAGATGCCCGATCAGCTGAGCGCAGGAGAAGACGGGCCGGATGCTGATCGCGGTCGGCTCGTCGGCCAGGTGGGTGAAGATCTGCGTCGAGCCGACCCAGTCGGGGTTGTGGGCGGCCTGCTTGCTGGCGTGCCGAGCGGCTGCGATCAGCTCCGGGAGCCCGGGGTTCCAGCGCAGCGTCGCGTCGATCGCCGGAGTCGACGCCGGGACGCCCATGAGCACGCTCGCCGTGTCGTCCGCGATCACCGCCTTGCCCGCGGTGTCGACCGCGGCGAGCGGGGTACGGGAGCGGGCACTCGCCTGGGTGAAGACCGCGACCAGCTCGGCTCCGCTGTCGCGGGCACGCCGCTTCAAGGCGCTCTGGGTCTTGGCGACCGCGTTCGCCAGCCACCCGCCCGCCGACGGGGGGAGCTGGCTGCGCCAGCACGAGAGGTTCAGACCCCCGATCGGCTCCCCGGTCACCACGTCGCGCACCGCGATGCCCGCGCCGACCCAGTTGTGGAACGCCTGGCACCAATGCTCCGCACCGCTGATCAGCACCGGGCCGTGCGCCTCGAGCGCCGTGCCCATGCCGTTCGTGCCCGCCGCGCATTCGGACCAGCAGAACCAGGGCGCCAGGTTGAGATCGGTGGCTCGGGCGAGCGTGGCCGGGTCGCCCCAGTCGCCCAGGATCCGGCCGGCCGCGTCGGTGACGGTGACGACGCCCGGCAGGCTCCCCATTTCATGGGCCACGGAGGCGGCGCGGAAACCCAGCTCGGCGAAGACGACATCGTGTTCGGGGTTGTGAGCACGCTCGGCGACGGCGACCGGAGCCTCGGTCAGGTGCGGATCCACGCGGTATTGCTCCCGGCACCGGTGCCAGGAGATCGCCACCACCGGCCGGACGCCGGGGACTTGGTCCTCGCCCTGGACGAACCGCTCCCACGCCGCGAAAACGGCGCCGCCGGCGGGGCTCGCCGCCTTCCCTTCGAACCGATGCGCATCGCCCATGGTGGGGACCCCCTCTGGTCCATCACCGACGCTCGACGGCAAGCCCGTGGCCCGTACCGGCTTCCGTTCGTCCGGGCCTGGTCTGGCTTGCAGTGGACTGGCCACTGCCTCACGCTTGCCGCGGCGTCGTCACTCGTTCCAGGTTGTGTCACCGACCGGTACGGCCCAGTCTAGGTACCGTTGCCAGGCTGCGCACGTCTCGTGACCAGGCGAATCGTCTCGCCGATCGCCGCGGGTCGGAAAGCTATTGTGGTTGCGGCGCCCCAATATCTTCTTTCCACTGCCCGGTGAAGTCCGTGATGAGTTCACCGTCGGGGCTTTGGTCGGGGTGTGTCCACGGTGGACGGACGCAGCGATGGTTCACTCGAAATCCGGGCGCCGGTCACCCACCCGGCGTGAACCGGCCGAGTTTGTCCGGGTTGGACATCCACTGTATTCCCGTGATGAGGCCGTCGGCGGTCTCGAAGGAGCAGACGTGCCACGTCGAGCCGAGCCGGACGACCAGCGCGGCTTCGCCGTTGACGTCGGCGGCGCGGAACTCGACCTCGGAGTACTTGCCGATCGTGCCGAAGACGAACCGGCCGACCTTCGCGGCCCCGGACACCGGCCGCAGGGCCGCGCGGACCTTGCCGCCGCCGTCGCCCCAGAGGGTGACGTCCCGGGCGAGCAGGCCTTGCAGGGCGGCCCGGTCGCCGGTGCGGGCGGCGGTGAGGAACCGGTCCACGAGTTTGCGGTGCACGTCCGGGTCGAGGGTGAAGCGGTCGCGTCCGGTCGCCAGGTGCGAGGCGCCGCGCCGGTGCAGCTGCCGGGCGTGGGCCTCGCCAAGGCCGAGGACCTGCCCGATCTCCTCGTACGGCAGTTCGAAGGCTTCCCGCAGCACGAAAACCGCGCGCTCCGGCGCGGAGAGGCGGTGCATGAGCCGGAGGGTGGCCAGCGAGAGGGTGTCGCGTTGCGCGGCCGTGTCGGCCGGTCCCAGCGGCTCGCCCTCGTGGGTGTTCACCGGTTCCGGCAGCCATGGGCCGACGTAGGTCTCGCGCCGCCGTGGGCCAGGCGCAGGCGGTCGATCGCCAGCCGGGACGCGACCTTGACCAGGAAACGGCGCGGTGCCTCGACCCTCGTGTGGTCGACCTCGGACCACCGCAGCCAGGCCTCCTGGACGACGTCCTCGGCGTCGTCGAGGCTGCCGAGGATCCGGTAGGCGGCGCCGAGCAGCACCGGCCGGTGCGCTTCGAAAGCCGCGCCGGCACCACTGGTGTCCGTCTCCGCGGGGCCGGCGTGGGAAGCAGCGCCCCGGGCGGCCCGCGTTCGGCTGGCCGCCCGGAGTGTCGTGGTCGCCGGGCTCACGCGTCCAGCGTCGGGGCCTGGCGGGTGCTGATCGCGATGCGGTTGAAGGCGTTGATCATGATGATCGCCATCACCAGGTCGGCCACCTTCTTCTCCGACCAGATCTCCCGCGCCTCGTCCCACACCTCGTCGGGCACACCGTCTTCGCCGATCTTCGTGACCGCGTCGGTCAGCGCCAGGGCGGCGCGTTCTTCCCGCGAGAAGAACGGCGACTCGGGCCAGACCGAGACCGCGAACAGCCGCTGCGCGGACTCGCCGGCCTTGAGCGCGTCCTTGCTGTGCATGTCGACGCAGAAGGCACAGCCGTTGACCATCGAAGCCCGGAGCTTGATCAGTTCCAGCAGGGAAGCCTCGACCGTGCCCTGGGCGTAGGTGTACAGCTCGAACACCTTCTTGTACGGCTCGGGCGCGACCTTCCCCATCACGATGCGTTGCGGCACGGTGGTTCCCCTTCTCCTGGTGTCTTGTTCTCCCGGTGTGTCTTGCGGGCACCCGAACGACGGGACAGCCGGGTCCCGGCGTGACAGAACCGTCGCGCGAGTGACCCGGATCACTTACGCACCGTGTCCGTAGAGCCAGTCCACGTAGCGGTAGTCGTCCGCGGCCCGGTCGCGCAGCAGGGCGTTGCGGGTGGCGCGGAACAGGCCGTCGCAATGCCACAGATCGCCCCAGTCGCGCGCGGTGCGCTGGACACGCGCGGTGCGCACGGCCCGGGCCGCGGCGTAGTCGCGCAAGGCCGGGTCCCAGTCCGTGCCGGAACCGGTGTCGTGCTTGTCGGCTTGCTCGACGAGACCGGCGGCGTCCTCGAGCGCCTGGCAGGCGCCCTGGGCGAGGTACTGGAGCATGGGGTGGGCGGCGTCGCCGGTGAGGGCGAGGCGGCCGTCGACCCAGGTGCCGATCGGCCGGCGGTCGTACATGCGCCACCAGCGGTCCCGCCACAGGTGCGGCAGACCGGCGCGGACCGGTTCACAGGTGGCCGCGAACGCCGTGTCGAGCTCGTCGGGCGTGCCCCAGTCCTCTTCTCCGGCGAGGGCCTTGGGGGAACGGAACACGGCGACGGTATTGAGCATTTCGCCGCGGCGCAGAGGGTATTGGACGAGGTGGCAACCCGGTCCGACGTGGACGGTGACGTCCTCGAGGGCAAGGCCGCCGGTGTCCGGGAGGTCGGCGAGCGGGACGGCGCCGCGGTAGGCGACGTAGGCGGAGCTGACGGGTTCGTCGGAGCTGAGCCGGCGGCGCAGACCGGACCGGAGGCCGTCGGCCGCGATCACGATGTGGCCCGTGTCGCGACGGTGGTTGCCGACGGCTGTCGCGGAGTCCGGCCCGTTCTCCACGCCGGTGACGGTCGCGCCGGTGACCAGGTCGACGCCGGCGTCGCGGCAGGCCCGCACGAGGATGGCGTGCAGGTCGCTGCGGTGGATCACGACGTAGGGCGCGCCGTAGCGGCGTTCGGCGTCGGCGAGGTCGAGGTGGGTGAGCTCGCTGCCGTCGAGCGCGTCGCGCATGACGAGCCGCCGCGGGCGGACGCCGTGTTCGACGACTTCGCCGAGCAGGTCCCAGTCGCGCAGGACGCGCGTCGCGTTCGGGGCCATCTGCAGGCCGGCCCCGACCTCGCCGAACTCCGCCGCCTGTTCCAGGACGCGCACCGCGCGCCCCGAGCGGGCCAGCGCCAGCGCGGTGCCGAGCCCGCCGATGCCGCCCCCGACGACGACGGCGTCGACGGCGTCGACGGCGGGAACGGTGGTCACGATCGAATCGGTCATCGTCGTCTCCTCACAGCCAGTGCGGCAGGGTGGGCAAACCGGCCTCGCGGTGGCGACCGGCCAGCCAGGCGGCGGCCGTCGCGAGCGGGAGGTCGACGGGCACGGGCGTGCCGTCGCCGGTGATCTCGTGGTCGGTGCGCGGGGTGGTGAGCAGGATCGCGGGTCCCGGCCGGGCCGAGCGCCAGGCGGCGATGTCGTCGACCAGCACCGCGAGGAACCCCTCGGGAAGGTCGTCGAACGTCGTGCCGGTCCCGAGGTCGACTGCGTGGACGCAGGTCTCGCGCGCCCGCATCCACGACGTCTCGCCGGCGGCGACGGTCCGGCCCTGGGCCGTGACGACCTCGGCGGCCCACGCGGTGGCGGGCATCGCGTCGGCGGCCTCCGCGAGTTCGGCGGCGGAGGCGGCGACCCAGCGGCGGAGGTCGGGGCGGGCGGCGCCGGACTCGATGGTGGCGGCGCGTTCGCGGGGGGAGGCGTACATCGGGGTTTCGACTCCGGTGCGCGCCCAGCTCAGCAGCCGCCCGAGCGCTTCCGCGTTGGACGCCACGTGGGCGAGCAGGTGGCGACGGGTCCAATCGGGGAGCGCGCACGGCTCGTCCAGCTCGGCGTCGCTCAACGTGTCGAGCCCGGCGAGCAGAAGCCCGGTGCCGGCGTCGGCCCAGGTCCGGGGATCCGGTGCGGGGGTCATGCCGGCCCCGACGTGCCGAGGCGCGCGGTGTTCCGTTGCGTGCCAAGGCCTTCGATCTCGGTGACGAGCACGGAGCCGTCGGTCAGGTAGCGCTTCGGGTCGCGCGCGTGCCCGACGCCACCGGGCGTGCCGGTCGCGATGACGTCGCCGGGGCGCAACGTGAGGATCGTCGAGACGTAGGCGACCAGCGCGACGGGATCGAACACCAGGTCCGCGGTGTTCGCGGCCTGCACGAGCTCGCCGTCGACGGTGCACCGCAGATCGAGCGCGGGACGGGCGCCGCCGGGCAGCTCGTCCGGGGTGACGAGGTACGGGCCGAACGGGGTGGTGGCCTCGAAGGTCTTGCCCTGCAACCACTCCACGGTCCGGTACTGCCAGTCCCGCATCGTGACGTCGTTGAGCACGGCGAAACCGGCGATCGCCGCTTCGGCTTCCGCGACGCCGGCCCGCCGGACGGGGGCGCCGACCACGACCGCGAGCTCCGCCTCCCAGTCCACGGCCGCCGAGGCCTCGTCGAGCGAGACGGAGTCGGCCGGACCGACCAGCGCCTCGGCGAACTTGGCGAACAGCGTGGGGTGTTCAGGCAGCTCGCGGCCCATCTCGAGGATGTGGCCGCGGTAGTTCAGCCCGACGCACAGGATCTTTCCGGGCCGCGGCACCACGGGCGCGAGGTCGGCCGAGGAGAGCTCGTGGCGCGGTCCGTCGGCCGCCGCCGCGCGCTCCCGCCAGGCGGGGTCGGCGAGCAGGGTGCCGACGTCGGGCGAGTCGATCTCGATCGCCACGCCGGAATCGACGCGGGCGGCGCGGGTGCCGGCCGGGGTGCGCAGGGTCGTCAGCTTCACGCCGGGGCTCCTTCCACCTCGACGCGGTCGGCGTGCAGCCGTTCGAAGATCGGGGTGTCGGCGAAGCGGAACAGGTCGAGCCGGGTTCCGGCGGTGATCGTCAGCGGTTGCCAGGACGGCGCCGCGACCAGGTCACCGCGCCCGACACGCCAGCTGCGCGCACCGACCTCGACGGTGCCTTCGCCCTCGAACACCTGCCACACCGCGGAGCCGACCTCGCGCCGCGCGGCGGTGGTGGTGCCCGCGCGCAGGCGGTGCACCTCGGCGCGGATCGTGGGCAGGACGTCGCCGCCGGTCGTCGGGTTGGTGAAGCGGACGGCCGCGTGGCCCGGCTCGAGCACCCCGGGGTGGCCCTCGGCCTCGAGGTCGAGCTGGTCGCGCAGCGCGGCGTCGGTGTGCTCCCACCGGTAGGCGGCGATCGGGGAGCTCACCCGCGGCCCGTTCTGGGACACCGGTCGCAGGCCGGGGTGGGCCCACAGCCGCTCGGCGCGTGAGCGGTCCGGAGTGGAGCGGTCCTCGACCTGATCGGGGCCGAACTCGAAGAAGGCCGATCCGGTGTGGTGGGCGAACGGGATGTCGAGGCCGTCGAGCCACGCCATGGGGACGTCGGACTGGTTGTGGTGGCCGTGGAAGTGCCAGCCGGGCGTGAGCAGGAAGTCGCCGCGCCGCATCGCGACCGGGTCGCCGTCGACGACCGTCCACACGCCCTCGCCCTCCAGGACGAACCGGAACGCGTGCTGGCTGTGGCGGTGGACCGGAGCGTCTTCGCGGGGCTTGAGGTACTGGATCGCCGCCCACAGCGTCGGGGTCGCGTACGGCGCCCCGCCCAGGCCGGGGTTGGCCAGCGCGATCGCCCGGCGCTCGCCGCCGCGCCCGACCGGCACGAGCTCGCCCGAGCGCTCCGCCAGCCCGAGCAGGTTCGCCCAGCGCCACAGGTGCGCCTGCGCGAGCGGCCGGGGGCTCGCCGGCATCAGGTCGCCGATCTCCGCCCACAGCGGGATCAGCAGTTCCTGCTCGAAGCCGCGGTAGAGCTCGTGGAGCTCGGGGGTGGGTTCCGGCTGCCCTGGTCCCGCGGTGGCGCGCAGGGTCACCGGGGAGGCCGGTCGGTGTTCCGCCTTCGCTGTCATGCGGGCAACGCTAGACAAGTTCTGCTGTGCGGTGCTTATAGTTCTGATGTGAAGAACAAGCCGACCTATGGGATCGATTCCGTCGACCACGCGCTGCACCTCGCGACGATCCTTCAGCAGGAGGGTCCCCTGCGGCTGACCGAGGCGGCCGAACGGCTCGGCGTCGCCCGTTCGACCGCGCACCGGCTGCTGGCCATGCTCGTCTACCGGGACTTCGCCGAGCAGGACGAGGATAGGCGTTACGTCGCGGGTTCGGTGCTGCGGCGCCCGACGGTGATCGAACCCGTCGACCACCTCCGCCAGATCGCGTTGCCGCACCTGCAGAACCTGACCGAGCGGACCCGGGAGAGCAGCAACCTGATCGTCGTGGTCGGCGACCAGGCGCGGTTCGTGGCGACGGCCGAGAGCGACCAGGTGCTGCGCGTCGGGGACCGGGCCGGGCGCATGCTCCCCGCTCACCTCGCGTCGGGTGGGCGGGTGGTGCTGGCGGCGCTCGACTCCGACGACGTGCGCGCCCGGTACGCCGGGACGGACGTCGACGTCGAAACGCTGGTGCGGGACCTCAAGAAGGTGCGGCGCCAGGGCTTCGCGCTCAACGACCAGCTCACCGAGGTCGGGCTGACGGCCGTCGGCTGCCCGATTGCCGGTTCACCGGGCTCGATCCCGGCGGCGATCTCGATCGCCATGCCCACCGCCCGGTACCGGCGCGACCGTCTTCGCGAGTGGGTCGCCCACCTCACCGCCACTGCCGAGGACATCGCGCGAGAGCTCGCCGAGGCCTGAGCACGCAGCCGGGCCGCCGACCGGGGTGGTCGGCGGCCCGGCGGCGTCAGGCCGTCACGCGGCCGGGGTGTCGAGGTCGACGTCCTTGGTCTCGGGACCGAGCACCGCGCCGGCCACCGTGCACACGGCGCCGATGGCCAGCAGGACCACCACGCCGTACTCGTAGCGGATGACCTTTCCGAGCCCGATGAGCATGAACGAGTACAGCCCGGGGACGATCACGGCGAGCGTGAACCCGATGCCGTAGCCCGAGGCGCGCACGCCGACGTGGAACCGCTCGCACAGGTACGGGATCAGCACGGCGTTCGGCGCGACGCTGATGCACAGGGCGATGGTGAAAAAAACCATCGCCAGCCAGAACGGCCCGCCGGTGCCCAGCGTGCGCAGCATGCCGATCACACAGCCCACGGACACGGTTCCCGTCAGGACGCCGCAGACGATCAAGGTCCTGCGGCGGCCGAACCGCTGTCCCCACGCGCCGAGGAGCAGGTAGCAGGGGAAGAGCACCACGTTGGCGGCCAGGATGCCCCAGATCACGGTCTGGCTGGGCAGGTGCAGGTAGGAGATCAGGAGGCCGGACGGCGCGACGGTGAGCATCTGGATGGCGAACCAGATCCCCGTCATGAGCAGGAAAACCTGCCCGAGGCTGCGCAGGTTGTCCCCGCGGAACAGCTCCCGCAGCGGCGACCGGGTCTTCGCCGCCTGCTCCTCCTTGGCCTTGTTGGCGGCCCACGCCTGCGACTCGGCGGTCTTGCGCGCGTAGGCGAACAGGACGAACGCCATCACCGCGCCGATCAGGAACGGGATCCGCCAGCCCCAGGTGGCGTACGCCGACGTCGCCGAGCCGCTCGGGAACACCACCACGAGCACCGCCGTCAGCAGCGACACCGCGACGTAGGAGACCGGCCAGGCCGACGCGATGAACCCGCCCACGACCCCGCGCCGGGACTTCTCCGCGGACTCCATGGCCAGCGGGTTGGCCCCGGTGTACTGCCCACCCATGAAGATCCCGCCGAGCAGCCGCAGCAGCAGGACGCCGGCGAGACCCCACATGCCGACGGATTCGTAGCCCGGCAGGAACGCCACCAGCAGGACCGCGAACCCCATGCCGACCGAACACACGACCGTCGTGCGGCGCCGGCCGAGGGTGTCGGCGAGGTGGCCGAAGATCACGCTGCCGATCGGCCGGCCCAGGAACGCCGCGGCGAACGTGAGGAACGTGAGCGTCGACTTCGTCTGGGGTGGCAGCGTGGACGGGAGGAAGTACTCGATGGCCGGCCCCAGCGCGATCACCGGGAGCATGATCTCCCAGTAGTCGACGAGGAGGCCGTAGAAGGCGGCGCGTGCTGCTCGCTGCCCGCTCGTTTTGGCTTTCGTGCCGGGGAGGGTGGTTCGCCCGGCGGCGGAGGTGGACATCATGGTTCCTTCGGGGAGTCGGAGGGGCCGGCTACTTCGACACGACCGGCGTGGACCGGCCGGGGACCATGCCGGTGGTGATGGCCAGCCGGGTGAACGCGTTGATCGTGATGACGGCGAGCACGACGTCGGCCAGTTGCCGCTCGTCGAAGAACTTGCCCGCCAGCCCCCAGGTCTCGGCGGGAACACCGCGGCCGGCGATGAGCGTCATGGCTTCGGCGAGTTCGAGCGCGGCGCGTTCCTCGTCGGTGAACTCCGGCGATTCGCGCCAGACGGAAAGTGCGTAGATCCGGCTTTCCTCTTCGCCGTGTTTACGGGCGTCGCGCGTGTGGACGTCGACGCAGTAGGCGCAGCCGTTGATCTGCGCCACCCGGATCTTCACGAGTTCGTGCAGGGTGTGGTCGATCGACGACGTCGCCAGGTACTTCTGCATGGCGAGCATCGACTTGTACGCCTCCGGAGCGACGGCGGAGTAGTTCATGCGCTCGGTCACTGCGATCTCCCGGTTTCGTTCGCTGGGCTTGTCGGTCGGCTTTCGGGTCACCTGGAGAGTTCACATCCTGGATCGACCAGGTCCAGGTCGTGTTGACCGAGGACACTAACCTCGCGACGCTCGGTCGTGACCGGGAATTCTTGTGTGCAGAACGGTTGCGCGCCAAACCGGTCCACGGAGCCGGTGGGGAAGTGGACCAGGTGCCGGCGCCGGAATCCGGCTAGCGTGGCGGGAGGCAGCCGACGAACTCGGCGCCGACCGGACAGGAAATCGGCGCCGGGATCCCCTGCTGGTTCTGCTCAGAAGAATTTCAAGCTCCGCCGCACTGGCACGCGGTTAAGTGTCGGGCAGGCTCCAGAGATACGTAATGAGGTGTTTTCCGTGCCCACGATCAGCCAAGAAATGACCGACGTCATCGAAGCCGCGAAACTGATGTTCGTCGCGACCGTCCGTCCTGACGGGACTCCCAACGTCTCGCCCAAGGGCTCGGTGCGCGTGCTCGACCCCGAACACCTGATCTTCATGGACATCGCTTCGCCGCAGACCGTGGAGAACCTGCGCCACCAGCCGGCGATCGAGGTCAACGTGGTGGATTTCATCGCCCGCAAGGGTTTCCGCTTCCGGGGCACCGCCGAGATCCTCGACGCGGGACATCCGGATTTCGAGTGGATCCGCGCGTGGCTGGTGTCGAAGCACAGCGACAGCCAGCCGACCAACCACGCCGTGAAGATCGCGGTCAGCGAGGCGGCTGAGCTCCTGTCGCCCGCGTACACGGTGGACCACGTGCCGGAGGCCGACGTCCGCAAGGGCTGGCTGCGCAACTACGGCCTCGCCGAGGCCACGTCCGAAGCCGGCGTGTAGCCGCCCATTCCCCTGAAGGAGCCGGAGTGTCAGTTTTTGTTCTCGTGCACGGTTCGTGGCACGACGGATCGTCGTGGGCCGAGGTGGCCGAGCGCCTGGAGGAGCTCGGGCACGAGGTGCACAGCCCGACTGTCGCCGGCCACGGCGCCGGAGCGTCGCGGGAGGTGACCCACGACGACTGCGTGGCCTCGATCACGGACTACGTCGACCGGCACGACCTCGCCGGCTTCGTCCTCGTGGGACACAGCTGGGGCGGGAGCGTCATCGCCCGCGTCGTCGAGCGCGTACCCGACCGGGTGCGGCGGCTGGTGTTCCTGAACGCCTTCGTCCCCGCGAACGGGACGAGCGTGCTGGACAACGCTCCGCCCGCCTACCAGGAGCTGTTCCCGATCCTGGCCGCGCAGTCGAGCGACAACACGGTGATGCTGCCGTTCGAGGTCTGGCGCGACGCGTTCATCGGCGACGCCGACCTGGCCCGGGCTCGGGAGACCTACGAGATGCTCACCCCGGAACCGCTCGGTCCGACGGTGGAGAAGCTGGACCTCACGAAGTTCTACGCGTCGACCGACGTTCCCCGCAGCTATGTCCTGTGCGGCGAGGACTCGGCTCTTCCGCCAGGCGACCCCGAGCACGGCTACCTGGCCAACGCCCGCCGGCTCGGCACGTTCCGGCTGGTGACGCTCGAAGGTTCGCACGAGGTCATGTTCACCAACCCGGCTCTGCTGGCGCGCAAGCTCGAGCTCGCGGGCCGGGACTGATCGGGTTCGACGGCTTGTCGCCGCGTCCGCGCCGGGCCGGGCCCCGCGGACGCGGCGACGTCCCCACCCGGGGGCCGGGTGGGCTGGAAGAACGAGGAGCTGCACGTCGATGGGCGAAGCCGAGCTGGTTTTCCGGGAGCTGGGACCGGCCGACGATCCGCGGGTGAGGAAGGACCTGCTGCCACTGCTGCTGCGGCTGCGGCCCGCGTTGTCCGGCGAACTGTTCGAAGAGCTCGTGACCGAAGGACACGACCAGGGGCTGCGGTACCTGATCGCGTACTCGCCGGCCGGGCAGCCACTGGCCGCGGCCGGGTACCGCACGCTCGTCACCAGCCGGGGCCGCGTCCTGTTCGTCGACGACCTGGTCACCGACGAGGCCGCGCGTTCGCGGGGGGTCGGCGCCCGGTTGATGGGCGAGCTGAAGACGCTGGGCCGGCGCGGCGGCTGCGTCCGGCTGGAGCTCGACTCCGGCGTCGCCAACCCCCACGCGCACCGGTTCTACCTCCGCCACCGGCTGGACATCACGGCGTTCCACTTCGCCGGGCCGGTGGAGCTCGAGACCCGGTCTTGACCCGCGTCGGTACCAATCCCTTCAGGAGGAGAAAAAGTGCGTGCGGCCTACGTCGAACGGCTCGGTGGCGTGGCGGAGATCCGCTTCGGCGAGCTGCCCGAGCCCGTGGCCGGCCCGGGTGATGTCGCGGTGGATGTCGTTGCGGTGTCGGTGAACCCGGTCGACACCTTTGTCCGCTCCGGGCTGTACGTGACGGAAGTCCCGCTGCCGCTGGTGCTCGGCCGGGACCTCGTCGGGCGCGTCGCGGCGGACGCCCGGGGATTCCGGGCCAGTGAGTGGGTGTGGTGCAACAGCCTCGGCCACGCGGGGCGCCAGGGCGCGGCCGCCGAACGCGCGGTGGTGCCCGCCGACCGGCTCTACCGCGTGCCCGAGGGCGCCGACCCGCTCGACGTCGTCGCGATGGCGCATCCGGCCGCCACCGCGTACCTGGCTCTGGTCACCTTCGGCCGCGTGCTGCCCGGCGAGACGGTTCTGGTCGCCGGCGGCGGCGGGAACGTCGGCGGCGCGCTGATCGAACTGGCGGCCGCGGCGGGCGCCCGGGTCTTCGCGACCGCGTCGGCTGCCGACCTCGGCCGCTGCCGTGACCTGGGCGCCGCAGAGGTGTTCGACTACCGCGACGAGCGGTTGTCCGACAGGCTGGCGTCCGCCGGGCCGGTCGACCTGTTCGTCGACACCTCCGGCCGCAACGACCTGGAGGCGGCGGTGCGCCTGCTGGCCTGGCGGGGCCGCATTGTGCTGCTGGCCGGCGCCCGCAGCCGCCCCGTGCTGCCGGCCGGTGAGCTGTACATGCACGACCGCTCGGTCCTCGGCTTCGCCATCTCGAACGCGACGGCCGCCGACCTCGCCGAGGCCGCCGCGGCCCTGAACCCCCGCTTCGCCGCGGGCGGCTTGCGTCCGCGCCGGGTGGAGCACCGCACCCTCGCGGACGCCGCGGAAACCCATTGCCGCCTCGAACGCGGCGAGGTGCACGGACGTGTGGTGCTGCTGACCCCGTAGGACAGTGTCCACGGCGGACACAACGCGTTACCCGGATGCCCGGGCGGCCCCCGGGATCACATTCGTGCAACACCGCGAATAGTGCGATTCAGGCGGGTTGGAGTATTTCATCCCCCGTTTGTTCCTCGCTCAGACTGGCCGGTTACGGACAGTGAAGATCAAATTCACGACGGTGAATGATCAAATCGGCGTCACTGCTTGAAAAACAAATCTCGAATCGCTGTAACGGCCCGGTCGGAAAGGCCGATCAGCCGGGTCAGTCCTGATCTTGAACCCGACGCGACGAACTCGGCACCGTGTGCGAACCCCCTGGTGGATCAAGGAGAGCGCACGCCAGATCGCCCGGCCGACCCGGTTGCCGCTGAAATTTTCCGCTAACTCGGAAGACTTTCTCGGGAGAACTCCGGCCCCGGGGACGTAATGTGCCCGTAAGGACCGTTTTGGGGTCGACGGCACGCGGAGGGGGATTACAGTGGGTGGCGAACGGCCTCGAGACGATGCCGGTACGTCCGGCCGGTCGGGGACGTGGAGGTGGGAGAATACAGGTGGGAAGACCCAAGCCCGGAGCCTGGGGGAATCTGACGAATTCCTGACGGGGGACCGGGCAGAATCTCGACGGGGTAGTGGCAGGCACGCCATCACCCCCGACCGTACGGAGCGCGTCTACGCCGAGGTGCTCGCGGACGTGGCGAAGGTCGACCAGGTGTCGGCCGAGAGCCACTTCTTCGACGACCTGGGCGTGAACTCGCTGGTGATGGCGCATTTCTGCGCGCGGCTCCGCAAGCGGGCGGACGTGCCGTCGGCGTCGATGAAGGACGTCTACGCCAACCCGACCGCGCGGAGTCTCGCGACCGCGCTCACCGTCGACGAACCCGCTGAGGCGGAGCCGGCGGCCGAAGCACAGGCCCGGGAACAGGGCACACAACAGAACCCGGTAAAGGTTGCTGACCTCCCCCGCGCCGGCGCGGTGGCGTACGTCCTCTGCGGACTGCTCCAGTTCGTGACTTTCCTGGGTTATTCCTATCTCGCCGCGCTCCTGGTGGTACGCGGTGCTTCGTGGGTCTACGCCTCGGCGAACCTGCTGGAGGTCTACGTGCGGCTCGTGCTGTTCGGCGGTGCGAGCCTGATCGGGCTGTGCCTGCTGCCGGTCGTGGCGAAGTGGGTGCTCATCGGCCGGTGGAAGCCGCAGCGGATTCGTGTGTGGTCGCTTGCCTACTTCCGGTTCTGGCTTGTCAAGACGCTGGTGCAGCGGAATCCGGTGGCACTGCTGTTCCTGGGCTCGCCGCTGTACGTGCTGTATCTGAAGGCACTGGGCGCGAAGATCGGCCGGGGAGTCGCGATCTTCTCGCGCAACGTGCCCGTGTGCACCGACCTGCTCACGATCGGCGCGGGCTCGGTGATCCGGAAGGACTCGTTCTTCACCGGGTACCGGGCCGAATCCGGCGTGCTCCAGACCGGTTCGGTGACGCTGGGCAAGGACGTGTTCGTGGGTGAGCTGTCGGTGCTCGACATCGGCACGTCGATGGACGACGGCTCCCAGCTGGGGCACGTGTCGTCGCTGCACCCCGGGCAGGCGGTGCCGGCCGGTGAGCGCTGGCACGGGTCGCCGGCGCTGCGCGCGGAGGCGGACTACCGCGGGGTCGGGCCCGCGCGGTGCGGCCGGGTGCGCCGGTTTTCCTACGGTGTCTCGCAGCTGCTGACCACGCTGTTCGTGTACCTCCCGTTGGCGGTCGGCGGTGTGGACGTGCTCATCGACAAGGTCCCGCGGCTCAACACGGTGCTCGGGACCCCCGTGGTCGCCTTCGGGAGCTGGGCGTTCTACGGCAAGGCGCTGGCGGTCACGTCCGTGATCTTCTTCGGCGTCTCGCTGCTCGGGCTGCTCTTCATCGCCGTCGTCCCACGCGTGCTCAGCCTCGCGCTCAAACCGGACAAGGTCTACCGCCTTTACACCTTGCGCTACTCGATCCTGCGGGCGATCCGGCTGATCACCAACCTCAAGTTCTTCATGACCGTGTTCGGCGACAGCTCCGCGATCGTGCACTACCTGCGCTACCTCGGCTACCGGATGCCCGACGTCGAGCAGACCGGTTCGAACTTCGGCACGGCGATCAAGCACGAGACGCCGTTCCAGAGCTCCGTCGGCAGCGGCACGATGGTGGCGGACGGGCTTTCGATCGTGAACGCCGACTATTCGAGCACGTCCTTCAAGGTGTCCCGGGCGGCCATCGGCGCGCACAACTTCCTCGGCAACGTGATCGTCTACCCCGCCCAGGGGCGGACGGGGGAGAACTGCCTGCTCGCGACCAAGGTCCTCGTGCCCGTTGACGGCCCTGTCCGCGAGAACGTGGGGCTGCTGGGCTCGCCGAGCTTCGAGATCCCCCGCACGGTGGCCCGCGACCACCAGTTCGACCACCTGCGGACCGGCGATGAGTTCCGCCGCCGGCTCGCCGCGAAGAACCGGCACAACGCCGGCACCGTCGTGATGTTCCTGCTGGTGCGCTGGTTCTACTTCTTCGCGGTCATGCTGCTCGGCTGGGCCTCGGCGGAGCTCTACCCGCGCTTTGGGGTTTCGGCGGTGGCGCTGGCCTCGGTCGCCGCGCTGCTGTTCAGCTCCGTGTACTTCACACTGGTGGAACGCGCGTCCATCGTGATCCACCCGTTGCGGCCGCTGTACTGCTCGATCTACGACCGCCGATTCTGGCGCCACGAGCGGTTCTGGAAGGCGGCGGCGTCCACAGTGCACGTCCAGGCCCTCAATGGCACCCCGTTCAAGAACCTGGCCTGGCGGATGCTCGGGGTCAAGGTCGGGAAGCGCGTGTTCGACGACGGCGCGGCGATGCCGGAGAAGACCCTCGTGACGTTCGGCGACGAGGTCACCCTCAACATCGGCTCGCACGTGCAATGCCATTCCCAGGAGGACGGTGCCTTCAAGTCCGACCGCATCGTCGTCGGCGCGCGCAGCACCGTCGGGGTCGGTGCGTGGGTCCACTACGGAGTGACGATGGGCGAGGGTTCGGTGCTCGCGGCCGACTCCTTCCTGATGAAGGGCGAGGACGTACCGCCGCACACCCGGTGGGAGGGCAACCCGGCCCGGGAGATCCGGCCCGGCCGTGAAGCCGACAGTCGGGTCGCGGCCGGCCGGCACCGGCGACGGGAAGGGCACAACGGCAAGTCGATCGAGCACTTCAGCGTCACCGACGGAAAACGGCGGCCCAGCCCGCGGCGCCGCGCCTCGGACGGACACAACGGACACAACGGAAAGGCGATCATCGCCGACGGAACGTGGCGGCCGAGCCCGTGGCCACGGTGAGCGGAGGGGAACACATGGGAGAGCTACCGAGAGCGGACTTCCGGTTCTGGCGCGACGTGCTCGTGGCCGGAGGGGCCACGACCGTGCCGCGCTGGACCTCGGGTTCGGGGGCGGGAGTGGGGACGACGACCGTGCGGCTGCCCGCCCCGGTGGCGGCGGGAGTGCGCCGGCTGGCGCGGGAGCTGGGGATCCCGGGCAGCGCGGTGCTGCTCGCCGCGCACGCCAGGGTGCTCGCCGCGCTGACCGGTGAACGCGAGGTCGTGACCGGCTATGCGACGCCGGCCGGCGCGCCGGTGCCGTGCCGCCTGACGACGGAGCCGGAAACCTGGCGGGAACTGGTGACCGAGACGTACCGGGCCGAGTCGCAGTTGTTGGCGCACCGGCATTTCCCGGTGGACGAGCTGCGGCGCGACCTGGGTGTGCCCGGCCCGGTCACGGAGACCGTGTTCGACCCCGCCGGCGACGGTGAGCTCACCGGGACGACGGTGCTGCGCGTCGGGTTCGCGAACCGCCGCAGGCGTCTGGACGTGCGTTACCGCGCCGACGTGCTCGACGCGGCCGCCGCGGCCCGGATCGCCGGCTACCACGTCGCCGCGCTCGCGCGGCTGGTAGCGGCCCCGGACACCGAGCACGCGCCGCAGAGCCTGCTCGCACCCGACGAGCTGCGGTTCCAGCTCGACGGGCTCGCCGGACCGAGTCGGCCTTTGCCCGACCTGCGCGCGCACGAGCTGTTCGAGCAACGGGTGCGGCGGCACCCGGACGCGATCGCGGCCGTGCACGGCGAGCACGCGTGGACTTACCGCGAGCTCAACGAGCGGGCCAACCGGCTCGCGCGGGCGCTGCTCGCCCGCGGCCTGCGCCGGGAGAGCGTGGTGGCGGTGGTGACCGAGCGGAACCTCGGCTGGCTCACCGCTGTGCTCGCCGTGTTCAAGGCCGGTGGCGTGTACCTGCCGGTCGAACCGCACTTCCCGCCCGAGCGGATCGCGAAGACGCTGCGGCGGGCCGGCTGCGAACTGGTGCTGACCGAACGCGGCAGCAGCGAGACGCTCGACCACGCGCTGGAGTTGCTGCCCGGCGCGGTGCGGCTGCACATCGAGGCGGCCTGCGCGGAGGACCGGTCCTCGACCGATCTCGGGATCGACGTGACGCCGCGCCAGCTCGCCTACATCTACTTCACCTCCGGCTCCACCGGTGAGCCCAAGGGCGCGATGTGCGAGCACGCGGGGATGCTGAACCACCTGCACGCCAAGATCGACGACCTGGGGATCGCCGAGGGACAGGTCGTGGCGCAGACCGCGCCCCAGTGCTTCGACATCTCGTTGTGGCAGCTGCTGGCGCCGTTGCTCGTCGGCGGGCGGACGTTGATCGTCGAGCAGGAGGTGATCCTCGACGCCGAGCGGTTCGTCGACCGGCTCGCGCGGGACCGGGTCGCGGTGGCGCAGGTCGTGCCGTCCTACCTGGAAGCCGTGCTGTCCTTTGTGGAGAGTCATCCGCGCCCGCTGCCGGACCTGCGGTGCGTGTCGGTGACCGGCGAGGCAGTGAAGAAGGAGCTGGTGCAGCGCTGGTTCGCGGCGTACCCGGACGTCAAGCTGGTCAACGCCTACGGCCTCACCGAGACCTCCGACGACACCAACCACGAGGTCATGGACCGGCCACCGGACGCCGGCCGGGTCCCGCTCGGGCGGCCCGTGAACAACGTGCACGTCTACGTCGTCGACGAGCACCTGCAGCCGGTGCCGCTGGGCGCGCCAGGCGAGATCGTGTTCTCCGGTGTGTGCGTGGGGCGCGGGTACGTGAACGACCTCGCGCGGACCCTCGCGGCGTTCCTGCCCGATCCGCACCGGGCGGGCGAACGCCTGTACCGCAGCGGGGACCGCGGGCGCTGGATGCCCGGGGGCCGGCTGGAATTCCTGGGCCGCCGCGACAGCCAGGTGAAGATCTCCGGCTTCCGGATCGAGATCGGCGAGGTCGAGAACACGCTGCTGCGTGTGCCCGGCGTCGGCGACGGCGCCGTGGTGGTCGCCGAGCGGGACGGCCAGGGCAAGCACCTGGTGGCGTTCTACTCGGCCGCCGAGGCGCTGCCCGGCGAGACGTTGCACGCGCGGTTGAGCGGCTCGCTGCCCGGTTACATGGTCCCGTCGGCGTTCCATTGGCGGGAGCAGCTTCCCTTGACCGCCAACGGCAAGATCGACAAGTTGGTGCTGACCGCGCTGGCGACGGAGCTCGAAGGCGCCGAAGAAGACCACGACGCTCCGGCGACACCCGCCGAGCAGCGGCTGGCGGCCGCGTGGGCCGGCGTGCTCGGCCTCGCGCCGGAGAAGATCGGCCGGCGCGACCACTTCTTCGACCGGGGCGGCACGTCGCTCTCGGCGGTGAAGCTGGCCGTCGCCCTGGATCGCGCGGTGTCGCTCGCCGAGATCACCCGGCACCCGGTGCTCGCCGACCAGGCCGCGCTGCTCACCGACCAGCCCCGCGCCGAGGCCGTCGAGCTGCTGCAGCCGCTCACCGAGCCGGTCGGAGAACCGGACGCCGTGCTCGTCTGCTTCCCGCACGCCGGGGGCAACTCGGTGAACTTCCGGCCGCTGGCTTCGGAGCTGCAGGGGAGCGGGCTCGCGATGTACGCCGTGGAGCTGCCCGGGCACGACCTGGCCGCCGATCGCGAGGCGTTCGCGCCGATGGCGCGGGTGGTCGACCAGGTCGTCGCGGAAATCGATCACCTCGCGCCGAAGGGCGTGCTGTTGTGGGGCCATTCCTCCGGTGCCGCGTTCGCCTTCGAGACGGCCCGGCGGCTCGCCGGGCGCGGGGTGGACGTGCGGCGGGTGTTCCTGGGCGCGCAGCTGCTGGGCGACGCCGACGAACGGCGCGCCTCGATCACCGAGCTGGGCCGGCTGAGCAACTCCGCGATCGCCGCGGAGCTGGCCGCGGACAGCGGCGACCCCGCGCTCGGCGAGCTCGACGCGCAGCGGGCCGAGCAGGTCGGCGCGGCGTTCCGGCACGACTGCGTGTCCGCGCACAGCTACCTCGCCTCCGCTCTGGCGAACCCGCCGGCCGAGAAGCTGACCACGCCCGTCACCGTCGTCGCCGCGGACGACGACCCGATCACCGTGGACTTCCGCGACCGCCACGGCGAATGGCGGCTGCTGGCCGAGCACGTCGAGGTGCGTGCGATCGCCGGCGGCGGCCACTACTTCCCGCGCACCAACCCGGCCGAGACCGCGCGGATCGTGCTGCGGGCCGCCGAACCGGTGCTCGTCACGTGAATTCGAGCCGAAAGGACAAGTCATGGTTTCCTCAACGTCGGCGTCGCTCGCCGAAGTGCAGCTGAGCCCGGGCGGGGTTCCGCTGCTGCCGGCCGAGCCGGGCACCGGTGCGCCGGGCTGGGCGAGCGAACACCGCGACACGCTGCGCGCCGCCGTCGACGAGCACGGGTCCGTGCTCGTCCGCGGCCTCGGGCTGAGCGACGCCGCCGACGTCGCCGCCGTGTTCGAGCGCCTGGCCACCGAACTGATGAAAGACCGCGAGGCCTTCGCGTCGCGCGAGGTCTACTCGGCCGGGGTGTACTCGTCGTCGGCGTGGCCGCAGAACCAGCCGATGTGCATGCACCACGAGCTGAGCTACCGGCTCGAGGTTCCCGGTCTGCTGCTGTTCGCCTGCCTCGGCGCGCCCACCGAAGGCGGCGCCACGGCTGTGTCGGACTCGCCGACCGTGCTCGACGCGCTGCCCGCGGACCTCGTCCGCCGGTTCGAGCAGGAGGGCTGGCTGCTCACCCGCAGCTACAACGACGAGATCGGCGCGACGGTCGCCGAGTCGTTCGGCACCGACGACCGGGCGGAGATCGAGAACTACTGCCGGACAAACGCGATCGAGTTCGAGTGGCAGCCCGACGGCGGGTTGCGCACCCGGCAGCGGCGCAGCGCGGTGGTGCACCACCCGGTCACCGGCCGGCGCTGCTGGTTCAACCAGGTCGCGTTCCTCAACGAGTGGACCATGGATCCCGAGATTCGCGAGTACCTGATCGACGTGTACGGGGCCGACGCGCTGCCGTTCAACACCTGCTTCGGGGGCGGTGACCCGATCGGGGAGGACGTGGTGGCGCTGCTCAACCGCGTCTACGAGGCCAACACCGCGCGCGAGCCGTGGCAGGCCGGGGACCTGATGCTGGTGGACAACATCCGGACCGCGCACAGCCGGGAGCCCTTCGAGGGGTCCCGCGAGGTGCTCGTCGGGCTGGCCGATCCGGTGCGGCGGGCCGACCTCTCGCCGAGTACCGAAGCGGGTGCGAGATGACCGCGATCCGACCCACCCCGGCCCGCGCCGAAACCGGCGGGCCGAACGCGGTGCCCCCGTTCGCCGTGATCGGCGGCGGCCAGGTGCGGCGCACGCTCGCGGGGCGCGAGCAGGAGATCGTCGAACTGGTGGAGGCCACCTACCGGCTGCACAGCGCGGGCGACACGGTGAACCCGCCGTCGTACTTCCTGCGGTTCCCCGACCGCCCGGCGTCCCGGATCATCGCGCTGCCGGCCTCGATCGGCGGACAGGTGCGAGTGGACGGTCTGAAGTGGATCTCGAGCTTCCCCGAGAACATCGAGTCCGGCATTCCGCGGGCGTCGGCGGTTCTGATCCTCAACGACCACGACACCGGATACCCGTTCGCGTGCCTGGAAAGCTCCATCATCAGCGCCACGCGGACCGCCGCTCTGGCGGCGTGCGCCGCGGCGGCGCTCAGCCGGGGCCGGGCGCGGCCGACGCGGGTCGGGTTCGTCGGGACGGGGCTCATCGCCCGCTACGTCCACACTTTCCTGGCCGGCACCGGCTGGGAGTTCGACGAAATCGGCGTGCACGACCTGTCGGCCGAGAGCGGCGCGGGGTTCCGCGGGTACCTCGAGCGATCGGGAACCGGCGGGCGGATCACGGTCCACGAGTCGGCGGAGTCGCTGATCTCCTCGAGTGACCTGATCGTGTTCGCCACCGTCGCGGGCCGGCCGCACGTGTCCGAGCGGTCGTGGTTCGACCACAATCCGGTGGTGCTGCACGTTTCTCTGCGCGATCTCGCGCCGGAGCTCCTGCTGAGCACGGCGAACTTCGTCGACGACGTCGAGCACTGCCTGAAGGCCGGCACGTCGCCGCATCTGGCCGAGCAGCTCACGGGCGGGCGCGAGTTCCTCGACGGCACATTGGACGACGTCCTGGCCGGACGGGTCTCCGTGCCGGCCGACCGGCCGGTGGTGTTCTCGCCGTTCGGGCTCGGGGTCCTCGACCTCGCGGTGGGCAAGTACGTCTACGACGAAGTGACCCGGGCCGGCGAGCTGACCGTCATCCCGGACTTCTTCCACGAACTGCGCCGCTACGGCTGACGACAAACCAGGGAGGGGGTCATCGTGACCGTGATATCCGATCCCACGGACTTCAACGAGGAAGAGCTGTACGTCGATCTCGAGTCGATCTTCGGGCATTCTCTCTTCCTCAAGTGCGAGGGTTTCAACTTCGCCGGGTCGATCAAGCTCAAGGCCGCGACCGAGATGGTGGAGGCCGCCGAGTGGCAGGGACTGCTGACGCGGGACTCGATCCTGGTCGAGTCGTCGTCGGGCAATCTCGGCGTGGCGCTCAGCATGGTCGCCGCCAGCAAGGGCTACCGGTTCCTCTGCGTCACCGACTCGCGCTGCAACCTGGCCAGCCGGCGTCTGATGGAGGCGCTGGGCAGCCGCGTGCACATCATCGCGGAGCCCGCCGCCGACGGCGGTTTCCTGGGTGCGCGGCTCGCGCTGGTGCGTGAGCTGTGCGCCTCCGACGAGCGTTACGTCTGGCTCAACCAGTACGCCAACCCGGAAAACTGGAAGGCGCACTACCGGACCACCGCGCCGGAGATCGCCCGCCAGTTCCCGAAACTCGACGTGCTGTTCGTCGGCGCGGGCACCACGGGCACGCTCATGGGCTGCGCCCGCTTCTTCCGGGAATGGCCCCGACCGGTCCACATCGTCGCGGTGGACAGCGCCGGCTCGGTGACCTTCGGCGGCGCGCCGGGCCGCCGGATGATCCCCGGCCTCGGCACGAGTGTCCGGCCGGCGCTGCTCGATGAGTCCTATGTGGACGAGGTGATCGCCGTCGAGGAGGCCGACACCATCCGCAGCTGCCACCGGCTGGCCCGCAGGGGGTTCCTCTTCGGCGGCTCCACCGGCACCGTCGTAAGCGGCGCCATGCGTTGGCTCCCCGAGCACGAGGGGCAAGGCCTCACCGCCGTCGCCATCGCGCCGGACCTCGGCGAGCGCTACCTCGACACGATCTACCAGACGAACTGGCTTCAGGACCTCTACGGCGACGACGTGCTCGACCACGACGAGATGATCGCGGGCTTCCGGCGGGACTGATCGTTTGCGGAGTCCAGCTTCCGGCGTCTGGGTGTGCGACAGTGACCGCATGCCCATCAGCGGAGCCCACGTGATCGTCTCCAGCCACGACGCCGAAGCGGACCGCGCCTTCTTCCGCGAGGTTCTCGCCTTCCCTCACGTCGACGCCGGCGGCGGCTGGCTGATCTTCAAACTCCCGCCGGCCGAACTCGCCGTCCACCCCGGCGACGGCCCGCCGTCCCACGAGCTGTACTTCATGTGCGACGACCTGGATGCGACGCTGGCCGATCTGGCTGCCGCCGGCGTCACGTGCGCGCCGGTCGAAGAAGAGCGGTGGGGGCGATTGAGCGGTTTCCGGCTCCCCGGTGGCAGTCAAGTGGGGATCTACGAACCCCACCATCCGCGGGCCACCGATCTCTGAGCTCGACGGCGCGCGAGCTTCTCGGTGTCCTGGGCGAGGATCACCGTTTCCCGCGTGGTCCGGTAGCCGAGCGCCACGTTCACGTTGACCATGTACGGGTTCGCCGCCGCCGTCGACGTGACGACCTGTTCGACGTCGGGGCGCTCGGCGAGCAGCAGGCGCAGCATGGCCGCCTTCGCGCAGAAACCGAGTCCGCGCCCGCGGTGCGCGGCCAGCACGGCGGTGTCGCCTTGGTAGCCGAGGTCGCGGCGATGCGGGTACAGCTGCAGTTCCGTGAAGCCCACGACCCGCCCGGAACCCCGGTGTACCACCGCGACCACCCGGTGGTCGATCCCGCGCCGGCGGCGGTCGGCCTCGGACTCGCGCACGCGGTCGGCGGTCCACCTCGGAAACCGGTACGCCGAGCGGCCGAACGGGCTGTCCGCGATCGCGCGCCGCGCGTCGGCGTAGGAGGTCACCAGCTCCTCCGGCGCGCTGCCGTGCCAGGTGTGCAAGCGATATCCGGCTGCCGGGGAGACTTCCCACGCGCAGCGATCGGCGCCGACGAGCGACAGCGTCTGGAACACCGTCTCGTCGACCACCTCGAAGCCGAGCGCCGTGCCGAAGGCGACGCCGGCGCCGCCCTTGGTGACGTTCCAGCACTCCAGGACCGTGCGTCCGCGCAGTTCCGGCGTGATCGCGCTGAGGACGGCGGTGCCGATGCGGCGGCGACGGGCCTCGGGGTGGACGGTCAGCTCCAGGAGGCCGAGATGGCTGTTTTCGGCGTCCGGAAAGTACAGGGCGGCGAGTCCGGCGACGCGCCCGTCCCGGCGTGCCACCCAGCGCAGGGCGCGGCCCAGGTTCGGCTGAGGATTCTCGAGCCGGCCGATGGCCGCGTCGAACGTCACCGGCGGTGCGCCCGGCTTGTCCAGC
Organism: Amycolatopsis sp. NPDC050768; assembly: GCF_040654155.1. Classification (NCBI taxonomy): domain Bacteria; kingdom Bacillati; phylum Actinomycetota; class Actinomycetes; order Pseudonocardiales; family Pseudonocardiaceae; genus Amycolatopsis; species Amycolatopsis sp. NPDC050768. The sequence continues at coordinate 478,047 of NZ_JBFAHL010000007.1, forward strand.
CGATCGGCGGCCGAGACCACCTCGTGGACGCCCTCGAGAACCGAGCTGCCGGCCGCCGCCGGGTCGAGCGGTTCGATCTCCACGTGCGAGCCCCTCGTCAGTAGCTCGGCGGAGTCACGCTCACCATGAACCGCGCGCTCGTCCGACCGTCGTTGCGGAAGCGGTGGGGGATGTTCGAGTCGAAGTGGCAGCTGTCGCCCGTCTTCAGCACGTGCACCTGGTCGCCGACCTCGACCGTGAGGCGGCCGGTGAGCACCACGACGCACTCTTCCGAGGGGTGGGAGCGCAGCGTGTCCGCCGACACCGAGCCCGGCTCCAGCTGGCCTTCGAGCACCTCGAGCTTCGCGCCGCCGGGGGAGACGCGGGTGTAGGTGATCGCGTGGTGCGGTGACGAGATGCGGTACCGGTTCTCGCGCCGGATGACGGCGACGGTGTCGTGCTCGCCGTCCTGGAAGAGGCTGAACAGCGGCACCTCGAGGACCTCGGCGATCCGCCGCATCGTCTCCAGGCTCGGGTCGGTGACGCCGCGTTCGACCTGGCTGATCAGCCCGGTGGACACCGAGGCCCGGTCCGCCAGCTCGCGGACGGTCAAGCCCCGGAGGGTGCGGAACTCACGGATCCGAGTCATGGTCATCCGGCCATTATCGTCTGCCGGCCAGTCGAGCCGCGGTGTGTCCGGTCCCGGGCGCGCACGCCCGGGACCGGAAGGTGCCCGGAGCGTTCATCAGTGCAGCGCGGCCTCACCGACGGGCTCCCGGTCCTCGGCAGGAGCGCTGTCCCCGGTCCCGGCGTCGATCGCCGCCGCGGCCGGTGGTCGCGTCACCAGGCTCACCAGCACCGTGACGACGAGGTTGACCACCAGGGCGGGCAGGCCGATGACGGTGCCCGGCGGCACCGTGTGCGCGAAAAGCGCACTCAGCTGCGGCACGCCGACGATCAGCCCGCCGCACACCGCCCCGGCCGCCAGCCCGACCGCGGTGACCCGCCGCCACAGCATCGAGAGGAACAGCGCGGGCGCCAGCTGCCCGACGGCGCTGTACACGTTGGTCATGATGCTGAGCAGTTTCGAGCTGCTCTGCGCCACGAGCAGCACCACGATCGCGGTGAACACCACCACGCCGGCCCGGGAGATCGTGAGCGAGCCGGCCAGCTTCTTCGACATGCCGCCCACCACGTTGCGAGTGAACAGGCTGCTGGCGGTGAGCACGAGCACCGCGGTCGGCACGAGGGCGACGAGGATGCCCGCGCCGCCGAGCAGCCCGATCACCCAGCTCGGGAAGTTGTCGTGGACGAAGATCAGCAGCGACGCGTTGGCCTGCTTGTCGGGCAGGTTCGGCAGGGCCAGCACCGCGGCCAGCGCGATCAACACGATCAGCACGTAGAACAGCGAGTACAGCGGCTGGATCATCTGGTTGCGCCGGATCGTCGCCACGTCCTTGGCGGTGTAGGACACCTGGAACATGTGCGGCAGTGCGAACGAACCGAGCGGCGTGATCAGCAGGAAGCTCATCCACCACCACGTGTTCGTCGCCGCGGTGCCCTTGATGCCGGGCAACGTGGCCGCGTGCGGCTGGGTGTCCTTGAGGGCGTCGAACACCCCGATCGGCCCGCTCGCCCCGGCCGCGCTCGCCGCGCCGACCGCGATCACCAGCAGCACCGCGATGAGCAGCACGTCCTTGACCACCGCGGTGAACGCCGCGCTGCGCATCCCGCCGACGAGCACGAACGCCGCCACGAGCACGCCGCCGGCGACGACGTAGGCCAGTGACGGCAGGCTGTCGCCGAACAGGCTGCCCAGGATGAGGCTGAGGCCGGTCAGCTGGACCTGCGCGTAGAGCAGCAGCGAGATGATGCCGAACACCGCGATCAGGCCGCCGAACCAGGGCGCGGAGAACCGGGTCGTGAAGTAGTCGCCCATGGTGACCAGACCGTGCTGCTTGCCCGCGCGCCAGATCCGCGGCACCACCCAGTAGCCCACGGCCGCGGTGAGCACCATGGTGCCCAGCACGTAGTAGCCGGGTGCGCCGTTGCTGAACACGCTTTGGGACGCGCCCAGCAGCGCGAAGGTCGTGAACGTCTCGCCGACCATCAGGAACCAGAACAGCCAGGTGCCGAAGCGCCGGCTCCCGACCGACCACTCCTGCAGGTTCATCTTCCGGCCGCGGGCCGCGGCGACCGTGCCCCACGCGATCGAGCCGACCGCGATCACCAACGCCAGGATCAGGGCCATCGCGTGCTCCTAGAACCGATCCAGATCGCCGTTGCGGCGATCGATGACGTAGACGGCGCCGATGGCGGCGGACCCGGCGAGCACGCCGAGGGTCATCCACACCAGCAGGAAGGGGATCGAGCCGAACAGGTAATGGACCCGGTTGGCCAGCGGGATGGCGGCGATGCACCAGACGAACGGGACCAGCAGCAGTAACCAGTGCCGCCGGCGGCGGGCCGGGGCCTTGGGTTCGGACATGGGCGCTCCTGAGGGGACACGGCGAGGTGTTCAGCTGTGATGAATTCGCATCAGTGTGGGTGATGGCCCCTGCTCCGTCAACCGGCAATCCCGGGTATTGCGCAGCCAGGCTTTCGCATGTTCACTGTGACTGACCAAGACCACAAGTTGCGCACGGAGGTGACTCGTGGACCCGCAGCGGTTCCGAGAGCAGTTCCCCAGTCTCGTCGACACGACGCACCTCGCGTCGTGCAGCCAGGGCGCCATCGCCACCAGGGTGACCGCCGCGCTGGCCGAGTTCGCGTACCTGCTGCGCGACCAGGGAGCGCCGTGGGGACCGTGGATGTCCGAAGTGGAGCGTCTGCGGACGTCGATCGCGGCGTTCCTCGGCGCGAGCGCGGACGAGATCGCTTTGGTGCCTTCGGCTTCGCACGCCGCGTACCAGGCTGTCGGGGCGCTGCGCTTCGCCGAGGAAGACGTCGTCGTGTCGATGGCCGCCGAGTTCCCCAGCGTCGGCCAGGTGCTGCACGCGTGCCGCCCGGGCGAAGGGCAGATGCGCTGGGTCGACGACGCGTCGATGCGCGAGCGCGGCGTGGTCGAGGCTTACCGCGCGCAGATCGACGAGCGGACGCGGCTGGTGTCGATCCCGTTGGCGCTCTACACCAACGGTTCGCTGCAGCCGGTCAACGAGATCGCCAAGCTGGCCCGCGAAGTCGGTGCCCGAGTGCTGGTCGACGCGTACCAGGCGACGGGCGTCGTGCCGGTCGACGTGGCCGAGATCGACTGCGACTACTTGGTGACCGGCACGCTGAAGTACCTGCTCGGGCTGCCCGGCGTCGCCGCGCTGTACGCCCGGGCCGGCGTCGAGGACGAGCAGCGGCCGACGATGACCGGCTGGTTCGGCCGGACCGACCCGTTCGGCTTCGATCCGGTGGCGCTCGACGGACCGGCCGCGGCGCGCCGCTTCGAGTCCGGCACCCCGGGCATTCCCGCGGTGTACGCGGCGCAGGCCGGACTCCAGGTGCTGGCCGAGGTGGACCCGGTGGCGCGCTGGCGGCACGTGGCGAGCCTCGTCGAGGAGGCCACCGCGCGGCTGACCGAGGCCGGCGAGGTGCTGAGCCTCCCGATGCCCGACGCCCGCCCTGGGCCGCAGGTCGCCTTGGTCGACGCCGATCCCGACGCGCTGGGCCGGTTCTTCGCCGAGCGGCGGATCGTCACGTCGCCGCGCGGGTCGATCCTGCGGGCCGCGTTCCACTACTACAACAGCAGCGAAGACGTCGAGAAGTTCTGCGCGGCGCTGGCGGAGTACCGGCGGTCGGCATGACCGGGATCTACACGGCCGCCCGGCTGCTGACCGACTCGGCGGCGCCCCTGATCGAGGACGCCGCGGTGTGCGTCGAGGACGGGCTGATCACCTACGCCGGGCCACGTGCTTCGGCTCCGCGCGCCGACGACGCCACCGATCTCGGCGACACGACGCTGATGCCGGGCCTGATCGACTGCCACGTACACCTGTCCCTCGACCCCGCCGCGGGCGCCGTCACCCTCGCCGGGCCGGACGACGAGGACGCCCTGCGCCACCGCATGATCGCCAACGCCCGGCGGCTGCTGGACGCCGGCGTCACCACCGCCCGCGACCTCGGCGCACCCGGCACCCTCGGCACCGAGATCCGCGACCTCCTGCCGACCCTGCCCGAGGCGGCGCCCCGGATCCTCGCCGCGAACGCGCCGATCACCGTGACCGGCGGCCACGCCGAGTCCATGGGCGGCGCCGCGGACGGCGTCGCCCAGCTGCGCATGCGGGTGCGACGCCACGCCCAGGACGGGGTCGACCTGATCAAGGTCATGACCACCGGCGGGTTCATGACCCCCGGCAGCCACCCGTCGGAAGCGCGCTACACCACCGCGGAGCTCACCGCGCTGGTGACCGAGGCCCACGCACTCGGCCTCCCGGTGACCACCCACGCCCTGGGCGTGGAAGGCATCGACCGCGCGGTCACGGCCGGCGTCGACTGCATCGAACACTGCGGCTGGGTCACCCGCACCGGCACCCGCTTCGACCCGGCCATCGCGGCCCGCATCGTCGCCGGCGGCATCGCCGTGAGCCCCACCATGAACTCCGCCTGCACCGCCGCGGAGTACTTCTGCCCCTGGGACGAACGCGACACCGTGCTCGACAACCTCCGCCGGCTGGTGGCCCTCGGCGCGACCATCGTGGCCGGCACGGACGCCGGCATCCCCCTCGTCCACTTCGACCGCTACGCCGACGGCCTCGACCTGCTGGCCGAAACCGGTATGTCGCCCCGCGGCGTCCTGGCGAGCGCCACCGATGTCGCCGCGTCGGTCTGCGGGCTGTCCACCGTCACCGGCCGCTTGGCTCCCGGGCTGAGCGCGGACCTCATCGCGGTGGCCGGTGACCCGACCGAAGACCTGTCGACCTTGCACCGGCCCCGGTTCGTGCTGGCCGCGGGCCGCCGCCATCTCCCTCGCCCACCTCGGACCGACGTGGCGGACGAGCGCGAGCGGGAACGCTTGCGGCGCACCATGACGGAGGGCGCGGGCCGCACTTCCTGAGGTTGTGACCCTACCGGTGTGAGTACTCGTCGCTACTACTCTCGCGGCGCACGAACCGGCCGCGGCGGCGATTCCCCGAGTGGCTGCGTCGTTGCGGGCGAGGGCTGGTTGATGGTGATGATCTGGACGCCGTCGCGTGCCTCGACCAGGACGGGGGGCTGCTCTTCGGGGGGTCTGACCGAGCCGTCAACACGCATGAACTTCGTGGCCAGCGTCAACGGCGCGCGCGAGGGAGCACCAGCCGATCAGCGGCGGAGACTGAGCGGCGGCACCGTGGATCCGCGCAGGGTCGGCTCGTCGATCGTCTCCGGGCGGTACGGCAGGGTCGCCCAGCGCCGCACCATGGTGTCCACCGGCGCGTCGAGCTCGGTGCCGAAGAGGAACGCCCACTCGTGCTCGTCCGAGCCGAAGTACACCGGCGAGGGGAACGTCTCCGTGAACCGGTGCCAGCACTTCACGAGCGTCGAGTTGCGCCAGAGCGTCGGGCAGCCAGCCTGGTATGCCACCACCCCGCCGGGGGTGAGCAGGTTCCGGCACAGCCGCAGGAAATCCGTGCCGTACAAGCGGTTGTGCTGCGCGTCGGTGCCGTCCTGCTCGTCGGGCAGGTCGACCACCACGATGTCGTACTTCTCGGTGGAGGCGCGGATGAATTCCCAGCCGTCGGCGTAGTGCACGCGGATCGCGCCGTCGCCACGCTCGGCGGCGGCCAGCTCGGCGGCCGAATAGCCGTAGGGCAGGTGTTGCGCGCACAGCCGCACCGCCTGAGCGTCGATGTCCACGTGGTCGACGACCGACGCGCCCGCCTGCACCGCGAGCCGGCACACCACACCTTCGCTCGACCCGACGACCAGCACCCGGTTCACCTGGGCGGCCAGCAGCAGCGCGGGCACGAGCAGGGCCTCGTGGTAGACGAGCTGGCTCAGCTCGGTGCTCTGCCGCTCGTCGTCGCAGAACAACGAGATGCCCTGGGCGGTCTTGCCGATCACCAGGTGCTGGTAGTCGGTGCGGGTGTCGACGAGCACGTCCGAGACCTGCCAGGCCCGCGTCAGGCCCGCGCCGACCGATTCCGTGATGTTCACCGTGCGTCCTGTCCTCTGTGGATGGTGCTGGTCCTGGCCGCCGTCGCGCCGAGCATGTCCTGCAACAGCTGCACAGCCAGTTCGGGGTCCGCGCGGCGCCCGCACGTGAACACGTCGACGAACACCGACCCGCGTTCGGGATAGGAGTGGATCGACGCGTGCGATTCCGACAGCAACGCGACCACGGTCACCCCCTGCGGGTCGAACCGCGTGGACGTCACCTCCCGCACGGTCGCGCCGGCCTTGCGCAACGCGCGTGCCAAGCTGTCGCACAGGAATTCGACGTCGTCGAGCAGTTCGGCCGCCACACCCGAGAACTCGGCGAGCACGTGCCGGCCGGCGAACTCGCCGATCTCCTCGGGTTCTCCGCCGACGAAGTACGTTTTCAACGGCGGGAACCCGTTGAACGACACCGACGAGTAGCTCTGCGTGTAGGCGCCTGTGCTCAGGATGTCCACGTGGTCACCGGCCGTCAACCCGAGCGGCAGGCGGTACGGAGTGCGAAGGTAGAGCACGTCGTCGCCGTCGCACGTGGGGCCGGCGACGACGACCGGGCCGTCGGGAGTTCCGTCGAGCGCGGTCTCCAGGCGATAGGCGATGGCCTCGTTCTCGGTCTCGGCCAGCCCGCCGTACCGGCCGATGTCCAGGTACACCCAGCGTTTTTCGTCGGTCACGGACTTGCGCGACACCAGCACGACCTCGCTGCGGATCAGCCCGGCGTCGGCCACCACCGCCCGGCCGGGCTCGAACGCGAGGTCCGGCGCGACGGGGAAGTGCCGCGCGATCGACGCCCGGATGGCCGCCGCGTACTCGGCGAGCGGCGGGGGCGTGGTCGTGTACCGGCCCGGCAGCCCGCCGCCGATGTTCAAGCCGCGCAACGCAACACCGCGCGCCGCCACCTCGCGTGTCACCCTCGCGGCGGTGGCGACCCCGGCCTCCCAGGCCCGCGGGTCGAGGTGCTGCGAGCCGACGTGGAACGCGACGCCTTCCGGGTCCAGCCCCAGGGCGGCGGCCCGCGTGAGGAGGTCCACCGCCATCTCCGGGGCGCAGCCGAACTTCTGCCCGAACGGGGTCTGCGAGCCGGAGCTGTCCACGAGGACGCGGCACGACACCGTCGACCCGGGCGCGTGCTCGGCGAGGTTGGCGAGGTCCTCGGCGCTGTCGAACGTGAACCGGCGAACCCCGGCCCGGAACGCGAACGCGATGTCCCGGGCCTTCTTCACGGTGTTGCCGTACGAGATCAGCTCGGGGCGTGCGCCCTGGGCGAGGCAGAGCTCGATCTCCTCGCGGCCGGCGACGTCGAAGCCCGCGCCGGCCCGGACGAGCAACCGCACGATCTCCGGCGCCGGGTTCGCCTTCACCGCGTAGTACATCCGCGCGTCGGGCAGCGCCTCGCGAAGCCGGTCATGGCTTTCCCGCACCGCGTCGAGATCGATCACGAGGCAGGGTGTCGGGGGTCTCCGGTCGTCCAGGAACGCCCGAGCTCGTTCCGGCGCCGGTGGTCGGACGTCGATCACAGGCGCTGAGTATAGGGGTGTTTCCGCTGGTGCCGGGCCGGATTCGGCACGCCTCACACGCGCTCGGCCGGCGGATCGGGCTCGGTGGTCAGCACGGGGTCGGCGAACCCGGCGGCCAGGGCTTTCAGCGCGGCCTCCAGGTACACCGTGAGGTCGGCGTCGGCGCGCGCGGACCAGCGCTCGTAGGCGGCGCGGCAGGTGGCGAGCACCGAACGGCCGACCGTGAGCGGGTAGAGGGAGTCCGTGGGCTGGCCGATGCGCCGGGCGACGAAATCGGCGACGGCGCGTTCCCAGGCGTCGTAGTGAATGGTGGCGCTGGCGGCGAGGTCGGGGATGGTGCTGATCAGGCTCATGCGCTTGCGCAGCTCCGGCACGTCCTCGGCGCTGTAGTGGTTGGCCTCGAGCACGGCGCGGAGCACGGCCTCCATGACGGTCAGGTCTTCGGGCACCGCGGCGAGCAGCGACCGGATCGTGGCCACCTCGTGGTCGAACTCGTTCCACAGCACGTCGGCTTTGGTGTCGTAGTAGCGGAAGAACGTGCGCTTGGTGACGCCGGCCGCGGACGCGATCTCCTCGACCGTGGTCTCGTGGAAACCCTGCTCGGTGAACAGCCTGAGGGCGATGACCTCGAGCTCGCGGGCGCTCGTGCCCGGCGGCCGGCCGCGGCGGGAGGCGCGAGGGGCGGGGGCGTCAGTGCTCATCGGGTGACCGTTCGTCGGGAGTCTTGTCTTTCGTCACGCGGTGACGTTACTCTCCCTGATATTCGTCGCGAGGTGACGAAAATCGAAGGAGGTCCTGATGGACGACACCACCGCCGAGGTCGAGGCCACGGACGTGGCCGAAGACCTGCTGGTCGAAGAGGTCTCGATCGACGGAATGTGCGGTGTCTACTGACCCCGCGCCGTTCGAGCTGGATGGCGCCTGGGAGCTCGACGCCCAGGTGTCCGTCCGGCCCGAGCGGTTCGGCGCGCTGCTGTACCACTTCGGCACGCGCCGCCTGTCCTTCCTGAAGAACCCGACGCTGCTGGCCGTGGTGCGAGCCCTGCCGGAGCAGGCGACCGCCCGCGCGGCCTGCGCGGAAGCCGGCGTGGCCCCGGCCGAGCTGCCCCGTTATCGCGGTGCGCTGGCCACGCTGGCCGCTTCGCGGATGATCCGCCCGAGGAGTGTGTGATGTCGCTGGTCGAGGAGTTCCAGTACGGGCTCGACGCGCCGATCTGCCTGACGTGGGAGCTGACCTACGCGTGCAACCTGTCGTGCGTGCACTGCCTGTCCTCGTCCGGGCGGCGGGATCCGCGCGAGCTGAGTACGGCCGAGTGCAAGGCGCTGATCGACGAGTTCGAGCGGATGCAGGTCTTCTACGTGAACATCGGCGGCGGTGAGCCGACGGTGCGCCCGGACTTCTGGGAGCTCGTCGACTACGCGACCGAGCACCACGTGGGCGTGAAGTTCTCCACCAACGGCATCAAGATCACCGACGAGGTGGCGCGCAAGCTCGCCACGAGCGACTACGTCGACGTGCAGATCTCCCTCGACGGTGCCACCGAGGAAGTGAACGACGCCGTGCGCGGCCCGGGTTCGTACCGCACCGCGGTGCGGGCCATGGAACGCTTGCGGGACGCGGGTTTCGCAGACTTCAAGGTGTCCGTTGTGGTCACCCGGCAGAACGCCGGGCAGCTGGATGCGTTCAAGGCCATCGCCGATCGCCACGGTGCCCAGCTGCGCCTGACCCGGCTGCGTCCTTCGGGCCGTGGCGCGGACGTCTGGGACGAGCTGCACCCGACGGCCGCCCAGCAGCGCGAGCTCTACGACTGGCTCGTCGCCAACGGCGACAACGTGCTCACCGGCGACTCGTTCTTCCATCTCGCCGGCTACGGCGACGGCGGCCTGCCGGGGCTGAACCTGTGCGGCGCCGGGCGTGTGGTGTGCCTGGTCGACCCGGTCGGCGACGTCTACGCCTGCCCATTCGCCATCCACGACACGTTCCTCGCCGGCAACATCCGCTCCGACGGCGGGTTCGCCCCCGTGTGGCGGGATTCGGAGTTGTTCGCCGAGCTCCGCAGTCCCCAGACCGGGGGTGCGTGCACGTCGTGCTCCGCGTACGACTCCTGCCGCGGCGGCTGCATGGCGGCGAAGTTCTTCACCGGCCTGCCGCTCGACGGCCCCGACCCGGAATGCGTGCGGGGACAGGGGGAACTGGCGCTGGCCGGGGTCGCGCCGGGCAGCGCGCCGAAGCCGTCGCTGGACCACTCGCACCGCGGCGCCCCCTCCCGGCGCCGCACCGGCCCGGTGCCGGTCACCATCGGCCTGCGGCGCCCGCCGGAGCGCGCCTGCGACGAGAGCCCGCTGGCCGGGTTCGGGCACTGAGATGCAGCTGTCCGACTTGCCGTTCCCGGAGGTCGCGCGGCGCGCCGCGGCGGGCGCCGTCCTCGCGGTGCCGATCGGCGCGACCGAGCAGCACGGTCCCCACCTGCCGCTGTCCACCGATACCGACATCGCCCTCGCGCTGTGCGAGGCGCTCGCGGCGGCGCGGCCCGAGGTCCTGATCGCGCCCGCGGTCGCGTACGGGTCCAGCGGCGAACACGCCGGTTTCGCCGGCACGCTGTCCATCGGGCAGGCCGCGACCGAGCTGCTCCTGGTCGAACTGGGCCGGTCGGCCACGGAGACGTTCGGCCGGGTCCTGTTCGTGTCCGCGCACGGCGGCAACGCGGAACCGGTCGCCCGCGCCGTCGCCACGCTGAGGTCGGAATCCCGCGACGTCTCCGTCTTCCAGCCCCGCTGGAGCGGCGAGCCTCACGCCGGTGCTCCGGAGACCGCTCTGCAGCTCGTCTTGCGGCCGGCCGCGGTGCGCATGGAGCGGGCCGTCGCGGGGGACCGGCGTCCGTTGAGTGAAGTGCTGCCGCTGCTGCGATCCGGAGGCGTGCGGGCCATCACGGACACCGGCGTCCTCGGCGACCCGACCGGAGCCACGGCGGCCGAAGGCCACGTGCTGCTGGATACGTTGACCGCTCAGCTCCTCGCGCACGTCGCGGCCTGGCTTCCGGTGGTGGCCTCGTGAGCCCCCGCGTCGCCCTCGTCACCGGCGCCGCGCGCGGCATCGGCGCGGCGACCACCCGGCGGCTGGCTTCGGACGGCTGGGCCGTTCTGGCCGTCGACCTCGCCGCCGACGATCCGGCTTTGCCCTACAGGATGGGCACTCTCGCTGAACTGTCCACTGTGGCCGAACACCCGAACGTCGTGGCGCGCGTCGCCGACGTTCGCGACCGAGCCGCGCTGGCCTCCGCCGTCTCCGAAGCCGAAGAACGCTGGGGCGGCCTCGACGCGGTCATCGCGGCGGCGGGCGTGATCGCCGGTGGCGTTCCGCTGTGGGAAGTTCCTGAGGAGCAGGAAGACGCTGTGCTCGACATCGACCTCCGGGGCGTCGTGAACCTCGCGCGCGCCGCGATCCCGGCGTTGCTGCGCCGCCCGGCGCCACGCTCGGGCCGGTTCCTGGCCGTGGCCTCCGCCGCGGCGACGCGGGGGCTGCCCATGCTCGCGGCGTATTGCGCCGCCAAAGCCGGTGTCGCCGGGCTCGTCCGCGCGCTCGGCGTGGAACTGGGCAACACCGGGGTAACCGCCAACGCCGTCAGCCCGGGTTCCACCGACACGCCGATCCTGGCCGAAAGCGCCCGGCTCTACGACCTGCCCGCGGCCGCCGCGTTCGCCACTCAGCAGCCGATGGACCGGCTGCTGGACCCGGACGAAGTCGCCGCGGTGCTGGCGTTCCTCGCCGGTCCGGACAGCAGCGGGATGACGGGCTCGGTCGTACCTGTGGACGGAGGGCTGGCCCTGTGACCGAGCCTTTGCCACACGGCTTCCGTGTCGTCCTCGATCCCGGCACCAAGCAGCTCACCGGCGCCCTGTGGTTCGGCGGCTCCCCGGCCCGCGTGCTGCGCCTGACGGCCGCCGGGCAGAAAGCTTGGCGCACCCTCGAAAACGGCCCGGTCGACTCACCGGCGACCGGTGCACTGGCGCGCCGGTTCACCGACGCCGGCCTCGCGCACCCCGTGCCGCCACCTCCGCGGAACCCGCCGGACCTCACCATTGTCGTCCCGGTGCACGACCGCGCGGACGAGCTCGCTCGGTGCCTGGCCGGGCTCGACGGAGCCCACCCCGTCCTGGTCGTCGACGACGCCTCCGCCGACCCGGCCGCGATCGCGGCCGTGGCGGCCGCGCACGGCGCGAAGCTGGTGCGCCGCGACACCAACGGCGGTCCCGCCGCCGCGCGCAACACCGCGCTCGACCACGTCACCACCGAGCTCATCGCCTTTCTCGACAGCGACTGCGTCCCCCGTCCCGAATGGACAGACCGGCTCGCCGCCCACTTCGCCGACCCGCTGCTCGCCGCGGTGGCGCCGCGGATCCGCCCTCTCGCGCCCGACACCACGGCCGGCCGCTACACCCGCGCCGCCGGCAGCCTCGACCTCGGCGACCAGCAGGCGCGCGTCGCGCCGGGGACCCGGGTGTCCTACGTCCCGACCGCCGCACTCGTGGCCCGCCGCTCCGCCCTCGAGGCGGTGGCCCAGGGCGGGGCGGTGTTCGACCCGGCGATGCGGGTCGGTGAGGACGTCGACCTGGTCTGGCGCCTGCACGCCGCCGGCCTGCGCGTGCGCTACGACCCGTCCGTCCTCGTCGATCACGAAGAACCCACCACCTGGCGCGGACTGCTGTCGCGCCGCTTCCGCTACGGCACGTCCGCCGCGCCGCTGACCCAACGGCATCCCGACGCGATGGCACCGCTCGTCCTGCACCCCTGGCCGACACTCACGGTCGCCGGCCTCCTCACCAGGAAGCCACTCGCCGCCGCCGCCGGATTCGCCGGGGCGGTGCTGAGCATGCGCAAAACCCTTCAGCAGGGCGACATTCCCACCGACGGCGTCACCCGCGCGATGGCCACCGCCGTCCACCAGACCTGGCTCGGCGCCGGCCGCTACACCACGCAGTACGCCGCGCCGGCCCTGGTCGCCGTGCTGCTCGCCGGCGGTCGCCACCGCCTGGCCGCCGCGTCCCTGCTCCTCGGCCCGCCCCTCGCGAGCTGGCTCACCCGCCGCCCCGACCTCGACCCGGTGCGCTACAGCGCCGCCGCGGTCGCCGACGACCTCGCCTACGGCGCCGGCGTCTGGGCCGGCTGCCTCACCCACCGCACGGCCGCGCCCCTGCGTCCCCGCGTCGCGTGGCGTCCTCTCCGCATCGACCGCAAGGAAAACCGATGAGCAGCACCTGGTTCGAATCCGTCGCCGAAGCCCAGCGCAGGGCCAAAAAACGCCTGCCCGGCTCCGTCTACTCGGCACTCCTCGCCGGGTCCGAAAAAGGCCTCACCCTCGCCGACAACCTCGGCGCGTTCGACGAACTGCGCTTCGCCCCGCGCACCGCCGGGCACTCCGCGCAGCGCGAGCTCGCCACGACAGTGCTCGGCCGCGACGTCGCCCTGCCCGTGGTGATCTCGCCCACCGGCGTGCAGGCGGTCCACCCCGACGGCGAGGTCGCGGTCGCCCGCGCCGCCGCCGCGCGCGGCACGTCGATGGGCCTGTCGTCGTTCGGCAGCAAGCCGATCGAGGAGGTCGTCGCCGCCAACCCGAACACCTACTTCCAGGTCTACTGGACGGGCACGCGCGACGACATCCTCCAACGGCTCGACCGCGCCCGCACGGCCGGAGCCGTCGGCATCATCCTCACCCTCGACTGGTCGTTCTCCCACAGCCGCGACTGGGGCAGCCCCCACATCCCGGACAAGCTCACTCCGCGCGAGCTGCTCCGGTTCGCGCCGGAAAGCCTGCGGCACCCGCGCTGGCTCTACAGCTACGCCCGCACCCGCCGGCTGCCCGACCTGTCCGTGCCCAACATGACCCCGCCCGGCGGCACCGCGCCCACCTTCTTCGGCGCGTACGGGCAGTGGATGCAGACCACCCCGCCGACGTGGGACGACGTGCGCTGGCTGCGCGAGCAGTGGGACGGCCCGTTCCTGCTCAAGGGCGTCATCCGCGTCGACGAGGCCCGCCGCGCCGTCGACGCCGGCGTCAGCGCCATCTCCGTGTCCAACCACGGCGGCAACAACCTCGACGGCACCCCCGCCACCATCCGCGCCCTGCCCGCGATCGCCGACGCCGTCGGCTCCGACGTGGAAGTCCTGCTCGACGGCGGCATCCGCCGCGGCAGCGACGTCGTCAAGGCCCTCGCCCTCGGCGCCCGCGCCGTGCTCATCGGCCGCGCCTACCTCTGGGGCCTCGCCGCGAACGGCCAGGCCGGCGTCGAGAACGTGCTCGACGTCCTGCGCAACGGCATCGACTCCACCCTGCTCGCCCTCGGCCACCGCTCGGTCCACGACCTCAGCCGCGAGGACGTCGTGGTGCCGGACGGGTTCGTCCACGCTCTGGGTTCCGATGTCCGCGCCACCGCTCACTGACCGCGCGCCGGGGATCCGGCTGGGACGGCACGAGTTCACGGGCGAGGAGTTCCTCACCATGGCGATCGTCAACCGCACCCCGGACTCCTTCTACGACAAGGGCGCCACCTGGAACGAGCAGGCCGCGTACGACCGCGTGCGCCAGGTCGTGGCCGAGGGCGCCGAGATCGTCGACATCGGCGGGGTGAAGGCGGCGCCCGGCGAAGGGGTCACCGCCGCCGAGGAGATCCGCCGGATCGTCGACTTCGTCGCGAACGTGCGCGCCGAGCACCCCGACGTCGTCATCAGCGTGGACACCTGGCGCGCGAAGCCTGCGCCGCCGGCGCGGACCTGATCAACGACACCTGGGGCGGCTACGACCCGGACTTGGCCGTCGTGGCCGCGCAGGCCGGCGTCGGCCTGGTCTGCACCCACACCGGGCGCGACGGTGGGTGGGTGAAGAGGCGGTGGTGGACTTCAGGGCCGAGCCGTGTTTCGGTGATCGCCACGATCTGCGTTCAATCGGAGGGGCAGAGCCCGCGCTGCGCGCGAGCACGGCGGGAGAGGGGTTCGATGATGCGAGCAGGGATCGCTTCGTCAGTGCTCGACGCCATCGGAGGAACCCCTCTGGTGCGGCTGAGCCACGTCGTGCCCGGCGAGGCGGCGCAGGTTCTGGTGAAGCTCGAAGGTGGGAATCCCACGGGAAGTTACAAGGACCGGATGGCGCTGGCCATGATCGAAGGAGCCGAGCGCGCCGGTGTGCTTCAGCGCGGCCGGCGTGTTGTGGAGTACACCGGCGGCAGCACGGGCTCTTCCCTGGCGTTCATTTGTGCTGTCAAAGGGTATCCGCTGTCCATTGTGACTTCGGATGCCTTCGCGCCGGAGAAGCTGAGCACCATGAGAGCGTTCGGCGCCGACCTGACCGTGGTCCCGAGCGAGGGTGGGCGGATCACGCCTTCGCTGTTCGACCGGATGCGTGAAGAGGTTGACCGCATCGTCGCCCGAGAGGGCGCCTTCTGGACGGATCAGTTCCGCAACACGCACGCTCTGGCGGGCTACGAGCGGATGGGCCGTGAAATCCTCGAGCAGGCACGAGCCGGGGGCGTGACCGTCGACGCCTTCTGCGCCGGCGTCGGGACCGGCGGCATGCTGGCCGGGGTCAATGCCGCGTTTCGCGCTGAT
Organism: Amycolatopsis sp. NPDC050768; assembly: GCF_040654155.1. Classification (NCBI taxonomy): domain Bacteria; kingdom Bacillati; phylum Actinomycetota; class Actinomycetes; order Pseudonocardiales; family Pseudonocardiaceae; genus Amycolatopsis; species Amycolatopsis sp. NPDC050768. The sequence goes on from NZ_JBFAHL010000007.1 coordinate 493,263, forward strand.
CACCTTCCGACGCGGTTTGTCGCCCTCGAACCGGCGAGCTCGCCCATGCTCACGGCGGGACGCGGTGGTCCGCACCGGGTCGAAGGGATCGGTACGGGCATTATTCCGCCGTTGCTCACCTCGGCGGTCTTCGATGAGGCGAGGGCCGTCGACGAAGACGAGGCGCGCGGTCTGGCGTTGCGGCTGGCAAGGTGTGAAGGGCTTTTCGCCGGCACTTCGTCCGCGGTGAACGTCTCGGGCGCGATCACGCTCGCCCGGGAGCTCGGGCCCGGGCACAGCGTGGTGACCATCGCGGTCGACACCGGACTCAAGTACCTCAGCGGTGATCTCTTCACCGAGTAGCGTGGCGCTGTTCCTGACGTCTTCAGGCGGGTGCAGGCACAGTGCCGAAAACGGCCTGTGCCCGACGGGCCAGGTCTAGCAGCTCGCGGTCACGACCGTGGGCGCCGTCGATCTCGATGCCCAGCGGCAGGCCGTTTCCGGTCAGCCCGAGGGGGATGCTGATGCCCGGCAAGCCCGCCCCGCTCGTGGGGACGGTGTTCCTCGCGAGAACCAGCTCGTCCACCTCCTCACCGGCGATCGTGAACCGCGGCCGATCGTCGATCAGCGGTGCGGGGCAGGGCGTCGTGGGAAAGATCAGGGCGTCGAACCCGCTCCGGGTGAACACCTCGCCGAACCGGCGCCGGAGTTCCGGGCGGTCGACGGAAAGCGTGGTTTCGTAGGCGTCCTCAGGGAGGAATCCTTGGCCGCTCGGCAAGACCAGGTGACTCCACACTTCTTTGAGGCCGGGCTTGAGCTCGGTGAAGACGTCCTCGAAGGAGACCGGGAAGTTGTTGCGCAGTAGGAATTCGGAGACGGCTTGGTGCGCCTCGCGGAAGAAGAGGTTCCACGTCAGCCGGTCTGCCAGGGCGGAGAAGTCGTCGCCGAGGTCGATTTCACGGACTTCGGCACCGGCGTCGCGCAGGCGGTGCAGTGCGCTCGTGAACTGTGCTTCGGTCTCCGGATCGATCAACCGCAGGTAGTGGCTGGGTGCGTAAGCGAATCTCACCCCTTTCAGATCGGCGCGATCGGACGAGGGAGCGCCTGCCTCCCCGGTGACGATTCGGTCGATCAGCGCGCAGTCCTCGACGGTGCGGGCGAAGACGCCCGGCGTGTCGAGCGTGTGCGAAATCGGGGCGACCCCGCCGCGCGGCCATCGGCCCGTGGTCGGCTTGAAGCCCACCACACCGCACAGCGACGCCGGCACCCTGATCGAACCGACCGTGTCGCCCCCGAACGCGGCGGGCACGATCCGGGCCGCGACGGCTGCTGCCGAGCCGCTCGAAGATCCGCCGGAAACACGGTAGTGGCCGTAGGGGTTCTTCACCTGGCCGTAGCGCCTGTTGTGCCCGGTCAGCCCGAAGGACATCTCGACGAGGTTGTTCTTGCCGAACACGATGCCACCGGCATCCTTGATCGCGCCCACGACATCGGCGTCTTCGGCCGGTGTGAAACTTCCCAGGCTTTCCAGCCCGAGTGTCGTGGGGAGACCACGCGTCAGGTAGCTGTCTTTCACTCCGAGCGGGACGCCGAGCAGCGGCGCGCTGGAACCCGCGGCGCGGGCCTTGTCCGCCTCCGCGGCCGCGGTCAGCAAGGCGGATTCATCCACGGTGATGAACGAATTGAGGTCCGAGTACTTCCGAGCGTGCCGCAGAAGCGCGGCCGAGTACGACTCGGACGTGATGTCGCCCTGCCGGATAGCGGCGGCCGCTGCCGCCACTCCGAGTCCGGCCAGCTCGGTCTCCTCGGCCGTCGGCACGCTGTCGACGGAAATATCCTTGTCCTGCATGAATACCTCTCTACCAAAATGGTCCTGAGTGGACATTTGTCACATCTGCGGGAGAACGGGAACGTCCAACACTCGGAGGAGATCGACGACCTTGCGGTCCAGTTCCCGTCCGACGGCCGCGATCTCCGGGACCCCGAAGCTCGCGAACAGGGTGCTGGGCTGGTCGAGGGAGAACCGCGTGACCCCTTGCCGATCCTGATGGATCGTCGTTCGCAGCGGGGCGTGGAGCATCACCGCGGGGTCGTGCCGGTACATGCGTTCCGCGATGGTGTGGTTTCCCATCAGGTAGGCAGCGCAGGATCCCGCATTGCCCGCGAGCTGCATGAGCCCTCCGACGTCGGTGCTCCAGAACCGCATGAAGCCATGCGGCGCGTTCTCTGTCGCCGCCGCGAGCACGGTGTCCCAGCTCGCGTGCTCGGCGCGGTGTCGCGCCATCCGATCGAGGTCCAGCACCGGTACGGCTGCTTCGTAGCGATCCCTGAAGTCCTCAAAGGATGTTCCTGTGTCGATCGACCACCGGACGACCTCGTGGGAAACCGAGGCGATTTTCTGTGTGGACATGGGTTGCGGGCTCCTCTTCGGGAGAGTGAAGTAAAGCGATCGTTGTACTTGACCGTAGCAGGCTTCGCCGAAGAAGTACAACGATCGCTATACTTGCGGCATGGCATCAATCGAGGCGACGGTCAACGCCCCCAAGGGCGGCCGCGGGGCGCGCGAGCGCATCCTGCGCGCGGCGACCGAGCTGTTCACGAGCGACGGCATCCACGCCACGGGCATCGCGAAGCTGACCGACGTGGCGCACGTGTCGACCCGGACGCTCTACCAGCACTTCCCGAGCAAAGAGGCCCTGGTCAGCGCCTACGTGCAGTCGATCGAGTCCGACGACGACTTCCTCGCCGAGACCGCCCTGGGGCGCACCGACCTCAGCGCCCGCGAGCGTCTCCTGGCGCTGTTCGCCGAACGCCCGGCCGGCCCGGCTTCGGCCACGGTCGTCCGCGGCTGCCCCTTGCACAACACCGCCGTCGAAGCGGCCGGCACGATGCCGGAAGCCGCAGCGGTGGTCGAGCGCCACAAGCGGGAACTGGCCGCGCGCCTGATCGCCACGGCCGCCGAGGCGGGCGCCCCCGACCCGGAAACCCTGGGGCGGCGCCTCGCCGTGCTGTTCGAGGGCGCTCGCGCCCTGGCGACCTCGCTCAACGACCCCCGCCCGTTCGAAGACGCCGAAGCCCTCGCCAGGACACTGATCGACGGAGCGGCCGGGCTCGCCTGACAGCCGCGGTGCTCCGGCTGTGCGCGAGCCGGTGCGCGACTCCTCGTCGCGGGCGCTCAGCTCTCCAGGGCGCGCCTCGCACCGGCAGCCGCGGCAGCTTCGACGTCCCGAGGCTGTCGCCGAGGCGCACGATCCGCGGCGTGACCCTCGGCGACAGCGAGCCGGAAACGTTCGTCCCGATCCTCGTGGACGCCTACCGTCGCGGCGCGCTGCCGCTGGAACGCATCCAGCGCCGCTACCGCTTCGAGGAGATCAACCAGGCTGCCGCCGACGCCGCGTCCGGGAAGACCGTCAAGCCGGTTCTGGTGTTCTGATCGTTCGGCCGCGGGGTCGCATGGGCCGCCGCGCGAAATGCGCCTTTTCGCCCGCCCTGGCCGGATAGTGTGTGCCCATGACTGAGTCGAGACGTGCCGGCGAGACGTCGGAAGAGCTGGCCCGCACGTTGCGCGCCCGAGCCAGGAACGCCGCGGTCGCCGTGCTGCGCGAAGGGCTGGAAGAGATCGACGAACGGCACGGACAGGGCGTCGCCGACGAGGTCGCCGGGATGATCGACGTCGCAGAGGTGTTCGCCGGTCTCGCCGACCGCGAGGTTCCGGCACGGCCGAGCCGCGAAGGTCGTGGGAGCCGCGGGGGCCGCGAGGACGACGACGAGCCTTGGGAGTTCAGGCCGCTGACCTCGTTGTGACCCCGCCGGTCACTTTTTCCAGTCGTAGCTGAGCACGGGCGGGTGGTCGGACACCTTCGTGACGGTGAGGTTCTCTTCGGGGTGCGCGGCGGCGTACCGCGTCATCTCGTTGTAGATCCGGTCGCGCATGTCCGTGTCGCGAACCTCGATCGTGGCTCGCTGGCCCAGCTGGTCGGGGTGCACGCCCGGCTCGGAGCGGATCGCCAGGTTCCAGAAGTGCCGTTTGTCGCTGCCGTCGGCGCCCTGGCCGTCGTTGGTGAAGTAGACCTTGCCGCTTTCCTTGTCGTAGATCTGCTGGGTCACCTTGATCTGGTCGTCTCCCTGCGCGGCCGAGTAGTAGCCGGACGGGTCCTGGGACTGGGCGTCGCGGGCGTAGAACCCGACTTCGCCGCCGAACGCGCCGCCGAACCCGTAGCTGCCCTTCCACAGTTCCAGCCGGTACTGCTTCCCGGTTTTGGGGTCGGTGAACTCCATGTTGTCGCCTTGGGCGCTGGTGCGGTCGAGGTCCGCGCCGATGAGCTTCTCCATCTTGTCGTAGATGTCGTGCCAGCCGAGGTAGCTCTGCACCGAGTGCTCGCCGGTGGTGTAGAAATCGCCGCCCTCGACGTACTTGAAGCCGAAGTAGTCATAGATCTTCTGCGCGACCTCGGGGTCGCGCATGATCGTGTCCCAATCACCTTTGAGCAGGGCGAGATCGAGCTTCGGGTTTTTCGCGACGAGCGCGGCGAGGCCAGGGATCTCGCGCAGGATGAGCGCGGCGATCTCGGCCGGGTTCCGCTTCTCGGAGCCGGCGAGCTCCCAGATCTGGCCCGTTTTGTTGCGCAGCTTCAAACCCTCGGCGAGCAGGACCGCGTCGTAGGTCGTGACCACCCGCTGCAGGTCGGCGAGCAACACGAGGGCCTCGGCCTTGATGATCTTGTCCTGGGCCCAGGCGAACACGATGTTGCCCTTGCCGTGCGAGAGGTCCTTCCACACGTTGTCGAGTTTCGCCTGCAATTTCTCGGCGTCCTCGCGTTTGCTCCTGGCGTCGGACTGCGCCTTCGCCAGCGCGTCGCGCACGACTTCGAACGATTTCGCCGACTCTTCGAGGTCCTCGGCCTGGTCCTCGCGGTTCTTCTTGAAGGCATCCAGCGAGGAAAGGGCCGACTCCCCGGCCCCGCCGTGCCAGCTCTCGCTCAACTGCGTACGGACGCTTTCCACCAGCGATTTGGCGTCCTCGACCGATTCCTTGGTGGCTCTGCACGCCCGGGCCCGATCATCCAGTTCGGTCGTGCTGCCTTTCTCCACTTTGCCGGCGAGCTCACGGATCTTGTCGAACACCGCCGTCACCGGTCGATCCGTGCGAAACCGCTGTCCAGCGCTTTCAGGAACACGCCGCGTGCTTCGTCGTCGCTGCTGTCGTAACTCTTCGCGGCGTTGCCGATCGTTTCGACCAGACTGTCGACCTGCTGCTGTGCCGCGTCCAGATCTTCCTGCCGGGTCAGCAGCCAGACCTCGTAGTCGCCCGCGAAGCCACCGGCCCGATCCGTTCCACCCACGTTCGGCGCCCCCGGCGCGGACAGCGACGGCGGCGTCCCTTGGCCGAGCTTGGCCGCGGCGTTGCTGATGTTCTCGACATCGACCTCGAACCCCACAGAGCTTCCTTCCGCACAGTCCCGCTCGCCAAGCGGAAGTCACCGACGAGCCGAGTGACATCCCGTGTCGGTAATGTAACACTCGTCCGTTCTGAGACGTCGGGATTCCGTGCCCGGTTCCCTCACGGTCACGCGGGGTTCCTTCCCGGATCCTGGACCCCCCGGGCTTTTGTGCCGCCTTCACTTTTGCCCGGCCCCGCGCCGGCGCCGGCGGGCCGTATCGGGTCGCTGGAGCGCGCCGCGTTCCTGGCCGAGGTGACGAGTGAGCTGGGGCTCGTGCCGGTCGTGTCGACGACCTACACCGAACCGTTCCACGTGTCGTCCGCCCTCGCCGCGCTGGACCACATCGGCCACGGCCGGGCGGGCTGGGTCGTGGGCAGCACCGAGAACCCGGCGGCCGCGCTCGCCTGGAGCCGCCCCGCGGTGACGGGGGATACCGCGCTGCGCGAGGCCGCCGACGGCCTGCGGGTGGTGCGCGCGCTGTGGGACTCGTGGGAGGACGACGCGGTGGTCCGCGACGTGGCCACGAGCCGCTACCTGGACCGCGATCGCTTGCACTACATCGACTTCGAGGGCGAGACGTACTCGGTCAAGGGGCCGGCGATCGTGCCGCGGCCGCCGCAGGGCAACCCGGTCGTGTTCGCCGCGCCGGAGCTGGTCGATCCGGCGGACGCCGACGTCGCCCTGATCTCCGGCAGGGACCTCAGTGCGGTGGTCGCGGCGTCGAGCCGGGCGAGCGCCGCACCGCGCCGGTTCGCCGAGGTCGACAAGGGCCACGGCGGTCCGTAGCGCCGCTGCCTGGGGCACACGACCGTTTATCCGGCTGCATTCCGGGTACTCGTTTGCTCCGGCGTCGACTGCAGAGGTCCGGCGGCGGCGCAGCGTCACGAGTCGATCAGGGCCCGGCTGGGCTTGCTGACGCGGTGGCGGGAGGCGCGCGAGAGGTTGGGTTCGATGGCCATGCGACAAGCATTTCATCACGAGCTGGCTCGGCTCGGCGCCGAGATGACGGCGATGTGCGTCGCCTGCTCGGAGGCGATGCGACAGGCCACGGCGGCGTTGCTCACCGCGAACTTGGAGCTGGCCGAGCAGGTGCTCGGCAGCGACGTCGAGCTGGATCTGCAGCGCGCCGAGTGCGAAGAGCACGCTGAGGCGCTGTTGGCGTTGCAGGCCCCGGTCGCCCACGAGCTGCGACTCGTGCTCGCCGCGGTGTACTGCGCCGACAAACTCGAGCGCATGGGTGACCTCGCCGCGCACATCGCCGGCACCGCGCGCTTTCAGCACCCGGACCACCTCGACTCCGCCGAGCTGGAAGAGAAGTTTCGTCGCCTCGGCGACCTCACCGCGGGCATGGCCGACCGGCTCGCGGACATGATGGCGGCGCCGTTCGCGGGCATGTTCACCGAGCTGGACAACGCCGACCAGGCGGTGGACGACCTGCATGCTCAAGTGCTCGGCCTGATCACGAGCCAGGACTGGGCAGGCGGCGCCGCCGCGGCGGCCAACGCTGCCCTGCTGGCTCGGTTCTACGAGCGCTTCGGCGACCAGGCCGTGTCGGTGGCCAGACGCCTCGAATTCACCGTGACCGGAGCCGTGCCCGTCTGACTCTGTGCGCGCTGCCAGCGGAAGACCCCCGCGCCCTGGGCGTAGGAGAGGTGGCCGCCGAGCGCGCCACCGACACCGAGGACGAGCAGGCCGAGTACACCGAGCAACTTGCCCCCAGCCGCACCGCGGCGACGCCGGCGGTAGGAGGCGGCGAAGACCACGGTTGCGACGAGGTTGAGCACGAGATGGCAGAACCCGACCCGGCGCTGTCGCTCGTCGAGTACGTGGTAATCGGCCGCACCGAGAACCGCGGCCGCCGGAGCCGCCAGCAAGCCGATGCCCACGAGGCGACGGGCAGCTTCGTCGTTGCCCGGCACCAAGTCGAGCAGCGACGAGCACGCCCACGCGCCGATCGGGAGAGTAACCGCGACTGGGTGCAGTGGATGGCCGAGCCGGCGGCCTCGTAGCTCTTCGCCGGCCTGGCCGCTGAAGAACTCGTCCACCGGCCTCGCCACCGCGGCCGCGGGTGCGTCCAGCGCTTGGACGTCTTCGAGGGCGGACATCAGCCGGTGCGGCGGGGACTCCGTCGCAGTCCGGGTCCTGGTGTACCTGATCGCTGATGGTGAGTTATCGGTCATGACAGGGGCCTACCCCCACGGTCGGGCTCCAACCCTCACCGCGGAATCGACTTGTTCGCGCTCCCGCCGCTGGCCCGGGAAACGGGCCGCGCGGTGCGGCGGAGGCGGTGGCGTCGTCTTCGCAGCCGTCCATCATGGCCTCTCGTCCATCGCTTGGTGGATGACGTACCAGATATCCGAACCGTCTGCCTTGGCGTGGTGCAGTTCGCTCTTCGGCCCGCAGAGACAGTCGTCGCAGAAGTCGTGCCACACCACGTCTTCGATGGGCACCAGGTGCAAGCCGCCGTCGTCAGCCCAGACGTTCGCCCACTTGGCTCGCTGTTCGGGCTTCATCAGACCAGCTCCTCTTCTCCGGCGCCCGCGCCGATTCCTCGTCGCTCGGGTCAGGATCGGTGAGCGCCCTCGGTGGTGGCCCTGGGCTGGGCCTGGACAGGCGGTGCACCCGCCTGCTGCTCGGCTTTGTGCTTGGTGTCGGCGGCGTCCTGGGCGGCGCGCTGTTTGCCGATCGCCGGTTCGGACTTGATCTGGTCGTTCTCATCCCTGGCCTTCTCGTACCCGGAATTGACCAGGTGCGCGGCGGCGTCCCGGCCGCCGATGCCGAATGCCAGTGCCGCGGCCAGTGCCGCCGCGCCGACCAGCGCGGCGTAGGTGATCGTGACGATCACCGGGGAGATCCCCAGCTGAGTCAGGATCATGAAAACGGCGATCCCCATGATCATCGCCGGGGCGAGGGTGCGGGCGATCTTCCCGGTCGGGGTGTCGCCCATGGTGCGGTGCAGCAGCCCGCCGACCGCGCCGGCGACCGCGGCCGCGACGATGAAGATCAGCAGCGCGGCGATGACGTTGGGCAGGTAGCTCAGCACCTGGTTCATGAACGCGGTCAACGCCGGAATCCCCAGCGTCCCGATGGCCGAGGAGATCACGAACAGCATGATCACCCAGAACACGACCAGACCGACGAGCTTGGACGGGCTGCCCCGCGGGGAGAGTTTCTCCACGTAGTTCGCGCCGCCACCGGACTTCAGCCGGTCGTCGACCTTCGCCTTCTGCAGGCCCTTGGTGATGGCCTTGTCCAGCAGTTTGGCGATGATGAAGCCGATCAGTAGCACGAGAAGCGCGCCGATCAGCTGGGGCAGGTAGTTCACGAACGTCGTGAATGCGCTCTGCAGACTTTGCAGGATGTTGAAGCCGGTATTCATCGATCTCGTCCTCTCGTGGACAAAATTCGGTTACGTTGATGGGTAGGTCCCGAGTCTGCTGTTGCCGTTTCGGCTCTGGCGTTTCGAGCGGCGACAACCCGGGCAGGTTGTATTTCCGCTGCGTACCCGGTCGGCGGCCGGTCAAACACGCTGTTAGCACCAGACGGAATGCGTCGTTACCCGGTCATTCGATCTCGAAAGGAGGGAAACCCTATTCTTCGGAAAGCAGCGATCCCAGCGGTCCGAGATCGATGTTCAGTTCCCGCCGCTCCAGCCCGAAGTGATCGCACAATTCTTCCATGCGCAGATCGAGGTACATCAGCGTCTGGCCGATCTCCTCGACCTTGTCGTCGTCCAGATCGCCGTGGTCGACGCGGCGCAGCGCCTGGCGTTCCATGAGCTGGCGCAATAGTTCCACCACCGTCAGCACCAGGCTGACGAGGCTGCGTTCCGCCGTCTCGGGATCGGCGTCGATCCGGTTCTTCCGCTCGTCGTCACCCATGGGGCTGCTGCAATGCTGTGATCGACGTGATCAGGGTCCGCAGGGAAACGTGCACGAGATCGACGTCGGCGATGGACAGGGTGATTTCGCCGCTCACCACGACACCGCCCGCGAGTACGCGGTCGAGCAGGTCGATGAGGGCGACGTTGCGGTTTCCGGCGCGTACCGGCACAGTCATGGTTCCTCCGGTGTAGAGAACGAATACGGCGGCCATGGCCCGGTCAGCTCCACGGTGAGCATGGTGCTGTCCCGGCCACGCCAGTCCACCGCCTCGGCGAATCGCCCGGCTTCCGCGTCGTCGACGAGGTACGCGCCGTTGAGCATCATCGGCCCGTCCTGGTCGGTCAGCGCCCGGCTCTGCGGGGGGTGGGTGCAGGCGTCGGCCGCGAGTTCGCAGAGCGCGGCGTGGAGTCGGCTCACCTGGTCCGCGGCCCGCTGCTGACGTTCTTCCTGTGACGCCAGCGCGCTGCGCCGCCGCGCCAGGTAGGCAAATCCGGGGCCTTCGCCGTCCGGCACGGCCGCGGCGGGCTCCGGTTCGGACTGCAGGAATGCCTTCACCCCCCACTCGACCCGGCCCGAGACGTGCTCGAGCGTCCGCTCGAAATCGGTGCAGCGCTCCTCGACGGCGATCCGGACGGAGTCGTCGTCGTGGTACACCGTCGCGAGGCGGACGGGCGCCACCGGCCCCTGCTCGACGAGCGCCGCGACCACGGAGTCGTGCGCTCGCGCCACCGCGGCCAGCCAGTCGAGGTCCTCCAGGTTGCGACGCAAGGCTTCCGCGCCGAACGAGCCCAACGGGACATCGCCCACCACCGCGGCCAGCCTGCCCGCCGTGACGACCCGCGGGCGTTCGGCGGAGACGCCGGTCAGGCCGCCGAGTGCGGCGGCCCCGACTTCAGGCGTCACGGCGTACAGCCACACGCCCGTCTCGTCACTCTCGTTCATCGTCTTCCCCGCCGGCCTCGATGTATTCCGGCGCCGCCTCCAACTCGGCGACGCGCGCCCGAAGCTGCCGGTTCTCGTCTTGCAGCTTTCCGTTGTCACCGGTCAGCCACGGATCGCTCTCCCACCAGTTGATGCCCACCTCCCGGGCGGTCTCGAGCGAAGCGATCACCAGCCGCAGCTTGATCGTCAGCAGTTCGATGTCGAGCAGGTTGACCTGGATGTCCCCGGCGATGACCAGTCCCTTGTCCAGCACCCGTTCGAGGATGTCGCCGAGGTTCGCGGGCTGGCTTCCGGTAGCACCGAGCGAGCCCTGGGACCTGCTGACCGGTTGCCCCGATACCATCTCAGCTCCCCTCATTGCCGGTGCCGGACTTGCCGCGCGCGTACCGCCGCGTGCGGCGGAATGCGAGCAGGTCGCCTTCGGTGTCCAGCTCGATCTCGTACAGCGCCAGGATGTCGGCCGACGACGGGATGCGGTGCTCTTCGATCACTTCGACCTCGACGACCCAGCCGTCTTCGAGCGGCTCGACCGACGTGACGCCCACGGGTTCGTTCGTGATCAGCTCGTCCAGCTGACGCACCGCCGAAGCGGCCGCTGTCGAGGCGACCATGCCGTCGCGCCCCGATCGACGCCGGGTCGGCGGGGACCGGTCTTCACTTTTTGCGGTGGCCATCGGCCCTCACCTTTTCCTCTCGTCGCTTCGGTGCACGGGCCGGCTCGGCCGGGAGCCCGTCAGCCGGCTCAATGCCTGTTGCTGCGCTTCGGCTTCTTCTTCGGCCGAGATCTCGCCGGCGGCCCGCGCCTGCTCCACGGCCTCCAGCTCGCGCCGGACCGACGCTGGGTCGTGCAGCTCTTCGTCGACCCGCCGCCGGATCAGCTCGCCCAGGGCGAGGACCCCGCGGACCGGTGCCAGCGGCAGACCGACGATTCCTGACAACAGACCCACCGCGTCACTCCGGCATCCGCGTGACGACGAAGTCGTACGCAGCGAGCGGACCGAGCAGGCGGACCTCGACGCGGCCTTCCCAGTCCTTCGCCAGCTCGCCGATGACGGCTTCCAGATCGCCCTGCCGGTCGGTCTCGGCCAGCACCGCGAGGTGCACCGCCTCCTCATCGTGAGTCGGCTGTCGCGGCGCGAGCTCCACGACCGAATCGGCCAGCGCGTCGGCGACCCGTTGCGTGTCGACCGCACGCTTCGCCTCGATCGCCTGGGTGATCTGCTCGCCCAGGGCCATGCGCTCGTTGCGGGTGGCATCCTGTGGCTTGCCCCGGATCGCGTCCGCGAGCTGCGCCATGCCGTCGTTCTCGGACAGGATCTCCCGCAGGATGGCCCCCTCGTCGTAGCGCGCCCGGACGAGGTACTCCGCTTTGCCCTCCAGCTCCTCCAGCGCTGCTGTGAAGTCATCGCGGTTCGCGTCGAGCAGCTCGTCGACCACCGCTCGCTCGTCCGCGACCACGGCGCCGAAGCGCAGCGGCAGCACCGGGACCTCGGCTGCCGCCGCGTCCAGCAGCCCGGCGTGCGCCGAAAGGTCCTCCGGCCGGCCCAGCGGCGTGTCCTGGGGGATTTCGCTGACCAGCGCGGCGATCGGTCCACTGTGCACTGTGGTCACGGCGGAAGGCGGATCGCCCACTCCACGCGCGTCGCCGTCGATCTCGACGTCGGCGGGCAGGATGCCGTAGACGTAGATCGCCGTCTCGGTTCCGGTCTCCGTCTCGGTGCCGGTTTCGGCGGTCACTCGCCTCACCGTCCCTTCCTGCCGCGGCTCACGGGTTCTTCCTCGTCTTCGTCTTCGCCGAGGATGTCGCGCAGCTTGTCGCCTGCTGCCTCGAGCGCACCGCGCGTCTTGGCCTTGGCGCCGCCGGAGGTCACGTCCTCCAGGAGGTCGGGCAGGCCCTTCTGCTCGGTGCCCGAGATGTCGAGCCGATTCACCGCTTCCGCGAACCGCAGGTAGGTGTCGACGCTGGCCACCACGATCCGGGCGTCGATGGTCAGCAGCTCGATGCCCACCAAGGACACCCGTACGTACGCGTCGATCACGAGGCCCTTGTCCAGGATCGTGTCGATCACGTCGGCGAGGCTGCTGGAGGACGGCCGGTCAAGGCCGCCGCCCCCACCGGAGGGCTGTACTGCTGTTGTCATCGCCTGCTCCCTCGGCTTCTGCCGGCGCCGGCACCGGCGCGAGCGCGGCCGCGACGAGGCCGCTCTTCTTCGGCCGCCTCGTCGGTCTCTTCGGCCTCTTCGGTTTCGTCGGTGTCTTCGGTCTCTTCCGGCTCCTCTTCCTCCGGCTCCTCTTCGGACTCTTCTTCCTCTTCGGGCTCCTCCTCGGACTCGGCGGCCTCGTCCTCTTCGGAACCGGTGTCGGCGGACTCCTCGTCCTGCTCGGGCCCGGTGTCCTCGGCCTCGTCGCGGTCGGCGCCCTCGTCCTGCTGCTCGACGACCTGCCCGTCGTGGATCTCGCCGTGCCACCCCTCGATGTCGTCGGGGTGCAGCAGGTCTTCCGTCATCACGTGGCGGCGGAAATGCTTGAGCTCCAGCCGCGCCCGGCGGCCCTGCGCCCGCCAGATGTTGCCGGTGCGTTCGAACAGCCCCTGCGGGTGGTACGCGAGCACCAGCACGACCTTGGTGAGATCCGGCGTGAGCTCGTGGAACGTCACCGCTCCGTCAACGTGACCCTTCGCGCCCTTGGAGCGCCACACGATCCGCTCGAACGGCACCTGCTCCAGGATGGTCGCCTCCCAGGTGCGGTGCGACCAGAGGACCTGCGCCTTCCACTCGGTCTTCTCTTCGCTGACCTGCTCGACGTTGTTGACCTTCTTCATGAACGCCGGGAAGTCGGTGAACCGGGTCCACTGGTCGTACACGAGGTCGATCGGCGCACCGATGTCGATCTCCTCGACGATGTTGGTGAGCTTGATCTTGTTGCCCTTTCCGCTGCCACGGCCGCCCCCGCCGCTGAACGCGTCCTTCACCTTCTGCGCGATACCGGACAGGCCGCCCTTGGCGGCGCCCATCATCGCCTTGCCCTTGATGCTGCCCTTGCCACCGGTCGCCGCTTCGAGAAGGCCACCGCCGCCGCCTTCGGCGAAGTCGGTCAGGCGCCCGGCCGTCGAAGAGATCCGCTTCGTGATGGAACCCGTCGCCCGGGTCATGGCCGCTTGACCCAGCCCGCGCAGGGCATCGGTCAGCTCACTCGTGTTGCCACCGGTCGCGTTCGACGCGGCGCCGGCGACCGTGCCGGTCGCTTTGCCGGCTGTGCTGGTGGCCTTGTCGGTGGTTTTCTTCAACGTTTTGGTGACCACTGCGTTCACCTCCTCGCCCGGCGGACGGGCGAGCGCTTGGTGGCGGTGCGTGTACTGCCAGAACTCTTGTCGCCGTCATCGGACGGCGTGGACCGCCGGCTCGATGAACGCCGCTGTGTCTGCCGTTCGTCGCCATCGCTCGAGCGGCGGGCCGCCGCACGGCGGCGCTGGGGCTTCTCGGGCTCCGGCTCTTCCTGGTCTTCGTCTTCGTCCTCGTCCTCGACTTCAGCTTCGTCTTCGTCTTCCGGCGTGGCGTCGTGCTCGTCGTCGGCCTTGGACTTCTTGCCGCGGGTGAGCGCGCCGCCGTCCGAGAGGCGTTCGCTCAGTGATTCGATCTTCCCGCTGGCGGCCGTCACCGCCGCGGCCTTCGCCGCGGAGAGCAACTCGTCACGCGCCAGCGACGTCAGCTGGCCGATTTCCGCGGACGAGCCCAGCTGCTTGAGACCACCTTGGACGAGCTTCGTCGGCGACACCCCGGCCTTGCCGGTGGCCCCTGCGGCCGCGATCATCAACGCGAGGCGCCCCTTCTTCGTCCGCCCCAGTAGATAACCGGCCGCGACTCCGACCGCCATCCGTGTTCCTGCCTTCATGGCCGCTCCTCCTGACTCTTGCGATAGCGAGTTCGTCCCGCACAACCCGCGCGCCGCCCCCGAAACCAAGGCGAACAGGAATGTGACTTCGTTTGATTCGGCTACCCGCAAGGTTCTGCGTGAAAACGCGAGAAAATGGAAAACACATTTCTTCGTCGTGCGGTATGGGGAGAAAAAATCACGAAAGCGGTTCCAGTGATTTCGCCTTCTTACTGATGGGTATCTTTTGTCGAAAGCATGTTTCACCTGCAGGTGATCGATAGATGCAGCAATCGTCGCGGCGCGGTAAGACGGGCTCGGCGGACTGACCCCGCTGAGGAGCGTTACTACCCGTTGCCGCTGTGGCACTGAAATCGGCTGTTCGGTGCGGCCATCGGTTTTTCAACGCTCCCGGGACGCCGGACGGGGACGTCGTGCGCTCGGACCACTTCGTCGTCGCGGTGTGCACGTGCCGGCGCAGCAAGCGGTTCCCGCTGTGCGACACGAGCCACCGCAAGCGGGTGAGGACTCGGGACAACGGTTGACGCAGTGAGGACCGCCCGGCGCGCCAGCACGCCAGGAGGTGCTCACTGAGGCGTGCTTCGAGGAGGTTGGTCGCCCGGACGCCGAACACGACGTCGGCCGCGAGCCCGGGATCCCGGGATCCCGGGTGAGCAGGTCGCCGACGACGACGTGGCGCATCACCTGCTCGTGGACGGCGTCGGCCTCGATGTGCTCGGTGTAGAAGAGCTTGCACGCCTCGGCGGCACCCAGGCGGGTCAGCGCTTGCACCATCCGGTGCGCTGACGGTCCCGTGGTCACCTCAGTGGCGGCGAAATGACCGACGAGCGCGCCCCGCAGCGACCGGTGCAGACCGAACAGCGACATCATGTTGACGATCGCGATCATCGGTGCGGGCACGTGCTCCAGCAGAGCGAGGTAGCCGTCCGGCAGCTCGGCGCCGCGCAAGAGGTCGGCGAACAAGCGCGAATGGGCGGATTCCGCCCGGCCGCCGCCGAACTCGTCGAACTCGACTGCCACGAGTGCGGCCTTGGCCCGGCCGCACAGTCTCGGAATGACCCACGCGTGGGGGTCGCCTTCCTTGAGGTGGTAGATCGAGCGGTGGGCGAAGACCTCCCGCACGTGCCACCACTTTCCTTCGTCGCGAAGGAAGTGGGAAACGCCGGAGCTGTCGATCGGCTCGACGAGCAGGGCCTCGAACTCGGCGCCGACGTCGTGGCCACCGGGTACCGCGCCCTGGAGGCCGGTCAGGAACTGGTGCTCCAGTGCCGCGCGGGCCCGGAGCAGGTCCGGATCCCACTCCCACGTCTCGTCGACGCCGGCGTTCCCTGGTAGTGCTGTTCGTAGCAGAGGTGCAGCGCGAGTTGCAGGTCGTTGCCGAACGGCTGGGCGCCCGCGAGAGCGTCGAGCACCAACGGCCGCCCAGTCGGCGGAGCGGACAGCGCCGCGGCGACCGTGGCGGAAAGCGGGCCCCGGGCGGCGGGCAGGACGGGGGAGGACAGCATCGTCATGGCCGCTGGTTACCCCGCCGCGGCGGCTTCATGCCCGCCGGCCGGCACGGTCCGCTCGGCGAGCAGGCGGAGCACCGCAGGCAGCCCGGCCGTGGCGGCGGCGCGCTGCGCGACGGAATCGCGATCCTGGCGTTCCGCCGCCGCTGACGGTGAACGGCGTCGCCCGCGCGGGCAGCGCCCTGCGCGGGTTCTCGCTCTCGGCTTTCGCGGCGCGGCTCAAGGGCTCGGCTGATCGTCCGTGACCAGCGGTAGGCTTCGACCACTCGGGGGTCCACATAGGACACCCGGCACACGGCCGGGGTGTTGCCGAGCGCTTCGGAGACCTGGCGGATCACCGCGGCGCCGCCTTTGGCCGGGTACTCGAACACGCAGGCACCCTCGCGCACACAGGCGTGCTCACGCAGCAGGGTGGCCACGCCGTGGCTGCCGTTCTCCTGGGCGTACTCCTCGCCGCCGGTGTGGAAGATGCCCCGGTCGAGCATCCGCAGCGCGGCGCCGAGCACGCGGCGTTCGGTGAGTCCGCGTTCGGCCAGGTCGTCCTCGACCTGGGTCCGCCATCCGGGCAGCCGCTTCGCCATGGCCAGCACCCGGTCGTGCTTCTCCTCGTCGCGGTCGCGGCGCCACTGCGGGTGGTACAGGTACTGCCGCCGACCGGCGGCGTCCGTGCCGACGGCCTGGATGTGGCCGTTCGGCTGCGGCGCGATCCACGCGTCACGCCACACCGGCGGGATGACCAGGTCCTCGATCCGCTCCAGCGCCTCGTCTTCGGCGAGCCGGTCGCCGGCGGGATCGAGGTAGGAGAACCCGTGCCCGCGTCGCACCCGCCGGATGCCCGGGGCGGTGAGGACGCTGCGTCGCAGCCGCGTCATTCCCGCCAGATACCCCGGGTGGGGCCCCCGAAATCACGCTTCGGGGTGGTTGCCCGTGGCGCGCGATACCGATGCGTCGGTACCAGTCGATCGGAGGGGCCGTCGAACAGGCCAAGGGCGTGCTGATGGTTCAGCGCGGATGCCGGCGCAACGGCCGGACGGCGGGGCCCTGGACGACCGCGCCGTCGGGCGCGAAGCGGGAGCCGTGGCACGGGCAGTCCCAGGTGTGTTCCGCGTCGTTGAAGGTCACCAGGCAGCCGAGGTGCGTGCAGTGGGCTTCGACGGTGTGCAGGTCGCCTGTTTCGGCGCGGTAGGCGGCGACGAGTTCGGCGCCTACGCGGACCACGGCGCCCTGGCCCGGCCGCACCTGGTTAAGGGAACGGCCCTGCTGCAGCACGGACACGTGGTCGCCGACGAGGTGGCGGCCGACCTCGAAGGCGTCTTCGGCGAGGCTGAGCACCGAGCGCGCGTCGAA